>NZ_JTDM01000019.1:0-470540 GCF_000831325.1 Thauera sp. SWB20 | reverse complement strand
GAGCCCCTGTCGGTCGATTTAGATCTGCCCGCTCAATTTGTGGCAGTGACATGCCGGCAGTGGGACTTCCCTTATGGCGAAGCTAATAAGGAAACGCAATACGAAACTACCTTTAGTGCTATTGAGCAAGCATGTTTTCTTTTTCGGACAAAGGTATGAGATTGTCCTCGTTGCACAGGTAATTGGACCAACGGCACATGAGGATGATCGGGTTGTCAATCGCTTGCTCAATGAGCGGTTGCGCCAGAAGGGGCTTGAGCCTGTAGTAATTGATCAAGATTTGTCGCCTGGGCAGCTAAAGGTAGTCTATGGGAAAGCTCACGTACTTGTAGGAACCCGATTCCACTCCTGTTATTTTGGCGTTGAGTGCAGGTACGCCTGTTGTTGCAATTTCTTATCATGGCCCAAAGGCTACTGGGATCATGGAACAGCTCGGTTGGCAGATTATGTTGTGGATATCAAAGCAGTCAAGAGCGGGGACATTCGGGATCGATGTAACGAGGTTCTAGGGCTGCATAAGGAATTCAAAAGAGTATTCAGACGGTAGTTCCGAAGATAGTTCAGCAAATTTCCTCCGATGTCAGCGTTTTGTTCGCAGAAAATGAATAGCGTGGTCGCGGCTAGACTAATACTATTTGTTTATGTTGGGGCTCTGCTGCTGTCGCCCCCGCTCAGGCTTTCTGGTATGCCCGGGATGCGAGGGTTTACCGCTGATCAGTTTTTTAGTTTTCATAGCGCTGGCTGGTTTTGCTTTTGTTGGGCCTAGATTTTTTGGAAAGGCACTGCGCGACTGCTTTCGTCGGGGCTTCTTTGTTGGGTATTTATACGCGGCTGTTGTGGCGGTTGCGATTGTGGCGGTAGCTTTCAGAATAGTTGTAGATTCTCGCAGCTAGAGCCGGCAATAGAGTTGGCACGTTTATACGGAGTAATGCGGCCCGCGTTTGTGATTGTATTGGGTGTTTTGATAACCAGGTTATATTTCTTAGAGGCGTTTGATAAGGCATATCGTGACTTGGTGGTTTGTTTCTTGGTTATTGGTGCATTTCCTTTGATGGTGGGTTTAGGGCAGGTTTAGGTGTTCCGTCGGTAGTGGATTTTTCAGCTAATTACTACTCTCGTGGCTCAAATTTTGATGTGGTCTTGATGTATGGGCGTGCTTACGGCACTTTTGATGGGCAGCCCAATGTCTTTGGCACTTTTTGTGCTATTTATATTCTCTTCTTGATAAATTATCTGCGTTTCTCATGGCGTCTGGTAGCGCTAGTGCCACTGCTTGGTTGGCTGTATTGTGTTTAATTTTTTCCGGTTCTCGCGGCGCCATGCTTGCTCTCCTGATTGCAGGGATGGCTTGGATGGTGGTTTCAAAAGGTTTTTCATTTATCGTGTATGCCGGCTTCTTGCTATTTGTCCTGGCGGGGGTTTTTTTTCTCTTCGAAGGGTGCTGCCAGAGCGCAAACAGGACGGTTGATATCCGCTCTTGGCCTAGGTTCTGGAGGCGATCCTGGTCTAGCGACTACACGCTTCCGTATTGGGTCAATGATGATTGATCTTTTTCTCCAGAAACCACTGCGGCTCTTGTGGGTGTGCCTGGTTATCTAATGCCGCCCACGGACAACCTCCAGTTGGCGTGGGTGGCGGCGCTCGGCCTATTTGGTGCGTTGATTTATCTATATATCGTGCTGCGGTTAGCTAGTAAGTTTTTCCAATTAAGAGACAAGGAGGGGCTGAGTTTGGCGTACTGTCGCTCGTCTTTTTGTTAAACGGTGTTTCATACCCTACTTTTTTTAATGGGCGGTTGGGTGATTTTTTTTGGCTGGCTGCCGCGTGTGTTGTTCTCGGATACGTTCACAGAAGCGATCTAGTAAATGCGGATACTGCAGGTTTCTCCTAGTTTATATAATGGTGGTGGAGAGGTTTTTGCTTTTCAGTTGGCTGACGCCCTTGCACGGCGTGGTCACGAGGTGGCATTGGTTTCAGTTACTAAGCCCGCAGCGGACGGGCTTTTAACCGCAAGACTTCAAAACGTGGGATTCGAGTTTTTTCACTGGATAAGCAGAGTGGGGCCGGGGTAGATCTTAAGCTGCCCTTTCGATTGGAGCGTTTAGCTCGTCAGTGGAAACCGGATGTCGTACATACGCATTTGCGGGCTCTGTCTTACGCAAGCCTTCTAACCTTTAGGTCATATAAGAAATTTCATACTATTCACAGTCTCGCTGAAAAGGAGTGCTCAGCGAAGGTGCGCTTTTTTCAACGTATACTGTTTGCGTTAGGCTGGGTGCCCGTTGCTATCTCAGAAGTGGTGCGCGAGTCTATCTGCCGGGCTTACGGTTTGAAGGCTCCTATAGTGGTGAACGGAGTGGAAAAGCTGGAGATAGACTCGCCCTCGTCTTTCGACTATAGGTGCCTCCTGGATATACCCTCGGATGCGGCGGTCTTGGCTCATGTTGGTCGTCTAAACGAAGTGAAGGATCAGTTGCGACTCTTGAGAGTTTTCTCGGAAATTGCTGAGGAGGATCCAAGAGTTTTTTGCCTTTTTGTTGGTGACGACCCTGTTTCTGGGGCACCGTATCTTGCGAAGATGAATCAGTTTGTAGAAGGCTTGTCTGAGGATGTTCGACGTCGCGTGCGTTTTCTTGGGGCGCGGAGCGATGTCGGTAGTATTCTAGATGCGGCTGATGTCTTTGTTCTATGTAGTCGCTATGAGGGGCTGCCTCTGGCTCTTCTTGAAGCCATGTCAATCGGAAAGCGTTGTGTTTGTTCTGCTGTCGGCGGAATTCCTGATGCGATAGATGAGTGCAGCGGTTGGCTTTTCGAAGCTCAAAGTGACGATGATTTCAAGCGGTGTCTCATAGAGGCAATTTTTCAGCGTAACGGAGAAAGGGAAGGGTGGCTCGTGCTGTGTTTGATCAGAGGTTTTCGATAGATATCTGCGCGGCGCAGTATGAGGCTTTGTATTTTGGGAATGGGGGGCGGGGGTGAGAATACTTGTCTTGGGGCCGCTTCCGCCGCCTTTGGGTGGTACGACGGTTTTGTTTGAAGATTTTGTTCGAAGGTTTGGCGGTGTTTGCGAGAAATTCGAAGTTGTTGATACTAATGACAAGGTGGCCGGTGCTTTTATAGCACGTTGCACAAAGATGCTGACGCAGTGGTATTTGATTTCCGTGCACTTTGGGGTGTGGATGTTGTTGTCCTACATGCTTCAGCCAGAAGGGCGGTTTTTAGCGGTGCAGTGCTTTATCTCTTGACTCGGATGTCTGGAAAACGACTTGTTGTTCGAGTATTTGGAGGAGCATTAGATCTTTTTTTTGACCGCGCGGGCTTGATCGGTCGGTTTGCTTTTTCGGCTTTATTTCGAGCGGATTTGATTTTGCTCGAAACTCGGCATCTGATGAGATATTTTCAGGAAAATTTCCCTGTATCTAATATTCATTGGCTGCCCAACTGCAGGGATGTTAATTATTTTTCTGAGGATAGGGCGAAAACAGAGGGGGGGCGAAATGGCGCATTTGTTTTCGTTGGCCGGATATCGCGAGATAAGGGTGTTGAGGCGATTTTGGAAGCTGTAAAGGTTGGTGGGCAGGATTGGTTAAAGGTGGATTTTTTTGGGCCTCTGGATGATGGATATACTCCCGATTATCTAAATAGCCAGCCGGGTGTGAGATATGGCGGAGTGGTGCCGTCAGATCATGTTCCTGAGCTTTTAGGTAAGTATACGGCGCTCGTTTTGCCAACGGTCTATGAGGGTGAAGGATATCCAGGGGTTGTTTTGGAAGCGTTTTCTCAAGGAACCCCTGTAGTCGCAAATAGCTGGCGAGCCATTCCAGAAATTGTTGTGGATGGAGAATCGGGTTTGTTGGTTCCGGTTGGGGATACATTGGCTTTAGTTAATGCTCTTAGGCGAGTTTTGTTTGACGAGAACTTATGGGCGAAGCTAAGCATGGGGGCTCGTGAAGGTTATCAATTTTTTGACGCGGATGTATGGCACAAGAAAGCATGGATTGAATGGATGTCTGAGGTTCGAGGAGTTAGGAAGTGAGTGCAATTTTTTTTTACCGAATTGGAAGGTACTGCTATCTAAAAAATATCCCGCTGGTCCCGAAGGTGATGTATGCCCTATCGTATTTGATCTTCCACTGCGTACTCCCCGCGACTGCCGTGCTTGGGAAAGGTGTGAAATTGGGCTATGGTGGGTTGGGAGTGGTTATCCATGCTAGGGCCAAAATTGGTGATAATGTCGTTGTTGCCCAACAAGTGACGATAGGCGGGCGATCTCGGAAATACGAAGTGCCGATAATTGAGGACGGCGCCTACATTGGCGCTGGTGCGAGAGTTTTGGGGCCAGTGCGGGTGGGGCGTAACTCAGTAGTGGGGGCTAATGCTGTGGTAGTTAAGGATGTACCAGAAGGTGCAACGGTGGTTGGCGTGCCAGCTAAACAGATTGTGCGTTGATTTTTCTTTCGGGAATGGGAGTTGACACAATGCGCTGTAGAGGGCCACGTCTATGCAGGTAGATATCATCGCGGGCGCTCGCCCCAACTTCATGAAAATCGCCCCGATCATTCGCGCCTTCGAGGCGCGCAAGGCTGCGGGAGGGCCGCTGCGTTATCGGCTGATCCACACCGGCCAGCATTACGATCCGCGAATGTCGGGGGAGTTCTTCCGCCAACTCGGTATTCCCGAGCCGGACGTGAATCTGGAGGTGGGTTCGGGCACGCAGGCCGAGCAGACCGGGGCGATCATGAGCCGCTACGAGCGCCTGCTGCTCGATTCGCCGAGCGACCTGTGCTTGGTGGTGGGCGACGTGACCTCGACCATGGCCTGCGCAATTGCCGCACAAAAGCTGCATGTGCCGGTGGCGCATGTGGAGGCGGGCATCCGCTCGGGCGACTGGACCATGCCCGAAGAGATCAACCGCATGGTGACGGACGCCATTACCAACTGGTTCTTCACCACCAGCGAGGTGGCCAACGCCACCGGCGAAACCTGGGTCGGCCGCGGCGCCACGCCCAAGTGGATGCGTGCCTACCTCGAAGCCGGCCGCAACAAGGATGAATTCCTGATTTAATCCGTTTCCGCACATCGGCCGGGGCGTCATTTCCCCGGTCAAAAGCCCCGCCCCGATGACGACACACCACAAGGTCAATCATCCGGTCGGGGCTTTCTCTTTCGAGCCGAACAGAACACCGCGGCATCCGGATTGCCGTCAAGCCGGGAGCGGATTGCCCAATCGATGCCGTTACCGAATCACAGGATTTCCCGCACCACCCGCATTGCAACGCCGCTTTCATGGGAGCGACGCGAGTCGCGACCGGGCGATTCCGCAGGCAATGCGCGGCGGCAAGGGCGGCATGGTCGATATCGCGACTTGCGTCGCTCCTACGGGAAATGCCGTGGGCGATCTGGCGATGGCGCACGACCAGCGCGATGGTTTTCGTAGGAGCGACACAAGTCGCGATTGCCCGAACCACCCGGCGGCTTTCATCAGCACTTAACCTCCTTTCGCGATCCTCCGTCCATCCCCGAAACGGACAAGAGGCTCCGCCATGCGTCACCCCGGCATCCCCAAGCTGCTGCTGCTCACCGGCGCGATCATGCTCGCCGGCTGCACCGACACCTCCTCCGGCGAGGCCAAGGCCGACGCCGAGCCGGTGCCCGCAGCGGCGCAGCCCGATGCGCCCAGGCCCGACTACCGCCTGGCCATCCTCCACATCAACGACCACCACTCCAACCTCGACGAATCCGACGCCAGTCTGCGCCTGCGCACCGGCAGCGACGACACGCGCACGAGCGTGACCGTCAAGCTCGGCGGCTTCCCGCGCGTCGCCACGGCGATCGCCGAACTCGCCGCGCGCCACGAGCACGTCCTCAAGCTGCACGCCGGCGATGCCATCACCGGCACGCTCTACTACACCCTCAGCGAAGGCGAAGCCGACGCCGCGCTGATGAACCGCGTCTGCTTCGACGCCATGGCCGTCGGCAACCACGAGCTCGACTCCGGCGACGCCGGCCTCCAGACCTTCATCGACCACCTCTGGTCCGCCCCCGACTGCCGCACCCCGGTGCTCTCGGCCAACCTCGCCCCGCGCGCCGGCTCGCCGCTCGGCAGCGACAGCGTGCGCCCCTCGGTGGTGGTCGAGCGCGGCGGCGAGCGCATCGGCATCGTCGGCCTCACCACCGCCGCCAAGACGCAGAACGCCTCGCGCCCCGACCCCGGCACCCGGCTGCTCGACGAGGCGGACTCCGCCCAGCGCGAGATCGACCACCTGCGCGCCCAGGGAATCGACAAGATCGTCCTGCTCTCGCACCTCGGCTACGCCCAGGACCAGGCGATCGCCGCGCAGCTCTCGGGCGTCGACGTCATCGTCGGCGGCGACTCGCACAGCCTGCTCGGCGACGACAGCCTGAAGACCTTCGGCCTCTCGCCCGCCGGCGCCTACCCCACCGCCGCGCGCAACAAGGACGGCGACGCGGTCTGCGTCGTCCAGGCCTGGCAATACAGCGCCGTGGTCGGCGAACTCGACGTGCTCTTCGACGGCCAGGGTGAGGTCAAGTCCTGCGCCGGCCAGCCGCACATCCTCATCGGCAGCACGCTGGGCACGCTCGCCGGCGACGCCCTCGCCGCCGCCCGCGCCGATCTCGCCAGCCAGCCGGCGCTGCGCGTCACCGAACCCGATGCGGCCGCCAGCGCGGTGCTCGCCGACTACGCCAGCCAGGTGAAGGCCTTCGGCGCCGAGCCGGTCGCCGTCGCGCAGCAGAACCTCTGCCTGCGCCGCGTCCCCGGCACCCGGCGCGACCCCTCGCGCTCGAAGCTCGACGGCTGCAACCAGGATGCGCACGTGATCGCGCATGGCGGCGACGTCCAGCAGCTCGTCGCCGAGGCCTTCCTGCGCCAGGGCCAACGCTTCGGCGGGGCGGATGTTTCGCTGCAGAACGGCGGCGGCGTGCGCGTCGATCTCGCCGCGGGCCCCGTCACCGTCGGCCACATCTACACCGTGCTGCCGTTCAAGAACACGCTCGTCGCGCTCAGCCTCACCGGCGCCGAGCTGCGCGCCACGCTCGAGGACGCCATGCAGAGCGTGGTCGCCGGCAACACCGGCTCCTACCCCTACGCCGGCGCGCTGCGCTGGCAGGTCGACCTGCGCCAGCCCCTCGGCCAGCGCATCGGCGCGCTCGAGCACCGCAACGCCCAGGGCCAGTGGGTCGCGCTCGACGAGGCCGCAACCTACCGCATGATCACCAACGACTTCATCGCCGCCGGCCAGGACGGCTACACCACCCTCGGCACCCTCGGCGCCGATCGTCGCGAAGAGACCTTCCTCGCCTACGCCGACGCCTTCCTGCAATACGCCCGCCAAACCCCCACCCTCACCCGCCCCGCCACCGCGGATTTCAGCACCCAGATGTTCATCGACACCGAGTAAGCCCACCGCCCCTGCATGGGAACCGGCGCCGGGAATTGCGTGGGCGGTCCGGCCAATGTAGGAGCGCCGCAAGGCGCGAATGCGGCCGTGCCGCACGCGACCAGCGGCGGCACGTACGTGACCGCCCTATTCGCGGCTTGCGCCGCTCCTGCATGGGAACCGGCGCGGGAAATGGCGTGGGCGGTCCGGCCAATGTAGGAGCGCCGCAAGGCGCGAATGCGGCCGTGCCGCACGCGACCAACGGCGGCACATGCGTGACCGCCCTGTTCGCGGCTTGCGCCGCTCCTACAGGAAAGCCGTCGCGCGGGATGCAGAGCCAATGTAGGAGCGCCGCAAGGCGCGAACGCAGCGGCGCCGCACGCGACCAGCGGCGGCACATGCCCGACCGCCCTGTTCGCGGCTTGCGCCGCTCCTACAGGAAAGCCGTCGCGCGGGATGCAGAGCCAATGTAGGAGCGCCGCAAGGCGCGAATGCAGCGGCGCCGCACGCGACCAACGGCGGCACATGCCCGACCGCCCTGTTCGCGGCTTACGCCGCTCCTACAGGAAGACCATCGCGCGGGATGCTGCGGCGCCAATGTAGGAGCGCCGCAAGGCGCGAATGCGGCGGCGCCGGACGCGACCGTCGCCGGTGAGGGCGCGAGCAAATTCGAGAACTGGCGCCTACCAACCTACCAAGCCCCGCCCCCATCCGCCCAATTCTCCAGCCGCAAGCCCTCGACGCGTTCGAACTCGCGCAGGTTGTTCGTCACCAAGACCAGGCCCTCGCTACGCGCGTGGCCCGCGATATGGAGGTCGTTCACCCCGATCGGCCTCCCCTTGCGCTCCAGGTCGGCGCGGATGTCGCCGTAATGCGCGGCCGCCTTGGGAGGGTAGTCCAGCACCACCAGGCGCGACACGAAATCCTCGACCTGCGCCAGGTTGTGCGCCTTGCGCGCGCTCTTCTCCGCGCCGTGGATCAGCTCCGCCAAGGTCACCGCGCTGATGCACATCTGTCCCGCATGCTCGTTGAACACGCCGAGCATCTGCGGCGGGCGGCGCTTGATCACGTAGATCGCGATATTGGTGTCGAGCATGTACTTGAGCATCAGAACGGCTCCCGCTCGCGCTGTTGCTGGCTGGCGCGCTCGGGCAGGAAGTCCTCGGACACGCCCTCTGCGGCGGCGAAGAAGCTGTCCCAGGTCCTGTCCACCGGCGCCAGAATCCGCTCCACCCCGAGCACCCGCACCGAAACCTTGCGCACCTCCGGCGGAAACCGCGTCTCGGCCGGCAAGCGCACGGCCTGTGTGCGGTTGTTCTCGAAAATCGAACCGGTCGCAATGGTCATCGTCAGCCTCCGTAATCGGCGCGGTGCGCTATACATCCATTGTATATAGCATCGATTCCAGCGCTGCGCTTTCGTCCTCGCAAGCGACGCTTCACCGCCCTGTTCGCGGCTTGCGCCGCTCCTACAGGGGAACCATCGCGGAGATCTGCCGCGGCGCCAATGTAGGAGCGCCGCAAGGCGCGAACACAGCCGCGCCGCGCGCGATCACCGGCGGCGCGGGCGTGACCGCCCGGTTCGCGGCTCGCGCCGCTCCTACAGGGGAACCATCGCGGAGATCTGCCGCGGCGCCAATGTAGGAGCGCCGCAAGGCGCGAATCGGGCCGCTCAGCCCCGACCGAGCAAATTCAGGAGCCGCCTCGTCGCTCGAGGCGGGGGGCGTCGTTTCGGCTGCTTGCGATGATTCGCTCGCGTGCCTATCGAATGTGCGTGACCGTGCCCTTGGTGATGGAGTACGCCGAGGTGCTGGCGCGGCGGGCCTGGTGCCGGTGCCCACGACGGCGGTCGACGCGGTGCTCGACATGATTTGCCGGGAGTCGGTGCAGCAGCCGGTGCATTTTCTGTGGCGCCCGCAGCTCAGGGATCCGAAGGACGAACTGGTCCTGGAGGCGGCGGTCAATGCGAGTGCGGCGTATCTTGTTACGCACAACGTCCGCGATTTTTCGGCCGTCCGCTTTGCCGGGCTGGAGGTCGTTACCCCGGCCGCCTTCTGGCCCTGCTCGAAGGAGATGTTCGATGAGCACGCTCAGCGTCCGCTTGCCGGAGTCGATCCACCGCAATGCACGCATCTATGCGGAGCGGGAGGGGACGTCCCTCAACCAGTTGGTGGCGACCGCCCTGGCAGAGAAGCTCGCGGCGCTGGCGGCCGAGGATTATCTCCAGGCCCGCGCAGGACGCGCCGATGACGCCGCCTTCGACGCCGCGCTGGCCGCCGTCCCCGATGTGCCTGCGGCGCCGGATGACGAGATGGGTGTGGGGGACAGAGGCGCATCTTGAGCGACAGAGGCGGCTCCTGAATTTGCTCGGTCGGGGCTGAGCGGCCCGATTCGCGCCTTGCGGCGCTCCTACATTGGCGCCGCGGCAGATCTCCGCGATGGTTCCCCTGTAGGAGCGGCGCGAGCCGCGAACCGGGCGGTCACGCCCGCGCCGCCGGTGATCGCGCGCGGCGCGGCTGTGTTCGCGCCTTGCGGCGCTCCTACATTGGCGCCGCGGCAGATCTCCGCGATGGTTCCCCTGTAGGAGCGGCGCAAGCCGCGAACAGGGCGGTGAAGCGTCGCTTGCGAGGACGAAAGCGCAGCGCTGGAATCGATGCTATATACAATGGATGTATAGCGCACCGCGCCGATTACGGAGGCTGACGATGACCATTGCGACCGGTTCGATTTTCGAGAACAACCGCACACAGGCCGTGCGCTTGCCGGCCGAGACGCGGTTTCCGCCGGAGGTGCGCAAGGTTTCGGTGCGGGTGCTCGGGGTGGAGCGGATTCTGGCGCCGGTGGACAGGACCTGGGACAGCTTCTTCGCCGCCGCAGAGGGCGTGTCCGAGGACTTCCTGCCCGAGCGCGCCAGCCAGCAACAGCGCGAGCGGGAGCCGTTCTGATGCTCAAGTACATGCTCGACACCAATATCGCGATCTACGTGATCAAGCGCCGCCCGCCGCAGATGCTCGGCGTGTTCAACGAGCATGCGGGACAGATGTGCATCAGCGCGGTGACCTTGGCGGAGCTGATCCACGGCGCGGAGAAGAGCGCGCGCAAGGCGCACAACCTGGCGCAGGTCGAGGATTTCGTGTCGCGCCTGGTGGTGCTGGACTACCCTCCCAAGGCGGCCGCGCATTACGGCGACATCCGCGCCGACCTGGAGCGCAAGGGGAGGCCGATCGGGGTGAACGACCTCCATATCGCGGGCCACGCGCGTAGCGAGGGCCTGGTCTTGGTGACGAACAACCTGCGCGAGTTCGAACGCGTCGAGGGCTTGCGGCTGGAGAATTGGGCGGATGGGGGCGGGGCTTGGTAGGTTGGTAGGCGCCAGTTCTCGAATTTGCTCGCGCCCTCACCGGCGACGGTCGCGTCCGGCGCCGCCGCATTCGCGCCTTGCGGCGCTCCTACATTGGCGCCGCAGCATCCCGCGCGATGGTCTTCCTGTAGGAGCGGCGTAAGCCGCGAACAGGGCGGTCGGGCATGTGCCGCCGTTGGTCGCGTGCGGCGCCGCTGCATTCGCGCCTTGCGGCGCTCCTACATTGGCTCTGCATCCCGCGCGACGGCTTTCCTGTAGGAGCGGCGCAAGCCGCGAACAGGGCGGTCGGGCATGTGCCGCCGCTGGTCGCGTGCGGCGCCGCTGCGTTCGCGCCTTGCGGCGCTCCTACATTGGCTCTGCATCCCGCGCGACGGCTTTCCTGTAGGAGCGGCGCAAGCGCGAACAGGGCGGTCACGCATGTGCCGCCGTTGGTCGCGTGCGGCACGGCCGCATTCGCGCCTTGCGGCGCTCCTACATTGGCCGGACCGCCCACGCCATTTCCCGCGCCGGTTCCCATGCAGGAGCGGCGCAAGCCGCGAATAGGGCGGTCACGTACGTGCCGCCGCTGGTCGCGTGCGGCACGGCCGCATTCGCGCCTTGCGGCGCTCCTACATTGGCCGGACCGCCCACGCAATTCCCGGCGCCGGTTCCCATGCAGGGGCGGTGGGCTTACTCGGTGTCGATGAACATCTGGGTGCTGAAATCCGCGGTGGCGGGGCGGGTGAGGGTGGGGGTTTGGCGGGCGTATTGCAGGAAGGCGTCGGCGTAGGCGAGGAAGGTCTCTTCGCGACGATCGGCGCCGAGGGTGCCGAGGGTGGTGTAGCCGTCCTGGCCGGCGGCGATGAAGTCGTTGGTGATCATGCGGTAGGTTGCGGCCTCGTCGAGCGCGACCCACTGGCCCTGGGCGTTGCGGTGCTCGAGCGCGCCGATGCGCTGGCCGAGGGGCTGGCGCAGGTCGACCTGCCAGCGCAGCGCGCCGGCGTAGGGGTAGGAGCCGGTGTTGCCGGCGACCACGCTCTGCATGGCGTCCTCGAGCGTGGCGCGCAGCTCGGCGCCGGTGAGGCTGAGCGCGACGAGCGTGTTCTTGAACGGCAGCACGGTGTAGATGTGGCCGACGGTGACGGGGCCCGCGGCGAGATCGACGCGCACGCCGCCGCCGTTCTGCAGCGAAACATCCGCCCCGCCGAAGCGTTGGCCCTGGCGCAGGAAGGCCTCGGCGACGAGCTGCTGGACGTCGCCGCCATGCGCGATCACGTGCGCATCCTGGTTGCAGCCGTCGAGCTTCGAGCGCGAGGGGTCGCGCCGGGTGCCGGGGACGCGGCGCAGGCAGAGGTTCTGCTGCGCGACGGCGACCGGCTCGGCGCCGAAGGCCTTCACCTGGCTGGCGTAGTCGGCGAGCACCGCGCTGGCGGCCGCATCGGGTTCGGTGACGCGCAGCGCCGGCTGGCTGGCGAGATCGGCGCGGGCGGCGGCGAGGGCGTCGCCGGCGAGCGTGCCCAGCGTGCTGCCGATGAGGATGTGCGGCTGGCCGGCGCAGGACTTGACCTCACCCTGGCCGTCGAAGAGCACGTCGAGTTCGCCGACCACGGCGCTGTATTGCCAGGCCTGGACGACGCAGACCGCGTCGCCGTCCTTGTTGCGCGCGGCGGTGGGGTAGGCGCCGGCGGGCGAGAGGCCGAAGGTCTTCAGGCTGTCGTCGCCGAGCAGGCTGTGCGAGTCGCCGCCGACGATGACGTCGACGCCCGAGAGCTGCGCGGCGATCGCCTGGTCCTGGGCGTAGCCGAGGTGCGAGAGCAGGACGATCTTGTCGATTCCCTGGGCGCGCAGGTGGTCGATCTCGCGCTGGGCGGAGTCCGCCTCGTCGAGCAGCCGGGTGCCGGGGTCGGGGCGCGAGGCGTTCTGCGTCTTGGCGGCGGTGGTGAGGCCGACGATGCCGATGCGCTCGCCGCCGCGCTCGACCACCACCGAGGGGCGCACGCTGTCGCTGCCGAGCGGCGAGCCGGCGCGCGGGCGAGGTTGGCCGAGAGCACCGGGGTGCGGCAGTCGGGGGCGGACCAGAGGTGGTCGATGAAGGTCTGGAGGCCGGCGTCGCCGGAGTCGAGCTCGTGTTGCCGACGGCCATGGCGTCGAAGCAGACGCGGTTCATCAGCGCGGCGTCGGCTTCGCCTTCGCTGAGGGTGTAGTAGAGCGTGCCGGTGATGGCATCGCCGGCGTGCAGCTTGAGGACGTGCTCGTGGCGCGCGCGAGTTCGGCGATCGCCGTCTGCCCCGTCCCAGGCTCGTCCCCCTCGCCAGGCACTCCGGCCAGCTCGTCCGCCCCGCCGGCGAGAAACACCGGGGCGGCGTCCGCCCCCCCTGCCAGCGCGCACATCAGCACCTCGGGATCGTCGGGATCGCGCTGCAGCGCGGCGATCCGCGCCGCACAGGCCGCACGCAATCCCCCGGCAAGCAGGTCCTCGATCACGCGCAGGTGGTCGAGCCGGGCCGAACAGCATGCGAACCAGGGCTCCGCGAGCGCCGACGGCAGCACCCCGCCCTTCCCCGCGGCGAGCAACTTGCGGCGCAGGCGTTCAAATTCGGCGAGCGGCATCGCCTGGCACGCCGCATCCCAGGCGCTGCGCACCTCGGGCGGGCAGAAGGCCGCGAAGCGCGCGAAGCACGCCTCCTGCGTCTCGATCAGATGCAGCAGGTCGGGCTCGGCGGGATGGCGCGCGTTGGCCGCAGCGTTCGCCCTCCCAGCGGCGAAGGCGGCCGCACCGGCCGCACGCTCCTGGCCGGCGAACTCCTTGCCCTGCATCAGGTTGAACAGCGCCACCAGCAGGCGCGAGATGGCTGGATCGGTCGCGATGTCGGCCGCCTCGAAGACCAGCGCCAGCAGCGCGGCGATCGCCTGCGTGAATCGCTGCGTGGCCTCGTGCGGCGTGCAGCGGCCGGCGGCGATCGTCTCGCGCAGCGCGGGCAGCCCGTCGAGGGCGTGCAGCGCGAGCGCGATCCGGGTGAGCAGGCGGGAGCCGCCCGTCGGCGCCGCCCCGCCCCTCGCGTCGAGGACGTCGGCCTGCTCCAGCCAGGTCCGCAGCGCGGCATCGGCCTCGATGCTGGCCGCCACGCACGCCGCGCGATCGCCATCGAAGTGCCTGCCACCCGCGGCGAGGTGAAGATTCGAGCACCCGCGCTCGGCCTGCAGGCGATGCACCAGCTCGCTCACCGCCCGCACCAGCTCGCAGCTGCGCGCCAGTTGCTCGAGCTCGCGCAGCTCACAACGACGCGCAGCGACCAAAAAAGCGAGGATCGATTCCATGCAGGGCTCCGGCAAGAAGGGGGTCTGCGACCGGCGGCCGCACATCCCCCCAAGCAAGACCCGTGCAAGCCCGACGCCTGGGCTCTGCCGTAGGAGCGACGCAAGTCGCGATCACGGCCCTGCCGCCCGCCGCCCGCTGCCGCACGCGGAATCGTGCGATCGCGACTTGCGTCGCTCCCACCAAAACCAGCGCGCCCTTCCAGCGCCGACGCCTGGCGCTGCCGTAGGAGCGACGCAAGTCGCGATCACGGCCCTGCCGCCCGCCACCCGCTGTCGCAGACGGAATCGCGCGATCGCGACTCGCGTCGCTCCTACCAGAACCACCGCTCCCTTCCAGCGCCGCCGCCTGGGCGCTGCCGTAGGAGCGACGCAAGTCGCGATCACGGCCCTGCCGCCCCCGCCACCCGCTGCCGCAGGCGGAATCGTGCGATCGCGACTCGCGTCGCTCCCACCAGAACCAGCGCTCCCTTCCAGCGCCGCCGCCTGGCTCTGCCGTAGGAGCGACGCAAGTCGCGATCACGGCCCTGCCGCCGCCCCGCCACCCGCTGCCGCAGGCGGAATCGTGCGATCGCGACTCGCGTCGCGCCCACAAGGGGCTACGCGGCGCTTCGAGGGCTCGGGCGGAGCTGGCCGATGGCCTCGATCAAGCCCTCGCCCACCGCATCGGGCCCGCGCTGCCAGCCGTCGAAATGCAGCAACTCGGGCAACGGGACGCGCTTCAACCAGCCTGCGGCCTCGAGCTCCGGCTGCGCGTGGAAGTCGCGCACATAGCCGACGCACAGATAGGCGATCGGCACGATCTCGCGCGGGATGCCGAGCGCCTCGCGCAGCGCCTGCTGGTGCAGGATGCTCACCCAGCCCACGCCCAGGTTCTCGGCGCGCGCCGCCAGCCACAGGTTCTGCACCGCACACACCGCGCTGTACACGTCCATCGCGCCGATGTGCGTGCGCCCGATCACCACCGGGCCGTGGCGGCTGCGGTCGCAGGTGATGCAGATATTGACCGGCGACTCGAGGATGCCCTCGAGCTTCAGATTGCGATAGGTCTCGCGCTTGCCCTCGTCGAACATCTGCTCGGCCTCGGCGTGCGCGGCGAGAAAGTCGGCGTGGATCTTCGCGCGCACCTCGCGCGAGCGCACCACGACGAAATCCCACGGCTGCATGAAGCCCACGGAAGGCGCGTGGTGCGCGGCGGTGAGCACGCGCGCGAGCACCTCGTCAGGGATCGGGTCGGGCAGGAACTCGCCACGCACGTCGCGCCGGGTGTGGATGGCGCGATAGACGGCGGCGCGCTCGGCGGCGTCGAACAACGGATTGGCCTGGAAGCGCGCGGCGGCCGGGTCGTGAATCGGTGCGGACGCGTCGGTGCTCGCCGGCGCGCACTGCGCCTGCGTCGGGCTGCTCATGAAGTATTCCCCTTGTCGTCGAGCAGTGGGCAGCCACCGACCAGGCGACTGCGGGATGCACTTCGAGGCCGGTCTTCCGGCTGCGGATCATCTCGTCCGGGCGCCTTCCCGGTCCTCGTGGACCAGTGGCTGGGCGAACCTCGCCCGGACAATCCCCTACACGGCGCTGGGCGCGCGGCGGAATTGCACCGCCTTCCCGATTCTCCCGCGCACGCGCGGGCACCTCGAAGCAGAGAGGGCGCAAGCTTAGCGGCAAAGGCGGCCGCGGGCAAAACAAGGCGGACACCGCCGCGCGGGGTGGGAGGTCGCCCGATCGCGACTTGCGTCGCTCCTACGAAACCGGCGCGCGCATCCTTGCGCCCGGCGCCCGAGGTGGGACGTGGGAGCGACGCAAGTCGCGATTCCCACCCGCGTCGACCTAGAAACGCTCCTCGCAGCCGCCGCGCCCGATCGCGACTTGCGTCGCTCCTACGAAAACCGGCGCGCGCATCCTTGCGCCCGGCGCCCGGAGTGGGACGTGGGAGCGACGCAAGTCGCGATTCCCACGAAACCGGCGCTCGGCCATTGGCCCTCCCGACGCAGCGCCGGCTCGATTCCTCTATAATTATGAATTCTTGACACAACCGCCCACCCAGGAGGCACCATGTCCCAGCGTCCGTTCAAGATCCTCGGCATCCAGCAGATCGCCATCGGCGGTCCGAGCAAGGAGAAGCTCAAGACCCTGTGGGTCGACATGCTCGGCCTGGAGGTCACCGGCAACTTCGTGTCCGAGCGCGAGAACGTCGACGAGGACATCTGCGCGATGGGTTCCGGGCCGTTCAAGGTCGAGGTCGACCTGATGCAGCCGCTCGACCCCGAGAAGAAGCCCGCGGTGCACACCACCCCGCTCAACCACGTCGGCCTGTGGGTGGACGACCTGCCCAAGGCGGTCGAATGGCTCGGCGCCAACGGCGTGCGTTTCGCGCCCGGCGGCATCCGTCGCGGCGCGGCGGGCTATGACATCACCTTCCTGCACCCCAAGGGCAACGACGAATTCCCCATCGGCGGCGAGGGCGTGCTCGTCGAACTTGTCCAGGCCCCGCCCGAGGTCGTCGAAGCCTTCGCCCGCATCGCCAGCTGATCGCCCCCGGCATTTCATGCAGGAGCGACGCAAGTCGCGATTGCAGCGCCGCGGCAGGCGATGCACCTCGGTGGCCGCGGGACGGCCGTGATCGCGACTCGCGTCGCTCCCACAGCGCACCCCGAACGCCCGCAAGCACCGCAACCCCGGCGTTTCACGTAGGAGCGACGCAAGTCGCGATCCAGCGCCGCGGCAGGCGATGCACCTCGGTGGCTGCGGGACGGCCGTGATCGCGACTCGCGTCGCTCCCACAGCGCACCCCGAACGCCCGCAAGCACCGCCACCCCGGCGTTTCACGTAGGAGCGACGCAAGTCGCGATCCAGCGCCGCGGCAGGCAATGCGCCTCGATGGCTGCGGGACGGCCGTGATCGCGACTCGCGTCGCTCCCACAGCGCACCCCGAACGCCCGCAAGCACCGCAACCCCGGCATCTCCTGTAGGAGCGACGCAAGTCGCGATTGCAGCGCCGCGGCAGGCGATGCGCCTCGGTCGCTGCGCGTCGCCGTGGATGCGGCGGCGCAGCACCTGCCCCGAAGTGTCGAATTTTTTTACACCGCCCCCCTCGCGACGTCCTCTCCAGAGCAACAGAACCCTTTAAATCAAGCACTTGCAAAACAGGCACTGATATTGCTTTGTACGTTCCAGCGGTGACCAATCGCCCTGTTTTCAACAACGAAGACGCCGGCCCCCGGGTTGGTACGTCCCAGTTTTAAAGGATTGCGCCAATGAAAAAACTTGCTCTCATCGCAGCGACCGCGTCGCTCGCAGCCGTGTCCACCGGTGCTTCGGCCGCTTATGTCAGCACTGCCAACCTGGGCGGCGACTTCGCCATCACCGGTTTTGCCGACGGCACCCCGGGCACCTACCAGATCGCCCTGACCAACCTCAGCGGCGCCCTTTCGCTGGCCGCCGGCCCGGCGGGCACCTACACCGTCGGCGTCGGCCCCGGCAGCGCCGGCCCGACCGGCACCGCCACCGCCACCTTCTTCGCGGGCCCCGGCGGCACCGTCACGCGCAGCATCAGTTCGAACGTCGGTATCTTCACCGGCAACCTCACCCCGACGGGCCTCACCCCGGGCATCTACAACTTCGCCTTCGGCGCCGGCCCCGCGTTCTCGGTCGGCTTCAACTTCGGCGGCTCGTACGACGGCGCGACCACCTCCGGCGTCCTCGGCCTGCTCAACGGCCTGCTCGGCACCAGCTTCGTCGATCCCACCGGCGCGGGCACCCTGGCGATCACCGGCACCGTCACCAACAACAGCTTCATAATGGACGTCGTCGAAACGGCGACCAACTGGCCCGGTGCCGGCGCGCTGCTCGCTTCGGCCGACTATGGCGTGTTCCTGCAGTCGAACGGCCTTACCGATACGACCGCCAACAGGCTCGCCTATGCGCAGAGCCCGACCTACAACCGCACCGACGGCACCTTCCGCGTCAGCAACGTCGCCGTCACCGCCGTCCCCGAGCCCGCCTCGCTGGCCCTGCTGGGCCTCGGCCTGGCCGGTCTGGGCGCGATGCGTCGCCGCAAGCAGGCCTGATCCTCGGCTGCTGCAGTCCCGCAAACCGGCATCCTCGCGAGGGGGTGCCGGTTTTTGCGTTTACACTCCCGGGCCAGGCCGGTCGCCCGCGATCGCGCTCCACCGCGCCGCGCCCGCCGCACACCCGACGCCCTCGCACACCGCCATGTTCGACAAGATCCTCACCCTCTGCACCGGAAACATCTGCCGCAGCCCGCTCGCCGAGTTCCTGCTGCGCGACCGCCTCGCCGCGCGCGGCCGCGCGGCCACGGTGGCCTCGGCCGGCATCGGCGCCCTCGTCGGCCATCCCGCGGACGAGACCACCCAGCGTGTCGCCCTGCGCCACGGCATCGACCTCTCGCCCCACGTCGCGCGCCAGCTCACCCCCGAGATCACGCGCTGGGCCGACCTCATTCTGGTGATGGAAAAGCACCACCTCGAATACGCCACCCGCCTCGACCCCAGCGCGCGCGGCAAGATCTTCCTGCTCGGGCATTGGGACAAGGCCGAGGTGCCCGACCCCTATCGGCTGGCCGAGGAAAACCACCAGCTCGCCTACGACATCATCGCGCACACCACCGAGCAGTGGATCGGCAAGCTTTGAGCGCGCGAATCGGCGCGCACGCACGGGCGAAAGAAAGGACGCGGCGGGGATTCGGGGCGCCGCTGATCGCGACTTGCGTCGCTCCTACGAAACGCCCACGCTTCCGAAGCCCCCCGTAGGAGCGACGCAAGTCGCGATTGCGGCGTATCCGATCGCGCTGGGCGGAATGGATGCCCCCGGCGTATCCGATCTCTCTAGGTGGAATGGATGCCCCCGACGTCGAATGGATACCGTGGTGCGGCATTCCTGCATGCTTGATCGCGACTTGCGTCGCTCCTGCAAAAACCATCGCACCACTCCGCATGCCCTATCCGTGCCGCTTAATTGCTTCATTCGGCAAGGGCATTCGCAGACCTTGCCAATTAACGCCGGGCACATTAATCCGAAAAAGTTTCTCCAAGGCTTTCAAAAACGTTTTTCATCGGCGTACAATCGGCACGTTTTCATCACCACAAAACATAACGATCATGACCACCTACGCCGAACTGCAGCAAAAAATCGCCGAGCTCCAATCCCAGGCCGAAGAACTGCGCAAGCGCGAACTCGCCGAAATCATCGCCGACGTCAAGCAGAAGATCGCCGCCTATGGCCTCAGCGCCGCCGATCTCGGCCTGCAGGCGGGCCGCGAATCCACCGCCGCCCCGCAAAAGGCCAAGACCGCGCTCAAGGCCAAATACCGCGACCCCGCCACCGGCGAAACCTGGGTCGGCCGCGGCGCCACGCCCAAGTGGATGCGTGCCTACCTCGAAGCCGGCCGCAACAAGGATGAATTCCTGATTTAATCCGTTTCCGCACATCGGCCGGGGCGTCATTTCCCCGGTCAAAAGCCCCGCCCCGATGACGACACACCACAAGGTCAATCATCCGGTCGGGGCTTTCTCTTTCGAGCCGAACAGAACACCGCGGCATCCGGATTGCCGTCAAGCCGGGAGCGGATTGCCCAATCGATGCCGTTACCGAATCACAGGATTTCCCGCACCACCCGCATTGCAACGCCGCTTTCATGGGAGCGACGCGAGTCGCGACCGGGCGATTCCGCAGGCAATGCGCGGCGGCAAGGGCGGCATGGTCGATATCGCGACTTGCGTCGCTCCTACGGGAAATGCCGTGGGCGATCTGGCGATGGCGCACGACCAGCGCGATGGTTTTCGTAGGAGCGACACAAGTCGCGATTGCCCGAACCACCCGGCGGCTTTCATCAGCACTTAACCTCCTTTCGCGATCCTCCGTCCATCCCCGAAACGGACAAGAGGCTCCGCCATGCGTCACCCCGGCATCCCCAAGCTGCTGCTGCTCACCGGCGCGATCATGCTCGCCGGCTGCACCGACACCTCCTCCGGCGAGGCCAAGGCCGACGCCGAGCCGGTGCCCGCAGCGGCGCAGCCCGATGCGCCCAGGCCCGACTACCGCCTGGCCATCCTCCACATCAACGACCACCACTCCAACCTCGACGAATCCGACGCCAGTCTGCGCCTGCGCACCGGCAGCGACGACACGCGCACGAGCGTGACCGTCAAGCTCGGCGGCTTCCCGCGCGTCGCCACGGCGATCGCCGAACTCGCCGCGCGCCACGAGCACGTCCTCAAGCTGCACGCCGGCGATGCCATCACCGGCACGCTCTACTACACCCTCAGCGAAGGCGAAGCCGACGCCGCGCTGATGAACCGCGTCTGCTTCGACGCCATGGCCGTCGGCAACCACGAGCTCGACTCCGGCGACGCCGGCCTCCAGACCTTCATCGACCACCTCTGGTCCGCCCCCGACTGCCGCACCCCGGTGCTCTCGGCCAACCTCGCCCCGCGCGCCGGCTCGCCGCTCGGCAGCGACAGCGTGCGCCCCTCGGTGGTGGTCGAGCGCGGCGGCGAGCGCATCGGCATCGTCGGCCTCACCACCGCCGCCAAGACGCAGAACGCCTCGCGCCCCGACCCCGGCACCCGGCTGCTCGACGAGGCGGACTCCGCCCAGCGCGAGATCGACCACCTGCGCGCCCAGGGAATCGACAAGATCGTCCTGCTCTCGCACCTCGGCTACGCCCAGGACCAGGCGATCGCCGCGCAGCTCTCGGGCGTCGACGTCATCGTCGGCGGCGACTCGCACAGCCTGCTCGGCGACGACAGCCTGAAGACCTTCGGCCTCTCGCCCGCCGGCGCCTACCCCACCGCCGCGCGCAACAAGGACGGCGACGCGGTCTGCGTCGTCCAGGCCTGGCAATACAGCGCCGTGGTCGGCGAACTCGACGTGCTCTTCGACGGCCAGGGTGAGGTCAAGTCCTGCGCCGGCCAGCCGCACATCCTCATCGGCAGCACGCTGGGCACGCTCGCCGGCGACGCCCTCGCCGCCGCCCGCGCCGATCTCGCCAGCCAGCCGGCGCTGCGCGTCACCGAACCCGATGCGGCCGCCAGCGCGGTGCTCGCCGACTACGCCAGCCAGGTGAAGGCCTTCGGCGCCGAGCCGGTCGCCGTCGCGCAGCAGAACCTCTGCCTGCGCCGCGTCCCCGGCACCCGGCGCGACCCCTCGCGCTCGAAGCTCGACGGCTGCAACCAGGATGCGCACGTGATCGCGCATGGCGGCGACGTCCAGCAGCTCGTCGCCGAGGCCTTCCTGCGCCAGGGCCAACGCTTCGGCGGGGCGGATGTTTCGCTGCAGAACGGCGGCGGCGTGCGCGTCGATCTCGCCGCGGGCCCCGTCACCGTCGGCCACATCTACACCGTGCTGCCGTTCAAGAACACGCTCGTCGCGCTCAGCCTCACCGGCGCCGAGCTGCGCGCCACGCTCGAGGACGCCATGCAGAGCGTGGTCGCCGGCAACACCGGCTCCTACCCCTACGCCGGCGCGCTGCGCTGGCAGGTCGACCTGCGCCAGCCCCTCGGCCAGCGCATCGGCGCGCTCGAGCACCGCAACGCCCAGGGCCAGTGGGTCGCGCTCGACGAGGCCGCAACCTACCGCATGATCACCAACGACTTCATCGCCGCCGGCCAGGACGGCTACACCACCCTCGGCACCCTCGGCGCCGATCGTCGCGAAGAGACCTTCCTCGCCTACGCCGACGCCTTCCTGCAATACGCCCGCCAAACCCCCACCCTCACCCGCCCCGCCACCGCGGATTTCAGCACCCAGATGTTCATCGACACCGAGTAAGCCCACCGCCCCTGCATGGGAACCGGCGCCGGGAATTGCGTGGGCGGTCCGGCCAATGTAGGAGCGCCGCAAGGCGCGAATGCGGCCGTGCCGCACGCGACCAGCGGCGGCACGTACGTGACCGCCCTATTCGCGGCTTGCGCCGCTCCTGCATGGGAACCGGCGCGGGAAATGGCGTGGGCGGTCCGGCCAATGTAGGAGCGCCGCAAGGCGCGAATGCGGCCGTGCCGCACGCGACCAACGGCGGCACATGCGTGACCGCCCTGTTCGCGGCTTGCGCCGCTCCTACAGGAAAGCCGTCGCGCGGGATGCAGAGCCAATGTAGGAGCGCCGCAAGGCGCGAACGCAGCGGCGCCGCACGCGACCAGCGGCGGCACATGCCCGACCGCCCTGTTCGCGGCTTGCGCCGCTCCTACAGGAAAGCCGTCGCGCGGGATGCAGAGCCAATGTAGGAGCGCCGCAAGGCGCGAATGCAGCGGCGCCGCACGCGACCAACGGCGGCACATGCCCGACCGCCCTGTTCGCGGCTTACGCCGCTCCTACAGGAAGACCATCGCGCGGGATGCTGCGGCGCCAATGTAGGAGCGCCGCAAGGCGCGAATGCGGCGGCGCCGGACGCGACCGTCGCCGGTGAGGGCGCGAGCAAATTCGAGAACTGGCGCCTACCAACCTACCAAGCCCCGCCCCCATCCGCCCAATTCTCCAGCCGCAAGCCCTCGACGCGTTCGAACTCGCGCAGGTTGTTCGTCACCAAGACCAGGCCCTCGCTACGCGCGTGGCCCGCGATATGGAGGTCGTTCACCCCGATCGGCCTCCCCTTGCGCTCCAGGTCGGCGCGGATGTCGCCGTAATGCGCGGCCGCCTTGGGAGGGTAGTCCAGCACCACCAGGCGCGACACGAAATCCTCGACCTGCGCCAGGTTGTGCGCCTTGCGCGCGCTCTTCTCCGCGCCGTGGATCAGCTCCGCCAAGGTCACCGCGCTGATGCACATCTGTCCCGCATGCTCGTTGAACACGCCGAGCATCTGCGGCGGGCGGCGCTTGATCACGTAGATCGCGATATTGGTGTCGAGCATGTACTTGAGCATCAGAACGGCTCCCGCTCGCGCTGTTGCTGGCTGGCGCGCTCGGGCAGGAAGTCCTCGGACACGCCCTCTGCGGCGGCGAAGAAGCTGTCCCAGGTCCTGTCCACCGGCGCCAGAATCCGCTCCACCCCGAGCACCCGCACCGAAACCTTGCGCACCTCCGGCGGAAACCGCGTCTCGGCCGGCAAGCGCACGGCCTGTGTGCGGTTGTTCTCGAAAATCGAACCGGTCGCAATGGTCATCGTCAGCCTCCGTAATCGGCGCGGTGCGCTATACATCCATTGTATATAGCATCGATTCCAGCGCTGCGCTTTCGTCCTCGCAAGCGACGCTTCACCGCCCTGTTCGCGGCTTGCGCCGCTCCTACAGGGGAACCATCGCGGAGATCTGCCGCGGCGCCAATGTAGGAGCGCCGCAAGGCGCGAACACAGCCGCGCCGCGCGCGATCACCGGCGGCGCGGGCGTGACCGCCCGGTTCGCGGCTCGCGCCGCTCCTACAGGGGAACCATCGCGGAGATCTGCCGCGGCGCCAATGTAGGAGCGCCGCAAGGCGCGAATCGGGCCGCTCAGCCCCGACCGAGCAAATTCAGGAGCCGCCTCTGTCGCTCAAGATGCGCCTCTGTCCCCCACACCCATCTCGTCATCCGGCGCCGCAGGCACATCGGGGACGGCGGCCAGCGCGGCGTCGAAGGCGGCGTCATCGGCGCGTCCTGCGCGGGCCTGGAGATAATCCTCGGCCGCCAGCGCCGCGAGCTTCTCTGCCAGGGCGGTCGCCACCAACTGGTTGAGGGACGTCCCCTCCCGCTCCGCATAGATGCGTGCATTGCGGTGGATCGACTCCGGCAAGCGGACGCTGAGCGTGCTCATCGAACATCTCCTTCGAGCAGGGCCAGAAGGCGGCCCGGGGTAACGACCTCCAGCCCGGCAAAGCGGACGGCCGAAAAATCGCGGACGTTGTGCGTAACAAGATACGCCGCACTCGCATTGACCGCCGCCTCCAGGACCAGTTCGTCCTTCGGATCCCTGAGCTGCGGGCGCCACAGAAAATGCACCGGCTGCTGCACCGACTCCCGGCAAATCATGTCGAGCACCGCGTCGACCGCCGTCGTGGGCACCGGCACCAGGCCCGGCCGCGCCAGCACCTCGGCGTACTCCATCACCAAGGGCACGGTCACGCACATTCGATAGGCACGCGAGCGAATCATCGCAAGCAGCCGAAACGACGCCCCCCGCCTCGAGCGCAGCGCGGCGACGAGCACATTCGTATCGAAGACAACGCGAGGAGGAAGCATCATGGTTGCGCCGATAATACCACTCAGACCCATCGCCGCCGACGCCTCCACCCACCCGATGTTTCATGCAGGAGCGCCGACACCCCAGCAAGCGCCGCGCCCATGTAGGAACGCCGACACCCCAGCAAGCGCCGCACCCATGTAGGAGCGCCGCAAGGCGCGAATGCGGCGGTGCCGAACGCGACCACCGCCGGCGAGCACCCATCCGCCGATGTTCGCGGCTTGCGCCGCTCCTACAGGGGAACCATCGCGGAGATCTGCCGCAGCGCCCATGTAGGAGCGCCGCAAGGCGCGAATCAGGCGCTGCAGCATGCAACGCGCAAACTAAAGACCTGACCCCATCAATGCAGCGCCGCCAGCGCCGCCTCGGGGGCCTTGTCCAGCACCTTGAGCAGCGCTTTGGCCGCGCCGGTGGGGCTGCGCTTGCCCTGCTCCCAGTTACGGATCGTCTCCACAGGCACGTCGATCCGCTCGGAAAACTCCGCCTGGCTCAAGCCCAGGCGCTTGCGAACGCGTCGTGCGAACTTGGCCGCGTCCTGCATGGCGTCGGCCTCGTCGGACGCCGCCTGCCTGGCGAGGTCCGCCTCGGTCGTGGCATCCACGCGTGCGGCATCGATGCGCCCCGTGGCCAGTGATTCGGGACTGGCGGGATCAATCTTCACGCGTACGGTTTTCATAGTCTCGGACCTCTCGCTGGTTGGCCTTACGTGCGGAAATGATGCGGATGGCGTCGCGCCTGGGCGTATAGACGATCACGAACAAGCGCTGTTCGATCCGGCCCATCACCTGAAAGCGCTCTTCACCATAACTGTGCCGGGTGTCGGCCTGGACCACACGATCCGGATCGAAGAAGGCCCGGGCCGCATAGGCGAAATCGAAACCGCGCGCTTGAAAGCACGCCTCGCTCTTGGCCTCGTCCCATTCGAAATCCATAGGAAGAGTGTAGGCCAATGACCCACTGCCGGCAAACTCGGAAAGAAAGGGCCGGCGGAGCCGTGCGCGACCAGCGTTGGTGAAGGGCGTGACCGCCGCCCTGTTCGCGGCTTGCGCCGCTCCTACACGAAAACCATCGCGCAAACCGCCGCGCCCTGCAGGAGCGCCGCAAGGCGCGAACTCGTCCCCTACCCGCCCACCAACGCCCGCAATCGCGCGAAATACGCCCCCGCTTCCACCGTGCCCTCCGCGGGCGCCCAAGGCGCGGGCTCCTTGGGGGCGGCGGGGTCGAAGGGGCCGGCCTTGGTCTCGAAGAGGATCGCGTCGTCGTCCAGCGCCAGCACGGTGTGCCAGGTGCCCGCGGGAACGAGGACGCCAGCCGCGGGGCGGTCGGTTGGCCCGAGCACGTTCATGCCGGAAGATCCACCCGCGCAGCCTTGCGCACCGAGGTACCCGCCCTCGCCGCCTTGCGCGCCGAAGTGCACCACCTCCACCACCTCGCCCGCCTCGTCGAACACCACCAGCGCCAAGCGGCCGCGCACGGCGAGCATGGTCTCGTCGCGCGGACTCAGGGCGTGGCGATGTGGCACGAGATAGCTGCGCGTGGTGATCGCGTTGAACACGCGCTGGCAGGGGTCGGCGTAGTCGGTGTGGACGTTGCGGTGCTGGCGCAAGCGCGGCGAGGCTCGGGCCTGGGTGCAGAGGGTGTCGAGATAGGCGTGGTCGAAGCGGGTGATCGTCATGGTTGCTCCTGGATACGGCAAACACGGCTGGACGGTGGAGGCAGTGCGGCGTCCGACCGACGTCGGCGCGGGGGGCGCGGCCGGAATCGCGACTTGCGTCGCTCCCACAAGCCAGCCCAGACGCCCGGCGCGAAATCGACCGCGGCGGTCCTTGTAACGCGGCCACCGGCGCAAAATCAACCGCGGCGGTTCTTGTGGGAGCGACACAAGTCGCGATCGGCCTGCGCCGCCGGCAACCAAGGTCGGCAATTGCGGCACGGCTGCTGATCGCGGCTTGCGCCGCTCCTACATCAGGCCAAGGCGGACACGATCTGGCGGACGGCGGTTTCGGCGGAGAACAGGCGCGCGGACAAGGCCTTGCAGCGCTTGGCAAATCCGTCGTCCGACGAAACCGCATCCACCAGCTCCACCGCCGCGCGCGCGAGCGACTCCGCCGACGCGTCGGTCACGGCGCGCCCGACCCGCTCCTGCTCGATCAGGCCCACCAGATCATTTCCCGCGGCCCGCACGCGCGTCGTCGCGCAGGCGCTGGGCGTCGCTGCCGCGGCCCACGAACAGGAAACCCACGTCCGTCCGCCCACGCAGGCGCTCGGCCAAGTCGAGCAGGATGCCCATACCCTGCGCCACGCCCATGTGGCCCGCGTACACGAACACCTTGCGTTCGGCCAGCGCGGTCTCGCCCACCACGATCGAGCTCGGCGCATCGGCCGGCGCACCCAGCCAGTTCTGCAGCACTTCCAGCCGGCGGCCCGGGCCCCGGACCCATTCCGCGAAGTACCCCTTGTTCCCCGGCGTCTGCACCCCGATCACATCCGCCACCGAATACGGGTAGCGCGCCACCGCATCGAAGAAGCGATACGGCAGCCCGCGCCCCACTCAAGGCAATCTTCGCAACTCAATTCCACGCGTCGCGCAGCCGCCGTTGAATCAGTTCCGGAGCACCCTGGAAGGTTTCCGAACCCGCCAGGCCTCCGCACAAATCCAGTAGATCGAGTCCGCCAGCTCCCGAGGCCGTGCTCGCATGCCGGGCCCGCAGGAACTCTGCGAAATCCAGCACCTCGCCCAGCAGCGGCTCTGGCAACGCCTGCGCAATCTCCAGCAATCGCTCGGTCGTGGTTGGCATCATGAACCTCCTCGCGTCGAGCCCGCCCCGCGGACTCACCGCGTGTTGATCCCTATCGCACACACGCCCACGTTCGGCACGAATCAGCCGCCCCACCAACCGCCGCGCCCCTTGTAGGAGCGCCGCAAGGCGCGAATGCGGCGGTGCCGCACGCGACCAACGCCGGCGAGGGAACAAACGCCCTGTTCGCGGCTTGCGCCGCTCCTACATTTAGCCGCGTGCGACGCGCTCCAGCACCGTCAGCATCTTCGCCGCCAGCGTGCTGCGATCGTAGTTTCGCGCGCCGACCAGCGCGTTCTCCCGGCACTTCGCATACAAGCCCGGATTCTCCGCCAGCGTCACCAAGCCCTCGCACAGCGCGTCCGCGTTTTCGGGCTCGAACACGATCCCCGCGCCTTCCTTCTCCACGATGCCGGCCGATTCGCCCGCCACGCCGTGCAGCACCGGAATCCCCATGCCCATGCACTCGAACAGCTTCGACGGGATCACCGTGGTGAACAGCTCCGTGCGCCGCAGGTGGATGATCGACACATCCAGCAGCGACCAGTAGCGCACCACCTCGTCCTTTGACACCGAATCCACGAACAGCACATTGTCCAGGCCCATCGAGCGCGCCTGCGCCACCAGCTCGGCCTTGCGGGCGCCGTCGCCCAGCAACAGGATGCGGTAGCGGTCGCCGTCCGGGCGCGCCTTCAGCTTGGCGGCGGCCTCCAGCAAGGTCTCCAGCGCGTGCGCCATGCCGTGCGTGCCGATGTAGCCGGCGACGAACTTGCCCTCCAGCCCCAGCGTGCGCACCAGCTCGGCGTCCTTCTCGCGCGGGTTGAAGCGGCTGATGTCCACCCCGTTCGTCACCACGTGGATCTTGCCGCCCTCGATACCGCGGCCGATCAGGTTGTCGCGGAACGCGCTGGTCACCGACACCACCGCGTTCGCCTTGCGGTACAGGAACAGCTCCACCTTCTCCAGCCAGTCGAGCGCCTTCGACTCCTTCATCGCCCCCACCGCGCGGATCGACTCCGGCCACAGGTCGCGCAGCTCAAACACCCACGGCACCCGCTTCATCCGGCTCACCGCATACGCCGCGCACGCGGTGAAAAACTGCGGCGACGTCCCCACCACCAGATCCACCCCGCGCACGAAGAGGCTCGCCAGCACCGCCGACAGCATGAAGCTCTGGTAATCCAGGATGCGCTTCACGAAACCCTCGTTGGCCGTGATGTACGACCACACGCGGATCACCCGCACGCCCTCGATCACCTCCGACTGCCACAGCTTGTTGCGGTAGCCGTCGAACACCTTGCCCTTGGGAAAGTTCGGCGCGCAGGTGATCACCGTGATCTGGTGGCCTGCGTTCTTCCACTCGCGGCAGTGCTCGAAGGTGCGGCTGGCCGGGGCGTTCACCTCGGGCGGAAAGTTGTCGGTCAGAAAAAGAATGTGCATGAAGAGGAAGCCTGTCAGTTAGTCCGTTCGCCCCACCCGAAGCGAACGCGCGCACGCCCGCCGGCCAGCCGCACCCGCAGCAGCGAGCACGGCATCGACACGCCGAAATGCGGATGCCACGACGACGACACCAGCTCGCCGTCGCCGTGTTCGATCACCCAGCGCACGCGCTCGCCGCCCAGCAGCGCGGCCGTGCCGCTGCGCCCGTCCGCCTCGATCGACACTGCCACGCCGGGATGAAAACGGTATTGCGCCACCGCCGCGCGGTAGTCGCCGGCCAGCTCATCGTCCACCACCAGCTCCGCTGCATGCAGCGTCCACTGCCGGGTGTGGCGCGGGCGACCGGGCAGCCAGCGGTAGCCGTCATGGCTGCAGCGCACCACCGCGCCCTGCCCGTCCGCGCGCACCTGCAGGCCATGCGGATATGCCCGCCGCGCCACGCGAAAGCCGCCCCACACCTCGGATGAATCCTGCCCGTCCACCACCACCGTGTTGTGCGCCGCCGTACCGCGCTGGCGCAGACGCTCCGCGCTCGTGCCGTAGCACGAGGTCCCGCCATTCACCAGCAGGCGCCGCCCGAACACCGACAGCTCGAAGCTCAGCGAATCCGCATGCGCATGCCCCGGCAGGTAGTCCGGCCCCACCCGCGCCACATCCAGCAGCGCCACCGCCGCGGGGATGATCTCCCCATTGTTCGCGCCTTGCGGCGCTCCTACAGAAGCGTCGATGCCGCCCCCGGTAGGAGCGGCGCCAGCCGCGAATGCGGCCGTCCCGTCATCGACGGCAGCGCCGCCACCCGCCGCCTGGTTCGCGCCTTGCGGCGCTCCTGCAGGGCTTGATGCGGTGAGACGGATGTAACCGCTGTCCGCGAGGTGCTCCACCGTCTTCAAGCCTGGCGCCGCCACATCCGGCGCGCAGCGCGCGAAGTAGGCCTCGAGCTCAACAACCGAAGGTGCGATGCCGATCGCCGCGTCGTTGAACAGCGCGATCTCGCCATCCGGATGGCACATCACCCGCAGCCAGTGCCGCATCGCCCCCACCCGCGGCGCCAGCAAGCCGCGCACGCGTGCGCAGTCGTCCATCGCCGCGTCGGACGCAGCGCCCCCTACAACCAAATCCGACGCAGCGCCTCCTACCGCAGCCCTACCCCCGCCGTAGCACGCCGTCACATCCAGCAGATCGAGCGCATCCTCCAGCGCCAGCGCGTGGTACATCGTGCTCAGCTCGAACTGCCCGCCGTCGGGCAAAAACTGCTCGGGAATCTCGCGCGCGAGGATCGCCAGCGCCGTCTTGCGCCAGCCGTCCGCCTCCGCGCCCTCGAAGAACAGCCCGGCAAACAGCAAGGCCTTGCCGTTGGCAAACAGATGGTTGCCCAGCAGGTGAATCTCGAGCCGCCCCGTCAGCCAGCGCGCCTGCACCGCCAGGCTGTGCAGCGCCGCCGGCGACAGCTCGCCGCCCGACAGCGCCCACTTCACCCAGTTAACAACACGCAGCGACAGCGGATACGGCTCCCAGCCGTTGCCCTGTCCCGGCGGGTTGTGCGCGATCCAGTCCTCGATCAGCGCCAGGTGCCACGCCCGCCGCGCCTCGGCGTCGATCGCGTTGAGGTCGTCGAAATAATGCTGGTTGTAGCGCCACAGCTTCTCGCGCTGCTCGCCGTCCCAGCCGATCTCGTCCAGCCCTCCCGGCTCATTCAGAAACACGAAGCTGCGCGGCCCCGTCATGCTCGCCAGGCGCCGGGCCGGCGCCTGCCACACGCCCGCGCGCAAGCGCAGCGCGGGCGCCGCACGCAAATCGGGCTTGGGCCGCGAATAGCGGAACCACACCCGTCCGTAAAACTGCACCGGCCGCAAATGCCGCAGGGTGTGCCAGTAGCGCCCCGCCTTGTTCAATAAACCCATGGATATTCAGCTCTAGCCGCGCCGATCACCGGCCGACAGCTCCAAGGGCATCGGATCGGGCGGGTCGCCACGCAGCGAAAGGTGTTCAAGAGGAAAACGCCGGAAGGAGCGAACGAGACCATACGAGACCTCGTCCTCCATCCGAACATTGCCGCGGACATCGATACCGGTCGCCCGAATCGAATCGATGAGCGCCTGTACGCTCTTGCTCACGGACGAGAGTTCGTCCCTACGAAACTCCGGCACCAGCGCGAGCAGGTCCAGAACGTAACGCTCTCCCTCGAGCAGATCACGATCGGGGTTCAGGCGTGCATAAAGCCCCGATACATCGGGGGAAAGACGGACGTGCAACTTCTTCTGCTTACTTCGGGTGGCGTCGAGAAGCGTGTTGAAGTCATCCGGAAACGCGGCACGCACATAGCGCTGAGCCAACCAGTTGGCCATAACGTCGAGATCCGCCTGCAGAACCACCCACTCATCATGCGGGATACAGTCGGCCAGTGCCGCACGATCGACGAGAACGCGATCCCACGGCAAGAACGCGAACCAGACCTCGTCGCGCCCCTGCCGGATCGGCATATGTAAACACCGCGGGTGCTTCCCGGCAGAGCGGTTTCCGCGCAGTTTCAAGGCCGCCTCATCGTCGGCCCGAAACCCGATCAGGATCTCGGCAAACGGCTCGCCTTCGAGCGATTCATGGGTCAGATCGCAGGATTGGCTGACCACCAGGCCGATCACATCTGCTTCGGGCCGCCCCTCGCAATAACGCGCGCCCAGCAACCTGTAATCATCGCAGCGTAAAACGCTGCCCTGCCGCCAGCCCCGATCCGCAATCTGTTTCCCAATATCCGCCATCGATCAACCGCCTCTCAGCGAAACGGGTCGACAAAGGTGCGCTTGCTCGTCATCTCGTGCTCCATCGCAAGACGTCCGCCTGCAAACTGGATCGCGGCGAGGTCCAGCGGATCGGCACACAGCAGATCGAACAGGCTCCTTTCGTAGATCACCGGTGCGGTCATCGCGCTACCAGGCACACCAAATCCCGAACGCTCCCAATCGAGTGCAGCACGACGCAACTTGTGAATGCGAGCCAGCTTCGCGGGCCGGGGCACCGCGCCATTACGCCAGGCATAAACGGTCGGTCGGGTCACACCGCCGCAGATCTCGGCAATCTGCGCCGTATTCAAACCGAACACGCGCGCAATCAGGTCCAGATCGGCCGCCACCCCCTTGCCTGGCCGGTCCGGGTCGTACACCAACCCAGGCTCCGGAAGCGAGGGAAGAACACGCAGCCTGTCTGTACCGCCCGACGTATCCGAAAAGAAACGCATCACAATCCCGCCGCTCGCCTTGGTGACGATACTCGCCCGTTCATCGCCGGGCCCGCCGACAACGAACGCCAGAAACCCCTGCGGCACGACTGCAACCCCGCTTCGCATCAATTCCATCGCTGCGTCCTCGCAAACTCCGTCGTCACTTTCCAGAAAGCCTCGCGGGCCGGCTCATGCAGCCGGGCGAGCCGGTCGCCCGCAGCATCGACATCGAAGGCCACGCCTTCGGCCTCCGCCACTTCCCAGTAGTGATCGAAATCCAGCACCGCGACGGGCCGGTCGGTCGGCACATCAATCTGCAGCGGCAAACCGAACTGGCCCTGCAAGTCGGGCATCATGCCCAGCCCATGCACCCCGGCCAGCGCCCGCACCACCAGCGCCCCGGCCGTGGTCTGCACCACCGTCTCGCTCAGGTGGCGCACCACCGCGCCCGCTTCGGCCGCCAACGGCGAAAAGGCGAGCAAGGGCGCCTCGACATAGTGTTCCAGCAATTCATCCGGCATCGGCACGACGGCGTCATTGTAGCGCAGCCCCACGCGGTGCAAGCTCGGCGGGCGCAGGGTTTCGAGCAAAGCCCGCACCACCTCGAGGCAATCCTTTGCAAACCCCTCGAATCGCGGGTACATCGTCGTGGCATAGGCGATCCGATCCACCTCGAGATGCACCGCAGCCCCCGCCTCCGGCGCCCGCCAGACCACATAGGGCGCCTGCGTGATCGTCACCCCGGCGTCGCCAAGCTGCACCTGCTGCGCCACACCCTCGCGCATGTCCGCAAACCGCGGCGCCATCCGCTCCTTGAGTGCCGCCAGCGCAGCCGGCTCGAACGCCACCCGCCCAAAGCGGAACTCCGCCAGCACCAAAGTCAGCGGCTGCCGTGCGAGCTTCGGATAAGCCTCGTCGCGCACCATGTCGTTCTCCCCTCTGCGAAGCGTTTCTATACACCAAACTATACACACTTCGACCGCAATTCCCCGGGGAGTTCTAGACGCCGTCTCCCACCATCAAACCTCAACGCGCACCCGCGCATTACCCCTCGCATCGCGCTCGTGCCGGAAATGCTTCAAGGGCGGAAAACGCCGATCGATCTCGATCTCGCCGCTGAACCAATCGGCAAGGTCTTCGCTCACCTCGACCCGAATCCCCGTCTGCGCCTTCAGCAGCGCCGGGTTCTGGCTCAGCGCATCCTGTTTGTAGGCGGTATGGCAGACGATCCGCTCAGGGCAATCCAGGCCGAGCACCCCCAGCAGCGCGTGCGCGTTATGCAACGCCCCCTGCAGTTGAAGCTTCACATCGCGCCACTGAGTGGCGCTCACCTTGCTCTTCAACTCGACCAGATGCAGCGCTCGCAGCGACTTGTCACGGCCAAAATGCAGGATCACGCCGTCGGCGGCCTTGCCCTGCTTGATGCAAGGAAAGCGCCCGTTCTCGGAGAGCTTGAACCGCAGCGCGATCTCGCCCTCACCCACCTCGAAGCTCACCTTGCCCTCGCCACCGTGCTGCTTCTCCACCACCTCGACTTGCTGCCCCTGCGAGAAATGCTCGCGGTGGATCCAGTCGAGCCGGGCCTGGTCCAGGTCAAGCATCCTCGCCCCCCGCATCGCCATCCAAGCCTTCCTGCAGGCGATAGATCTCCTGGGTCAGCGCCGCCAGCGGCTCGTTGAACGTCGGCACCGCAACACCGTACGCTGTCACCGGCAAGGCCGTCACCGTGGTCTCGGCCGCCTCGCGGCGAAACTGGAACACGCTCAACAGCTCCTCCGCGAGCGTCTCCCCGGCCTCATAGCCCAGCTCCGCGGACAAAGCCTTGCGTTGCGGATGACCGTGCAACTGCACCAGGTTGTTGATCTGCTGGAACAGCGTGTCGCCATGGGTGGTCGCCACCACCGGCAAGCCGGCATTGACCAGGCGCACGACCGCCCGCGCCATCGCGCGCTGCGCCTGCGGATGCAGATGCGCCTCGGGCTCCTCGATGAACAGCGTCCGAAATGACGGCCGATGCTTCAGGAAATGCACGATCGGTGCGAGCTCGGCCACCAGCGACGAACTCAGGTACATCGGCAGACTCGCAGCCCCCTCGCCGAACGGCTGATACCGATAGTCGGGCGCGCCGCCTTGCTTCACCTGCTGGATTCCGCCCTGCAGCAGGGTCTTTTCCAGCCAGCCTGCCGTCTTTGCATGGACCGCCCCTGCGGTCGGCGGCGTACTGTTGAGCGCCTGCAGAAAACGAACCACCGGCAGGGTGAACTGGCTGGGTGGCACCGCATCGTCCGCCGCCGCGTCATAAAGGGTCAGCGCCTCGCCCACCAGCGCCCGGAAGGTCAGCATGAACCCCGTGCGCGAGGCGGGCAGAAACAGGGGCTCGCCGTCGACCCGCTGCGATGCCCCGGGCGGATAGAGCGGCCCGGCGATATCGCCACCGATCAGCTTCCAAGTCACGTAGCAAGCGACCCGGTGGAACTCGCCCGCATTCGGCCAAGCGACGCCGTCGCCCAGCGGCACGCCAATGTGGTGCTCCCGCCGCGCCGAAAGTCGCACCGCCTCGTCGTCCGTGCGGAACACCAGGGTAATGGGCTTCGCGCGAGAATAATCCAGCAGGCGAAGATCGCCGATCGGAAGATCGCGGTTGCCAAAGATCCGCCCCACCAGCATCTTCTTGTGCTTCGCCAGCAGTTCATTGAACCACTGCACGAACAACTGCGTGTCTTCGGCCGCCAGGACGACCTCGCCGCAACCGCCTTGGGCAATCTGAGTTTGCGCCCGCGCCCGATGCTGCATCAGCACATCGATGCACGCCTTGTACGCCTTCGACTCCCCCGGTCGCGCCGGAAACAACGACCGCCCCAACGCCAGTACGCCCCACAGCAAGCTCGCCATGTAGCTCTTGCCGCTGTTGTTCTCCCCCACGAACAGCGTCAAGGGCCGCAGTGCCACCTCTGCATGCTTGAACCGGGCGAACCCTTCCACGCGAAGCGCCCACCGCTGATGCATGGCCATCCGACCCCCTCCCGATTCACAAATGGCGACACCCTACACCGATCACGACGCGCTCACACCCCCCGCGCCCTCGGGCTCCAAGCCCCCCCTGTAGGAGCGGCGCAAGCCGCGAACACCACCGCGCCGAAACCTACGCGCTCCAATCCACAACGCCCGCATTCGCGCCTTGCGGCGCTCCTACAAAAACCGCATCGCCCGAAGCACCCTGTAGGAGCGGCGCAAGCCGCGAATACAACCGCGCAGGAACCTACGCGCACCAATCCACAGCGTCCGCATTCGCGCCTTGCCGCGCTCCTACAAGAACCGTGCGATCAATTTGCGCCGCGCTTACCGGCCAGCAGCTCCTCCAAAATCCCCACGATCCGCTCCCCGGTCTTCCCGTCCCACATCTCCGGAATCCCGCCCTTCTTCCACTGCCCGGCAAACAGGGTCTCCAGCGCAGGCGCCAGCGCAGCGGGGTCGGTGCCAATCAGCTCGTTGGTGCCGGTGGTCACCGTCTCGGGGCGTTCGGTGCTGTCGCGCAGCGTCAGGCAAGGCACGCCCATCACCGTGGTTTCCTCGGTGATGCCGCCCGAATCCGTGATCACCGCCTTGGCGTTCTTCACCAGGTAGTTGAATTCCAGGTAGGGCTGCGGATCCACCAGGCGGAAGCTGTCCGGTACCTCATTGAGGTCGCGCAGCGTCTTGGCCGTGCGCGGATGCACCGGGAACACCACCGGCAGGCCGCGCGTGCCCTCGGCGATCGCGCGCAGCAGGCGAGCAAAGCCGTCGCCCTTGTCCACGTTGGCCGGGCGGTGCAACGTCACCACAAAGTACTCGCCCGCCTGCAAGCCCAGCCCGTCCCAAAAGTCCGGCTTTTGCAGCCGGTCGATATTGCCGAGCAAGGTGTCGATCATCGTGTTGCCGACGAAGAAGATGCGCTCGTCGCCCACCCCGGACTTGCGCAGGTTGGCGTTGGCCACCTCGCTGGTGGTGAAGAACCAGTTGGTAATGGCGTCCGTCACCATGCGGTTGATCTCTTCGGGCATGGTCCAGTCGCCCGAGCGGATGCCCGCCTCCACATGCGCCACCGGCACATGCAGCTTTTGTGCGGCAATTGCGCAGGCCATGGTCGAGGTCACGTCGCCCACCACCAAGCACAGGTCGCTCGGCGAATCGAGCAGCAGGCGCTCGTAGCGGCTCATGATCGCCCCGGTCTGCTCGGCCTGCGTGCCCGAACCCACCTCCAGATTCACGTCCGGCTCGGGAATACCGAGTTGGCGGAAGAACTCCCCCGACATTCGCGGATCGTAATGCTGGCCGGTGTGGATCAGCCGATAACGCAGCGGCCCTCCCGCAGCCTTGCGCGCCTCGAAGGCGCGAATGATCGGGGCGATTTTCATGAAGTTGGGGCGAGCGCCCGCGATGATATCTACCTGCATAGACGTGGCCCTCTACAGCGCATTGTGTCAACTCCCATTCCCGAAAGAAAAATCAACGCACAATCTGTTTAGCTGGCACGCCAACCACCGTTGCACCTTCTGGTACATCCTTAACTACCACAGCATTAGCCCCCACTACTGAGTTACGCCCCACCCGCACTGGCCCCAAAACTCTCGCACCAGCGCCAATGTAGGCGCCGTCCTCAATTATCGGCACTTCGTATTTCCGAGATCGCCCGCCTATCGTCACTTGTTGGGCAACAACGACATTATCACCAATTTTGGCCCTAGCATGGATAACCACTCCCAACCCACCATAGCCCAATTTCACACCTTTCCCAAGCACGGCAGTCGCGGGGAGTACGCAGTGGAAGATCAAATACGATAGGGCATACATCACCTTCGGGACCAGCGGGATATTTTTTAGATAGCAGTACCTTCCAATTCGGTAAAAAAAAATTGCACTCACTTCCTAACTCCTCGAACCTCAGACATCCATTCAATCCATGCTTTCTTGTGCCATACATCCGCGTCAAAAAATTGATAACCTTCACGAGCCCCCATGCTTAGCTTCGCCCATAAGTTCTCGTCAAACAAAACTCGCCTAAGAGCATTAACTAAAGCCAATGTATCCCCAACCGGAACCAACAAACCCGATTCTCCATCCACAACAATTTCTGGAATGGCTCGCCAGCTATTTGCGACTACAGGGGTTCCTTGAGAAAACGCTTCCAAAACAACCCCTGGATATCCTTCACCCTCATAGACCGTTGGCAAAACGAGCGCCGTATACTTACCTAAAAGCTCAGGAACATGATCTGACGGCACCACTCCGCCATATCTCACACCCGGCTGGCTATTTAGATAATCGGGAGTATATCCATCATCCAGAGGCCCAAAAAAATCCACCTTTAACCAATCCTGCCCACCAACCTTTACAGCTTCCAAAATCGCCTCAACACCCTTATCTCGCGATATCCGGCCAACGAAAACAAATGCGCCATTTCGCCCCCCCTCTGTTTTCGCCCTATCCTCAGAAAAATAATTAACATCCCTGCAGTTGGGCAGCCAATGAATATTAGATACAGGGAAATTTTCCTGAAAATATCTCATCAGATGCCGAGTTTCGAGCAAAATCAAATCCGCTCGAAATAAAGCCGAAAAAGCAAACCGACCGATCAAGCCCGCGCGGTCAAAAAAAAGATCTAATGCTCCTCCAAATACTCGAACAACAAGTCGTTTTCCAGACATCCGAGTCAAGAGATAAAGCACTGCACCGCTAAAAACCGCCCTTCTGGCTGAAGCATGTAGGACAACAACATCCACACCCCAAAGTGCACGGAAAATCAAATACCACTGCGTCAGCATCTTTGTGCAACGTGCTATAAAAGCACCGGCCACCTTGTCATTAGTATCAACAACTTCGAATTTCTCGCAAACACCGCCAAACCTTCGAACAAAATCTTCAAACAAAACCGTCGTACCACCCAAAGGCGGCGGAAGCGGCCCCAAGACAAGTATTCTCACCCCCGCCCCCCATTCCCAAAATACAAAGCCTCATACTGCGCCGCGCAGATATCTATCGAAAACCTCTGATCAAACACAGCACGAGCCACCCCTTCCCTTTCTCCGTTACGCTGAAAAATTGCCTCTATGAGACACCGCTTGAAATCATCGTCACTTTGAGCTTCGAAAAGCCAACCGCTGCACTCATCTATCGCATCAGGAATTCCGCCGACAGCAGAACAAACACAACGCTTTCCGATTGACATGGCTTCAAGAAGAGCCAGAGGCAGCCCCTCATAGCGACTACATAGAACAAAGACATCAGCCGCATCTAGAATACTACCGACATCGCTCCGCGCCCCAAGAAAACGCACGCGACGTCGAACATCCTCAGACAAGCCTTCTACAAACTGATTCATCTTCGCAAGATACGGTGCCCCAGAAACAGGGTCGTCACCAACAAAAAGGCAAAAAACTCTTGGATCCTCCTCAGCAATTTCCGAGAAAACTCTCAAGAGTCGCAACTGATCCTTCACTTCGTTTAGACGACCAACATGAGCCAAGACCGCCGCATCCGAGGGTATATCCAGGAGGCACCTATAGTCGAAAGACGAGGGCGAGTCTATCTCCAGCTTTTCCACTCCGTTCACCACTATAGGAGCCTTCAAACCGTAAGCCCGGCAGATAGACTCGCGCACCACTTCTGAGATAGCAACGGGCACCCAGCCTAACGCAAACAGTATACGTTGAAAAAAGCGCACCTTCGCTGAGCACTCCTTTTCAGCGAGACTGTGAATAGTATGAAATTTCTTATATGACCTAAAGGTTAGAAGGCTTGCGTAAGACAGAGCCCGCAAATGCGTATGTACGACATCCGGTTTCCACTGACGAGCTAAACGCTCCAATCGAAAGGGCAGCTTAAGATCTACCCCGGCCCCACTCTGCTTATCCAGTGAAAAAAACTCGAATCCCACGTTTTGAAGTCTTGCGGTTAAAAGCCCGTCCGCTGCGGGCTTAGTAACTGAAACCAATGCCACCTCGTGACCACGCCGTGCAAGGGCGTCAGCCAACTGAAAAGCAAAAACCTCTCCACCACCATTATATAAACTAGGAGAAACCTGCAGTATCCGCATTTACTAGATCGCTTCTGTGAACGTATCCGAGAACAACACACGCGGCAGCCAGCCAAAAAAAATCACCCAACCGCCCATTAAAAAAAGTAGGGTATGAAACACCGTTTAACAAAAAGACGAGCGACAGTACGCCAAACTCAGCCCCCTCCTTGTCTCTTAATTGGAAAAACTTACTAGCTAACCGCAGCACGATATATAGATAAATCAACGCACCAAATAGGCCGAGCGCCGCCACCCACGCCAACTGGAGGTTGTCCGTGGGCGGCATTAGATAACCAGGCACACCCCACAAGAGCCGCAGTGGTTTCTGGAGAAAAAGATCAATCATCATTGACCAATACGGAAGCCGTGTAGTCGCTAGACCAGGATCGCCTCCAGAACCTAGGCCAAGAGCGGATATCAACCGTCCTGTTTGCGCCTCTGGCAGCACCCCTTCGAAGAGAAAAAAAACCCCCGCCAGGACAAATAGCAAGAAGCCGGCATACACGATAAATGAAAAACCTTTTGAAACCACCATCCAAGCCATCCCTGCAATCAGGAGAGCAAGCATGGCGCCGCGAGAACCGGAAAAAATTAAACACAATACAGCCAACCCAAGCAGTGGCACTAGCGCTACCAGACGCCATGAGAAACGCAGATAATTTATCAAGAAGAGAATATAAATAGCACAAAAAGTGCCAAAGACATTGGGCTGCCCATCAAAAGTGCCGTAAGCACGCCCATACATCAAGACCACATCAAAATTTGAGCCACGAGAGTAGTAATTAGCTGAAAAATCCACTACCGACGGAACACCTAAACCCTGCCCTAAACCCACCATCAAAGGAAATGCACCAATAACCAAGAAACAAACCACCAAGTCACGATATGCCTTATCAAACGCCTCTAAGAAATATAACCTGGTTATCAAAACACCCAATACAATCACAAACGCGGGCCGCATTACTCCGTATAAACGTGCCAACTCTATTGCCGGCTCTAGCTGCGAAGAATCTACAACTATTCTGAAAGCTACCGCCACAATCGCAACCGCCACAACAGCCGCGTATAAATACCCAACAAAGAAGCCCCGACGAAAGCAGTCGCGCAGTGCCTTTCCAAAAAATCTAGGCCCAACAAAAGCAAAACCAGCCAGCGCTATGAAAACTAAAAACTGATCAGCGGTAAACCCTCGCATCCCGGGCATACCAGAAAGCCTGAGCGGGGGCGACAGCAGCAGAGCCCCAACATAAACAAATAGTATTAGTCTAGCCGCGACCACGCTATTCATTTTCTGCGAACAAAACGCTGACATCGGAGGAAATTTGCTGAACTATCTTCGGAACTACCGTCTGAATACTCTTTTGAATTTCCTTATGCAGCCCTAGAACCTCGTTACATCGATCCCGAATGTCCCCGCTCTTGACTGCTTTGATATCCACAACATAATCTGCCAACCCGAGCTGTTCCATGATCCCAGTAGCCTTTGGGCCATGATAAGAAATTGCAACAACAGGCGTACCTGCACTCAACGCCAAAATAACAGAGTGGAATCGGGTTCCTACAAGTACGTGAGCTTTCCCATAGACTACCTTTAGCTGCCCAGGCGACAAATCTTGATCAATTACTACAGGCTCAAGCCCCTTCTGGCGCAACCGCTCATTGAGCAAGCGATTGACAACCCGATCATCCTCATGTGCCGTTGGTCCAATTACCTGTGCAACGAGGACAATCTCATACCCTTTGTCCGAAAAAAGAAAACATGCTTGCTCAATAGCACTAAGGTAGTTTTCGTATTGCGTTTCCTTATTAGCTTCGCCATAAGGGAAGTCCCACTGCCGGCATGTCACTGCCACAAATTGAGCGGGCAGATCTAAATCGACCGACAGGGGCTCTTCAGGTATCACGAAAGCTGTGTCAAAGGTTTCTTTTGAACGAATCCCGAGGCTGTTCAACTCTTCCTGTGAGCGCTTTTCACGCACCTGAATGGTATTAACCGTACTAAAAAAAATCTTCGCAAGAACACGTGCAAAACGACCTACGAAGGGCCCTACGCTGTTGGCCGATAGAGCCGTCGTAACGCCTAACCGACGCGCTAACAGTAAAGTGTAGAAATTTCGATAGAGCGTAATAAATCCACTGAAATTACTTGTTCCGAACAAATAATGCCCGCCTTTCCCAATCACAATATCTGCATCTTTTATTGCATCAACCGTATACCGCCTCGAATCATCGAGAATAAGACGGGAGATAGGCGGATAAGCAAGAACAAGAAAAGATTTAAACAACTCAATCATTGATTTTATACGCGCCGCCTTTGTGGAAGGGCAACGAGTAAAAACCGGATTCGGATAAACTTGCAAGTCAAATTTTCGCTGCAAATGTCTCATCGAATTCGCAAAATGCGCCGAATTGCTCGAGAAACTTGAGACAACACCTATTGATTTCAATTCAGCCAGACCCGAACTCTCAATCAGGCCCTCAACAATGGCGGAGTCGCCTTTATTATCATCAGACCAACCATTTGATATCAATATTTTCTTATACATGATCGCCCTTAATCGCCATATTCCGGAGAATGAGCAGAGAAACAAGAATGGCAGCAACCGCCCCAATAGAAGCAACACCTACCTGATTAACCCAAAACGCGCCGTCAATGAAATCACTACTTAGCGCAATTACAACGACGGCTAAAATTACAATATACGGCAGCGCTACTTTATAGACTTGAACAACAAAACCGAATCGACCAGCGCGATAGAGGGCATAACTATATAAAAAGACCTGAGACAGCTCCGAGAGCAACGCAACAACTGCGACCCCCTGCATATTCTCGTCACTCGCAAAAAATACAAAAGGCGGAACCATCAGCAAAATCGAAAACGCGAAAAGCTTTGCACGCAAACCTTCAAGACCCGAAGTCATTAATATATAAGCCAAAGGCTGGACCAGTGCCTGAAGAAGTAGAACCCAAATCAAAATTTTGAAAAGGCTAAGAACTAAATCTATCCCTTCGTCGTAATTCCCAAGAAGGCTTTCAATCACAAAGGACGAGAACGTATAAAGCATAATCACTACTATCGCCGTCAAGCAGAATGTGATTGCCGCTTGAGATCTGAGCAACCGTATGTAGCGAACTTCGTCCCGCACAGCCGAAAACAATTTCGGATAGAAAGACTGCGCCACTGACATTGGCACAAGCAGAAGAACGAGTGGCAGGCGATAAGCTAAAGCAAATGCACCAAAAGCTGCTCCGCCTGAAAAATACTGAAGGACCAGCAGTGGCACCTGGGGCGACAGCACGAACAAAAGCCCCGTCCAAAAGAACGCGCCAACTCTAGAAACTATTGATCGAAAGTTCGATAAGATCCGTTGAGGTTTTATTCTTAACTTCGAGCTAACGAAAACAAGGGCGGCGCCTGCGATGATGGAGCTTAGCCCATATGCCGAAGCGAGGTTGATAGCAGCTTCACCTGGCCCAATTATAAAAATAACAAAAGAACAACACAGCAAGATAAAAAACGTATTTGCCAATCGTTGCAACGCAACGTATTTCATCTTAGACGACGCTAGATACAACCCTTGCGAAAAATTAAAAAAACTCACTCCAAAAATAAATGGGAGTACCAGCACAACAGTTGAAACCCAGTATTCTTCGCTGATGATAAATGTTGATAGAACCCAAAAAACGGCGGAAACAAGGGAAGCAACCAAAAATCGCAGCCAAAAATACGCAGCAATGTCGGGAGGCTTCGAATCTGCATTCTGGCTGTAGTCTTTTATGTATAGCTGCTGCAACCCCAACTCAGCAACTTGACTAAAAATAGCTCCATATGTTAACGCTATTACAAAGGCGCCATACGAATCTAAGCCTATGTATCGAGCTAAGACAATGGTAAACACACCTGACGCCAATCGAGACAGAGAGTTTCCAAATAGGATCCATACCGCATCCCGAACTTGCCGCATCGATTAGCGTCCTTTAAGCATCAAAATAAATCGCGTCTTATACCTAAGCTGACGACGAAAAGTTCAAAGCCGTAGATCCGCCGCATTCCTCGGCATCACATATTTCAGGTCATACACCACATGCTCCGGCTTGCCGAGCGCGCGAATCGCCTCGGCCCCCATGTCCTTGAACTGCTGGTGCGCCACGCCGACGATGATCGCGTCGTAGGTGCCCGGCTGCGGAGCATCGATCGGGGTGAGGCCATATTCGTGCTGGGCCTCGGCCACGTCCACCCACGGGTCGAAGACGTCGGCGGTGATGTTGTAGTCGCGCAGTTCCTTGACGATGTCGACGATGCGGGTGTTGCGCAGGTCGGGGCAGTTTTCCTTGAAGGTGAGGCCCAGCACCAGCACCCGGGCGCCTTCGACGGTGATGCGGCGCTTGAGCATGGCCTTGACGAGCTGCGACACCACGTAGGCGCCCATGCCGTCGTTGAGCCGCCGGCCGGCGAGGATGATCTCGGGGTGGTAGCCGATCTCCTGCGCCTTGTGGGTGAGGTAGTAGGGGTCCACGCCGATGCAGTGGCCGCCGACCAGGCCCGGGCGGAAGGGCAGGAAGTTCCACTTGCTGCCGGCGGCCTGGAGCACGGCCTCGGTGTCGATGCCCATCTTGTTGAAGATGATGGCGAGCTCGTTGATGAGGGCGATGTTGACGTCGCGCTGGGTGTTCTCGATGACCTTGGCGGCTTCGGCCACCTTGATGCTCTCGGCCTTGTGGGTGCCGACGACGATGATCTGGCGGTAGAGCTGGTCGACCAGCTCGGCGACCTCGGGGGTGGAGCCGGAGGTGACCTTCTTGATGGTGGAGACGCGGTGTTCCTTGTCGCCCGGGTTGATGCGCTCGGGGCTGTAGCCGGCGTAGAAGTCGACGTTGAATTTCAGACCCGAGAATTTTTCCAGGACCGGGACGCAGTCTTCTTCGGTGGCGCCGGGGTAGACGGTGGATTCGTAGATGACGATGTCGCCCTTCTTGAGCACCTTGCCGATGGTCTCGGAGGCCTTGACCAGCGGGGTGAGGTCGGGCTGCTTGTGCTCGTCGATGGGGGTGGGGACGGTGACGATGAAGGTGTTGCAGGCGGCGAGGTCCTGCAGGTTGGCGCTGTATTGCAGGCCGGTGGCTTCGCGGAGTTCTTCGTCGGAGACCTCGAGGGTGGCGTCGTGGCCGGTCTTGAGGGCGTCGATGCGGGCCTGGTTGATGTCGAAGCCGACGACGGAACGCTTCTTGGCGAATTCGACCGCGAGCGGCAGGCCGACGTAGCCGAGGCCGATGATGGCGAGCTTGAGGGTGGCTAGGGTGTGCATGGTGGGTAGGTGGCTAGTGAGGAGATGGAAGGGTTGGGGTTTTGGGTTTTGGGTTTTGGGGTTCTGTAGGAGCGACGCAAGTCGCGATTCAGGCGATTCAGTCCGTTCCGGGCGCGGCCACGTTCGGCGTGGGCGGGGTCTCGGAGGCAGCTATCGCGACTTGCGTCGCTCCCACAGGGGTGTAATGGGCGGTGTCGGGGGGGCGGCTATCGCGACTTGCGTCGCTCCTACAGGGGTGTAATGGGCGTGGGCGGGGTTACGGGCTTGTGACGGTTCTGGGGTGGTGGATCTGCTGGTCGACGATGCGGCCGTTGCGGACGTAGGTGTAGGACTCTTCGACGAGGGCGCAGTCGGCTCGGCGACGCTCGGCAAGGCGGCGGTCGCGGTCGACCGGATGCGATTGATTGCGGCGTTCGTTGTGGGGATCGCGTTGGACGTAGCTGCGCACGTAGATGCCCTTGACCGGGCGGGAGGCGCGGCGGATGAGGCGCATGTAGAGGTCCTGGTAGCGCAGCGGGGCGACCTCGTCGTCGATGATGATCTGCACGACCGCGTAGCGCGTGCCGGCCGGGCCGGCGGTGCCCTTGCGCTGGTAGAGCCGGGTGCGGAAGACGGTGTTTTCGTCGAGCTGGGGGGCGACGAGGGCGTTGATCTGCTCGACGTGCTCGAGCGTGCAGTTGCCCATGAAGACGCCGAGGTTGCGCGCGGGGGTGAGGCCGAAGGCACGATGGAAGCCGCGCAGCATGGGCACGAAGCGCCAGGGGCGCGCGGTGAGGCGGAAATAGGCCAGGAAGACGACCAGCCAGCCGATGGCGAGCACGCCCTCGGGCACGCCCAGCCAGGCGCCGGCGATGCCGGTGGCGCCGAGGGCGAAGTGCAGCGTGCCCATGATGCCGACGGTGTTTTCGACGCGGAAGCCGGCGCGCTGCAGCAGGTGGTGCAGGTGGTTGCGGTCGGGGCTGAAGGGCGACTTGCCCATCCACATGCGGCGGAACATGACGCTGAGGGTGTCGACCAGCGGCAGCGCGAAGATCCACAGCGCCACGATCGGCGGCACCAGCGCATTCGGCCCCTGGGTGATGGTGATGAGCAGCCAGCACAGCAGCAGGCCGAGCGTCATGCTGCCGTTGTCGCCCATGAAGACGAGGGCGCGGTGCTGGTTGCCGAAGCGCAGGTTGAACCACAAGAAGCCGAGCACGCCGCCGAGCAGGCAGAGCGCGAGCAGGAAGGTGGCGCCGTCGCCGCCCAGGCCGGCGACCAGCGCGATGAGGGCCAGGGTGCCGGCGGCGATGGTGCCCGAGAGGCCGTCGATGCCGTCGACCATGTTGAGCGCGTTGATGCAGCCGACGGTGCCGAAGACGGTGAAGGGCACGGCCGCGGCGAAGCCCATGGTGAGCGCGCCGACGAAGAAGGCGTCGCCGACGTCGGCGAGCACCACCCCGCCGCCATAGACCATGAGCAGCGCGAGCCCGGCCTGGATGACGAGGCGGATGCGCGCCGAGAGCTTCCAGCGGTCGTCGGCCAGGCCGACGCCGAACATGACCACGCCGCATACCAGCAGCGAGAGCCAGGCGACGAGCCTGTCCGGGTACTCGAGGATGAGCAGCGCCACCGCCACCAGCAGCGCCGCGAGCACGCCGAAGCCGCCGACGAAGGGGGTGACCTGTTCGTGTTGCTTGTGTTCGCCCGGGAGGTCGACCAGGCCGACGCGGGGGGCGATGGCGATCATCGCGCGGATGACGAGCGCGGAAAGGCCGGCACCGGCCAGCAGTGCGATCAGACCTTGCATGGGCGGCGAGCCTCGGTGGAGCGTGCGCGCGTTGTAGGCGGCGTCATGGCGATGATTGTCCGGGTAAGCGTGGTCGGGCAGCGTATTTGTAGGAGCGACGCAAGTCGCGACTCGGGCGGTTCAGGTTTACGGCTACGGTGGGCGTGGTCGGTGTCTCGGAGGCGGTGATCGCGACTTGCGTCGCTCCCACAGGGGGTGCGGTTCTTGTAGGAGCGACGCAAGTCGCGATTAGTGTGTGCTTCTCGTAGGAGCGACGCAAGTCGCGATTTGTGGGAGCGACGCAAGTCGCGATTTGGGCCGCCCGGGTCGATTCGGGCGCCCCCATCGGTCCTCACGCCTTGTACTTGTACTGGTAGTGATACCCCTCGTACCCGAACCGATGCCGCTGGCGGGTGAGGTCGAAGCCGTTGAACACGAATCCCTTGACCTCGACCCCGGCCTGGTCGAAGCGCTTGATGGCCTGCTCGAGCTCGCGCACCGGGTGGCGGCCGGCGCGGGCGACCAGGAGGGTGGCGCCGACCTGGCGGCCGATGATGGCGGCGTCGGACACGGCGAGCACCGGGGGCGCGTCGATGATGAGCACGTCGCACTGCTTTTCGAGCTCGGCGAGCAGCGCGGCGAAGCGCGGGTGCATGAGGAGCTCGGACGGATTGGGCGGGATCTGGCCGGTGGTGACGAGGGCGAAGTTGTCGATGCCGGTGGGCTTGACGATCTGCTCGATGCTGGCCGCGCCCATGATGTAGTCGGACACGCCCACACCGCGGCCGATGCCGAAGGCCTTGTTGATGTGGCCCTTGCGCAGGTCGCCGTCGACCAGCATGACGCGCTTGCCGGCCTGGGCGAGCACGGCGCCGAGGTTCTTGCTGATGAAGCTCTTGCCGACGCCGGGCGCCGGGCCGGTGATGAGCACCGAGCCCTTCTCGGCGCCGAGCAGCGCGAAGTGCAGCGTGGTGCGCAGGCTGCGCAGGCTCTCCATGGCGTCGTCGTCGGGGTGGGCGGTGGCGAGGAGCTGGCCCTTGTCGGTCTTGCCGCGGGCGATGGCGCGCGACAGCACGGCCTCGTCCTTGCTGTCGGGTACGGTGGCGTACACCGGCAGCGAGAGCTCGCGCTCGATGGTCTGCGGGTCTTCGACGACCACGCGGAGGCTGCGGATGGCCCACACCAGGCCGAGCGCGCCGAGCACGCCGAGCACGCCCGAGAGCAGCAGGATGAGCGCCTTGCGCGGGGCGACCGGCAACGGCGCGGTGGCGGCGGCGTCGATCACGCGCACGTCGCCGACGGTGCCGGCGCGCGCCACGCGCAGCTGCTGGGCGCTGTTGAGCAGGTTGGTGTACAGCGCGGTGGCGACCTCGACGTCGCGGCGCAGGCGCAGCGCGGTCTGCTGGGTGTCGGGGAGGCGGTTGACGTCCTTGTCGAGGGTGCCGCGCACGGCGCGCAGGCGGCCGAGCTGCGAGTCGATGGCCTTGACCTGGGGGTGCTCGGGGGTGAAGCGCTGGCGCAGCTCGTCGCGCTTTTGCTGGAGTTCGACGACGTCGGCGTCCACCTTGACGATGGAGCTGAGCACCGACTGGGTCTCGAGGGTGAGGTCGACCGAGCCGCGGGTCTGGCGGTAGTCGTTGTAGGCGGCTTCGGCGGTGTCGAGCTGGGCCTTGAGCTCGGGGAGCTGCTTTTCGAGGAAGGCCAGGGTGGCGTCGGCCTCGGCGGAGCGGTATTCGACGTTCTGGCGCACGTAGGCGTTGAGGACTTCGTTGAGCAGGCGCTCGGCTTCGGCGCGGTCGGCGTCGCTGTAGGCTGCTTCGATCACGTTGGACTGGCGCGCGCGCTCGCGCACCTCGAGGTCTTCGCGCAGGGCGGCGATGGCCTGGATCTGGCTGATGCGGGCGAGATCGAAATGGGTGCCGGGGCGGGCGACGAGCTCGGCGACGAAGAGCGTGGTCTTGCCGTCGGCGCTGCTGGCGGGCTGGCCGACGCTGCCGTCGAGCAGGGGCTGGTCCTGGTCGTCGTAGAGGGTGAAGCCGCCGTTGTCGCCGGCGATGAGGGTGAGCGGCAGGCCGACCAGGTAGGACGGCACCTCGAGGGTCTGCACGGTGATGCGCTCGCCGCCCCAGGCGTAGCTGCCCAGGCCGAGCAGCGGCGCGGCGGGCTGCTCGCCGTTATAGCGGCGCGCGAGGGCGCGGCCGAAGATGGGGAAGTAGTCGGGGGTGGCGCGGATGTCGAGGCGCAGGCGCTCGACCACGCGGCCGAGGATCATGCGCGAGCGCAGGATCTCGAGCTCGGCGGTGACCGAGCTGTTCTCGCCGAGCACGGCCTCGACGTCGCGCAGCGCGGCCAGCCCGCCCTTGGGCCCCTTGCTGTCCTGCACCTGCACCAGCCCGTCGGCGCGGTAGATGGGCGTGGACACGAGGGCCACCACCGCGCCGATGAAGACGGCGAAGAAGGTGACGGCGAGGATCAGCCACTTGTATTCGAGCAGGACGGCGATGATCTCGCCCAGGTTGATGAAGTCGTCCCGGTCGTCGCGCATGGACTTGGCGCGGACAGGATTCCCGACTTCAGCCACGGCGGAGGGTGCAGTTTCTCGACGCAAGGGTGTAGGTTCCTGTTGTGTAGTTGTGTGTTGCCAATCAATTTCCGTAGGAGCGACGCAAGTCGCGATCCCAGCGCCCCATCCGACTCCCCGTGGGAGCGACGCAAGTCGCGATCCCAGCGCCTCCATTGCGCGCTGCGGCTCATCGAACGCGACGATCGCGACTTGCGTCGCTCCTACAAGAACCGTGCGAAGCCCGTTCCGTTGCGGGAATCGGGCCGGCACGGTTCCTTGTTACTGCCGGCCGCCGAACAGCGGATACCGCGTCTCGCTGGTGAGCTGCAGCATCTGCGAGGTCGGCAGGATGTTGCTGACCACGCGGTTCCAGCGCGCGATCGCCGCCACATCGACATACACCACATCCCGCGGCAGCAGCGGGAAGCGCTCGGCAAGCAGCAGCGCGTCGGGCGAGCGGGCGTTGAGGTGGAAGAGCTCGGCGCTGCCGTTGTCGCTGCGCATCACATACACCCACGCCGGGTCGGACGTGCTCTGGTTGACGAAGCCGGCGTCGGACAGCGCCTCGGCGAGCGTGGTGCGGCGCTTGTTCATGACGAACGAGCCCGGGTTGCGCACCTCGCCGAGCACGAAGACCTTATTGAGCTGGCGGTCGGGCACGTTGATGATGTCTCCCGGCTGCAGCAGCACGTTCTGGCTGACGTCGCCCTCCTCGTACAGCGCCTGCAGGTCGACCCGCCAGGTCTGCCCGTTGCGGGTGAGCAGCACGTTGCCGTGGTCGGCCTCTTCGGTGATGTTGCCGGCGCGGTTGATGGCCTCGACCAGGGTCATGCGGATGTCGTCGATCGGCTGCAGGCCGGGCTTGGCGACTTCGCCGACGACATACACGCGCTTGCTGCGGAAGGAGACGATGCGCACGTCGAGCTGGACGTTTTCGATGACGCTGGCCATGCGCTTGGCGAGGACCTGACGCACCTCGCGGGTGGTGAGGCCGGCGACCTTCACCACGCCGGCGAAGGGGAAGAAGATGGTGCCGTCTTCGGCGACCAGGGTGCCGGACTGCTCGGCCGAGCGGTAGGAGCCGGCCGGGATGGTGATCTCGGGGTGGTCCCAGACGATGACGTTGATGATGTCGCCGGGGCCGAGCTTGTAGTCCTGGTAGTCGAAGCCGGGGATCTTCTTGGGATCGCTCGCGCGGGTGGCGGTCTGGCCGCCGGCCTTGCCGCTGCGGAAGCGCGACTCCTTGGCCTGGTGCTGTTCGATGATCAGCTCGGCGGTGATGGGCTTGAGCTTGACGTTGGCCGGGACGGTGTCGGTGCCCTCGGTGACCGGCAGCGGCACGCTGGACTCTTCGCGCATGAGGCTGCCGCTGGTGCCGGGGATGAGGGTGCAGCCGCCGATGGCCGCGGCGGCGAAGGCGATCACGGCAGTGCGGACGAGACCGCCGCTGCGGGTGGCGTCCGCGCGGGTGGCGGGACCGGCCGCACGGGCGTCAAGGCCACTGGCGTCGGTGGCGCGCACGGCGCCATTGGATGCGCCGCAGTGGGCGATCCGGTCGGTGGTGAAGCGACTCATCGAAAACCCCGTTCGAGTTTTGCGGCTTGCCCCGCGCGCGCCTCGGCGGCGGCGTCGCGACATGCCGGCATGTTTGCTTGCACGATATGCGTTTCGGGTGCCTTGCCGATGATGCCCGGATCGAGGCGTGGAGCCGGTTCCAGGGAGGTCATCGCAGGCAACTCGGCGCCGTGGTTTACAGCAAAAAACGCGCCAGCAAATAATGCATTGCACCAAACCAGTGTCGAGTCAGTGCGTTACGGAGAGGTTAAAGCCCCCGCGCCGCGCCGCTCCGATCTGTTGTCCGAGCAAAGTGTAAAGATTCCCGACACCTTGTGGACCATGCCACGCGCAGCCCCTGAGGAACTATTCCTCATTGCTGCATTGCAACACCCAAGTTGGGCGAATTGTAGGGGATTACGCCAGCATGCGCAAAACCGCCCCGCCCGGATCGCGTCTCCCGCCGCCCGATCGCGACTTGCGTCGCTCCTACAACGCTTCCCGAAGCGCCCCGATTTCCCGTAGGAGCGACGCAAGTCGCGATTGCAGCCTTCCCGCCCCGACCACGCCCACCACCACCGCACCGCCTGATCGCGACTTGCGTCGCTCCTACAGCCCCTCCCGAAGCGCGCCGGTTTTCGTGGGAGCGACGCAAGTCGCGATTGCAGCTTTCCCGCCCCGACCACGCCCAGCGCCACCGCACCACCCGATCGCGACTTGCGTCGCTCCTACAGCCCCTCCCGAAGCGCGCCGGTTTTCGTGGGAGCGACGCAAGTCGCGATTGCAGCCTTCCCGCCCCGACCACGCCCCTCGCCACCGCACCGCCCGATCGCGACTTGCGTCGCTCCTACAACACCTGCGGAGGCGCGCCGGTTTTCGTGGGAGCGACGCAAGTCGCGATTGCAGCTTTCCCGCCCCGACCACGCCCACCACCACCGCACCGCCTGATCGCGACTTGCGTCGCTCCTACGAAAACCATGCCAACGCCTGTGGCCCGATGTCGTTCAGCGCCGGCGGCGATCTACGGCCGTGGCACGGTGCGGTTCGGCGCTGGCGGGGCCGATAGGCGGCCTTGGCGACAAAATTGGCTGAAGCTTGATCCTGGTCAACCTTTGTCCATATTCACGCTGCGTTTGCGCAACAAGCACCTAGATTGGAAGCGAACAGTTCGTGAAATAAGTCACGGTTTTCCGACTCTACCGAGAAGAGACCGCGACATTGGAAGGAGACCATCATGTGTACATTCGACGCCCCGATCGCCCGTTGCGAAGCCATGAATCAAATGGTGCTGCTGGACGAAACCCGTAGGGAATGCGCTTTCGAACATGGCTGCCCGCCCGGTCAGAAATGCCCGCTGAACGGCTGCTTCGCTCGCCAGAGCGGCCTCTACGACGCCCACCCGGAAATCGGCGCGCACGGCCAGCCGCGCGTTGCCCACCACGCACACTAGGGCCCGGCCCGGCATCCGCGCTCCCCGCCGCAAGGAGGGGGAGCGCGTTGCCGCCTCCCTCCCCGCCTCCCCGCCTCCCCGCCTCCCCGCCTCCCCGCCTCCCCGCCTCCCCGCCTCCTCGCTTCCCCGCTTCACCGCTTCCCCCGCTACCCCTCCCTCCGTTTTGCGGAACCCCGCCCGCAAGCCGACGGTCAGTCTCCGGACAGAAACACGCAAGGCGTGCCCGATCGGCGCGCTGGCTTTGTTTGGGAGACGTCATCTTGACCAGCACCCGCCGGGGTAGGACGTGCTTGCCAGCATCGGCCTGATCGCCTTCGCGATGCTGGCCGCGGTGCCGCTGGTCGGCCGCCTCGGCGACCGCGCGGGCTGGGTGCTCGCGCTGGCGCCGCTGGCGGCCTTTGTCCACTTTCTCGCCCACATGCCGACCGTCGCCGGCGGCGGGGTCGTCACGTCCAGCCTGGCGTGGGTGCCGGCGCTCGGGGTGGAGCTCGCCTTCCGGCTCGACGGGCTGTCGCTGCTGTTCGCGCTGCTGATCACCGGCATCGGCACGCTGATCGTGCTCTACGCCGGCGCCTATCTCTCCGACCACCACCACCTCGGCCGCTTCCACGCCTACCTGCTCGGCTTCATGGCGGCGATGCTCGGGCTGGTGCTGGCGGACGACCTGATCGCGATGTTCGTGTTCTGGGAGCTGACCAGCGTCTGCTCCTTCCTGCTCATCGCCTTCCAGCACGACAAGGCGGAGTCGCGCCGCGCGGCGCTGCAGGCGCTGCTGATCACCGGTGGCGGCGGGCTGGCGCTGCTCGCCGGGCTGATCCTGCTCGGCAGCGTGGGCGGGAGCTGGCAGTTCTCCGGGCTTTCGGGCGAGGCGATCGCCGAGCACGCGCTCTACCCCGCGATCCTCGCGCTGGTGCTGATCGGCGCCTTCACCAAGTCGGCGCAGCTGCCCTTCCACCTCTGGCTGCCCAACGCGATGGCGGCGCCCACGCCGGTGTCGGCCTACCTGCACTCGGCGACGATGGTGAAGGCCGGGGTGTATCTGCTCGCGCGCCTCAACCCCGCGCTCGGCGGCTCGACGAGCTGGGGGACGATCCTGATCACCGTGGGCGCCGCCACCGCGCTGGTCGGCGCGGTGCTGGCGATCCGCCAGACCGACCTCAAGCGCGTGCTGGCCTACACCACGGTGACCGTGCTCGGCCAGCTCGTCATGCTGCTCGGCACCAACACGCACTACGGCCTGCAGGCCTTCGCGATCTACCTGGTGGCGCACGCGTTCTACAAGGCGGCGCTGTTCATGGCGGTGGGCGCCATCGACCACGCCACCGGCACGCGCCAGATCGCGCTGCTCGGCGGGCTGATCCGCCACATGCCGCTGACCGGCTTCGCGGTGGCGCTGGCGGCCTTCTCCAACGCCGGGCTGCCGCCCTTCTTCGGCTTCATCGCCAAGGAGTTCAAGTACGCCGGGCTGATCGAGCTCGGCGTGGCGGGCGGGGTCACCACCGCGGTGATGATCCTCACCAACGCGCTGCTGCTGACCGCCGCCGGCCTCGTCTTCGTGCGCGCCTTCCTCGGCCGTGAGGGGCGCTACCCGCAGCCGCCGCACGAGGTGAGCCTGCCGATGTGGCTGGGGCCGATGCTGCTGGCGATCGGCGGCTTCGTGTTCGGCGCCTTCAACAACCTCGCCGAGGTGTGGCTGATCGACGCCGCGGTGCAGGCGGTGTCGCGCGCCACGGTGCCGGTGAACCTGTATCTGTGGGGCGGCGTCACCCCGGCCCTGCTCGCCAGCCTGCTCACCGTGGCGCTGGGGGTGTTCTTCTACCTGCAGCGCACCCGCCTGCGCCGTCGCCTGTCGCTGTGGCGCGTGCTGTGGCGGGTGAGCGGCGACCGCATCTGGGACCGCCTGCTGAAGCGCGTGTTCGTGTTCGCCGGCGGCGTGGCCGACCGCTTCCAGCACGGCTCGCTGCGCCAGCACATCAGCGCGCTGGTGCTGGCGATCGCCGGCTGCGCGCTGATCGGGCTGTTCGCCTCGACCGGCGACGGCCTCGCCTGGCCGCAGGCCACCAGCCCGATCAACCTCGCCGCGGCGCTCGGCTGCGTGCTCGCGGTCGCGGGCGCGGCCGCCGCCGCAGTGAGCCCCGGCCGCGTCGCGCTGGTCGCCACGCTGGGGGCGAGCGGGCTGGGCATGGCGCTGTTCTTCCTCGCCGCGCGCGCGCCCGACGTGGCGATCACGCAGCTGATGGTCGAGACCCTGACGGTGATCTTCCTCGCCCTGGTGCTGCGCCGCCTGCCGCCGACCCGCCTGGTGGGTTCGCGCAAGCCGGCGGCGAAGCGCTTCCACGCCGTGGTGGCGATCGTGATCGGCGCGGTGGTGGCGGCGATGATGCTGACCACGGTGAGCCAGCCGCTCCCCGGCGACATCGCGCGCTGGTACCTGGACAACAGCCTGCCGGGCGGCCACGGCGCCAACGTGGTGAACGTGATCCTGGTGGACTTCCGCGCGCTCGACACGCTCGGCGAGATCCTCGTGGTGGGCCTCGCCGGGCTGGCGGCGGCCGGGCTGCTCGCCGGCGGCGACCGGCCCGATACGCCGACGCGCGGCGCGACCGCAGGCAGCGCGGACTTCGGTTCGGTGCTGCTGCGCCAGGGCATCCTGCCGCTGTCGGCGCTGCTCGCCCTGGTGGCGCTGATGCTGCTGTGGCGCGGCCACAACCTGCCGGGCGGCGGCTTCATCGGCGGCCTGGTGGCGGCGAGCGCGGCGGTGCTGGTGGCGCTCGCCTTCGGCACCACGCGGGCGCGCGCGCTGCTGCGCGTGCCGCCGCTGGCGATGCTGGCGGGCGGGCTGGGGGTCGCGGCCTGCGCCGGGCTGGTGGGGCTGTTCCACGGCGGCCCCTTCCTCGCCGGCCACTGGATCTTCCCCGCCGGGCTGGCGCTGGGCACGCCGCTGCTGTTCGACCTCGGGGTGTTCCTGACCGTGCTCGGCGCGGTGCTGCACGTGCTGCTCGGCGTGCTCGAGCGGGAGGACTGAAGATGGAAATCGTCGTTGCGCTCACCGTCGGCGTGCTGGTGGCGATCGGGATCTGGATGATGCTCGACCGCGGGCTGCTGCGCGTGGTGCTCGGGGTGGTGGTGCTCGGCAACGGGGTGAACCTGGCGGTGTTCTCCGCGGGGCGGCTCGACGGGCTCGCCGCGGCCTTCGCGAGCGCGGCGGGCGCGCCGGCGCTGGCCGCGAATCCGCTGCCCCAGGCGCTGGTGCTGACCGCGATCGTGATCGGCTTCGCGCTCTTCGTGTTCGCGCTCGCGGTGCTCGAGCGCAGCTGGGCGCTGCACGGCCACGTCGAGACCGACCGCATCACCGCGGTGGCCGAGGAGCCGGCGCCGGACCTGCCCGCGCCGCGAGACGCCGCATGAACGCGCTCGTCGTCGCCCCGCTGCTGATCCCGCTCGCCACCCTGGTGGCGACCCTGTTCGCGCGCCCTTGGCCGCGCGCGGTGGCGGCGCTGAGCCTGGCGGGCGCGCTCGCCCTCACAGGCGCCGGGCTCGCGCTGGTGGCGCTGGCGGCGCAGGGCGGGATCCTCGCCAGCCAGGCCGGCGGCTGGGCAGCCCCCTACGGCATCACGCTGGTGATCGACCGGCTCTCCGCGGCGATGGTGGCGATCACCGGCATCGTCGGCAGCGCGACCATCGTGTTCGCGCTGGCACGCGACGAGGACCCGGCGCGCGGACGCGACTTCCACGCGCTGGTGCATGGGCTGCTGGTGGGGGTGTGCGGCGCCTTCATCACCGGCGACGTGTTCAACCTCTACGTGTGGTTCGAGGTGCTGCTGGTGGGCTCCTTCGCGCTGCTGGTGCTCGGCGGCGGCAGGCGCCGGCTGGCGGGCACGGTGGTGTATGTGGTGCTCAACCTGGTGGCGACGATGATGTTCCTGCTCGCCGCCGGCCTGCTCTACGGCGCCAGCGGCAGCCTCAACATGGCGCTGCTGGCGCAGGCCTTCGCCGCCGGCGAGGTGCCCGTGACCGCGCACGCGGCGGTGGTGCTGATGCTGACCGCGTTCTCGATCAAGGCCGCGCTGTTCCCGGTCTTCGGCTGGCTGCCGGCGTCCTACCACGTGGCGTGGACGCCGGTGTCGGCGCTCTTCGCCGGCCTGCTGACCAAGGTCGGCGTGTATGCGCTGATCCGCCTCGTCACGCTGTTCTGGCCGGAAGCGGGCATCGCCCACGAGGTGCTGCTGTGGGTGGCGTGCGCGACCATGCTGATCGGCGTGCTCGGCGCCGCGGCGCAGGTCGAGGTGCGGCGCATCCTGTCCTTCCACATCGTCAGCCAGGTCGGCTACATGATCCTGGGGCTGGCGCTGGCGACGCCGCTCGCGCTCGCCGGAGCGGTGTTCTACCTGATCCACCACATCGTGGTGAAGGCCAACCTGTTCTTCATCGGCGGCATCGCCGCGCGCCTGACCGGCTCGGAGCGCCTGGCGGCGATGGGCGGGCTGTACGCGCACGCGCCCTGGCTGGCGGTGCTGTTCGCGATTCCCGCGCTGTCGCTGGCCGGTATTCCGCCGCTGTCGGGCTTCTGGGCCAAGTTCGTGCTGGTCGAAGCCAGCCTGGACGCGCGCGCCTGGGTCGCCGCCGGGGTGGCACTGGTCACCGGCCTGTTCACGCTGCTGTCGATGAGCAAGATCTGGAACGAGGCCTTCCTGAAGCCGCATCCGGCCGGCGAGGGGAGCGGGAGCGCTGGGAGCGGGAGCGCTGGGAGCGGAAGCGGGGGCGACGGAAGCGGGGGCGGCCTGCGCAGCGCGGACGGGCTGCGGCCCGCGCTGTGGGCGGTGGGCGCGCTGGCGGCGATGACGGTGGCGATCGGCCTCGCGGCCGGGCCGGTGATGGACTACGCGGTGGCCGCGGCGCAGCAGCTCGCCGCCCCGGCGGCCTACATCGACGCGGTCGTGCGCGCGGGAGGAAACTGAACATGCTGGGCCTGCACCTCCTGCTCGCGATCGGCCTCGCGGCCTATGCCGACGCGCTGCGGCCGCTGGGCGTGTGCGCCGCCTTCGTCGCCGTGTATGTCGCGCTGCGCCTGGCGATCGACCTCCTGGGCATCCGCCGCTACCTGCGCCGACTCGAGCTCGGCAGCGCGTTCGCGCTGTGGTTCGTCGGCGAGATCTTCCGCGCCAGCGTGGGGGTGACGCGCATCGTGCTCGGTCGCGCGGCGGCGCCGCAACCGGCGGTGGTGGCGATGCGCCTGGCGCGTCCGGACGATCGCTTCGCCACCCTGCTCGGCTGCCTGCTGACGCTCACGCCGGGCACGATGGCGCTCGACTACCGACCGGAATCCGGCCTCATGTACATCCACGCGCTCGACGCGCGCACGGCCGCCGAGGTCGAGGCCGGGGTGCGCGAGATCGAGCGCCGCCTGCTGCGCTGGCTCGACGCCGGCGCGCCTGCGGATGCCGGGGATGCGACCGGGAGGGACACGCCATGAACGCCGGCATCGCCGGGGCGGCGTGGGTGCTGCCGCTCACCTTCGCGCTGCTCGCCCTCGCCGCCGCGCTGATCCTGCTGCGCCTGGTGCGCGGCCCGCGCGCGCCCGACCGCGTGGTGGCGATCGACGCGCTGAGCATGATCGCCATCGCCACGATCGCCCTGCTCGCCCTGTCCACCGGCCAGCCCATGCTGCTCGACGCCGCGGTGGTGCTGTCCCTGGTGTCCTTCCTCGGCACCACCGCCTTCATCCTCCTCTTCCACCGCCGCGGCCGCGAGGCCGACCCGGCAGCGGGCCCGCAGGGTCGCGCGCCGGGGGGTGGGGAGGCGGCGGGGACGGAGCGGGAAGCGAGCGGCGGCGCGGTCGCGGAGCGGGAACCTTGCGCGAACGGGGAGGCTGCGCGATGAGTGGATTCCTTGCCTGGCTATCCTCGGCGCTGCTGCTGCTCGGCGCGTCGATCGGCCTGATCGGCGCGATCGGCGTGCTGCGCCTGCCCGACAGCTACACCCGCATGCACGCCGCCAGCAAGGCCGGCGCGCTCGGCGCCGCGCTGATCCTCGCCGGCGTGGCCGCCGCGAGCGAAGGCGGCTTCGCACTCGCCGCGCTGTTCGCGATGCTCGTCCTCCTCGCCACCGCCCCCCTCGCCGCCCACGCCATGTCCCGCGCCGCGCACCGCTCGAGCATCGCTCCGATCACCGGCGCACTCGGAGACGCGCTCGCGGAAGCCGAAGGGAACGCGTCTCCGCCACACCACAACGCCCAAGGCAAGATGTAGGAGCGACGCAAGTCGCGATCACAGCCTTCCCGCCCCGACCACGCCCCTTGCCACCGCACCGCACGATCGCGACTTGCGTCGCTCCCACAACACCCCCCGAAGCGCCGCGGTTCTCTGTCCGATCGCGACTCGCGTCGCTCCCACAACACCCCCTGAAGCGCGGCGGTTCTCTGCCCCATCGCGACTCGCGTCGCTCCCACAACACCCCCTGAAGCCCGGCGGTTCTCCGCCCCATCGCGACTCGCGTCGCTCCCACAACACCCCCCGAAGCCCGGCGGTTCTCCGCCCCATCGCGACTTGCGTCGCTCCCACAGCCCCGCCCGAAGCACGGCGGTTTCCCGTAGGAGCGACGCAAGTCGCGATCACAGCCTTCCCGCCCCGACCACGCTCCTCGCCTCCCCACCGCACGATCGCGACTTGCGTCGCTCCCACAGTCGCGATCAGCGGCCGCTCACGCGCGTTCGTGATCGCCACGGCCATCGGCGATAATGCGCTCTCGAACCGTCGGGGAATCACGTTGAACACCATCCGCAGAAAGCCGCCCACCCCTCAACCCTCGCGCATCCAGGGCACGCTCGGCGTGCGCAAGCCTGCGGACGACGAAGCGCCTGCCGAGGAGGCGTCTTCCGGGCGCGAGTCCGCGGCCGAATCGCGCTCGCCGCGGGACCCGGCCCCCGCGAGGCCCACCGCCGGCGAGCGGCCCTCGCGGCGCCCCGAGCGTGCCGCGAAGCCGGAACGGAACGAACGCGGCCCGCGTCGGGACGAAGGCGCCAAACCCGCGCGCCGCGAAGACGGAGCCAAGCCGGCACGTGGCGATCGCACACCGCGTACTCCAGGCACCGTCCCGCGTGACCAAGAACGCACACCGCGTACTCCGGGCGCCGCTCCAGGCGACAAGGAGCGCACGCCGCGTACTCCGGGCGCCGCTTCACGTGACAAGGAACGCACACCGCGTACTCCGGGCGCTGCCCCACGCGACAAGGAACGCACGCCACGTACCCCGGGCGCTGCCGCACGCGACCAGGAGCGCGCCCCGCGTGGCGACTTCGCGCCGCGCCGCAGCGCCGAGGATCGCGCACCGCGCGGAGATGCACGTCCGCCACGCCGGGACGGGGCGCCGGCACGCGGTGCGGACGAACGCGCCCCGCGCCGGGAGTCCGCCCAGGGCCGCCGGGACGATGAACGTGCACCGCGGCGCGACTTCTCCTCGAATCGCGAGGATGGCGGACGCGTCGCGCCGCGCTCGTCGGGTCCGCAACGCACGGGCGAGGAGCGTCCCCAGCGCCGGGAAACCGCGCCGGAGCGCAGAGGCGACCAGCGCCCGTCTCCCCCCGCCGCGGCCACGTTCGAAGCGCGCGCCGCCTCCGCGGCCGCCATCGCCGAGGCCGCGCAGGCGCGGGCCGCCGTCGAGGGTGTGCGGCTGTCGAAGCTGATGGCCGAGCGCGGCCTGTGCTCGCGGCGCGAGGCCGACGAGTTCATCGAGCGCGGCTGGGTCTTCGTCGATGGCCGGCGCGTGTCGGAGCTCGGCGTGCGCGTCGGCCAGGACGCCCGCGTCACCCTCGCCCCCGAGGCCACGCGCACCCAGCAGCAGCGCGCCACCATCCTGCTGCACAAGCCGGTGGGCTATGTCTCCGGGCAGCCCGAGCCGGGCTATTCCCCCGCGGTGAGCCTGATCGGCCCCGACAACCAGGCCGACCGCGACGTCGCCCAGCGCTTCCACCCCAGCCACCTGAAGAACCTCGCCCCCGCGGGCCGGCTCGACATCGACTCCACCGGCCTGCTGGTCCTCACCCAGGACGGCCGCATCGCCCGCCAGCTCATCGGCGAGGACTCGAAGGTCGAAAAGGAATACATCGTCCGCGTCGAGGGCTCGCTGGCCGAGAACGGGCTGGCGCTGCTCAACCACGGGCTGTGGCTGGACGACCGCCCGCTGCGCCCGGCCGAGGTCGAATGGATCAACGACGACCAGCTGCGCTTCGTGCTGCGCGAGGGCCGCAAACGCCAGATCCGCCGCATGTGCGAGCTGGTGGGGCTGAAGGTGGTGGGCCTCAAGCGCGTCCGCATCGGCCACGTGAAGCTCGGCGACCTGCCGCTCGGGCAGTGGCGCTTCCTGCGCGAGGACGAGCGCTTCGGATGACATCCGAGCGCGCCCGGCCGCGTGCCAGGGCGCGCCCGCCGCTCCTGCGGAGAACCGCCGCGCTTGCGGGGGCGCTGTAATCGCGACTTGCGTCGCTCCTACGGGGAACCGCCGCGCTTCGGGGGGCCCTGTGGGAGCGACGCGAGTCGCGATCGGGCAGAGAACCGCGGCGCTTCGGGGGGCGTTGTGGGAGCGACGCAAGTCGCGATCGGGCAGAGAACCGCGGCGCTTCGGGGGGCGTTGTGGGAGCGACGCGAGTCGCGATCGGGCGATGCGGCGGCGAGGGGCGCGGTCGGGGCGGGAAGGCTGTGATCGCGACTTGCGTCGCTCCTACGGGGAACCGCCGCGCTTCGGGAGGGGCTGTGGGAGCGACGCAAGTCGCGATGGGGCGGGGAACCGCGGCGCTTCGGGAGGTGTTGTGGGAGCGACGCGAGTCGCGATCGGGCGATGCGGCGGCGAGGGGCGCGGTCGGGGCGGGAAGGCTGTGATCGCGACTTGCGTCGCTCCTACGGAGAACCGCGGGGCTGTGGGAGCGACGCGAGTCGCGATCGGGCGACTGGCGGGGCTCAGTCGTGGGCGCCGCGGCGCTCGTCTTCGTCGTCGGGCTCGCTGGGGCCGGGGGCGGCGTCGAAGGTGCTCCAGCCGCAGGGGCGGCCGGTGGGCGGGAGGCCGTCGCGCAGCTCCGTGTGCTCGTGCAGGTGGGCCTTGGCGATGAAGTGGGCGCTGATCGGTGCGGTCATGAACAGGAAGGCGGTGATCAGCACCTCGTGGATGGACAGCGTCCCCTCCAGCCCGGCGAAGAACACCATGGACGCGGCCAGCGCGCCGCCCACGCCGAGCGTGGTCGCCTTGGTGGGCGCGTGCAGGCGGGTGAGCAGGTCGGGCAGCTTGACCATGCCGATGGAGCCGATGAGCAGGAAGGCGCCACCGGCGACGATCAGCAGCGAGACGAGGAGTTCGAGCACGAAGGTCATGAGGGGTCTCCGCTCACTCGATGACGTCGCCGCGCAGGATGAAGCGGCAGTAGGCGACGGTGGAGATGAAGCCGAACATCGCGAACAGCAGCGCGGCCTCGAAGAAGTGGGTGGCGCGCTGCTGGATGCCGGCGAGCACGATCAGCGCGATGATGTTGATGACCATGGTGTCGACCGCGAGCACGCGGTCCATGAGCGCGGGGCCGCGCAGCAGCCGCCACAGGTTGAGCAGCAGCGCGAGCGAGGCGGTGGCGAAGCCGAACTGCAGGGCGTATTCGATCATGGGAAGATCTCCTGGAGGCGGTCCTCGTAGCGTTCCTTCATCTGGCGCACGGCCTCCTCGGCGTCGGGCGCGTCGAGGCAGTGCACGAGCAGGCTGCGGCCGTCGGCGGAGAGGTCGCAGGACACCGTTCCGGGCGTCATCGTGATGGTGCCGGCGAGCACGGTGATGGCCTCGGGCGAGCGCAGCTCGAGCGGCACCACCACCCAGCGCGTGGCCAGGCTGTCGACCGGGCGGAACAGGATCAGGCGGGTGACCTGCAGGTTGGCGACCACCACGTCCCAGGCCACCACGCCGAGGTAGGCGAAGGCCCTGGACCAGGACTTGACCGGCGGGCGCTCGGGCCAGAAGTTGCTGGTGATGCGCGTGATCACCACCGCGAGCACCACGCCCACCACCAGCCCGCCGAAGCTGAAACTGTTGAGCAGCAGCATCCACAGCAGCACCAGCACCGCGCTCATCAGCGGATGCGGCAGCCAGCGTTCGGCGAAGCTGCGCTGGTCGAGCTTGTCGTGCTTCGCGCCCATCAGCGCACCCCCTGTGCGGCGCCGAGCACCGCGTCGATGTAGCCGGCCGGGGCGTAGAGCTGCGCCGCGACGAGCTCCAGCCAGGCGTGCACCGGGCCGGCGAACACGGTGAGCAGCACCAGGCAGGCGAGCAGGCCGCCCACGGCGACGAAGGCCAGCGCGCCGTCCGGGCGATAGGCGGACGCGGGCGCGGCGGGCAGCGCGTGCGCCTTCCAGAACACGAAGCTGCCGGCGCGCGCGAAGCCGACGATGGCGATCAGCGAGGTCGACAGGATCAGCGCCCAGAACCAGGCCGCGTGCGCCGAGGCGCGCACGCCGTCGAGCACCAGCAGCTTGCCGATGAAGCCGGACAGCGGCGGCATGCCGGTCATGGCGATGGCGGCGATGAAGAACAGGCCGCCGACCAGCCCGCCCTGGGCGATGCGCGGCGCTGCGGCGAAGCGGTCGCGCTGCGCGCCGCGGCGCTCGGCGACGAGGTCGGCGACGAGAAAGAGCGCGCCGGCGGCGAGCGTGGAGTGGATGAGGTAGTACAGCGCGGCACTGGTGGCCTGCGGGGTGAACACCGCGACGGTGGCCAGCAGCATGCCCATCGAGCCGATCACCGCGTAGCTGGCCATCTGGCCGAGGCTGCGCGCGGCGAGCACGCCGGTCATGCCCAGCACCAGGGTGAGCAGCCCCGCCGGCAGCAGCCAGGGCGCGGCGAGCCAGGCCGCGGCCCCGGCGTCGGCGCCGAAGGCGAGCACGTACAGGCGCAGGATGGAGTAGGCGCCCACCTTGGTCATGATCGCGAACAGCGCCGCCACCGGGCCGGGCGCGTTGGCGTAGGTGCCGGGCAGCCAGAAGTGCAGCGGCACGAGCGCGGCCTTGACCGCGAACACCAGCAGCAGCAGCACCGCGCCGGTCTGCAGCAACGCCTGGTCGGCCGCCGGCACCTGCGGGACGATGCGCGCGAGGTCGGCCATGTTGAGGGTGCCGGTGACGTTGTAGATCATGCCGACCGCGATCAGGAACACCGAGGAGCCGACCAGGTTGGTGACCACGTACTGCACGCCCGCCTTCACCCGTAGGCCGCCGCCGCCATGCACCATGAGACCGTAGGAGGCGATCAGCAGGATCTCGAAGAACACGAAGAGGTTGAAGAAGTCGCCGGTGAGGAAGGCGCCGTTGATGCCCATCAGCTCGAACTGGAAGAGCGGGTGGAAGTGCTTGCCGCGCTGGTCCCAGCCGCCGATCGCGTACAGCAGCACGCCGAGGCCGAGGACGGCATTGAGCACCAGCATGAGCGCCGCCAGGCGGTCGAGCGCGAGCACGATGCCAAAGGGCGCGGGCCAGGCGCCGAGCGCGTAGCTGCGCACCTGGCCGTCGCTGGCGAGCACCAGCAGCGCGACGGCGATGGCGAGCAGCAGCACGGTGGAGGCCACCGCGAAGGTGCGCGCGAGCACGCCGTCGTGGCGCGCGGCCAGCACCAGCAGCGCGCCGACCACGGCCGGCAGCAGGATGGGCAGGATCAGCAGGTGGTTCATGCGCGCTCCCCGCGGCCGCCGCGCGCCGCTGCCGGCGCCGGCTTGCGCGCGCGCAGCTTCCAGTCGTCCTCGGCGGCCTCGGGCGAGGCGTCGCCGGGCAGATCGACGTGGTCGTTGCCGGTCTCGAGGTAGGCGCGCAGCGACATCACCACCACCACCGCGGTCATGCCGAAGGAGATCACGATCGCGGTGAGCACCAGCGCCTGCGGCAGCGGGTCGATGTAGCCCGCGGCAGCGGCGGAGATCACCGGCGGCTGGCCGATCGCCAGGCGGCCGGTGGCGAACAGGAACAGGTTGGTGGCGTAGGTGAGCAGCGACAGGCCGATCACCACCGGGAAGGTGCGCGCGCGCAGCACCATGTAGATGCCGGCCGCGGTCATCACGCCGATGGCGCTGGCGACGAGGAATTCCATCAGCCCTGCTCCTTGCCCGAGGCGGCGCGCGGATCCACGTCCATCGCGCCGGTGTTGATGGTGTAGGGGCTGGTCCAGCGCCCCATGCGCGAGAGGTTGGCGAGCGCCAGCATGACCGCGCCGACCACGGTGAGGAAGACCCCGGTGTCGAAGGCCATCGCGCTGGCGAGCTCGAACTCGCCCACCAGCGGCAGGTGGAAGTGGCCGAAGGTGGAGGTGAGGAAGGGCTGGTCGAGCACCATCGCGCCGATGCCGGTGGCGGCGGCCACCAGCACGCCGAGGCCGATCATGGCGTGGTAGTTGACCTTGACCCGATGCGCCGCCCAGCCGAAGCCGCTCGCCATGTACTGCATGATCAGCGCGATCGACACCACGAGCGCGGCGATGAAGCCGCCGCCCGGCTGGTTGTGGCCGCGCAGGAAGATGTAGGCGCCGACCAGCATCGCCAGCGGCAGCATGACCCGGGTGGCCACCACCATGATCATCGGGTGGCGGTCGGCCGACTGCGGACGGTCGGGGGACCACGCGCCCAGACGACGGCCGGTGCGGCCGAAGAGCGCGCCGTCGAGCAGGGCGTAGATCGCCAGCGCGGCGATGCCGAGCACGGTGATCTCGCCGAAGGTGTCGAAGCCGCGGAAGTCGACCAGGATCACGTTGACCACGTTGGTGCCGCCGCCGCCCGAGACCGAGTTGTCGAGGTAGTAGCTCGACAGCGAGCTGCCGTCGCGGGTGAGCATCGCCCAGCTCGCCCCGGCCATGCCGATGCCGGCCACGATGGCGAGCACGCCGTCGCGCAGGTGGCGCAGCGGATCGGCGCGCACCGAGGAGCTCTGCGGACCATCCTTGGGCAGGAAGTAGAGCGCGAGCAGGATCAGGATCACGGTGGCGACCTCGACCGAGATCTGCGTCAGCGCGAGGTCGGGCGCGGACAGGTAGATGAAGGCCAGGCACACGATCAGCCCCACCGTGCCCACCACCAGCACCGACAGCACGCGGCGGCGGAACAGCATCACGGTGAGCGCGCAGCCACCCACCAGCAGCACCCAGGCGGCGATCGCGGCCGGGTGCGCCGGCAGCAGCGCGCGCGTGCCCGCGGCGTGGGGCGCGGAGAGGAAGGCGGCGAAGCCGGCGAGCGTGAAGGCGGTGAGCGCGAAGGCGAGATAGCGCTGCAGCGAGCCGTTGTGCAGGCCGTGGGTGATGCCGCGGGCGAGCGCGGCGGCGCCCTCGATGAAGGCGTCGAACATCGCCTTGGCCTCGGGGTGCGGCCCCGCCTGCCAGAGCGCGCGCACGCGCCGGTAGGCGACGAGCGCGCCCAGGCCGACCGCGACCGCGATCGCCGACAGGCCGAGCGCCGGGGTGAAGCCGTGCCAGAGCGCGAGGTGGTAGTCCATCACCGCCCCGCCGGTGACGGCGCGCGCCACCACCGCCACCAGCGGCCCCGCCACGCTGTCGGGGAAGAGCCCGATCGCCACCACCAGCACCACCAGCAGCGCCGGCGGCAGCCACATGCCGGCGGGCGGGTCGTGCGGCGTGTGCGGATCGTCGTCGCGGCGCGCGCCGAAGAAGACGTGCACGATGTAGCGGAACGAGTAGGCCACCGAGAAGCACGCCGCCAGCGTGGCCAGCGCGGCGACGATCCAGCCGTTGCCCAGCCAGGTGGTGTCGACCGCCTCGTGCAGCATCATCTCCTTGGAGAGGAAGCCGTTGAGCGGCGGCAGTCCGGCCATCGAGGCGCCCGCCACCATCGCCATGGTGGCGGTGATCGGCATCAGCTGGAGCAGGCCGCCGAGACGGCGGATGTCGCGCGTGCCGGCCTCGTGGTCGACGATGCCGGCGTTCATGAACAGCGCGGCCTTGAAGGTGGCGTGGTTGAGGATGTGGAACACGGCGGCCACCGCCGCGAGCGGCGTGCCGAAGCCGAGCAGCATGGTCACCAGGCCGAGGTGGCTGACGGTGGAGTAGGCCAGCAGGCCCTTGAGGTCGTCCTTGAAGAGCGCGATTCCAGCTGCGACCAGCATCGTCACCAGGCCGGTGGTGGCCACCAGGTAGAACCACTCGGACGTGCCGGCGAGCACCGGCCACATGCGCGCCATCAGGAAGAGGCCCGCCTTCACCATGGTCGCCGAGTGCAGGTAGGCCGACACCGGGGTGGGCGCCGCCATCGCGTGCGGCAGCCAGAAGTGGAAGGGGAACTGCGCGCTCTTGGTGAAGCAGCCGGCGAGGATCAGCAGCAGCGCCGGCAGGTAGAGCGGCGAGGCCTGGATCGCTTCCTTGTTGCGCAGGATGTCGCTGAGGTTCCAGGAGCCGGCGATGTCGCCCAGGATCAGCATGCCGGCGATCATCGCCAGCCCGCCGGCGCCGGTGACGGTGAGCGCCATGCGCGCGCCCTGGCGGCCCTCGGGCAGGTGCTTCCAGTAGCCGATGAGCAGGAAGGACGACAGGCTGGTGAGCTCCCAGAACACCAGCAGCAGCAGGATGTTGTCGGACAGGACGACGCCCACCATCGCGCCCTGGAAGAGCAGCAGATAGCTGTAGAACACGCCCATCGGGTCGCTCTTGGCGAGATAGAAGCGGGCGTAGACGATCACCAGCAGGCCGATGCCCAGGATCAGCCCGGCGAAGAACATGCCCAGCCCGTCGAGGAAGAAGCCCGCCTGCAGGCCGAGCGCGGGCACCCAGTCCCAGGCGGCGACGAGGACCTCGCCGCGGAACACCGCCGGCGCCTGCGCGAGCAGCAGCACGAGGGCGAGGAGCGGAAAGACGAAGGCGGTGGTCGCGCAGGCGCTGCGGCCGGCGCGGATCATCAGCGCGGGAAAGAGCGCGCCGATGAAGGGCAGCAGCACGATCAGGGCGAGGCTCATCGGGGGGCTCCTCGGGCGTGGTCGATGGGAAAGGCGACGTGAATCGCGGGTGGCGGGGGCCACCCACACCCCGCATGAGGACGAATTCCGGGCGGAGTATATCGGGGATGCGACCCCCGCCAAATCGGGGTTGATTTCACTAGGCGAAATCGGATCGCACGGGTACCATTCGCCAGATCTCCTTGCCGGCCCCGGCAAGCTTCCGATCCTTCCCCGAACCTCCGTGCAGCCGAAGAAGACCGAATCCGCCCCCAGTGCCGAAGGCAAGACCTCGATCCAGGTCATCGAACGCATGATGAAGCTGCTCGACGTGCTGGCCGAACATGCCGATCCGGTCCAGCTCAAGCAGCTCGCGATCGAGACCGGGCTGCATCCGTCGACCGCGCACCGCATCCTCGGCGCGATGACGCACAGCGGCTTTGTCGAGCGCTCCGAGGCCGGCGCCTACCGGCTCGGGATCCGCCTGCTCGAGCTCGGCAGCCTGGTGAAGTCGCGCATCTCGCTGCGCGAGACCGCGATGCCCTACATGCTCAAGCTGCACGCCGCCACCGGCGAGAGCGTGAACCTGGGCGTGCGCGCCGGCGACGAGATCGTGTATGTCGAGCGCACCTCGAGCGGGCGCGCCTCGGTGCGCGTGGTGCACATCGTGGGCGCGCGCGCGCCGCTGCACACCACCGCCACCGGCAAGCTCTTCCTGGTCGAGGACGGCCTCGAGCGCATCCGCGACTACGCCCGCCGCACCGCCCTGCCCGCCTCCACCCCGGCCTCGATCACCGCGCTGCCGGCGCTGGAGAAGGAGCTCGACCGCGTGCGCCGCCACGGCGTGGCCTTCGACCTCGACGAGGTCGAGGCCGGCGTGCGCTGCATCGCCGCGGGCATCCGCGACGACAGCGGCGAGCTGATCGCCGGCCTGTCGCTATCGACCCCTTCCGAACGCTTCAACCCCGACTGGGCCCCACTGGTGCGCGAGACCGCCGACGAGATCTCCCGCGCCCTCGGCCACCTTCCGCCAAAGGCGGGATAAGCCCGCTTGCGGGCAGCCCCCCTCGCAGCGGCGAAAGCCGCAAGGTCTGCACGCGGACACCGATGCCCCGAGGCCGGGTGCGGGAAGACCACGGCCCCCGGGGTGGGAGGTGGAAAAACCACGGCGCCCGGGGTGGGATGTGGGAGCGACGCAAGTCGCGATCCTGCGCCGCGGCGGCGACGGGCGTGGTCGAGGTGGAAAGGCTGCAATCGCGACTTGCGTCGCTCCCACGGCAAGACACCGAAGTCGAGGTGGAAAGGCTGCAATCGCGACTTGCGTCGCTCCCACGGCAAGACACCGACACCCGGACGCGTGGCGCGAACGCCGACACCCGGATGCGTTGCGACCGAACACCGACGCGCCGAGGCCCGGTGCGGGAAGACCACGGTGCCCGGGGTGGGAGGTGGGAAAACCACGACGCCCGGGGTGGGAGGTGGGAGCGACGCAAGTCGCGATCCCGCGCTGCGGCGGCGACGGGCGTGGTCGAGGCGGAAAGGCTGCAATCGCGACTTGCGTCGCTCCCACGGCAAGACACCGAAGGCCGGATGCGGCTGCAATCGCGACGTGCGTCGCTCCCACGGCAAGACAACGACACCCGGACGCGTGGCGCGAACGCCGACGCCCGGATGCGTTGCGCGCCGCGATGGGTCAGGCGGTGGCCGGGGCGGGGGCGGGCTGGGCGACTGCGGCGCGGCCGAGCTCGAAGGCCTGGCGGTTGAGCTCCAGCAGCTCGGGCTTGCGTGCGCCGAAACGATCGAGCACCGCCTTGCGCAGCACCTCGGCCGGGAAAGGAAGGCGATCGGACATCGCGCCCAGCATCACGGTGTTGCCGAGGCGGATGTTGCCGAGCTGCAGCGCGAGCGCGCTGGCGTCGAAATCGAACACCGCCAGCCCGAGCTTGCGCATCTCGCCGATCGGGTCCTCGGGGTAGTCGTAGAGGCCGATCGTCACCACCGGCGGCACGAAGCGACCCTGGTTGACCAGCGCGATCCCGCCCGGCTTGAGCATGTGCGCCCAGCGCAGCGCCTCGGCGGCCTCGAAGCCGACGAGCAGGTCGGCCTCGCCCGGCATGATCTGCGGCGACAGCACCTGCGGACCGAAGCGCAGGTGCGAGGTCACCACCCCGCCACGCTGGCTCATGCCGGCGACCTCGGTCTTCTTGACGTCGAAGCCGAGCGACAGCGCCGCCTCGGCGAGGATCTCGGTGGCGGTCATCACACCCTGGCCGCCGATTCCGCAAACCGCGATGTTGGTGATGGTCATGGCGGCCTCCTCAGACCTTGGCGTGCAGGAACTTCACCGGATGCTCCGGCAGGGCATGGACGATGGCTTCGGGCGCACATGGCTGCACGCACAGGCCGCAGCCGGTGCAGGCGGAGGTCTCGATGCGCACGAAGGCGAGCTCGACTTCCTTGCCCGAGGGCTTGACCTGGGTCTCGCGCCGGGTGACTTGGATCGCCGGGCAGCCGACGTCGATGCAGTTGGCGCAGCCGGTGCACTTATCCGCGATCACCTTGTAGGGCTGGGTCGGCTTGTAGTGGTCGATCAGCACGCAGGGGCGGTCGGTGATGATCACCGAGGGCTCGGGGATCTTGATCTCCTCGCGCAGGGTCTTGAACAGCGTCGGCAGCTCGTAGGGGTCGAGCGTGTGGATGCGCTCCTTCTTCACCCCCAGCGCCTCGCACAGCTTGGCGAAGTCGACCCGCTGCGCACTCTCGCCGTGGATGTCGCGGCCGGTGCCGGGGTTGTCCTGGCCGCCGGTCATGCCCACCGCGCGGTTGTCGAGCAGCAGCACGGTGACGTTGCCGCGGTTCCAGGTGATGTCGAGCAGGCCCTGCATGCCCATGTGCATGAAGGTGGAGTCGCCGATCACCGCGATCACCGCCTTCTTGGCGTCGGCCTGGCCGCGGCCCTTGTCCATGCCGAGCGCCACGCCCATCGAGGCGCCCATCGAGATGCAGGTGTCGAGCGCGTTCCAGGGGTGGCCGGCGCCCAGGGTGTAGCAGCCGATGTCGCCCGAGATGGTGAGGTTGCGCAGCTGCGCGAGGGTGTAATAGATGCCCAGGTGCGGACAGGCGACGCACATGGTGGGCGGGCGCGGGAAGACCTGCTGCGGCACCAGGCGGGGCTGCGCGGCGGCGGGGACTTCCTCGCCGCGCAGGCGGGCCACGGCCGGGCGCAGGCGGTCGGGCGAGAGCTCGCCGACGCGCGGCAGCACGTCCTTGCCCGCGCAGGCGATGCCGCCGGCACGCAGCTCGCTCTCGACCAGGGGTTCGGTCTCTTCGACCACCAGGAGCTGGTCGACGCCGGCGGCGAACTCGCGCAGGCGCTCGAGCGGCAGCGGGTAGGACTGGCCGAGCTTGAACACCGGCGCGTCGGGGAAGGTCTCGCGCACGTGCATGTAGGCCGGGCCCGAGGTCACGAAGCCGATACGGCGGTCGCTGCCCTCGACGAGCAGGTTGAACGGGCTCTGCGCGGAGGCGGCGCGCAAGGCCTCCTCGCGCTCGTACATCAGCGCCACGCGCGGCTTGGCGTGGCCGGGCACCATGACCCAGCGCTGCGGATCCTTGACGAAGCCGGCGGGCTCGTGGGCCTCGCGCTCGCCCGCGACGACGCGGCCCTTGACGTGGCAGATGCGGGTGGTCAGGCGCACGATCGCCGGGCAGCGGAAGCGCTCGGACACCGCGAAGGCCTCGCGCGCCATGTCGTAGGACTCCTGCGCGTCGGCGGGCTCGAACAGCGGCAGGTGGGCGAAGCGGGCCCAGAAGCGGGAGTCCTGCTCGTTCTGCGACGAGGACATGCCGACGTCGTCGGCGACCGCGATCACGAGGCCGCCTTCGGTGCCGGTGACGGTCATGGTCATCAGCGCGTCGGCGGCGACGTTGAGGCCGACGTGCTTCATCGCGCAGAAGGCGCGTGCGCCCACCATCGAGGCGCCGAGCGCGACCTCGAGCGATACCTTCTCGTTCACCGACCACTCGGTGTACAGGTCGGGAAAGCGCGACAGCTCCTCGAGGATCTCGGTCGCCGGCGTGCCCGGATAGGCGGCGGCGACGCGACAGCCGGCGTCGCGCACGGCGAGCGCCACGGCCTCGTTGCCGGACAGGAACAGGCGGCTCGGGGCGGTTTCGGGCAGGGCAGCACCCATGGGGAGATCCTCTCTGGTGGGTTCGGGGTCGGAACCCGCGAGCTTAGTGAGCGCCCTGCCCGGCTCCATTGACGAAGATCAACCGCCCTGCAGTCGTGGTCGCCACGGGGCGCCCGCGAGCGCCGCATTCGACGCCGCCTGCACCGTGCTGCCCGGCGCGGACGCGCGCGCCCGCAAACGCGACGCGGGGCCTGCCCCACCGGGCGGCCCCGCGTCGTTCGACCTGCGTAATCGGGAAGCTCAGCCGCCCGCGCCCTGCGGTGCGGCCGCCAGGCGCTGGGGAGCAGTCTGTTCGAGCCACTTGCGCACGCGCTTGGCGTCGGCGGTGCGGGTGTAGCGGCCGGAGGAGTCCATCAGCACCATGACCACCGGCTGCTGGTGCAGCCAGGTCTGCATGACCAGGCAGCGCCCCGCCTCGGAGATGTAGCCGGTCTTGGACACGCTGATCGTCCATTCCGGGCTGCGCACCAGCGAGTTGGTGTTGCCGAAGCGCAGCATGCGGCCGTGCACCGGCACGTAGCGCTCGTGCGCGGTGGAGAACTCGCGGATCAGCGGGTAGGACGCCGAGGCCGCGACCATCTTGGCGAGGTCGCGCGGGCTGGAGACGTTGGCCGGGTTGAGCCCGGTGCTGTCATGGAAGCGGGTGTTCCACAGCCCGAGCAGGCGCGCCTTGACGTTCATCGCGTCGACGAAGGCGGCCTCGCCGCCCGGATAGTGGCGGGCCAGCGACGAGGCCGCGCGGTTTTCGGACGACATCAGCGCGAGCTGCAGCATCTCTTCGCGCGACAGCGTGGTGCCGAGCGCGAGCCGCGAGCCGGTACCCTTGAGCTGGTCGATGTCGGCGTCGTTGATCTCGATCGGCTCGGACAGGCTCAGCCCCGCATCGAGCACCACCATCGCGGTCATCAGCTTGGTGATCGAGGCGATCGGCAACACTTCGGTGGCGTTGCGCTCGAGCAGCACCTCGCCGGTGCGCTGGTTGATCACGTAGAAGGCGTTCGAAGCGAGCACGGGCATGCCGCTGCCGTCAAGCGTGACCGGGGTATCCGGTTCGTCGGCGAGCACCGCGGCGGGGGCGGCGAGCGCGGCGGCGGCGACCGCCGGCTTGCGCAGGCTCACCCGCATCGTCGGCGCCTTGCCGCGGGCGTTGGCGGACGCACGGGTCGCAGCCTTGGCGGAACGGGCCGCCTTGGTGTCGGACGCCGCGGCCTTGGCCACGACGCCCTTCTTCGGCGCGGGCTTGACGGCGGCCTTGCGCACCGGGGCGGTGGCCGCGGCCTTCTTCGCGGCCGGCTTGGAAACCTTGCTCGTCGCAGCCTTGCCGGATGCCTTCGGGGCTGCGATGGCCATGCCGGACTGCAGCGCGAACATCGCGGCAATCGCGGCGATCAGGGGGCGAACTTTCATGATGGCGACGGGACGGAGAGCGGTGGAAGGCGGATGCGAAGCGTTCTGCTTTAAAAAATAGGCAGATACGAAATGGATTTCAAGTTGTTTCCAACTCTGGCGGAATTCTACTCCCGCAGCGGCGTCGCCGGCGAGTCCGCTCGCCACCCCCCGCCCCGGGTCAGGAGTCGATGCGCAGGAAGCGGCGCAGTTCGCCGGCGCGCGTCATCGCGTCATGATAGCCGAGCTCGATCAGCGCGCGCGTGAAGCTCGGTTCGAAAAGCAGGTAGGAGAGCAGGGTCGAGCCCTCGCGGCGAAAGGTGCCCAGCCCGCGCAGCACGATGCGCAGCTGTGCCGGCAGGCTGTGCGCATGGCGCGCGGCGATGATGTCGAGGCGCTGCGAGGGCTGGATCACCAGGCACTCGAGCGGACGCAGCGCGATCCCCGCCTCGGCGCGGCGGGCCTCGTCGAGCCGGCCCACCGTGTCGTTGATGCGCGCGAGGCGCTCGAGATCGACCTCGAGGGTGTCGAGGAAGATGCTCGACAAGGCGTGGCCGGCGATCTGCGCCGGCGAAGGGTAGCCGCCCGCTGCACGCACTCTCCCCTCCTCGGCGGTGCGTCCGGCGCCGATCACCAGGATGCGGTCGGCGCCGAGGTGGATCGCCGGGCTCACCGGCGCGAGCTGGCGCATCGAGCCGTCGCCGAAATACTCGCGATGGATCTTCACCGCGGGGAAGACGAAGGGCAACGCCGCGCTCGCCAGCACGTGGCAGACGTCGAGCTCGGCGCGCACGCCGAGGCGCTGCGCGCGCCGCCAGGGCTGCAGCTCGGGCGCGCCCTGGAAGAAGGCGAGGCTCTCGCCGGAGGAATAGCCCGAGGCGGTGACGCTGAGCGCGCGCAGGTCGCCGCGGCCGATCGCGGCCTCGATCGCGGGGAAGTCGAGCACGCGCTCGAGCAGGCCGCGCAAGGGCGTGTTGTCGAGCAGCGAGCGTGGCGTCTGCCGGACCAGCCAGCCGCCGAACAGCGCCGCGCCCCAGCGCAGGCCGCTGCCGAAGAGCGCGAGCGGATCGACGCGGTACACCTGATCCACGTGCAGGCTGCGCCAGACGCGCTGGATGTGCCGCACCGCGCGGCCGAAGTCGCCCGCGTGCACGGCGAGCGCGACCGCGTTGATCGCCCCCGCCGAGGTGCCGCACAGGATCGGGAAGGGGTTGCCGGGGCGCTTGCCGCGCAGTTCGCGGACCGCAGCCAGCACGCCGACCTGGTAGGCGGCGCGCGCGCCACCCCCGGTCAGCACCAACGCCGCCCGCCCTTCGTCCGCGCTCATCCGCCCGCCTCCGGCTATGGGATGGCGTCAGCTTCGCGCAGCGCAGGCCGACCGGACAAGGAAGGAATGCGCGGGCGCGGTGCGGTAGCGAGGGGCGTGGTCGGTGCGGAAGCGCCGCGATCGCGACTGGCGTCGCTCCTACGGAGAACCTGCGCGGTGGGAGCGACGCAAGTCGCGATCGGGCGGTGCGGTGGCGAGGGGCGTGGTCGGTGCGGAAGCGCCGCGATCGCGACTGGCGTCGCTCCTACGGAAAACCGGCGCGGTGGGAGCGACGCAAGTCGCGATCGGGCGGTGCGGTGGCGAGGGGCGTGGTCGGTGCGGAAGCGCCGCGATCGCGACTGGCGTCGCTCCCACGGAAAACCGGCGCGGTGGGAGCGACGCAAGTCGCGATCGGGCGGTGCGGTGGCGAGGGGCGTGGTCGGTGCGGAAGCGCCGCGATCGCGACTGGCGTCGCTCCCACGGAAAACCAGCGCGGTAGGAGCGACGCAAGTCGCGATCGGGCGGTGCGGTGGCGAGGGGCGTGGTCGGTGCGGAAGCGCCGCGATCGCGACTGGCGTCGCTCCCACGGAAAACCGGCGCGGTGGGAGCGACGCAAGTCGCGATCGGGCGGCGGGCGCGGCTTCGCTCAGCCCGCCTGCCCGGCCTCGACCACGGTGAGCGCGGTCATGTTGATGATGCGGCGCACGGTCGCCGAGGGGGTGAGGATGTGCACCGGCTTGGCCGCGCCGAGCAGGATCGGGCCCACGGTCATGCCGCTGCCGGCCGCGTTCTTGAGCAGGTTGAAGGCGATGTTGGCCGCGTCCAGGGTGGGGAAGATGAGCAGGTTGGCGTCCTCGCGCATCTTCGCGTTGGGGAAGATCTGCAGGCGGTGGCGGGCATCGAGCGCCGAGTCGCCGTGCATCTCGCCTTCCACCTGCAGCTCCGGATGGTGCTCGTGCAGCATGCGCATTGCCGTGCGCATCTTCTCGGCGGTGGGCGAATCGGCCGAACCGAAGGACGAGTGCGACAGCAGCGCGATGCGCGGCTCGATGCCGAAACGCTTCATCTCCTCGGCGGCGAGCAGCGTCATCTCGACCACCTGCTCGGGCGTGGGGTCGTAGTTGACGTAGGTGTCGGCGAGGAAGAGCGTGCGGCCCGGCAGGCTGAGCAGGTTCACCGTGTACAGGTGATCGACGCCCTCGCGACGGCCGAGCACGTCCTCGACGAACTCGCGGTGCAGGCGGTGCATGCCGTAGGTGCCGCAGATGAGGCCGTCGCCGTAGCCGAACTTGAGAAGCAGCGCGCCGATCAGCGTGGTGCGGCGGCGCACTTCCTTCTTGGCGTACTCCACCGATACGCCGCGGCGCTCCATCAGGCCGTGGTAGTGCTGCCAGAGCTGGTTGAAGCGCGGGTCGGAGTCGGGGTTGACCAGCTCGAAGTCGCGCTCGGCGGCCAGGCGCAGGCCGAAGCGCTCGATGTTCTTGGCCACGACCTCGGGACGGCCGATGAGGATCGGACGCGCCAGGCCCTCGTCCACCACCTGCTGCACCGCGCGCAGCACCTTCTCGGATTCGCCCTCGGAGAAGATGATCCGCTTCGGGTTCTTGTGCGCGGCGGCGAACACCGGCTTCATGATCAGGCCGGAGTGCCAGACGAAGTTGTTGAGCTGGCTGCGGTACGCGTTCCAGTCGGTGATCGGGCGCGTCGCCACGCCCGAGGCCATGCCGGCCTCGGCCACGGCGGGGGCGATCTTGACGATCAGGCGCGGGTCGAAGGGGCGCGGGATGATGTATTCGGGGCCGAAGCCGCCCACCTTCTCGCCGTAGGCCGCGGCGACGATGTCGCTCTGCTCCACGCGCGCCAGTTCGGCGATCGCCTTCACCGCGGCGAGCTGCATCTCGTCGGTGATGGTGGTCGCGCCCACATCCAGCGCGCCGCGGAAGATGAAGGGGAAGCACAGCACGTTGTTGACCTGGTTCGGATAGTCCGAACGGCCGGTGGCGATGATCGCGTCGCTGCGCACCGCCTTGACCTCGTCGGGGAGGATCTCCGGGGTCGGGTTGGCGAGCGCGAGGATCAGCGGATTCGCCGCCATCTTCGCCACCATCTCGCCCTTGAGCACGCCGCCGGCCGACAGCCCCAGGAACACGTCGGCGCCCTCGATGACCTCGGCGAGCTTCCTGGCGTCGGTCTTCTTGGCGTAGCGCGCCTTGATCGGGTCCATCAGCGCGGTGCGGCCTTCATAGACCACGCCCTCGAGGTCGGTGACCCAGATGTTCTCGACCGGCACGCCGAGCTTCACCAGCAGCCCCAGGCAGGCGAGCGCCGCGGCACCGGCGCCGGAAGTCACCAGCTTGACCTTCTTGAGATCCTTGCCCTGCAGGTGCAGGCCGTTCAGGACCGCGGCGCCGACCACGATCGCGGTGCCGTGCTGGTCGTCGTGGAAGACCGGGATCTTCATGCGCTCGCGCAGCTTCTGCTCGATGTAGAAGCACTCGGGCGCCTTGATGTCCTCGAGGTTGATGCCGCCGAAGGTGGGCTCGAGCGCGGCGATCATGTCGATCAGCTTGTCGGCGTCGGGCTCGTCGATCTCGAGGTCGAACACGTCGATGCCGGCGAACTTCTTGAACAGCACGCCCTTGCCTTCCATCACCGGCTTGGCGGCGAGCGGGCCGATGTTGCCCAGGCCGAGCACCGCGGTGCCGTTGGTGACCACGCCGATCAGGTTGGAGCGCGCGGTGAGCTCGGCGGCCTGCGCCGGGTCCTCGACGATCGCGTCGCAGGCCGCGGCCACGCCGGGGGAGTAGGCCAGCGACAGGTCGCGCTGGTTGGACAGCACCTTGGTGGGCGTCACCGAGATCTTGCCCGGGCGCGGGTAGCGGTGGTAGTCGAGGGCCGCACTGCGGATCAACTCGTCCATGGTCTTCCTCCTTGGTCTTTTGGGTGTGGGACGGGCGCCATGCCGGCGCGCCGCGCGTCAACGGCGCAAGCATACCGCGGACCCACTTATTTTCGCATTACGAAAACAAAATCTGCGATGTGAAAAATACGTATACCGCGCCCGTCGGAGTCCGTCGCAATAGCCCGAAGCATCACACCGATCGTTACGATCCCGTTCATGGCCGCGTGCCGGCCATGGCATAATTATGGGCTCAACCGTTGGCGATCTGCCCGAGTGGCGCTCGCAAGCGGAAGTCGGAGCGCCCGCCTCGGGCGCCCATGCAGCCCGCCGGCCAGGCAGCCCCTGCAACAACGATGGCCGACCGACGGGAATGGTTTCGCATCACAGCACGGGAGAGCTGTACACATGTCTCAGAACCACGCCCAGGCGGCCATCGCCGCTGCCCCCGAATACGTCCGCCACGAAGGCCTGAAGAAGTGGGTCGGCGAGATCGCCGCGCTCACCGAGCCCGACCGCGTGGTCTGGTGCGACGGCTCGCAGGAGGAGTACGACCGCCTGTGCGCCGAGATGGTCGAATCCGGCATGCTGATCAAGCTGAACCCGGAAAAGCGCAAGAACTCCTTCCTCGCCTGGTCCGACCCCTCCGACGTCGCCCGCGTCGAGGACCGCACCTTCATCTGCTCGCAGGACAAGGCGGACGCCGGCCCGACCAACAACTGGGAAGCCCCGGAAGTGATGCGCGAGACCCTGAACGGCCTGTTCAAGGGTTGCATGCACGGCCGCACCATGTACGTGATCCCGTTCTCGATGGGTCCGCTCGGCAGCCCGATCGCCCACATCGGCGTCGAGATCTCCGACAGCCCCTACGTCGTCACCAACATGCGCATCATGACCCGCATGGGCCGCGGTGCGGTCGAGGTGCTCGGCACCGACCGCGAGTTCGTGCCCTGCGTGCACACCGTGGGCGCCCCGCTCGCCCAGGGCGAGAAGGACAGCCGCTGGCCGTGCAACCCGACCACCAAGTACATCGTGCACTACCCCGAGACGCGCGAGATCTGGTCCTACGGCTCGGGCTACGGCGGCAACGCCCTGCTCGGCAAGAAGTGCTTCGCGCTGCGCATCGCCTCCACCATGGCGCGTGACGAGGGCTGGCTGGCCGAACACATGCTGATCCTCGGCGTCGAGTCCCCCGAAGGCGAGAAGTCCTACGTCGCCGCCGCTTTCCCGTCGGCCTGCGGCAAGACCAACTTCGCCATGCTGATCCCGCCGAAGTCCTTCGACGGCTGGAAGATCACCACCGTCGGCGACGACATCGCCTGGATCAAGCCCGGCCCCGACGGCAAGTTCCGCGCCATCAACCCCGAGTACGGCTACTTCGGCGTCGCCCCCGGCACCTCGGAGAAGACCAACTTCAACGCGATGGCCACGCTGAAGGAAAACATCATCTTCACCAACGTCGCACTCACCGACGACGGCGACGTGTGGTGGGAAGGCATGACCAAGGAGGCCCCGGCCCACCTGGTCGACTGGCAGGGCAAGGACTGGACGCCCGAGATCGCCAAGGAAACCGGCCGCAAGGCCGCGCACCCGAACGCGCGCTTCACCGCGCCGGCCAGCCAGTGCCCGTCGGTCGATCCGGCCTGGGAAGATCCCGCCGGCGTGCCGATCTCGGCCTTCATCTTCGGCGGCCGCCGCGCCACCACCGTGCCGCTGGTGTACCAGGCCTTCAACTGGAACTTCGGCGTGTACATGGCCTCGACGCTCGGCTCCGAGACCACCGCCGCCGCCTTCGGCGCGCAGGGCGTGGTGCGCCGCGACCCGTTCGCGATGCTGCCCTTCTGCGGCTACCACATGGGCGACTACTTCAACCACTGGCTGCGCATGGGCCACGTGGTCGAGGACACCCCCAAGATCTTCTGCGTGAACTGGTTCCGCATGAACGAGCAGGGCCAGTTCATGTGGCCGGGCTTCGGCGACAACATGCGCGTGCTCAAGTGGATCGTCGACCGCTGCAAGGGCAAGATCTCCGCGAAGGAAACCGCGCTGGGCTGGATGCCGCGCTTCGAGGACCTCGACTGGAACGGCGCCGACGTCGGCCGCGAGGAGTTCGAGGCGCTCACCAAGGTCGACGCCGACGCCTGGCGTGCCGAGCTGAACTCGCACAAGGAGTGGTTCGACAAGCTGCAGGACCGCCTGCCGCGCCAGCTGGTGCTCAAGCGCGAGCTGTTCGAACTGGCGCTGAACGCGGACTGAGCCTGAGCTTGCCCGCTCCGAAAAAGCGCCGCAGTCCGGCGCTTTTTCTTTTTCAAGCCCGAAATTGAAGCGGCTGGGGGGACAGGCTAGACTAGCTGCTCCCGAGGCCAGGGAAGACGATCATGACGGTTCGACACTTTGCCGACCTGGAGTCGATGTCGCATCACCAGCGCGAGCAGGAGCTGATGCAGGCAATCCGTGTTCAGGGCATGTCGGTCGCTGCCTTCAGCGCCTGGCTCAGGCAGGCCCTCGACCCGCTCCAGCAGCTTGCCGGCCCCGCGCTCGATTTCGATATCGACGCCGGCCGGGCGAGGGCGCGCCACTTCACCAGCCGCGAAGAAAAGCAGCGCTTCGACGAGGCGCGCGAACTCGATCGCGCGCTTCGACTTGCGCTCGACCGGCGTCGTGATGAGCACTGAAAGGAGACGGGCTCCACGGACCAGCGACGTCCGGCGAGTCGCACGAGCCCTGCAGGAACACGGCGTCGAGTATGCGGTGATCGGCGGAATCGCGATGGCCCTGCACGGCTTTCCGCGTGCGACGAAGGACATCGACCTTTTCCTGCCCGTCGCGGCCGAGAACAACAAGCGCTTGCTGGCCGCACTGGCGACGATCCCGGAAAGCCGCGAGGTCTTGCGAGAGCTCAGGCAGGAGTGGCTGGATCAGGGCTTTTCGACCGCTGCGGACGGCGAAATCAGCATCGATCTCCTGTTCGTCGCGGCGGGCCACACCTTCGAAGCGCTTCGCCCACACCTCCAGACGGTGGTTTTCGAAGGCGTCCCGATCCGCACCCTCGATATCGACGGCATGCTGATGACGAAACAGACCTCGCGCGATACCGATCTACCCGACCGCAAACGCTTGCGACAACTGCGCGACGCCCTGCGTGCAGCGCAGGCACACCGCCCCCCGGACTCGAAATGACCGCTTCCCCGACTTTCCGCTCTACGCTGCTCTCGCAACGCGCTGCCGACATCCAGCCCTTCCACGTCATGGAACTGCTGCGCCGCGCGCGCGAACTCGAGGCGCGGGGGCGCGACATCATCCACATGGAGGTCGGCGAGCCCGACTTCGGCACCCCGGCACCGGTGGTCGAGGCCGCCACCCGCTTCCTCGCCGGCGGCGACGTGCATTACACCCCGGCGCTCGGCCTGCCGGCGCTGCGTGAGGCGATCGCGCGCTTCTATCACGACCGCTTCGGCGCCGACGTCGCGCCCGAGCGCATCGTCGTCACCGCCGGCGCCTCGGGCGCGCTGATGCTGGCGCTCGCCGCCACCACCGATCCGGGCGACGAGTGGCTGCTGCCCGACCCCGGCTATCCCTCCAACCGTCACCTGATCCGCGCCTTCGAAGGGGTCGCGCGCGCGCTCGCGGTCGATGCCGCGAGCCGCTACCAGCCCGGCCCCGAACAGGTCGACGCCGCCTGGGGCGAGCGCACCCGCGGGCTGATGGTGGCGACACCGTCCAACCCCACCGGCACGCTGCTGTCGGTCGCGGAGATCGCCGCGCTGCACCGGCGCACCCGCGCGCGTGGCGGCGTGCTGCTGGTCGACGAGATCTACCAGGGGCTGACCTACGGCGTGGAATCGGCCAGCGCACTTGGCGACCCGGTGCTGAACACGGCCGACGATGTCTTCGTGGTGAACAGCTTCTCGAAGTATTTCGGCATGACCGGCTGGCGGCTCGGCTGGCTGGTGGCGCCGGCGGGCTTCGTGCGCGAGCTCGAGAAGCTCGCCCAGCACTTCTTCATCTCGCCGTCGACGCCGGCGCAGCACGCCGCGCTCGCGGCCTTCGCGCCGGCGACGATCGCGATCCTGGAGGAGCGCCGCCACGAGTTTGCCCAGCGCCGCGACGTGCTGCTGCCGGCGCTGCGCGCGCTCGGCTTCGGCATCGCCGCGGAGCCGCAGGGGGCGTTCTACGTGTATGCGGACGTGTCGGCACTCGCCGACGACTCGGAAGCGCTCGCGCGCCGGATGATCGAGGAAGCGGGCGTGGCCGCGACGCCCGGCCTGGACTTCGGCCACCACCTGCCCCGCCGCCACCTGCGCATCGCGTACACCACGCACGGCGCGCGACTGCTGGAGGCTGCGGAGCGGATCCGCCGGCTGGGACTGGGAAGCTGAGCCGGAGGCCGCTCGCCCGAGGGGTGGGCGGTCGGCGCCTGCGACCGGCGCCAAACTTCGATCGGCGCCCGAATCGCGACTTGCGTCGCTCCTACGGCAAGACCCGCAGAGCCCCGGCGTAGGATGCAGCAACGCCCCACGCCCTCGAAACCGCCCCGGCTGCGATGAACCGCCCCGGCTGCGATGTAGGAGCGACGCAAGTCGCGATCCCCCCCGCCTGCGATGTAGGAGCGACGCAAGTCGCGATCCCCCGCCGGGCGCGGCGTAGGAGCGACGCAAGTCGCGATCCCCCGTCCGACGCCCCGCCCGCGCGCTTGCAGGGCGCAGGAACTCAGCTCGCCTGCTCCGCGCTGGAACGATCGCGGCCGGCGATCAGCATCAGGCGCTTCTTCAGCGCCATGACCTTGCGCGTGTAGCGTGCCTTCGGGTCGTTGAGCGCACCGTTGTAGTACTGCAGCGCGCGCTGCATGCTGCCGTAGCGCTGCAGCCCCTCGTGCAGCACCAGGGTGCCGACGCGGACATTGACCTCGGGATCGAACAGGACGTTGCGGCCGCGATTGGGACCGATCTTGTCCTTGTGATAGCGCGGAATCACCTGCATCAACCCGAGCGCGCCCATGTTGCTGACCGCGCGATGGTTGAAGCTCGACTCCACCGCCATGATCGCGACGATCAGCAGGGGGTCGAAACCGAGTTCCTCGGCGTGCGTCTCGGCCGCGGCCAGCGCGGGCTCGATCGTCTCCTCGGAAACCTGGTAGGTGTCGGCGATCCAGTCGCGCACACGCTCCATCTCGTCCGAGAGCGCGCCCTCGTCCTCGAAGGGGTTGTCGACCAGCGCCGCGATGTCGCGCAGCGCAGGCTGATGGAAGACCGGCGGGATCGGCTGCGCCACGGCGCGCGCGGCCTTGCGCTCGATCAGCCCCGGCGCGGCCACCGGCAAGCTCTCGTGCAAGCGGGTGGAGGCGGCGAGGGACGGAATCGAGGCCGCGAAGGAGGGAGCCGAAGCGCCCATCTCGCCCCGGCGGGGGGCAAAGGACAGCACCGAGGCCATGGCCAGTTCGGAAGCGGTCGGTTCGGCCTGCAGGCCGAGGACGTCGCCGTAGCGCACATCCGCGGCACCGGCGCCTTGCGTGCCGAGCCAGCCCATACCCATGAGTCCAACGGAAAGAACCGCACCGTGCGCCAGACTGCGCGCAGCGCCGCCCGCCTGACGCGCGAGCGCCTTGAATCGAGTTGCGTGTTTCATGGTGTCCTCCATGCTGTGGCCTGAGTCCTGCCGTGGAAGAGCCCTGTGGTGGGGGCCGCCCGGCACCGCCCTGTCGGGCAGCGTCCGCGTCGCTCGGCGGGTTGGCCGGCACGACGGGCAGGAGTACTCGGTCGCCAGTAGGTGTTAAGACCCATCGCCGCAACCAGACGACGGGCCCCGCGGTGCGTGCGTCCATGAAACTGCGTCTCCCTTCCAGGAGGCGCCGCACCGAGATCGGATTAGGAATGCTGCAATGCAACAGGAAGCGGATTGTATTCGCTCACAGGTTTATTGTCAAAACCTGACGACCTCATGGCAACAGCAAGAAACACTTGAATTCGCGGGAAGTTTTGAACGATCAGCAGCTTGCGCGGCGCTGTTCGCACATCACGTCAAGCCGCTTCCAGTCGAAAAAAGGCCCCGGATCGGTCTTGCGACCGGGCGCAATGTCGGAATGCCCGACCACCGCCTCGATCGGATAGCGCCGCTCCAGCTCGACGACCAGCGCCGCCAGGCGCGCGTACTGCGCGGGCTCGAAGGGCATCGTGTCGCAGCCCTCGAGCTCGATTCCGATCGAAAAATCGTTGCAGCGCTCGCGCCCCTTCCAGCACGACACGCCGGCATGCCAGGCGCGTCGATCGGGGTCGACGAAGCACAGCAGCTGGCCGTCGCGGCGGATGAAATAGTGGGCGGACACGCGCAGGTGGTGGATGGTCGCGTAGTAGGGATGGGCTTGCGGATCCAGGGTGTTGGTGAACAGTTGCTCGACTCCGGGGCCGCCGAATTGGTCGGGGGGGAGGCTGATGGCGTGGATGACGATCAGGCGGACGAGGGCGCCGGGCGGGCGCTCGTCGTGGTTGGAACACAGTGGGGTCAGGTCTTTCATTTACTCGTTTGCTCGCTTGCTCGCCCGGCGCCGGGAGGCTGGCGCGCCTTCCGGCCCTTGGCGACGATCCGGCTGATCGAACTGTAGTGGAGGCCGAAGAATTCGGCGAGTTGCGCGAGGGTGAAGGCGCCGGAGGCGGCGGCCTCGGCGATCGCGGCATCCCGCGACGGACAGCCTTCCGAGTACGCCTGCAAGGACGCGCCCTGCGGGCGGCGCTGCAGCCGCGGCACTTCGTTCAGGCGCCCGTCGTCCGGCACCGTGCGCGCCATCTCGTCGGCGAAGGCCTGGCTGCCCAGGTAGATCTGCGCGTTGAGACGGTCCCAGATCGGCGGCAGGCCGACGCCCGCGCGGACGAAATCTTCATATCGACGCACGGCGGCCGTGCGCTCCGTCCCGAACTGGCCCAGCACCCAGTCCGTCGCCAGCCAAGGGGGCGGATCGGCCAGCCCCATGAGCGCGCGATGGCTGCTCCAGGGCCACTCGCGCGCATCGCCGCAGAGGCCCGCGCGCACGGGATTGAGCACCACATAGCGGGACAGCTCGACGAGGTAGGCGTCGGCCTCGACCAGGATCGCCTTGTAGCGCCCCTGGAAGACGTGGCCGATGCGACCGTGGCGTCGATTCACGGCCTGGGTGTACACCCCGTTCAGCTGCCTCATGCCACGGGAGAGGTTCGCCTCGGCCGTCTCCACGACCAGATGATAGTGATTGCCCATCTGGCACCACGCGTGACAACGCCAGTTGAAGCGGTCGCACACCTCGCCGAAGACATCGAGCCACAACAGGCGATCGGCATCGTCGGCATAGATCGGCTCGCGACGGTCACCCCGCGAAGTCAGGTGGTACACCCCTCCGGCAAGCTCGATTCGCAACGGCCGCGCCATGATCCTCTCCCAGGGCAGGAACAGTGCGAATTATCCCGAATAGATAATCCGGAAGGCAAGACCAAAGCAAGAGCTCGCGTCCACGGCGGGGGCGGGTGAATGAGCAAATGAAAGACCTGACCCTAGGGGTCCCCTTTATTTCCGCCACTTGACAAAGTAAGGATCGTTCCTTACTTTCAGCCTCAATATCGATTCCCCGGAGGCTCACCATGCCGGCAATTCACGAAGTCGCAACCATCACATCCAAAGGTCAGATCACGCTACCCAAGTCCATTCGTCAGGCCCTGGGGGTGGATGTTGGAGGCAAGGTCGCCTTCGACCTCACCGGCGACCGAGTGATCGTGACGCGCGCAACCGAAATCGCGCACGAGGATCCCGCAATCGGCAGCTTCCTCGCTATTCTCGAAAAAGATATCCGTTCCGGCCGGCACATCACGATGCTACCCGACGATCTGACGCGCTCGATGCTCGCTGCGCTCGGCAAACACGTGGATCTGCGCGAAGACATCGAAGGCGACGTCGCGCTGTGATCCAGCGTCACGGATGGAATCTGCTCTTCCACGATTGCCTGATCGCGCAGCTCCAGAAACTGGATGCCGCTGCCGCGCGCGTGCGGGCGCAGGATCCAGAGCGCTACGAATCCAACGCAAACACCAAGCTGTTTGCCGCGCTGGCGAATTTGATCTTCGAGACCGTTCCAGGCGATCCGAACAGGGAAGAATACCGACAAGGCAATACCATGGGGCCGGGGTTCAGGCACTGGCGCCGCGCCAAGATCGGCCGGCGCTTTCGGTTGTTCTTTCGCTTCGACTCCAAGACCAGAATCATCATCTTTGCCTGGGTGAACGACGAGAACACCTTACGCTCGGCAGATTAGGAAGGTGGCGGCGTAAAACGCGAAATCGTGGCCTGTCCCCGACTTCCGTTGCGCACCAGGCGCTCGGACCGCGGGGAGCCCATCAACCCGCGCAGCTCGAGCACATCGGGGAAGGATGCGCACGGGGCGTTCCTTCGGAGGCTGCGGAACTCGCCCTGCGGGCTCGGACAGTCCTCGCCTCTCCAGGAACACCCCGCACGCATCCGGGAACCGTGGGCGCATCACGACCGAAAAGTGGAACTCGATGGGGGCGAAGCAGGCGCACCGCGAAATGCTTCCTGCCCCCGGCCTGCAGCACTCAACTGACTGCGGAGAAGGGGCGACGCATTCTGTCGCACGCCAAGGGCCGCGCCGCCACAATCACCGTAGCCCGGGATGTTGGGCATTCCCGGCGCAGGCGAGGACTGCCCGAGCGAAGCGAGTTCCGCAGCCTGCAGAAGGAATGCCCCGCGCGTCCCCGGCGGATTACGAGCACAGCGGGAAAGAGACACAAAAGTGGGAAATCGTGGTCTATCCCCCATTTCCCATCACGAAGCCACCGACGGGAGGGAAATGAGCAAATGAAAGACCTGACCCTGGAGCCCCCTCCGACCCTGGAGCCCCCCTTGATCTCGTGGGCGTAGACGAAAAAACGGGAGCCGAAGCTCCCGTTTTTACTTTCAAACCTGTCGAGGTGACAGATTAGAAGGTGTGACGCACGCCGACGGTGAAGATGTCGGAGTCGTCGCCGGTGTTGGTCGACACGGTCGGGACCAGGCCGAACTTCGAGGCATTGCTGTCGTTCGTGGTGCGGTTCCAGCCAGCGTACGCGGTGGTGCGCTTCGACACAGCGTGGGTGTAGGCCAGGGTGTAGCTTTCGGCACCAGTCTTGTTCGCGTTGTCGTAGTCGACTTCGCCGTAGGCGAGGTGGACGTTGCCAGCGGCACCAACCGGAACGATCACGCCAACTTGCCACAGATCCGCATCGTTGTTGTTGGTGTTGGCCAGCGACTCGGCGTTTTGGTACGAAGCAGCCAGCTTCACGACACCAAGGTCGTAGCTACCGCCGACGCCCCATTCCTTCTGCTTGCTGCTGTTGCCAGTGAAGCTGTTACCCTTCGACAGTTGATACACCGCACCAACCGCCAGCGGGCCGTTCGCGTAGTCCGCGCTCAGGCCGTAGGCGTCGTCGTAGCTGGGCGAAGTGCCAGCAACCGCCGGAGCCACCGCGCCCGAACGGGTCAGTTCGTTGCCGCGAGCAGCCCAGATGCCACGAACGGTCAGGCCCGAGAACGAACCGGTGTAAGCGACCGAGTTGTCCCAGCGAGCGGCGCTGTTCGGGGTGATGGTCATGCCGGCGTTGTACGACAGGATCGACTGCGGCGAAATGAAGGCACCCAGGACGGCGTCGTAGTTGAAGAAGTAGCCCGGAGCGTACTGACGGCCGACGCTGACGGTGCCGAAGGCGCCGCTCAGGCCCACGTAGGCTTGACGCGAGAAGACGGAGTCGCCATCGGTCGTGTCGTTCGTCGAACCATACTCGGGACCAGCAGTCGCGCCGGAAGCGGTACCAACGGCCGGCCAAGCAATGCCGTTACCGATGTCGAAGCCCTGCTCCAGAACGAAGACGCCCTTCAGGCCGTTGCCCAGGTCTTCGCTGCCCTTGAAGCCGATGCGGCTGCCCGACAGGACACCACTCAGAACACCGCGGAAGTCGGTGTCGCCGTGCGAACCGGCGGCCAGGCCAGCGTCAGCCACACCGTAGATGGTCACGTTCGACTGAGCGAAGGCCGGGGCCGAAACGAGGCCAGCGATAGCCAGCGCGATCAGTTTCTTTTGCATGTGTTTCTCCTCAAATTTGAAGTTGAGACCTTGGCACTTGCCTTGGCCCTACTCACCTCTCTGGCGAGAAGTTGGGGCGATTCTGCAAACCTGCGGCCGGCCTTGCAAGCATGACAACGCGAAAACGCGACATTCCGGGCTCGGTTGTTGCGGACGTGCAACACAACCCCCGATCAGCGCCGCGCATCGAGCCGCGGCAGATCCGAGTTCCATGCCAGCAGCTTTTCGTCCGCCGTCACCAGCGCCGCGCCGCGCACAGCCGCGGAGGCGGCGATGAAGCGGTCCGCGGGGTCGCGATGCAGATCGGCGAAGCCCGCGGCCGCGAGCACGATGCGTCCATCGAGCGCGATCTCGACCAGCCCCGCGCCCAGCAGGCCTGCCCGCCAGCTTTCAACAGCAAGCGGCAGGGCAATGCGCCCCTTCTCCACAAGCATCGCGCACTCCCAGAAGCTGATCGCGCTGACCGCGACCTCGCCCGCGCGCCAGGCCTGTTCGATGCGCGCACGCGCCTGCGGGCCGAGCGCGGCATCGTCGGCATCCATCCAGATGAGCACATGCGTGTCGAGGACGATCACGACAAGGCCTCCCAGTCCTCGTCCGCGACCGGCGACACGATATCGCCCAGGATGCGCACGCCCGGGTGCAGACCGAAAGGCGAGGATGCGCGCGCGCCCTGATAAGGATGCAGTTCGGCGACCGGCTTGCCGTTCTTCGTGACGACAAGGATCTCGCCGGAGGCCGCCACCTGGTCCATCAGGGCGAGGCAGCGAGCCTTGAATTCGGAGGCCTGGATGGTTTGCATGGTCGTACTCCCTGGATAATCGATGACCATGATCATGACCATGGTTGCATGCGAATGCAACAAGGCCTTGGGGCATGCAGCATGCACGGGTTCATTCAATACGAAATTGCGTCCATTTTGTACAAAACATACAATTCAATTTCACCAAAATGAACAGGAGTCGCCATCATGCGCACCGTATCCGCCACCGAAGCAAAGCAAGGGCTGGCCGGCGTGCTCGACCTGGCCGCGCACGAACCCGTCGTGATCCGCCGCCAGAAGCGCGATGTCGCGGTTGTTCTGTCGATGAAGGAGTACGAGCGCCTCACACGACTCAACGTCGCCGAGTTCCAGCGCTTTTGCGACGTAGTCGGCGAGAAAGCCGCAGCGGCGGGACTGACCGAGGACAAGCTCGCCGAATTGCTCGCCGATGACTGAATTCCTGCGCTTCGTCGTCGACACGAACGTCCTCGTCAGCCGCCTGCTGGCACCGCGCAGCACCGCCGCCCGGGCGGTCGATCAGGCGCTCGCCCGCGGCAGCCTGCTCGGCTCGGAGGAAACCTTGGCCGAGCTCGCCGAAGTGCTGGCACGGCCCAAGTTCGACCCGTATGTATCTCGAGAAGACCGGCGCGAGTTCATCCGTCTGCTCGGCGGCGTCATGCAGGTCGTGCCGATCCTTCGCAGGGTGGCGGCCTGCCGCGATCCGCGCGACGACAAGTTCCTGGACGTTGCGCTCGCAGGCGAAGCCGCGGCGATCATCAGCGGAGACAAGGATCTGCTCGTGCTGAATCCCTGGCACGGCATTCCCATCCTGACGCCAGCCGAGTTCCTCATGCGTTGAATGAAGGGCGCAGCGCAGCAGACCGGTCGGCTTACGAGTTCGAGGCATAGCCCGCCCACTCGAAACAAACAACGGACGTTTGCGCTGTTGCTACGCGAGCACTAAAATACACACGCCAGCGTATTTACAAAAGGTGATGCCATGGAAACACTGCCCAGCCGCGTCTTCAACAACGGCAACAGCCAGGCGGTCCGCATCCCGGCAGAGTTCCGCCTCGATACCGACCGCGTCAGCATCACGCGCAACGACGCGGGCGACCTGGTGATCCACCCCTTGCGGGTACAGCGTGGCACCGCGCTGATGCAGGCCCTGAAAGCGCTGGGCGAAGTGGACGACGACTTCGTCGCCGCGCTCGAGGCCGAGCGGGAAGCGCCGCTGCCGGTGCAGGAGCGCGAGGCGCTGTGATCTACCTGCTCGACACCAATATCCTGATCTACCTGATCAAGAACCAGCCGCCCAGCATCGCGCAGCGCATCGACGCACTTCCTGATAGCGACACCCTGTGCATGTCTTTCGTGACCTGGGCAGAGTTGTTGAAGGGCGCCGAGCGCAGCACCCGCAAGACGGAGGTGCTGCGGCGGCTGAACTCCCTGGCGCGCCAGATACCGGTGCGCTATCCCGCCGACCCAGCCATCTGCCGGCATTACGCGGAACAGGCCACCCGCCTCAAGGAGGCCGGCACACCGATCGGCGCAAACGACCTGTGGATCGCCTGCCATGCACTGGCCGAAGACGCCACCGTGGTCACCCACAATACGCGCGAGTTCAGGCGCATTGCTGGTTTGCGCGTCGAGGACTGGGTGTCCTCCGACGAGGACTGACGAGGACTACTCCGGAACTCCCGCCGCCCCTTAGCACTCTCACGCCCCGAGTGCTAAGATTGATGCGCAAGGAGGACCCAAGCCCATGTCACAAGCCCTGACTTTCCCCGTTCCCGCCGCCGGCAGCCTGGACCAGTACATCCAGAGCGTGAATCGCATGCCCATGCTGAGCGAGCAGCAGGAGGTGGAACTGGCGACGCGGCTGCGCGACGAGGGCGACGTGGATGCGGCACGGCAACTGGTGATGTCGCATCTGCGCGTCGTCGTGGCGATCGCGCGCGGATACCTCGGCTACGGCCTGCCCCACGCCGACCTCATCCAGGAAGGCAATATCGGACTGATGAAGGCGGTCAAGCGCTTCGACCCCACGCGCGGTGTGCGTCTGGTGTCGTTCGCGATCCACTGGATCAAGGCCGAGATCCACGAATACATCCTGAAGAACTGGCGCCTGGTGAAGATCGCCACCACCAAGGCGCAGCGCAAGTTGTTCTTCAACCTGCGCGGCATGAAGCAGGACAGCAGCACGCTGCAGCCCGCCGAGGTGCGCTCGATCGCGGCGCAGCTGGGCGTGAAGCCCGAGGAAGTGGTGGAGATGGAGACGCGCCTCACCGGCCGCGACATCCCGCTCGACGCCGGCAGCGACGACGAGGACGAGCGCTTCGCACCCATCGCCTACCTGCCCGATCCGCACGCCGAGCCCTCCGAGCAGGTCGAGCAGGCTCAGCTCGCCCGCCTGCAGGACAGCGGCCTGCGCGACGCGCTCGCCAGCCTGGACGAGCGCAGCCGCGCGATCGTGCAGCGGCGCTGGCTCGCCGAGGGCGACAGCGCCACGCTGCACGAGCTGGCGGCGGAATACGGCGTGTCGGCCGAACGCATCCGCCAGATCGAGGCCAAGGCGATGCAGAAGATGCGCGGGATGCTGGCCGCGGTGGCGTGACCACCCGCCCCAGACAGCGAAACGGCGGCCCGAGGCCGCCGTTTTCCCTTGGAGCGCGCGCCCTCACTTCCCCGCCAGCAAGGCCTTGATGTCCGCCACGACCACCTGCGGGTCCTCGGCGTGCCTCACGTACAGCCGCGGCCGGCCGTCGGGGCCGAAGACGTAGGTGCCGGCGGTGTGGTCGATGGTGTAGTGGCCGGCGAGGTCACCGCTCTTGCGGTAGAACACGCGGAATTCCTTCGCCAGCTCGGCGATCTTCTCGGGCGTGCCGTAGAGGCCGAGGAAGCGCGCATCGAACACCGGCACGTACTGCGCGAGCAGCTCGGGCGTGTCGCGCTCGGGGTCGACGGTCACGAAGAGCACCTGCACGCGCTCGGCGTCGGGGCCGAGCTCCTGCATCACCGTACTCATGCCCGACAGCGCGGTGGGGCAGACGTCGGGGCATTGCGTGTAGCCGAAGAAGATCGTCACCACCTTGCCCTTGAAGTCGGCGAGCGTGCGCTCGCGGCCGTTGTGGTCGGTGAGGCGCAGCGTCTTGCCATAGCTCGTGCCGGTGATGTCGGTGCTCTTGAACACCGGCTCGGCGGGCGTGCAGCCGGCGAGCAGGAGAAGGGGCGCGATGACGGCGAGGAGGAGGGTGCGCAGCGGCGCGCAGAGGCTGGAGGGCATGAGGGGACGGGCAAGCGGATCAGGAGTCGATGATAGTCCCTTCGTCAGCACGCCGGAACCCGCGCCGCAACGGGGAATCGCGACTTGCGTCGCTCCCACGAGAAACCGCCGCGTGTCCGAAGGCCCCTGTGGGAGCGACGCGAGTCGCGATCGCAGCGCTGGAGCACGCGCCGACGCGGATTCCCCGCGCGGCGGGGATCGCGACTTGCGTCGCTCCTACGAAAAACCGCCGCGCCTTCCGAAGGCCCCTGTGGGAGCGACGCAAGTCGCGATCGCAGTGCGCCCGTCACCTCCCCCCACACCTCACCCCGCCGACATCCTGCGCCGCAGCCAGCGCAGCGGGGCGCCGATCAGCGGCAGCTTCTCGTACAGCTCCTCGGCGGCATCCCAGTAGTCGCGGTGCAGCACCACGCGGCCGTCGGCGTCGAAGCGCAGATGCGTGACACCGCGCACCACGAGTGGCCGTCCGCGCAGCGCGAAGTGGAACGCCCAGCCCAGCATCGCCTGCTCGCCCTGCTCGATGCAGTCTGTGACCTCGAAGCGCGGCGCCTCGGCGGTGGCGAACATGTGCGCGAAGATGCGGCCGATGGCGGCGGTGCCGGCGACCTCGTTGAAGGGGTCCTTGAAGCGCGCGTCGGGGGCGTAGAGCTGGTCGAGCCCAGGCAGTGCGGCGGGAGTGAGCGTCTCGTAGAAGCGCGCCAGGCGCCGGGCGGGAGATTGCCGCACGGGTTCCGCCGAAGCGGCGCTCGATGGAAGGTGCTCCGGAGGCTTCGGGTCGGTCATGGCGGCAAGCCCTACAGGCCAGTTGCGCGGCGGATCAGCGCGAAATACAGCGGCCGCGGCAGCAGCTGCAGGAGCTTGAGCGCGCGCGTGAAGCGCTTCGGGAAGTGGATCTCGAAGTCGCCGCGCGCGAAGCCGTCGACGATCGCAGCGGCCGCCTGCTCGGGCGTCTGCAGCGCGGGCATGGCGAAGTCGTTCTGCGCGGTCAGCGGCGTGGCGACGAAGCCGGGGTCGATCAGGAAGACGCCGATGCCGCGCGGCGACAGGTCGAGGTGGAGGACCTCGGCGAAGTTGATCAGCGCCGCCTTGGACGGGCCGTAGACGAGCGCCTTCGGCAGTCCGCCGTAGCCGGCGACGCTGCCGACCAGCGCGATGGCGCCGTGACCCTGCGCGAGCAGGGTCGGCAGGACTGCCGCGGTGCCGCTCATGGTGCCGACGAGGTTGGTCTCCAGCGTCTCGCGCACGGCCTCCGCAGTGAGCTCCCAGGCGCGCAACGGGCGGTAGGTGCCGGCGTTGAAGACCACGAGATCGATGCCGCCCCAGGCGGCGAGCAGCCGGTCGCGCGCCCGTTCGATCTCGCCCGCGCGCGACAAGTCGAGCGCAAGCGCGAGCACTCCGGCGGAAGCGGGCGACTCGGCGCGGTGCGCAGGCTCGACGGCCGCATTCGCGAGCGCGCCCGCGTCCCCGGCGGTCGGGCCCGCGCCGGCAGCCGCGTCGCAGGCCGCGCACACCGCCTCGAGGCGCTCGCGCCCGCGCGCGGAGAGCGCCAGGCGCGCGCCCCTGCGGGCGAGCGCGAGCGCGAGCGCCTCGCCGATGCCCGAGGACGCACCGACGATCCACACCCGCCGCCCCGCCCATTCGCGGATCGGCGTGTTGAGCGGCGCGAACCCGCCGCGGCGGACAGCCGGTGCGGTCACGGGCGCGGCCTCTTGTGGAAGGACAGCGTGACCTCGCCGAGGCGGAAGCCCCACTTGCTCATCAGCGAGCGGTTGAGCATGACCTGCTCGTCCATCAGGAACATCCAGTCGTCGAAGTCGACGTTGTACACCTTGCCATCCACCGGCAGCGCCAGCACGTAGCGCCAGCGCAGCGCGTTGCCGGCCGCCTCGCCGGCGGCCTCGCCGACCACGTCGTCGGCACGGCCGCTGTAGCGCCCGGGACCGAGGCGCGTGATCGTCCACACGCGGCGCTGGGTCGTGCCGTCGGAGTAGGTGAACTGTTCGTCGAGCGTGCCGGTGTCACCCTGCCAGCTCGCCTCGATGAGCACGTGGAAGCGCTTGACCACCTTGCCCGAGCGGTCCTGGAACATGCCCCAGGCGTCGATCGTGCCGTCGAAGTAGTCGCGCAGCTCGAGCACGGGCGTTTCGGCACGGTATTCGTCGATCTTCACGCTGCTGCACCCCCAAAGCCCCATCAGGGCGACGCACATCAGGAAAAAGCGTTTCACGATTCCTCTCCTCCGACCAGATTCCGGCTTGCTGCGTCGTCGCAGCGTCGGTGCTGCGATCGCGACTTGCGTCGCTCCTACGGGCCGCCTCACCCGCTGCCGTTCCCCCCCCCCAGCGCCGGTCGCCGCGTTATCGCGACTTGCGTCGCTCCTACGGGCCGCCTCACCCGCTGCCGTTTCCACTGCGGCGCCGGTCGACGCTTGTGGGAGCGACGCAAGTCGCGATCCCGGGCGGGTCGTCTCCCGTGCCGGGATCGAGCACGGCTCGCCCGTGCCAGAGCAGGGCGATGGCGGCGAGCTTGAGGGCGACCGGTGCGAAGCCGTACACCGCCCCGAGCGCGGCGACCGCAGTGGGCTCGCGCGCGCCCGGGGCGTAGCCGAGCAGCGCGAGCAGGGGCAGCGCCAGGCCGGCGGCGAGCGCCAGGTTGGCCTTGGTGACGAAGCTCCACCAGCCGAAGCAGGCACCCGCCTCGAGCGCGCGCGAGCGGGCCGGCGCACGCCCGTCCCGCCCGCGCGCGAGCAGGTCCGCGAGCATGGAAGGCGGCAGGGTGAGGTCGGCGCCGAGCGCCAGGCCCGAGAGCGCGCAGATGCAGGCATAGGCGAACAGATCGCCGCTGCCGAGCAGGCCTGCCCAGGCGAACACCGCCACGGCGAGCGCCATGCCGGCGAGCCAGGCGCGCAGCTTGCCGATGCGCTGCGACAGCCGCGTCCACAGCGGCAGCCCGGCCGCGGCGGCGAGGAAATACAGGGCAAGGAAGGCGCCGGCAAGCGCCTCGGCCTGCAGCACGTCGGCGACGAAGAAGAGCACCGTCGCCGAGGGGATCGCGGCGGCGATGCCATTGACCGCGAACACCGCGAGCAGGCGGAGGAAGGCCGCGTCGGCGAGCGCCGCGCGCAGGCCCCGCCACACCGGCGCGTGCGTCGCAGCGAGCCGCGGCGGAGCGGGCGCACGCCACAGCGTCCACAGGCCGAAGACCACGAGCAGCGGAAGGAAAAGCCAGGCGAGCCGTGCGAGCCCCGCCGCGCCGCCGTCGCCACCGCCCCCTGACGCACCGACACCGCCCGCGGCGCCGCCTTCAGTGGCGACCGCCGACTGGCCGACGCCAGCCGTGCCACCGATCACCCCCTCGCCCAGCAGCCCCGGCAGCGCCGCCGCCAGCACCACACCGACGAGCGCGAAGGCCTCGCGGCTGGCGACGAAGCGGGTGCGCGCGGCCGGCGTGGCGGCAACCTCGGCGCCCCAGGCGTTGTAGGCGATGCTCGCCACCGAATAGGCCAGCGACACCGCCACCAGCAGGCCAAACAGCCACGCCGCCCCGGCGCCTGCGGGCGGGATCAGCAGGCCGAGCATGCCGGCGCCGAGCGCGGGCAGCGCCAGCGCGACCCACAGCCGGCGCCGCGGCAGGCGGTCGCTGGCCCAGCCGATGAGCGGGTCGGTGATGGCGTCGACGACGCGCGCCGCGAGCAGCACGGCACCGACCAGCGCGAGCGACAGGCCCAGGCCTTCCGCATACAGGCGCGGCACATGCACGTAGATCGGCAGCGCCGCGAAGGCGAGTGGCAGGCCGAGGGCGCCGTAGGCGAGCAGCGCACCCCACTCGACGCGGTCGGCATCCGGAGCACGCCCGGCGCCAGGCGCGCAGGCCGCGCGGGCACATGCTCCGCCCCCGTGGTGGCGATCCGGCGCGGCGCGTGCGCGGTCGCTCATCTCGTGACCTCCTCGAGCCCGAGCAGGCGTGCGCGCAGCGCGGGCTCGCGGGTGCGCTCGTCGAGCCAGATGGCGAAGAAGGCCTGCGCCAGCGCCGGGTCGTCGAGTTCGGCGGTGGCGCGGCCGTCGTGCCAGAAGGCCGCGCCCTGCCCCGGACGGTGCAGGCCGGTCAGCGTGTCTCCGGCCGCGACCGAAGGCAGCGCGGCAGCGAGCGCCTCGCCCCAGCGCGCCAGCGTCGGCTCGTCGGCGAGACCGAGGCGGCGCATCTCGTCGAGGCTGAGCTCGACCAGACGCGCGGACGTGACCGCGCGCGCGTAGCGGATCGACAGCACGTGCTCGTCTGCCGTGGCCTGTTCGCCCGGCGCGCGCGCCCACAGCGCGGCGTCGTAGAGCTTGAAGCCGAGCCAGCGCAGCTCGCCGCGGCCGACCTCGCGCAGCCCGACCGTGCTCGCCACGAGCTGCGGCGGCAGGCCGAGCGCGTGCACCGTCTCCAGCGCCAGCAGCATGCAGCACGCCAGCACTGCGCCGAGCGCGCGCGGGAGGCGGGCGAACCGCTCGAAGCTGCGACGCAGGCTCCGCGGGGAGCGTGCGGGAAAGCGGATCGGGGCGCTCATGGGGTCACCTCCAGGCCCTGAAATGCGGGGACGGCGCGGCCAGGGGGTCGGCACAGATCGCTTCCCTCCGCCGCGCCCATCACCATTCAGCCGCCTTGCGACCCTGCGGCGGCATGCGCGAACAAGTAGTGATGCACGTCGAGGTCGCCGGTGTCGAAGCCCGCCTCGCAGTAGGCGAGATAGAAACGCCACATGCGCAGGAAGCGCTCGGGGAAGCCCTGGGCGCGCACCGCTGCAGCCTGCGCGTCGAAGCTTCGATGCCAGTGCGCGAGCGTGCGCGCATAGTCGCGCCCGAAGGCGAAGTCGCCCACCACCTCGAGCCCGGCGCGCCCGGCCTGCTGCGCCACCGCGCCCGGGCTGGGCAGCATGCCGCCGGGGAAGACGTGGCGCTGGATGAAGTCGGTGCCGCGCCGGTAGCGCGCGAACAGCGCGTCGGCGATCGTGATCGCCTGCACCACGCAGCGCCCGCCCGGCTTCAGCAGTGCGGAGAGCTGGGCGAAGTAGGTCGGCCAGAAGCGCTCGCCCACCGCCTCGATCATCTCGATCGACACCACATGGTCGTACTGGCCGCGCACGTCGCGGTAGTCGCACAGCTCCAGATCCACCCGGTCGGCGAAGCCGCCGCGCTCGGCGCGCGCACGCGCGAACGCCAGCTGCGCCGGCGACAGCGTGATGCCCAGCACCTTGCAGCCGAACTCGGTGGCGGCGACCTCGGCGAAGCCGCCCCAGCCGCAGCCCACCTCCAGGATGGTCTGCCCGGGCCGCGCGCCGAGCTCGCCGAGGATGCGGCGGTACTTGCGCAGCTGGGCGTCCTGCAGCGACTCGTCGGGCGAGGCGAACACCGCCGCCGAGTAGGTCATGGTGGGGTCGAGCCAGAGCGCATAGAAGTCGTTGCCGAGGTCGTAGTGGGCCTCGATGTTGCGCCGCGAGCCGCTGCGCGTGTTGGCGCGCAGCAGGTGCTGCAGGCGGTGGCTGAGCAGGCGGAACATGCGGCCGTAGATCGCGCCCTGCAGGCGGCTGCGGTTGGCCGAGAGCAGGCGCAGCAGGCCGGGGAGGTCCTCGGTGTCCCACAGGCCGTCCATCCAGGCTTCGCCGAAGCCGATGTCGCCGCGTGCGAGCGCCTCATCGAACACGGCGTGGTCGCGCACCCGCAGGTGAGCGACGAGCGCACCGTGGCCGGCGCGCACGCGCACGCCGTCGGGCAGCTCCACCGCGATCGCGCCGCCGTCGAGGCGGTCGAGCATCTCCAGGCACAGCCGGGTGGCGCGCGGCAGGCGCGCGAGGCGCAGGCCGGCGAGCGGCTGCAGGGCATGGTCGAGCGCGTTCATCAGGTAGTCTCCTCGAGCGGCGGCGCGGGCTTGCGGAAGAAGCTCACCCGCCGCAGGGCCAGGCGCAGCGCCTGCCAGTGGATGCGGGCGACGACGCCCAGGGTCATGAAGGGCTGGCGCGCGAGCCACTTCGCCATGCTGGCCCCACCGACGGCCTCGGCGCGGCCCGCCAGGCGGGTGGAGAGCTGGCGCTCGCCGCCGTCCCAGAGCTCGATCGACACCGCATGCACGGCGCCGCGCTGCTCGAAGCGGAAGCGGTACTCGCCGCGCACCGGGAAGAAGGGGGAGACATGGAAGCGCTTGCAGGCGCGCAGCTCATCGCCCGCGCCGATGGGGCGCAGGTCGGCGTGGTGCAGCAGGTAGTTGTGACGCTCGCCGAAGGTGTTGTTCACCTCGGCCAGCACCGCACGCAGGCCGCCCGCGCGGTCGTGGCAGAACCAGAAGCTCACCGGGTTGAAGACGAAGCCGAGAATGCGCGGCATGGTCTGCAGCACGATCTCGCCGTCGCATGCCGCGGCCAGCCCGCGCTCGTTCAGGAGGGCGCGGATCCACGGCAGCAAGGGCGAGCCGTCGCGCGCGCCGTGGTCGCGGCTGCGGAAGCTGAACAGGTTGGCACGCTCGATGCCGAGCAGCGGAGCGCGCACTTGGTCCAGGCGGCCGAGCGGCAGGCGCAGGAAGGCGCTCGGGTACACGAAGCGGTTGTGCGCCTGCACGTGGCGCTCGTGCATGACCGCGCCGAAGCACACCGCGGGCTGGAGCGCGTCGGGCATCACGCCGCCTCCAGCGCCGTCCCGGCCCGCTTCGCCGCCGGCACGCGGCCGCGCCGCCACGGCACTTCCACGCCCATCGCCTCGACCACCGCCACCGCCGACTTGAGGCCGTCTTCATGAAAGCCGTAGCCGGTCCAGGCGCCGGCGAACCAGCAGCGCTCGCGGCCCTGGATGGAAGGCAGCGCGGCCTGGGCGTCGATCGCTCCGTGATCGAACACCGGGTGGGCGTACTCGATGCGACGGAAGGTCTTGTCGGCTGCGGGCGCGATGAAGGGGTTGAGCGACACCACGACCGGGGTCTGGAAAGGCAGCGGCTGCAGGCGGTTGATGAGGTAGCTGACCGACACCGGACGCGCGTCGGGCGCGCCCTTGCCGGCGAGGTAGTTCCACGCCGACCACACCTTCGGGCGGCGTGGCAGGAGCGCGGTGTCGGTGTGCAGGTACGCAACGTTGGCCTGGTAGCGCACGGCGCCGAGGATGCGGCGCTCGTCCGGCGTGGCCTCGCTGCCGAGGATGGCCAGGGCCTGGTCGCTGTGACAGGCGAAGACGACCTCGTCGAAGCGCTCCGGCCCGGCCGCGGTGTGCACCCACACCCCGTCCTCGCCGCGTACCACGCGCTGCACCGGCGCGTTCACCCGCACGTCGTCGAGGCGGGCGAGCATGCGGCGCACGTAGCTGCGTCCGCCGCCCTTCACCGTCATCCAGGTCGGACGATCGAGGATCTGCAGCAGTCCGTGGTTGTGGCAGAACTGCACGAAGGTCGCGAGCGGATAGGCGAGCATGGTGTGCGTCGGACACGACCAGATCGCCGCGGCCATGGGCAGCAGGTACCAGTCGCGGAAGGCCTGCGAGTAGTCCTCCAGGTCGAGATACTCGCCGAGCGACAGGGCCGGCATGCCACCTTCGCTCGCCATCCGCGTGGTCTCGCGGTTGAAACGCAGGATGTCGCGCAGCATGACGAGGAAGGCAGGACGCACCAGGTTGCCGCGCTGGGCGAACACGCTGGCAAGGTCGGTGCCGGCCCATTCGAGCTCGGGTTCGGCCAGGCTGACGCCGAAGCTCATCTCGGTCTCCACCGCCTCGACCTGCAGCAGCGCGAACAGCGCACACAGGTTGGGGTAGGTGCGGCGGTTGAAGACCAGGAAGCCGGTGTCCACCGGATGGGTGAGGCCGTCGACGGTCACGTCGATGGTGTTGGTGTGACCGCCGACGTAGCTGCCCGCTTCGAACAGCGTCACGCTGTGCTGCGGCGCGAGCAGCCAGGCGGTCGACAGACCGGCGATGCCGCCGCCGATCACGGCGATCCGCCGCCCCTCGGCACCCCGGCCCGCCTCGCCCGTGGCGTGCAGGCGCTCGATCTCACCCATCTTCATGGCGATTACTCCGGCGCGTTCTCGCCCTCGACGAGGGCGTAGGCGGAATGGTTGTGGATGGACTCGAAGTTCTCCGACTGCACCCGCCACGAGGCCACGCGCGCATCGGCACGCAGGCGCAACGCGATGTCGCGCACGAGGTCCTCGACGAACTTGGGGTTGTCGTAGGCGCGCTCGGTGACCCACTTCTCGTCCGGGCGCTTGAGCAGGCCGAAGACTTCGCACGAGGCTTCTTCCTCGGCCATGCGCACCAGCTCGCGCAGGCCGAGGTCGCCGCGCAGCGTGGCCGACAGGGTGATGTGCGAGCGCTGGTTGTGCGCGCCGTAGGCGGAGATCTTCTTGGAGCACGGGCACAGGCTGGTGACCGGCACCACCGCCTCGAGGGTGCTACGGATCTCGCCGCCCGCGGTCTTTTCCACCACCACGCGGGCGTCGATGTCGAGCAGGCTTTCGACGCCCGAAACCGGCGCGGCCTTCTTCATGAACCAGGGAAAGCGCGCCTCGATGCGGCCGCTCTCGGCTTCGAGCCGCACCAGCATGTCGGCGAACAGGCCGCGCAGACCGTCGAGATCGAGCGCGTCGCGCTCGGCCTCGAGCAGCTCGACGAAGCGCGACATGTGGGTGCCCTTCACCTCGGCGGGCAGGCCGACCGTCATCTCCAGCCTGGCGACGGTGTGCTGCACGCCGCCGTCGAGATCGCGCACCGCCATGGGGTAGCGCAGACCGCGCACGCCGACCTGCTGGATCGCCAGCGCGCGGTGGTCGGCGCTGGATTGCACGTCGGGCAGGAAGAATTTTTCCGGGGCGTTCATGAATGATCCTTTTGCTTGGTGGGGAGGGGGCGCAGCGGAAGATCCGCGCGGTGCACGAAGAGCAGGAGTTCGAGCGGGGTCTGGATCGAGGCCGGGGCCGGGGTCGCGACCGTGTTGTCCACGACGGGCCCGGCAGGAGCGACGGCAGCTGCCGCCGCGACGACCTGGGGCGGTGCGGCCGAAGCCGCGGAGATCCCGAAGGAGACGAGCACCGTAGCGGCGGAGAGGATGCCGGCGCGCCTGGAGAGCATTCTCGCGTTCATGGCCGTGTCCTGGACAAGCGTGGATAACGATTCCACGATAGGCGAGCACCGCAGGGCTGTCAAGAATTTGTCCAGGACAAATTGAAATTGTTTGCCATCCGGTCCAAAGCGCGATGGTCCCCGCCGCGAACAATGCCCTCCCCGCCCGCGCGATCCGGCATTACGCTGTCGTGACGCCCCCTTCCCGCACGAGAGGCCCGCCCTGGACACCAGCCCGCTCGCCATCTATCCGATCGTCGCCGGCCTGCTCGGCGGCATCGGCCTGTTCCTGCTCGGCATGCACATGCTCACAGAGGGCCTCAAGCTCGCCGCCGGCCGCGCACTCGAGGGCCTGCTCGAGCGCGGCACCGCCACGCCGGTGCGCGGCCTCGGCGCCGGCATGACCATGACCGCGCTGGTGCAGTCCTCCACCGCGGTCACGGTGGCGAGCATCGGCTTCGTCAACACCGGGCTGCTGTCGCTGCAGAACGCGATGTGGGTGATCTTCGGCTCCAACGTCGGCACCACGCTCAACGCCTGGCTGGTGGCGGCGCTCGGCTTCAGCTTCCGGATCGACGCCTTCGCGCTGCCCTTCGTCGGCATCGGCGCGACCCTGATGCTGGCCGGACGCACGGTGCGCCAGCGCGCGCTCGGCCAGGCGCTGGCCGGCTTCGGCGTGCTCTTCCTCGGCATCGACGCGCTCAAGGACACCTTCTCGGGTTTCGGCGCGACCATGAACCTGCAGGACCACATCGCACCCGGCTTCACCGGCTGGCTGATCCTGGTCGGCATCGGCACCGTGCTGACGGTGCTGATGCAGGCCTCGGGCGCGGTGATCGCGATCATCATCACCGCCGCCCAGGGCGGGCTGATGTCGATCGAGGCGGCGTGCGCGATGGTGATCGGCACCAACATCGGCACGACCTCGACGGCGATCCTGTCGGCGCTGGGCGCGACCTCGAACGCGCGCCGGGTCGCGGCCACCCACGTGATCTTCAACCTGGTGACCGGCGCGGTGGCGATCGCGCTGCTGCCGCTGCTGATCGGCCTGCTCGGCGCGCTGCGCAACTGGTTCGAGCAGCCGGCCACGCCGGCGGTGATGCTGGCAATGTTCCACACCGCCTTCAACGTGCTCGGGGTGCTGCTGATGGTGCCGCTGGCACGCCCCCTGCGCCGATTCCTGGCGAGCCACTTCCGCAGCCGCGAGGAGGAGATCGCCCGCCCGCGCTATCTCGACGCGCCCTCGCTGGCGGTGCCCGATCTGGCGCTGCGCGCGCTGCGCCTGGAGTTGGGCCGCACGCAGTCCTTCGCCCTCACCGCGCTCACCGCCGCCACGCGGGTGCCGCCGGACGAGCCCTGGATCGAGCGTCAGGCGAGCACGCTCGATGCGCTGGCGCCGGCGATCGGCGACTACGTACGCAAGCTCAACGCCATGCGCCTGCCGCCGGCGCTGGTCGAGGCGGTGGCGCACAGCCTGCGCGCGCTGCAGTATCAGGAGAGCGCGGTCACCGCGGTGCGCCAGGCGTGCGCGCTGGCCACCACGCTCGGCGCGCCGCCGGGCAGCGAGCTCGAGCCGATCGCCGCGGCCTTCCGCCAGGCCACCGGGGCGCTGGCCGCGAGCGCGGACGCGGCGCGCGAGGACTTCTCCGCGCCGGCGGTCGAGGTGCGGCTGGAGGAGGCGGAGCTGCGCTACCAGGCCTTCAAGGAGGCGCTGCTGCTGGAGGGTGCGCACGCCCGCATCGACATTCGCACGCTGCAGGACTGGCTGCGCCTGGCCAGCCTGGAGCGCCGCGCGATCGAGCAGGTGGCCAAGGCGGCGCGCATGCTGGCGGTACTGGACGGCGACCTGACGCCGCAGCAGGCGGAGGAAAAGGCGGGAGAGAACGGGGTGGAGTGAGCGCCGATCGATTGGGGGCGTGGGCGCATGCATCGCGGTCGGAAAATGAAGTCGCCTCCAGCGTCGGCGCCTCATTTGTCCTGGACAAAATAAACTCTCCCGCCTACCATCCTCTTAACGACCATCTCCCGAAAGCTGCTGCCGATGAACGCCCCGAACCCGTCTGAAACCGCCTTCAGCATCGCTGCCGTCGAACGCGACACGGGCCTGGCGAAGGACACTCTGAGGGTGTGGGAGCGGCGTTACGGCTTCCCTGCGCCGACGCGCGACGCCAACGGCGAGCGTGTCTACCCGTCCGACCAGGTGGAGAAGCTGCGCATGATCCGCCGCCTGCTCGACCACGGCCGTCGACCGGCCCGGATCGTGGGCGCAAGCGTCGAGGAGCTGTCTTCGATGCTCGATTCCTGCCTGTGCCCGGAGGGCGGCACGCCTGCCGGTCGCGACGACGGTCTGCTGCAGCTCGTGCGCCTGCATCGCAGCGTGGAGCTCGCCGCTGCACTGCGCCAGGCGCTGATGAAGCAGGGGCTGCAGCGCTTCGTCGCCGAGACGGTGGCGCCGCTGGCGGCGGCGGTGGGCGAGGCGTGGATGCGCGGCGAGGTGGATGTTCCCGAGGAACATCTGTTCACCGAGCAGGTGCAGAACCTGCTGCGCAGCGCGATCGGCGCGCATGCCGCGAGCGAAGGCCGACCGCGCGTGCTGCTGACGACCTTCCCCGAGGAGGAGCACGTGCTCGGCCTGCTGATGGCGGAGGCGATGCTGGTGCCGGAGGGCGCGAGCTGCCTGTCGCTCGGCACGCGCACGCCGCTCGCGGACATCCGCAGCGCGGCGGTGGGTGGCGGTTTCGACATCGTCGGGCTGTCCTTCAGCATCGCCTATCCGGCACGCCAGGCGATCGACGGCTTGCTCGAGCTGCGCGCGCTGCTGCCGGAGGAAATCGGGATCTGGGCCGGCGGCGGCGCGGTCCGCGACAAGCAGAAGCGCCTGCCGGGCATCCGTGTGGTAGGCGACCTGGCGGACACGCTGGCGGCGCTGCAGGAATGGCGCAAGGCGAGCGCCTGAGCGCCGCACGCGCCCTGCGACCGTGCGCGCGCCCGCTGACGACGGGCCTATTCCGGGTTCATGTGCGGTAAAACTTCACGGCATCCGCGCCAAGCCGCCCCGTAGAATCTCGCAAGCATATTCTTGCGCTCGCGCGCGTCCGTCAGGGCGCGCGCTTCTGCCGGATGCGCCACCGCCCGTGTTTCCACAACAGGAGTGATTCCATGAAGGGACTTTCGAAGGGAAGTCTGTTTTTTTGCGCCCTGCTGAGCGCAGCAGCCGGTCCCGCGTTCGCCGACGCGCTGATCGACGCGACCAAGCCCGAACGCCTCTACGAGATCGCCCGAGGATTCGGCTCCGCCGAGCTCGACAAGGACAGCCAGGGGGATCCGCGCATCACCGGACGGATCGAGGGCACGAAATACGGCATTTATTTCTACGGCTGCGTGAAGGGCGCCGACTGCGACGACATCCAGTTCTCCGCCAGCTGGAGCGGCCCCAAGGTCTCGCTGGAGAAGATCAACGACTGGAACCGGACCAAGCGCTTCGGCAAGGCTTACCTCGACAAGGACGGTGATCCGAACCTGGAGATGGAGGTGAACCTCGACTACGGCGTCAGCGCCAAGAACATCGAGGACTCCTTCAATTGGTGGACCAAGGCCCTCAAGGAATACAAGAAGGTCGTCCTCGAGGAATGACGGATGCGGGCCCGGGCGTCGCAGACGCCCGGCTGCCACCGGTCCGTGTCATCGGACGAGACCCGGCGCGGTAAAATGCGCGCCATGCCCACCGACTTCCCCCGCCTGCCCGGCGAACCACGCACGCCCCCCCCGACCACGTTCGACCAGCGCGACGTTCCCCTCGGCGACGCCGCGCATCGCGTGCTCGAGCACGTCTTCGGCTACCCCGCCTTCCGCGGCGAGCAGGGGGAAATCGTCGAGCACGTGGCTGGCGGCGGCGACGCGCTGGTGCTGATGCCGACCGGTGGCGGCAAGTCGCTGTGCTACCAGATCCCGGCGCTGCTGCGCCACGGCACCGCGATCGTGGTGTCGCCGTTGATCGCGCTGATGCAGGACCAGGTGAGCGCGCTGGTCGAGGCCGGCGTGCGCGCCGCCTTCCTCAACTCCAGCCTGGACATGGAGCGCGCGCGCGCGGTGGAGCGCGCGCTCTGGGACGGCGAGCTCGAGCTGCTCTACGTCGCCCCCGAGCGCCTGATGACACCGCGCTTCCTCGACCAGCTCGACCACCTGCGTGACACCGGTCGGCTCTCGCTGTTCGCGATCGACGAGGCGCACTGCGTGTCGCAGTGGGGCCACGACTTCCGCCCCGAGTACCTGCAGCTCTCCATCCTGCCCGAGCGCTACCCGGCCATCCCGCGCATCGCGCTCACCGCCACCGCCGACCGCCAGACCCGCGAGGAGATCGCCGAGCGCCTCAACCTGCAGGCGGCGCGCCGCTTCGTCTCCAGCTTCGACCGCCCCAACATCCGCTACACCATCGTCGAGAAGAACGACCCGCGCCGCCAGCTGCTCGACTTCATCCGCGAGGAATGTCCCGGCCAGGCCGGCATCGTGTATTGCCTGTCGCGGCGCAAGGTCGAGGAGACCGCCGCCTGGCTGCAGGAGCAGGGCCTCGCCGCCCTGCCCTACCACGCCGGCATGACGCAGGAGATCCGCGCCGAGCACCAGAGCCGCTTCCTGCGCGAGGACGGGCTGATCATGGTGGCGACGATCGCCTTCGGCATGGGCATCGACAAGCCCGACGTGCGCTTCGTCGCCCATCTGGACCTGCCGCGCTCGATCGAGGGCTATTACCAGGAGACCGGCCGCGCGGGGCGCGACGGCCTGCCGGCGCAGGCCTGGATGGCCTGGGGCGCGCAGGACGTGGTGCAGCAGCGCCGCATGATCGACGAGTCGGAGGCGAACGAGGAGTTCAAGCGCCTCGCGCGCAACCGGCTCGACGTGCTGGTCGGCCTGGTCGAGGCCACCGACTGCCGCCGCCAGCACCTCCTTGCCTACTTCGGTGAACAATCGACCCCCTGCGGCAACTGCGACAACTGCCTGCACCCGCCGCAGACGTGGGACGCCACCGAGGCGGCGCGCAAGGCCTTGAGCTGCGTATTCCGCACCGGCCAGCGCTACGGCGCCGGCCACCTGATCGACGTGCTGCGCGGCGAGCTCACCGAAAAGGTGGTCGAGCGCCGCCACCAGGACATCACCACCTTCGGCATCGGCAGCGAGCTCGACGAGAAGCGCTGGCGCACGGTGTTCCGCCAGCTCGTCGCGCGCGAGTTGGTCGCGGTGGACCACGAGCGCTACAACGCGCTGCGCCTCACCGACGCGGCCCGCCCGCTGCTGCGCGGCGAGGCCGAGTTCCACCTGCGCCTGGAGCCCGAGCGCAGCCGCAGCCGCGCCCGGCGGCGCAGCGGCGCAAGCCTGGATATCCCCGACGGCATCCCCACCACGCTCTTCGACCGCCTGCGCGCCTGGCGCTTCGCCACCGCCAAGGAGCGCAACGTGCCGGCCTACGTGGTCTTCCAGGACGCGACGCTGCGCGAGATCGCCATCGCCCGTCCGCACACGCTGGCGGAGCTGGCCGGCATCAGCGGCGTGGGCGATCGCAAGCTGGAGCACTACGGGGCGGCGATCCTGCAGCTGGTCGCCGAAGCGGGCTGATCCTCGATCACAGATAGTGGTCCGCCAGCAGCACGAGGAACAGCATCATCAGGTGGGTGATCGAGAAGCGGAAGGTGCGGATCGCCGTGTCGGCGCGCGGAGCGAACTTGAGCCGCCAGGCGTGGTGCAGGAACCGCAGGTTCAGGGCCAGGCTGCCCGCCAGGTAGAACGGCCCGCTCATCCCCACCAGATACGGCAGCAGGCACACTGCAAGCAGCAGCACGGTGTAGAGCAGCACCAGCGTGCGGGTGAACTCGATGCCATGGGTGACCGGCAGCATCGGCAGGCCGGCGCGGCGGTAGTCTTCGACGCGGTGGATGGCCAGCGCCCAGAAGTGTGGCGGGGTCCACGTGAAGACGATCATCATCAGCAGCCAGGCCTCGGCGCCGACCGTGCCCGTCATCGCCGTCCATCCCAGCACCGGCGGCAGCGCGCCCGCGACCCCGCCGATGACGATGTTCTGGGGGGTGGCGCGCTTGAGGAACACGGTGTAGACGACCGCGTAGCCGAACAGCCCGGCCAGCGTCAGCCACGCGGTGAGCGCATTGACCTCCACCAGCAGCAGCACGAAGCCCGCCGCGGCGAGCGCGCACGCGAAGCCCAGCGCCTGCGCGCCGCTCAGGCGCCCGCTGGGCAGCGGACGCAGCCGGGTACGCGCCATGCGGGCGTCGATCTTGTGGTCGAGCACGTGATTGAAGGCCGCCGCCGCGCCTGACACCATGGCGATGCCCAGGCTCGCCACCAGCATGCGCGCGAAGTCGGGCAGCCCGGTGGTGGCGAGCATCATGCCCACCCAGGCGGTCAGCACCAGCAGCGCCACCACGCGCGGCTTGGTGAGCTGCCAGAACGCGCGACCGAGCGCGAGCGCCTCGCCCAGGCTGCCTGCCGCCGTCGGAATTCGCTTGTAGCCGTCCATGTCCGCCTCCCCTGCCTCTCTCCGTCGGGCCTTGCCGCCCGAGATCGCGCGCCACTCTCCGGCAAGCCGCTCGCGAGCCCTCATCGAGCCCTCAGCGGGCCCTTAGCGGGCCCTCGAGCGCTCCCCCGTGCGAAGGTCCCGCCCACGCCCGTCCTCGGGCACCCGCCCCTCGAGCCGCGTTCACCCGGATCTGCCGCACCAGCAGCACCAGGGCGGCCAGCAGGCAGGCCGCGGTCAGGTTGTGGGCGACCGCATTGAAGAGCGGTACCTGGCCGACGACGTTGACCAGGCCGAGCGTCACCTGCAGCACCAGCAAGGCGCCGACCGCCGCCGCGAGCCGGCGCAGGCGCACGCTCGCCGCCCGACGCCGGCACAGCAGCACCAGGCTGGCGAGCACGGCGGTGGCCACCAGTGCACCGATGCGGTGGAGCACGTGGATGCTCATCCGGGCCTCGTAGGGCAGCACGCCGAACTCGTAGGTCTCGTGTCCCAGCGGCAAACCGAAGGCGGCGCGCAGCGAGAACCGCGCGCTCCAGCCGCTTTCGCACAAAGGCAGTTGATGGCACACCGCCGCTGCGTAGTTGGCCGAGGTCCAGCCGCCGAGCGCGATCTGCGCCAGCAGCACGACGACGGCGAGCCAGGCCAGCGGCAGCAGCCGGACAAGCCCGGGCTCGGCGGGCCGGGCAGGCTCGGGGCGGTCGTGGCCGAGCTCGACGCGCAGCAGCGCCAGCATCGACAGCAGCGCGAAGCCGCCGAAGAGGTGCGCCACCACCACCACCGGCATCAGGCTCAGCGTCACCGTCCACATGCCGAGCGCGGCCTGCAACACCACCAGCGCCAGCAGCGCCGCGGCCAACCCGCGCCCGCGCGGCAGGCGGCGCGAGACCGCGAAGATCGCCAGCACGCACAGCCCGAGCAGGCCGGCGAGGTAGCGGTGCACCATCTCGTTGCGCGCCTTGAAGGGATCGACCTGCGCAGCGGGGAAGCGCGCCTGCGCCGCCGCGATGTGCTCGTCATGCACCGGCGGCGTCAGCCGTCCGTAGCAACCCGGCCAGTCGGGGCAGCCCAGCCCGGCGTCGGTGAGCCGGGTGTAGGCGCCGAGCGCGATCACCGCCAGGGCGAGCACCAGGGTTGCATCCACCAGCCAGCGCACGCGCGTCATCGCCCTCTCCTCACACACCGCTGCGCTCGTAGTTCATCAGGCGCAGCAGGTCGCTGCGGATGTCGCCCGCCACCCGCTGCGCCTGCTGCGGGCCGGGCTCGACCGCGTAGCGCAGCAGGGCGAGGCCGCGCGGATCGACCAGCACGATCCGCCCCTGGACCTCGACATCGCCGACCTGCGCGGCCTGCCATTCGACGTGCGGAAAGCGCGCGCGCACGACCGGGCTCTCCACCGCCAGCACCAGCGCCTGCACCCGCGCCTGCTTGCGGCCGAGGCCGGCGTGAAGCTGCTGCAGGATCCGCAGTGCCTGCGCGCAGCGGGACGCGGGAGTGCCCGCCCCGCCCTCCTCCGCGCACGCCGGCTCGCCCTCCGCCGCCGGCACGTAGACCAGATGCCAGCGCCCGCCGCCACGTTCCGGCGCCGGCAGCAGCCGCAGCTCCTGCGTCAGCCACTCGCCGTGATTGACGGTCGGCGCGGCGGAAAACCAGCCCCAGCGCAGGCTCGCCCACGCCGCCGCCAGCGGGACCAGCGCACAGAGCACGAAGAGGCTGAAGAACTTACGGCTGCTCATGCGCGATCTCCCCTGAAACGGCCGGCACCCGGCGTGCGCTCGCAGCCAGCGCGACGGCGACCACCGCGAGTGCGAGCAGGCCCCATTGCAGCGCGTAGGCGCGGTGGCGCGCGGGCGGCAGCACCACCGGCCGGTAATGGATATGGAAGGGCGAGGCCTGCTGCTGGTAGATCAGCCCCGGCGCCAGAGGCACCGCCAGCCAGACCGCGAGTTGCGCCGGGTCCGCGCGCTGGATGCGCATCGGCCAATGCCCGTGGTCCTCTAGGTTGGTGCCGAGCAGCAGGCCGCCAAGCTCGGTGCGCAAGAGACCGTGCACGCGCAACTGCGACGGGATGACCGGCGTCGGCAGCACCTCGCGTCCGCCCTCGGCCGCGATCCAGCCGAGATTCACCAGCGCCGCCCGCGCCGGGGCGTTGCGGCTGCCGGCGACGCGGGCCGCGCCGATGTCCTCGACCGCGATCACCACGTCGTAACCCGGCCTGCGGTCGACGACGCGGTTATCCACCAGCCACACCATCGGCGCGATCCAGCGCGCCTCGAAGTCGAGCACCATGCCGTCGATCTGTGCCGCATCGGTACGCGCACCGAGACCGTCCAGGCCCACCGCGCCCTCGCTCGCCCACCGCGCGATCCGCGCCAGCGTGGCGGCCTTGTCCTCGCCGCGCTGCCATTGCCACGCCGACAGGCCTGCCGGCAGCGCGGCGATGGCGAGCACCGCGAGCATCCATCGCCAGCGCAGCACCCAGGCGTGGCCGAACGCGCTAATCTTCATCGGTCCTCCGCCGGAGCTCACCCATGGCCTTCAAGCTCGTCATCGTCGTGCTGCTCGTGCTGGTCGTCGTCAGCCTGTTCCAGGCGCTGTACGTGATGCTGAAGGGCGACGGCAGCGCCCCGCCGATGTCGAAGTTCCTCGGCCGCCGGCTGGCGTTCTCGGCGGCGGTACTGGGGCTGCTGCTGGTGCTGCTCGCCACCGGGGTGATCACGCCGCATGCACGTCCGTACTGAGTCCGCATGGCCGGGCCTCACAGCACATAGACGAAGACGAAGAGGTTGAGCCACACCACATCCACGAAATGCCAGTACCACGCCGCGGCCTGAAAACCGAAGTGGCGCTGGGCGGTGAAGTGGTCCTTGATCACGATGCGCAGCAGCATCACGAGCAGGATCAGCGCGCCGATGGTCACGTGCAGGCCGTGGAAGCCGGTGAGCAGGTAGAAGGTGTTGCCATACACGCCCGAATCCAGGCGCAGGCCGAGATCCCGATAGGCGTGCATGTACTCGTAGCCCTGCAGGAACAGGAACACCACGCCGAGCAGCACGGTGATCGACAGGAAGAGCTTCAGGCGCAGGCGCTTGCCCTGCTCGATCGCCACGTGCGCCACCTGCAGCGTCACCGACGAGGCGAGCAGGATCAGGGTGTTGAGCAGCGGAATGCCGGTCCATGGCATGGCCTGGGTCGCGGTGCCGCCGGGGGTCTGGAGCAGCGGCCAGGCGGCCTCGAAATTCGGCCACAGGATCGCGGCGGTCATCGCGTTGTCGCCGGCGCCGTCCAGCCACGGCACCGCCACCACGCGCGCATAGAACAGCGCGCCGAAGAAGGCGAGGAAGAACATGACCTCGGAGAAGATGAACCAGCTCATGCACTGGCGGAAGGAACGCTCGAGCTGCGCGCTGTAGAGCCCGCGCTGCGATTCGTCGATGACCTTGCCGAACCAGCCGAACAGCGTCACCACCAGCAGCGCGAAGCCAGCGCCGAACACCCAGGGGCCGCTACGCGCCTCGGGCTGGTCGAGCTGGCTGATCCAGGTCGCCGCGCCGTAGCCGATCAGCAGCAGGGCGAGCGCCCCGACGATCGGCCAGGCGCTGTCGTGCGGGACGTAGTACTTCTGCTGCGTGGTCGTCGCCATGGTGCTTCTCCCTTGCTGCGGTCGCGCGCGCCCGGGCCGCGCCGCGTCAGCGGCTCGCGCGCTGGCCGACGCTGCGATACAGGCGATACGACAGCGTCAGGTTCTTGAAACGCTCGGGCAGTTCCGGATCGACGTAGAACTGCACCGGCATGAGCTTGCGCTCGCCCGGCGCCAGCGGCTGCTCCTGGAAGCAGAAGCATTCGATCTTCATGAAGTGGCGTGCGGCCTCGCCGGGCGACACCGAGGGTACTGCGGTGGTCACGATCGGCTGGTCGCTGCGGTTCTCGACCACGAAGGACACGAGCTGCAGCTCCCCCGGGTTGAGCCGCAGGCGCGCGGTCTCGGGCGCGAAGTCCACCGCCACCGCGGGGTCGTGGGTGGCGAGGAACTCGACGCTGACCTCGCGCCCGCGGTCGACGCGGTCCGGGGCCGCCGCCGCCACCTTGTCGGTCTTGCCGTTGATGCCGGTGATGTCGCAGAACACGTCGTACAGCGGCACGAGCGCGAAGCCGAAGGCGAACATCGCCGCACAGGCCAGCAGCAGCTTGTTGATCAAACTACGGTGGGCAGACATCTCGCGTCCTCCCTGTGCCGCCGTGCGCTCACTTGACCACCGGCGGAGTGTCGAAGGTGTGGTAAGGCGCGGGCGACGGCACCTCCCACTCCAGCCCCTGTGCGCCCTCCCACACGCGATCGGTGGCCTTGTCGCCGATGCCGCGCATGCAGCGCACCACGCCCCACAGGAAGAGCAGCTGCGACAGGCCGAACAGGAAGCCGCCGATGCTCATGAAGGCGTTGAGGTCGGCGAACTGCAGCGCGTAGTCGGGAATGCGCCGCGGCATGCCGGCGAGACCGACGAAGTGCATCGGGAAGAACAGCATGTTCACCGACACCAGCGAGCACCAGAAGTGCACCTGGGCGAGGCGCTCGTCGTACATCACGCCGGTCCACTTCGGGATCCAGTAGTACACCGCGGCGATGATGCCGAACACCGCGCCGGTCACCAGCACGTAGTGGAAGTGGGCGACGACGAAGTAGGTGTCCTGGTACTGGAAGTCGGCGGGGATGATGGCCAGCATCAGCCCGGAGAAGCCGCCGATGGTGAACAGCACGATGAAGGCGAGCGAGAACATCATCGGCACCTCGAAAGTCATCGAGCCGCGCCACATCGTCGCCACCCAGTTGAACACCTTCACTCCGGTGGGCACGGCGATCAGCATGGTGGCATACATGAAGAACAGCTCGGCGACCACCGGCATGCCGGTGGTGAACATGTGGTGACCCCACACGATGAAGGACAGGAAGGCGATGCTGGCAGTGGCGATCACCATCGACTCGTAGCCGAACAGCGGCTTGCGCGCGAAGGTGGGGATGATGGTGGAGACGATGCCGAAGGCCGGGAGGATCATGATGTACACCTCCGGATGGCCGAAGAACCAGAAGATGTGCTGGAACATCACCGGGTCGCCGCCGCCCGCGGCGTCGAAGAAGCTGGTGCCGAAGTACTTGTCGGTCAGCACCATGGTGACCACGCCGGCCAGCACCGGCATCACCGCGATGAGCAGGAAGGCGGTGATCAGCCAGGTCCACACGAACAGCGGCAGCTTCATCCAGCCCATGCCCGGCGCGCGCAGGTTCCAGATGGTGACGATGACGTTGATCGCCCCCATGATCGAGGACACCCCCATCAGGTGCACCGCGAGCACGAAGAAGGCGGTCGAATCTCCGCTGTACTTGGTCGACAGCGGCGCGTAGAAGGTCCATCCGGCGGCCGGCGCGCCGCCTTCCATGAACAGCGTGGACAGCAGGATCGCGAACGCGCACGGCAGGATCCAGAAGCTCCAGTTGTTGATCCGCGGCAGCGCCATGTCGGGAGCGCCGATCATCAGCGGGATCATCCAGTTCGCCAGGCCGACGAAGGCCGGCATCACCGCGCCGAACACCATCACCAGGCCGTGCACCGTCGTCATCTGGTTGAAGAAGTGCGGATCGACGAACTGCAGCCCGGGCTGGAAGAGCTCGGCGCGGATCACCATCGCCAGGCTGCCGCCGGTAAACAGCATGGCGAGCGAGAACAGCAGGTAGAGCGTGCCGATGTCCTTGTGGTTGGTGCTGAACAGCCAGCGCGCGAGGCCGCGCGGCTTGTGGTCGTGGTCGCGCGGACGCCCTGCAGCGCCGTGTGCATCGAGGGTGCCGGTGACCTGGGTGCTCATGACTCACTCCCCCTTCGCGATCGCGGCCGCGATGTCGGCCGGCTGCACCTGGTCGCCCTTGGCGTTGCCCCAGGCGTTGCGCTCGTACGTGATGACCGCGGCCAGCTCCTTGACACCGAGCTGCTTGCCGAAAGCCTGCATCGCGGTGCCGGTCTTGCCGAACAGCACGATGTGGAGGTGGGCCGCCGGCTCGCCGGTGGCGATCGCGCTGCCCTTCAATGCCGGGAACACGCCGGGCAGGCCCTCGCCGCCAGCCTGGTGGCAGGCGACACAGGCCCGCTCATAGACCTGCCGGCCGAGCGCCATCTGTTCGTCCATGCTCATCGGTACGGCGCTCTCGGCCTCGGCCTTGGCCTGCTCGGCGGCGGCCACCTGCTGCGCCGCCCAGGCCTCGAAGTCCGCGGGCGTCTTCACCTCGACCGCCACCGGCATGAAGCCGTGGTCGCGCCCGCACAGTTCGGCGCACTTGCCGTAGTACAAGCCGGGCTTGTCGATGCGCGCCCAGGTCTCGTTGATGAAGCCGGGCACCGCGTCCTTCTTGATCGCGAAGTCGGGTACCCACCACGAGTGGATGACGTCGTCGGCGGTCAGCAGGAAGCGCACCTTCTTGCCACTGGGCAGCACCAGCGGCTTGTCCACCGCCCTCAGGTAGTCCGGCGTCTTGTCCGCCGCGTTGGCGATCTGCGCGCGCGGCGTGGCGAGCACCGAGTAGAACTCGATCGGGTAGTCGAGGTACTTGTAGTGCCACTTCCACTGCGAACCGGTCACCAGCACGGTGAGCTCGGATGCGGAAGTGTCTTCCATCGCGATCAGCGTGCGGGTGGCCGGAACCGCCATCGCCACGAGGATCAGAACCGGGATCGCGGTCCACAGGATCTCGACCTTCAGGCTGCCATGGAACTGCGCCGGCACTGCCCCCCTGGCCTTGCGGTGACGCACGATGGACCAGAACATCAGGCCGAACACGACCAGCGCGATGGCGACGCAGATGTAGAAGATGGTCATGTGCAGGTCGAAGACCTGCCGGCTGAGCTCGGTGGCGCCGCGCGTCATGTTCAGGCGCATGTCCTGCGCGCCCGCAGGAACGCCGGCCACCAGCATCGAGGCCGCGACCAGGGCACGGCCGGGAGGGAGCGTCCCGGGCCTCGCCCCGGATGAATGGTGTCTCACTGCCGACCCCCCTTTATCGTTATGGGCGTGAAACCGCCGCGAATGCGTGCACGAAGGTCCGCCGTCCCGAGTCGGCGTCATGGCGTGGTGCGCGGTCCTGGGGAACGGACCCGGGCCGCCAGGCCTTGCCTGGGCGGCCGCCATCACGACGGGCGGAACTCTTACGTCAATATATGCGGGAAAATACGAAAGGCAAGGATGGATGCGAACGGCAGCGCGAGCCATTCGCATTCGCACTGCATGCAGGCGCATCGGCAAGCGCAAGACGATGCCTCGCGCGCGCAGCACAGGGACGCGCACGGCCGGGCCGCTGGGGGCTGCACCGAGCCTCGGGCATGGCCGAATGCCCGGAGGCGTTCTTTGCCGTGCCCGGGCGCGATCCGAACGCCTCCGAGCGTTCGATCGTGCCTTCGCTCGGGGCATGGTGGACGTGCCGTGCCGTGCAACCGCCCCGCGCGACGCCCGCGGCTCAGCGCCGGAAGCGCTCCTCGGCGATCGCGTCGGCGACCTCGGCGGTGGGACGGTCCTCCTCGCGCGCGCGCTCGAAGACTTCCATGAGGTTGTCGCGGATCCCCTCGATGTGGCGGATCAGTGCGGCGCGCTCGAAGCCGATGCGCTCGTGATACACGTCGATGATGCCGCCGGCGTTGATGACGTAGTCGGGCGCATAGAGGATGCCGCGCTTCATCAGCTCGAGGCCGTGGCGGGGCTCGGCGAGCTGGTTGTTGGCGGCGCCGGCGACGATCTTCGCCTTCAGCTGCGGGATGGTCGAATCGTTCAGGATGGCGCCGAGCGCGCAGGGCGCGAACACATCGACGTCGAGCCCGAAGATCTCCTCCGGCGCGACCACGGTGGCACCCAGTTCCTTGCCCGCCTGCACCAGCGGCTCGCGGTGAATGTCGGTGACCCACAATTTCACGCCCGCCTCCCCGAGCTGGCGGGCGAGATCGAAGCCGACGTTGCCCACGCCCTGCACGGCCACGCGCAGGCCTTCGAGCGAGTCGCGGCCGAGACGCTCCTTCACCGCCGTCTGGATGCCGACGAAGGTGCCGTAGGCGGTGGCCGGCGACGGGTCGCCGCTGCGCGTGCCCTCGTCCGAAGGCTTGTCGTGGATGCCGGCGACGTGACGGGTGAACTGCGTCATGTACTTCATGTCGGCAACGCTGGTGCCGGAGTCCTCGGCGGCGATGTAGCGGCCGTTCAGCTGCTCGAGCGCGCGCGCGAAGGCGGCGAGCAGCGCGGGCGTCTTGTCGGTACGCGGGTTGCCGATGATCACCGACTTGCCGCCACCGAGCTTGAGCCTGGCCATCGCCGACTTGTAGGTCATGCCGCGCGACAGGCGCAGCACGTCGCGCACCGCCTCCTCCTCGCTGGCATAGGGCCACATGCGGCAGCCGCCGAGCGCGGGGCCGAGGTTGGAATTGTGGACGGCGATGATCGCCTTCAGTCCGCTCTTGTCGTCGCTGACGAAGACCACCTGCTCGTGGTCGGCGAAGTCGCTCAGGGAAAATACGGCCATGCTGTGTCTCCTTCCTTGTGGGAACGTGGATGATTTCCACAGTCTCGGCGCCAGGGGTGGCGACGCCGGCGCTGCGGCAGGGGTGAAGAGGGGTTTCGGTTCGCCGTCGATCGCGACTTGCGTCGCTCCCACCGGCACCTCCGGAAGCGCGCCGGTTTTCCGTAGGAGCGACGCCAGTCGCGATTACGGCGCTGCCGGTCTGTACCGCGCTCGTTTCGCGATCGTCGATCGCGACTTGCGTCGCTCCCACAGCGCCTCCGCCAGCGCGGCGATCTTCGTAGGAGCGACGCAAGTCGCGATTACGGCGGCGTGCCTCAGCCCGGGATGATCGCGATGGTCTTGCGCGCCTTGGTTGCGAGCGGCGTGCCCGGTGCGCGGCGGTGGCGGAAGTCCTCCAGCAGTGCGGCCTGGCGCCTGCGTGCGCCGGCGAGGTAGCGCTCGCGCACGTGGCCGTAGCCGCGGATCTGCTCGGGGAGGGCCGCCAGCTCGATCGCGGCCTCGTGGTTGGCGCGGTCGAGGTTGACGACGATCTCGTCGACCACACGCTCGTAGTCGGCGATCAGCTCGCGGTCGAGCTTGCGGTCGTGGCTGCGGGCGAAGGGGTCGAGCCTCGATCCGCGCAGGTGGCGGAGCTTCGCCAGCACACGCATCGCCTTCAGCATCCAGGGACCGTAAGCCTTTTTCTTCAGCTCGCCGCTGGCTGGGTCCTTGTCGGCCAGCATCGGCGGCGCGAGGTGGAAGACGAGCTTGTAGTCGCCCTCGAACTGCTCCTCGACGCGCGCGAGAAAGTCGCTGTCCGTATACAGGCGCGCGACCTCGTACTCGTCCTTGTAGGCGAGCAGCTTGTGGTAGCCGCGCGCCACCGCCTCGGTCAGCAGGGTGATGCCGGGCGCGACCTTCGCCTCCGCGACCCGCACGCGCTCGACCAGGCGCAGGTAGCGCTCGGCGTAGGCGGCATCCTGGTAGTCGGTCAGATGGGTCTTGCGACGCGCGATCAGCTCGTCGACGCTGGTCGACAGGCGGTGGTGCGCGGGCGTGCCGAAGCGCGGCTTGGCGGCCTCACGCACCGCACGCAGATCGACCGCGGCGCGCCGGCCCCACAGGAAGGCGGCCTTGTTGGCCTCGATCGCGGTGCCGTTGATCTCGATCGCGCGCTCGATCGCCTGCCGCGAAAGCGGCACCAGGCCGCGCTGCCAGGCGAAGCCGAGCATGAACAGGTTGGTGGCGATCGAATCGCCGAGCAGCTCGGTGGCGAGCGCGGTGGCGTCGAGAAACTCGGCCTTGTCCGCACCGACCGCGTCGACGATCTGTGCCTCCATCGCCGCCGCCGGGAACTGCGGGTCGGGGTTGGCGAGCACGTCGCCGCTGCGCGCCTGGGCGGCGAAGCCGCGCACGAACTCGCTGGTGTTGGTCTGATCGCGATTGATGAGGACGCGGGTGAGCCCATGCTGCATCTTGGCGAGCGATTCGTCGCTGGCCGCCACCACGAGGTCGCAGCCGATCACGGCGTTGGCCTCGCCGGCGGCGACGCGCGCGGCGTGGAGCTGCTCCTGGCGGTCGGCGATGCGCACGTGCGACCACACCGCGCCGCCCTTCTGCGCCAGCCCCGCCATGTCGAGCACCGAGATGCCCTTGCCTTCCAGGTGCGCGGCCATGCCGAGCAGGGCGCCGATGGTCACCACGCCGGTGCCGCCGACACCGGTGATGAGGATGCCCCAGGGCGCGGCGGTGTCGGGCAGCTGCGGCTCGGGGAGCTCGTCCGCGAGACGGCCGCCGAGGGCGCTCGCGCCGCTCGCCTTGCCACGCCGAAGCTTGCCGCCCTCGACGGTGACGAAGCTCGGGCAGAAGCCCTTCACGCAGGAATAGTCCTTGTTGCACGAGGACTGGTCGATGAAGCGCTTGCGGCCGAACTCGGTCTCGACCGCGCCCACCGACATGCAGTTCGACTTGTCGCTGCAGTCGCCGCAGCCCTCGCACACGAGGTCGTTGATCACCACGCGCTTGGCGGGATCGGGGAACTTGCCGCGCTTGCGGCGGCGGCGCTTCTCGGCGGCGCAGGTCTGGTCGTAGATGATCGCGGTGACGGCCGGCGCGCTGCGCAGCTCGCGCTGCACGGCGTCGAGCTCGTCGCGGTGGCGCACCGCCACGCCGTGCGGCAGATCGGCCGGGCCGTAGGCGCGCGGCGTGCCGTCGTTGACCACCACCACCGTGCCCACGCCCTCGGCGAGCAGCTGGCGGGCGATGATCGGCACCGACAGCGTGCCGTCGTGCGGCTGGCCGCCGGTCATCGCCACCGCGTCGTTGTAGAGCACCTTGTAGGTGATGTTCACCTTCGCCGCCACCGCGGCGCGGATGGCGAGGATGCCCGAGTGCATGTAGGTGCCGTCGCCGAGGTTGGCGAACACGTGCGGGGTGTTGGTGAACGGCGCCTGGCCGATCCAGGGCACGCCCTCCCCGCCCATCTGGCAGAAGGTCTGCGTGTGCTCGGGCGACAGCCAGGTCGCCATGTAGTGGCAGCCGATGCCGGCGATCGCGCGCGAGCCCTGCGGCACCTTGGTCGAGGTGTTGTGCGGGCAGCCGGAACAGTAGTGCGGCACGCGCTGGATGGACAGCCGCGGCCTGGCGAGCGCGGCCTCCTTGGCCTCGATGAAGGCGAGCCGCGCCTTGATGCGGTCCGAGGTGTGGAAGCGCGCGATGCGGCCGGCGATCGCGCGCGCGATCATCGCCGGGGTGAGCTCGCCGGCGGCGGGCAGCAGCCAGTCGGCGTGCGGCAGGCTCCACTCGCCCTTCTCGTCGAACTTGCCGATCACGCGCGGGCGCACCTCATCTTTCCAGTTATAGAGCTCTTCCTTCAGCTGGTACTCGAGGAACTGGCGCTTCTCCTCGATCACGAGGATCTCGTCGAGGCCGTCGGCGAAGCGGCGTACGCCCTCGGCGTCGAGCGGCCACACCATGCCGACCTTGTACAGGCGCAGGCCGATCGCCGCGGCGGTGGTCTCGTCGATGCCGAGGTCGTCGAGCGCCTGGCGCACGTCGAGGTAGCTCTTGCCGCTGGTGAGGATGCCCAGGCGCGCCTGCGGCGGGTCGATGACCATGCGGTCCAGCCCGTTCTTGCGGCCGTAGGCGAGCGCGGCGTAGAGCTTGTGGTGGAGCAGGCGCTCCTCCTGCACCAGCGGGGGGTCGGGCCAGCGCAGGTTGAGGCCGTCGAGCGGCAGCGGGAACTCCTGCGCGCTCGGGATCCGGATGTCCACGCGGAAGGGATCGATGTCGACCGAGGACGAGGTCTCGACCGTGTCGGTCAGCGCCTTGAACGCCACCCAGCAGCCCGAGTAGCGCGACATCGCAAAACCGTGCAGGCCGTACTCCAGGTATTCCTGGATGCCGGCGGGGGCGAGCACCGGCATCATCAGCGCCTTGAACACGTGCTCGGTCTGGTGCGGCAGGGTCGAGGACTTGGCGGCGTGGTCGTCGCCGGCGATCACCAGCACGCCGCCATGCTGCGAGGTGCCGGCGGCGTTGGCGTGGCGGAAGACGTCGCAGGTTCGGTCCACGCCGGGTCCCTTGCCGTACCAGATGGAGAACACGCCATCGACCTTGGCGTTGGGGTCGAGGCCGAGCTGCTGCGTGCCCCACACCGAGGTCGCGGCGAGGTCCTCGTTGAGCCCGGGCTGGAAGCGGATGTTCATCGGCTCGAGGAAGCGCTTCGCCTTCCAGAACTCCTGGTCGACGCTGCCGAGCGGCGAGCCGCGGTAGCCGGTGACGAAGCCGGCGGTGTTCAGGCCGGCGGCCTCGTCGCGCAGCTTCTGCATCATCGGCAGGCGTACCAGGGCCTGGATGCCGGTCATCCAGGCGCGGCCGGTCTTGAGGGTGTATTTATCGTCGAGGCTGACGGTGGGGGCGATGTTCGACATGGTGGCGTGAACCGCCGCCGGTCGGCAGGCCTGCGCGTCTGGCGCGGGCTGCCGGCGGGTCGGCGTGGTCTCCTCTGCGGGTGGGTCGGTGCGCAACCGCGGCCGGCTCGGCCTGCGGCGCTCGTGGATGCACATGCTAGGGCGAGCGGCGGAAAAGATTTTGCGCAATCGGGGCTGCGGACGCCGATATAAGAAAAATTATTTCACGCATCAAGCCGTACGATGCGCGCCATCCGGACCCAACCGTCCGGCGACCACAAAAGGGGTCGGCACGGATCCGCACACGTCGCGGCGCAGGCATCCCCGCTTGGGCGGCAGGCCTCGGACGTTTAGAATCCGCGCCTTTTCCCTCCACACGCCACGAGCGTGAAACGATCCGAGGAGACCTGCATGAACCCGAACGCCGCCACCCGCGGCGCCGCCCCCGCGCGGCCGCACGCCCCCGTCGCACCCACTCTCCGCAGGGAACGCTGACATGGCCAAGCACGCACACAGCCAATGGTCGTCGCGGATGGGCTTCGTGCTCGCCGCCACCGGCTCCGCCGTCGGCCTCGGCAACATCTGGAAGTTTCCCTACATGGTCGGCCAGAGCGGCGGCGCCGCCTTCGTGCTGGTCTACCTGGCCTGCATCGCCTTCATCGGCGTGCCCATCCTGGTCGCCGAGTGGATGATCGGCCGGCGCGGGCAGAAGAACCCGATCAACACCATGGCCCAGGTCGCGCGCGACAACGGCCACAGCACCAACTGGGCCGTGGTGGGCGCGATCGGCGTGCTCGCCGCCTTCCTGATCCTGTCCTTCTACTCGGTGATCGGCGGCTGGGCGCTGGCCTACATGCGCGACGCCGCCACCGGCGCCTTCATCGGCCTGGACAAGGCGGCGATCGGCGGCGCCTTCGAGGGCTTCCTCGCCCGCCCGGCCGAGCTGCTGACCTGGCACTCGATCTTCATGCTGCTCACCGTCGTCGTCGTGGCGCTCGGCGTGTCCGCCGGCCTGGAGCGCGGCACCAAGCTGATGATGCCGGCGCTCGGGGTGATCCTGCTGGTGCTGGTCGGCTACGCGATGACCACCGGCAGCTTCGGCCAGGGCCTCGCCTACCTCTTCAACCCGGACTGGAGCAAGCTCGACGGCAAGGTGCTGCTCGCCGCGCTCGGCCACGCCTTCTTCACCCTGTCGCTGGGCATGGGCATCATGATGGCCTACGGCTCCTACCTCGGGCAGGAGGTGAACCTGCTGCGCGCCGCGCGCACCGTGGTGATCATGGACACGGTGTTCGCGCTGTGCGCCGGCATGGCGATCTTCCCGATCGTGTTCGCCAACGGCCTGGACCCCGCGGCCGGCCCCGGCCTGGTGTTCGTGACCCTGCCGCTGGCCTTCGGCCACATGGGCGGCGGCCTGGTCATCGGCGCACTGTTCTTCCTGCTGCTGACCTTCGCCGCGCTGACCTCGTCGATCTCGCTGCTCGAGCCGGTGGTGGAGCTGATCGAGGAGCGCACCCCGCTCGGCCGCGTCGCCGCCACGCTGATCGCCGGCATCACCATCTGGGCGCTGGGCATCGCCGCGCTGCTGTCCTTCAACGTGTGGAGCGACGTCAAGCTGCTCGGCATGAACATCTTCGACCTGCTCGACTATGCGACCAGCAAGTTCATGCTGCCGCTCGCCGGCCTGGGTGCAATCGTGTTCGCGGCGTGGAAGCTGGACCAGCAGGGCGTGAAGGCGGAACTGGGCCTTGGCGATGCCACATTCGGCTTGTGGACCCTGCTGTCGCGCTACGTCGCGCCGGTGGGCGTGCTGTTCGTGTTCTGGAGCAACCTGTAGGAACCGACGCACCGATCGCGACTTGCGTCGCTCCTACAAAATCGCGGCGCGTCCAGCCGCGCCCGTAGGAGCGACGCGAGTCGCGATTCCGCCCTGCCCGTAGGAGCGACGCGAGTCGCGATCCTGCCTCGCCCGTAGGAGCGACGCGAGTCGCGATCCGGCGCTCCAGCAAGCGCGGCGCGAAGCCTGCATCGTGCCGACACCGCGACCGCCCTGCCCGCCTCACAGCGGCAGGGCGGTCTCGTTCTTGATCTCGCGCAGGGCCACCGCGGAATGGGTGACGTCGATCTCGGGGATCTTGAGCAGGAATTCGTGCATGAACACCGACAAGGCCTCGAGGTTCGGCAGGTAGAGCTTGAGCAGGCAGTCGGTCTCGCCGAGCAGCTCGTAGCACTCCACTACCTGCTCGCAGGCCTTGACCACGCGCTCGAAGCGATCGAGCACGTCGGCGCTGTGCTGCTTGAGCTTGACGCGCACCCACACGCAGGTGCCCAGGCCCACCTTGTGGCGGTCGACCAGCGCGACGTAGCCGCGGATCACGCCCGCCTCCTCCATCTCGCGCACACGCCGCCAACACGGCGTCGGCGACATGCCGACCTTGTCGGCGAGCGCCTGCGTGCTGAGGGTGGAGTCCTTTTGCAGCAGGGTCAGGATGTGACGCTGCGCCGGGTCGAGTTTCATGTCTCCCTGCCTTGCCCGGCTCGAAACGCCGGGTTCTCCTGGTGTCGATGGCGAGGCGGCCGCGCCGCCTCGCGGCGGGGGCGCCCGCCCCCGCGAGGGATCACAGCACCTTGAGCAGTTCGACCTCGAACACCAGGGTGGCGTTGGGCGGGATCACGCCGCCGGCGCCGCGCGCGCCGTAGCCGAGCTCGGGCGGGATGGTGAGCTTGCGCTTGCCGCCCACCTGCATGCCCTGCACGCCCTCGTCCCAGCCGCGGATCACGTGGCCGGCGCCGAGCGGGAAGACGAAGGGATCGTTGCGATCCTTGCTCGAGTCGAACTTGCGCCCGTCGGTGAGCCAGCCGGTGTAATGCACCGACACCATGCGGCCCTTCTCGGCGGTATCGCCGCTGCCGAGCTCGAGTTCATCGATGACGAGCCCGCTGGCGGTGGTGGTCTGGGTCATGCCGTTCTCCTGCCGTGAGTGAAAGCGCGCATTCTACCTGCTGCCTTCGGGCCAGCGGCGCAGGTCGAAGTGGCTGCGGAATTTCGTGATCTTGGGGGCCACCACGTACTGGCAATACGGCTGGTCGCTGTTGTTCACATAGTAGTCGTGGTGCTCCGGCTCGGCCGGCCAGAAGCGCGGCGCACGCTCGACCCGGGTGACGATCGCCTTCGGGAACACGCGGCGCTCGCCGAGCGCCTCGATGGTGGCGAGCGCGGTGTGCAGCTGCGCCTCGGAGGTGGCGAAGATCACCGAGCGGTACTGCGGGCCCACGTCGTTGCCCTGGCGGTCGACCGTGGTGGGGTCGTGGATGGTGAAGAAGACGTCGAGCAGCTCACGGTAGCTCACCTTCGCCGGATCGAACACGATCTTCACCACTTCGGCGTGACCGGTGCCGCCGGAGCACACGTCGCGGTAACTCGGCAGCTCGACGTGGCCGCCACAATAGCCGGGCACGACCTCATCCACGCCGGCCACCAGGTCGAACACCGCCTCCAGGCACCAGAAACAGCCCCCGCCCAGGATGGCGGTCTCGCGTACCGGATCGTTCTTGCTCTCTGTCATCTGTTCGCTCCATCGGGGTTGGTCATGGCATCGGAGAGACCGCACGGGAGGGGAATCATTCCCCGCCCGCAACGCGCCTCAACGGAAGGAGAAGCCGTACTGGAGGTCGAGGGCGGTGTCGGTGCCGCCGCGTGCGATCACCGACAGGCGGCGCGAGACCTGGTAGGTCAGCTTGACCAGGGTGGCGGCCCCGCCCAGGCCCTGCTCGAAGTTGAGGAAAAGGTCCGGCCCGAGGCGCTTGCCCAGGCTCAGCACCTGGCCGGCGACCGAGGGCCCGCCCGAGACCGTCTGACCGCTGCCGAGCACCCGGCTGCTGCGCGTGCGCGTGGTGCTGTTGAGCTCGCCCTGGCCGATCGAGAAGGAGTCGAAGCCGAGGCTGCGCGAGAGCTCCTCGGTCATGCCGCCACCCGGCCCGCCGAGCAGGGCCGCGGCGGCCGGGAGCAGCAGGCCGAGGTCGGCGCCGGAGCCGGCGTCCGGCGCGCGCCCGAGCACGATCCACGACAGCTTGGTGGGGTCGGGCACCTCGGGATCGGACACCAGCTTGATCTGCGGGCGCTTGGCGCTGCCGGTGATCGCCACCCCGGCCTCCACCTCCAGGCCCTTGCGCAGCGCGACGATGTTCAGCCCGGGCGCGTCGAGCGGGCCCTGGAAGTTGATCAGGCCGCGCTCCAGGGTGAGGTTCTGGCCATAGCCGCGGTAGCCGCCGCCCACGGTCTCGATCGTGCCCACCGCCGACAGCGGCCGCCCCGGCTGCAGGCGGATGCGCAGCCCGCCGGCGAGCCGCGTCTCGAGGCCGAGCGCCGAGAGGTAGAGCGCGTCGCCGAGGCCGACGCTGACATCCGCATTCACCGCGAAGCCGCCGCCCTGCTGCGCCGGTGCGGGCTCACGCCCGAGCACGACGACGTCGTCGGAGAGGCTGGGCGGCAGCGCCTCGGCGAACTCGAGGTAGCCGGCGTCGGCGCGGAACTCCGCGTCCAGCGCCAGCGACTCGAAGGTGCTGCGCGCCGTGCCGCCGCCCGATAGCAGCATCCAGCGGTCGTCGCGCTGCAGCAGCGGCAGGCGGTCGGCGTCGAAGCGGAAATCGCCCGCGCCGCTGTCGAGCGCAAGCTCGCCGCGCGCGGTGAAGCGCCCGGGCGTGGCGGTGAGGCGCTCGAAAGGGATGCGATTCTCGCGCGGACGCACGCGGTTCTCGGAGACGAACTCGAGCCGCTCCAGGCGCACGCGCTCCTGGTCGAAGTCGACATCGAGCTCGCCACCAGCGAGCATCAGGCCCTGGTCGACGAGGGTGAAGCCGAGCTCGCGTCCCTCGATGCGGCCGCTCGCACGCGGCGACTCGATCGTGCCGCCCACGGTGAAGTCGCCCCGGATGCGCCCGGCGAGCTCGACGCTCTCCTGCGAGAGGCGCCCGAGCCAGGCGAGCGAGGGCATGTCGATCCGCGCCGCGCCGCGGATCGCGGTCGCCGGCGGCACGCTCCACAGGCCGTCGGCACCGCGTCGCGCGCGCAGCCCGGCCTCGCCCTGCACGCTGCCGAGCTCCTTGCCCTGCACGTCGACGGCGAGGTCGATGCGATCGCCGCGCGCGTTCAGCACCGCCTCGAGCTTCTCCAGGCCGAGCCGGGTACGCAGCTCGCCCTCCACGCTGATGTCGCCGGATTCGCGGAACACGCGCGCCTCGCCCTCCAGCGTGCGCCCGACCGCGAGGTCCCAGCGCGCCCCCAGGCTCAGCGGGTCGGCGTTGCGGCGCGGACGGCCGTCGCGGCGCCGGGGTTCGGTCTCGACCACCAGCCCGGCGAGGTCGCCGCGCAGCACGCTCTGCGTCGGCGACCAGGCGGTCTCGAGCAGGCGGATGCGGCCCTTGTCGCCGGCCTCGATCTCGACGCGACCGAGGCGCACGCGATCGGCGCCGAGCTCGAGCGTGGCCGGCGCCTGCAGACGGGCGGGGAAACGTCCGCCGACCTCGAGCGCGGTGAGGCGGCCGCTCCAGCGCGGCGCCTCGCCCGCAGGCAGGCCGCCTTCGAGCGCGAGGCGCAGGGTGTCGGCGACGCCCTCCACTTTCGGTGTGGCGAGGTCGGCGTCGAGGCGGTGGCGCGCGCGCGTGCCGCCGGCCTCGATGCGCGCACTCGCCAGCCAGTCGGGCGGTGGCGCGCCGTCGGCGCCGCGCGCGCGGCTGCCGAGCCTGCTGAGGCCGAGCGCGAGCTCGAAGGGGCCGTCGATGCCGGAATCGAGGCGGACACGGGCGTTCAAGCCCGCCAGGCGCACGTCGCCGGGCAGGGCGAGGTTCTCGCCGAAGAGGTCCAGGCGCCCGTTGGGCGCTTCCAGCGTGCCACCGATGCGGCCCTCGGCGCCGGCGCGCCCGCCGAGCCCGAAGCCGATCGCCGCCAGCGCGGGCGCGTCCAGGCGCAGCGCCAGGCTGTCGCCGGGCGCGCCGAAAGCCCCCTCGGCGCGCAGGGTGTTGCCGGCTATGTTCAGGTCGATCTTCGCCTCGGGCACGCGCAGGCCTTCGACACGCAGGCGGCCCTCACCGCGCAGCGGGCGCCCGTCGAGGCGGCTGTCGGGGAGGGTGAAGTCGAGCGCGACCGCCTGCGGCAGCCCCTCGGCAGACAGGTCGCCGCGCGCGTCCAGATCGAGGTCGAGGCGAGCGCTCGGCAGCTCGGACCGCAGCGCGCGCGGATCGACGCCGCGCAGGCGGGCCGAGAGGGTGAAGCTGCGTGCCGCTCCGGCGTGCACGGCGGCGGGCAGGTCCGTTGCCTGCGCAGGAACAGGGGGGGCAGCGGCGCCTTCACGAGCGGTTTGCGCCCCCCCCTCGCCGGCGGCGCTCGCAGCGGCCACCGGCGAGGGGGGCGCGGCGGGCACGACGCTCAGGCTGGCGTCGGCGTCGATGCGCGCCGCGCCCACCATGAGGGCCAGCCGCGCCGTCTGGCGCTGCGCGCCGGCCTCGGCATCCACCCGGCCGGCGACGATCTGACGCGGCAGGCGGCCGTCGAGCGCGCGCGTATCGATGCCGGCGAGTTCGAGCGCAGCGACGAACTGGCCGAACCCGGCCTCGGCCGCTGGCGCGGCGGAGGCGGTCGCGTCGGGCAGCGCAGGCGGGTGCCAGGCCACGCGACCGGCGATGGTGCCGCCGCCGGCGAGGCGGAACTCGACGGCGTCGAGGGCGAGCTCGGCGCGCTTCCAGTCGAGTTGCGCCGACAGCGCCTCGAGCGGAATCCCGCCGGCGTCCACCGCGGCCGGGCGGGCGTTGGTGACGCGGATCGGGCCGGCGAGCAGGCCTTCGCCCGCGGCGGGGGCGGCGAGCTCGGCCTCGATGGCGAACTCGCCGCTGGGCGCACCGGCAGCGAAGGCCGCCGGATCGATGCCGCCGGCCTTCAGCCGCAGTTGCCGCAGGGGATCGGCGGCGAAGCTCTCGACCCGGGCCTCGATCTGGGCATGCGCCGCACCCAGCGTGGCCTTGGCCTGCAGGCGCGGTTCGAGCAGGCTGTCGGCCAGCGTCGCCTGCACCGCGACGGCGTGGGTCTCGACCACGCCGTCGAAGCCCGCCTCGCCTGCGAGCGCGAAGGGCGCCACGCCGTCGAGCGCGAGCGCCGCGCGGGCGCGGCCCTGCGGCAGCGCGACGGAGAGGGATTCGAGGCGGTGATGGCGGCCGTCGCTGGAGAGCGCGGCCTCCAGGCGAGAGAACACCAGGCCCTGCTCGGCGGCGACCTCGGTCGCGGCCTCGGCTGCGAGCGCCGGGTCGCTGGCGACGTCGGCGGCGCGATCGAGCGCCTGCGCCGCCTCGCCCGCCGCAGCCGCGACCTCGCCCTGCACCGGCGCGGCAGCGTCCGCCGAACCCGGTGTGGCGCCGGCGAGCGGCACGGCAAGGTCACCGCCTGCGGGCAGTTCGCGCATCAGGAAGGCGCCGACGGCGAGCCGGCGCAGCGCGATCGCGACCGGCAGCGCCAAGGAGGATGGCGCCGCCAGGGGCGCAGAGGCGGGCGGGTCCTCGGCCACCGCCTGGGCGAGCAGCACGCGACCCGCGGTCAGATGCTCGATATCGACGCGGCGCTGCAGCAGCGCCGCGGGCGTCCACGCGAGCGAGAGCGCGCGCACTTCGAGCTCCAGCCCCGGCCCGCGCCAGGCCAGCCGATCCACGTCGAGACGGCCGAACAGCCGGCCGCGCGCGCCCTCGACCTGCAGCGCGCCGGAAGTGGCCCGGGCGGCGAGGCCGAGCGCGGCGTCGAGGCCGGATTGCGTGCCGGCGAGCCAGGCGCCGCCGCCGCACAGCAGCGCCAGCGGCAGCGCGACGCCCCAGCCGAGCGCGCGCGCCAGCCGGCGCCGGCGTGGCGGCGCGGCGGGCGCGGGCGAGGCGTCGTGGTCGTGCGCGCTCACCCGGGCGCCTCAGCGGCCGAACAGCGCCTGCAGCTCGGCGCCCGGATGCGGCGCACGCATGAAGGCCTCGCCGACCAGGAAGGTGTGCACCGCATTGGCCTGCATCAGGGCGACGTCCTCGGGCTTCAGGATGCCCGACTCGGTGACCACGATGCGGCCCGCCGCGCCGCTGGCGATGCGCGGCAACAGGTCGAGCGTGGTCTGCAGCGAGACCTCGAAGCTGCGCAGGTTGCGGTTGTTGATGCCGATCAGCGGGGTGTCGAGCTGCAGCGCGTGCTCGAGTTCGGCGCCGTCATGCACCTCGACCAGCACCGCCATGCCGAGCTCGGTCGCGAGCTGCTCCATGTCGCGCATCTGCGCCAGATCCAGGCAGGCGGCGATCAGCAGGATGGCGTCGGCGCCCATCGCGCGCGCCTCGAAGACCTGGTAAGGATCGACGAGGAAGTCCTTGCGCAGCACCGGCAGGTGGCAGGCGGCGCGCGCGGCCTGCAGGTACTCGGGCGCCCCCTGGAAGAAGCCGCGATCGGTCAGCACCGAAAGGCAGGCGGCGCCGGCACGCTCGTAGTCGGCGGCGATCTCGGCGGGGTGGAAGTCGGCCCGGATCACGCCCTTGGAGGGGCTGGCCTTCTTGATCTCGGCGATCACCGCGGGGCGGCGGGCAGCGTGCCTGGCGCGGATCGCGCCGACGAAGTCGCGCGCCGGCGGCTGCGCGGCGGCGTCCTCGCGCACCAGGCACTGCGGCCGCGCGGCGGCGGCCGCGGCGACCTCCTCGACCTTGACCGCGCAGATCTTCTGCAGGATGTCGCTCATCGGCCGCTCCCGAACTGCCGGGTGAAACGCACGAACTCGTCGAGCTTGGCGCGCGCGGCGCCGCTCTCGATGATCTCGCGCGCACGCAGGATGCCGGCGCCGATGGTGTCGACCAGGTTGGCCGTGTACAGCGCCACGCCGGCGTTGAAGGCGACGATCTCGCGCGCCGGGCCGGGGCGGTTGTCGAGCACGCCAAGCAGCACCTCGCGCGACTCGGCGGCGTCCTCGACGCGCAGCTGGCGGCTGCCCGCCATGGCGAGGCCGAAGTCCTCGGGGTGGATCTCGTACTCGACGACCTTGTTGTCCTTGAGCTCGCCGACCAGGGTGGCACCGCCCAGGCTGACCTCGTCCATGCCGTCCAGGCCATGCACCACCAGCACGTGGTTGGCGCCGAGGCGCTGCATCACGCGCGCCTGGATGCCGACCAGGTCGGGATGGAACACGCCCATCAGCGTGTTGGGCGCGCCGGCCGGGTTGGTGAGCGGGCCGAGGATGTTGAAGATGGTGCGCACACCCATCTCGCGCCGCACCGGGGCGACGTTCTTCATCGCGCTGTGGTGGGCGGGCGCGTACATGAAGCCGATGCCGGTGGCCTCGATGCACTCGGCGACCTGCTGCGGGGTGAGATCCAGGTTGACGCCGAGCGCCTCGATCACGTCGGCCGCGCCCGACTTGGACGACACCCCGCGTCCGCCATGCTTGGCGACGCGCGCGCCGGCGGCCGCGGCGACGAAGATCGTGGTGGTGGAGATGTTGAAGGTGTTGGCGCCGTCGCCACCGGTGCCGACGACGTCGAGGAAGTGGTCGTGCGGCGGCTCGACCACGACCTTGGTGGACATCTCTCGCATCACCGTGGCGGCGGCGGTGATCTCGCCGATGGTCTCCTTCTTGACGCGCAAGCCGGTGAGGATGGCGGCGGTCATCACCGGGGAGATCTCGCCGGCCATGATCTGGCGCATCAGCGAGAGCATCTCGTCGAAGAAGATCTCGCGGTGTTCGATCGTGCGTTGCAGGGCTTGCTGGGCGGTAATCGTGGTCATGGGGCTCTCGCAGCGTTCGTTTCAGGCGGCCGCCGGCTGGCTGGCGCCGCGGTCGAGGAAGTTCTTCAGCAGCGCGTGGCCGCACTCGGTGAGGATGGACTCGGGGTGGAACTGCACGCCCTCGACGTCGAGCGTCCTGTGGCGCACGCCCATGATCTCGCCGTCCTCGGTCCACGCCGTCACTTCCAGACAATCGGGCAGGCTGGCGCGTTCGATCGCCAGCGAATGGTAGCGCGTGCAGGTGAGCGGGTTGGGCAGGCCGCGGAAGACGCCCTGGTCGATGTGATGCACCGGCGAGGTCTTGCCGTGCATGAGGCGCTTCGCGTGCACGACGCGCCCGCCGAAGGCCTCGCCGATGCTCTGGTGGCCGAGGCAGACGCCCAGGATGGGGAGCTTGCCGGCGAAGGCCTTGATCGCCGCCACCGAGATGCCGGCCTGGGCCGGGGAGCACGGCCCGGGCGAGATGACGAGATGTTCGGGCGCGAGGCGGCCGATCTGCTCGAGGGTGATCTCGTCGTTGCGATACACCTTGACCTTGGCGCCGAGTTCGCCGAAGTACTGCACGAGGTTGTAGGTGAAGCTGTCGTAGTTGTCGATCATCAGCAGCATGGTCTTTCCCTTCGCGAAGCCGCGCGCCGCGCGGGCATCGCCAGTATCGAGGCGTGGTGGACGGAGGGCGGCGCAGGCGCCGCGCTCAGAAGCGGGTGTCGAGTCCGCCTTCGGCCATCTCGGCGGCGCGCAGCATCGCGCGCGCCTTGCTCTGGGTCTCGTTCCACTCGGCGTCGGGGTCGGAGTCGGCGACGATGCCGGCGCCGGCCTGGACGTGGATCTGGCCGTCCTTCACCACCGCGGTACGGATCGCGATCGCCAGGTCCATGTCGCCATGGAAGCCGAGGTAGCCCACCGCGCCGGCGTAGATGCCACGCTTGACCGGCTCGAGCTCGTCGATGATCTCCATCGCGCGCACCTTGGGCGCGCCCGACACGGTGCCCGCGGGGAAGGTGGCGCGCAGCACGGCGAGCGCGTCGAGGCCCTCGCGCAGCTTGCCTTCGACGTTGGAGACGATGTGCATCACGTGCGAGTAGCGCTCGACGGTGAAGCGCTCGGTGACCCTGACCGTGCCGACCTCGGAGACGCGGCCGGCGTCGTTGCGGCCGAGGTCGAGCAGTTGCACGTGCTCGGCGATCTCCTTCTGATCGGCGAGCAGTTCCTGTTCGAGCGCAAGGTCCTCGGCCGGGGTGGCGCCGCGCTTGCGGGTGCCGGCGATCGGACGCACGGTGACGACGTCGTCCTCGAGCCGGGTGAGGATCTCGGGCGAGGCGCCGACGACGTGGAAGTCCTCGAGGTTGAAGTAGAACAGGTAGGGCGAGGGGTTGAGCGAGCGGATCGCGCGGTACAGCGCCATCGGGCTGGCGGCGTAGGGCTTGCTCATGCGCTGCGACAGCACGACCTGCATGAGGTCGCCGTCGACGATGTACTGCTTGGCGCGGCGCACCGCGTCCTTGAAGGCTTCCTCGCCGAAGCTCGACACCGGCTCGGCGGACTCGCCGCGGAACTCCTCGGGGATCTCCACCGCCTCGCGCAGGCGGGCGAGGAGCTCGCGCAGGCGCCTCTGCGCGCGCTTGTACGCGCCCGGCACCTCGGGCTCGGCATAGACGACGAGGGTGAGCTTGCCACTGAGGTTGTCGACGATCGCGACTTCTTCCGACAGCAGCAGCAGGATGTCGGGCGTGCCGACGGTGTCGGCTTTCTCGGTCTTGGCCAGGCGCGGCTCGATGTAGCGCACGGTGTCGTAGCCGAAACAGCCCACCAGACCGCCGGCGAAGCGCGGCAGGTGCTGGCGCGGCGGCACCTTGATGCGGTTCATGAACTCGGCGACGAAGTTGAGCGGGTCGCCGTAGTCGCGACGCTCGACCAGGCGGTTGCCGGTGAGCAGCAGGGCGGAGCGGCCATAGACCTCGATGCGGGTGGGCGAGGACAGGCCGATGAAGGAATAGCGCCCGAAGCGCTCGCCGCCCTGCACCGATTCGAGCAGGTAGGTGTAGGGCTCGTTGGCGAGCTTCAGGTAGATGGAGAGCGGGGTGTCGAGGTCGGCGAAGGTCTCGAGGGTGAGCGGGATGCGGTTGTAGCCCTCGGCGGCGAGGGCGTTGAATTCGTGTTCGAGCATGGGGGCTCCACGTGGGACGGATCGATCGGAAGGGCTTGCAGCGGGCGGGGAAGGCGTCGCGCAGCGTGCGCGGCGGGCCCCGCAGGGGGAGGTCGCGTTCAGTGGCCCAAAGGCCAACGCCAGCCGCCGCGCCAGTCGGGCTGGGCGGAGGACGAGGCGGAGAACAGGCGATCCCGGGGTGCGAGCATCACGATGAAGTCGTTGGTGGAGAGACGGACGAGGGCGGATGAAAGGGCGCCGGCGCAGCCACCGGACCTTGCGAGCCCGCAGCGGGATTGCGAGGGATTGCGCCGCCCCTGCCGCCGGTTTGCGCCTATGCAGGACCGATATGGTCCAGCACTTCGAGTGCGTTCGATAGTAGCCCATCGCATTCGATGCTGTCCACCGGCATGCCTTCGCTGTAGCCGTAACGCACCAGCAGCACCGGCATGCCCGCGTCGCGCGCGGCGAAGGCGTCGTTGGCCGAGTCGCCGACCATCAGCGCCTGCCGGGCGGCCACGCCGAGGCGCGCGCAGGCCAGGTGCAGCATCGCCGGGTCGGGTTTCTTGACCGGCAAGGTGTCGCCGCTGACCACGGCGTCGAAATAGTGCGCAATCGCCATGCGCTCGAGCAACGGCAGCGTGAAGGCCTCGGCCTTGTTGGTGACCACCGCCAGCGGCAGCCCGTGTCCGCGCAGGCGCTCGAGCAGTTCGCCGACCCCGGGGTAGATGCGCGTGCGCGCGCCGTTGACCACAGCATAGTGGCGGCGGAACACGGCCACGGCGGAGTCGATCTCGTCCTCATCGGCGTGCGTGCCCTCGGTGAGGCAGCGCCGCACCAGGTTGGGAATGCCCTTGCCGACGAAGCTGTGGATCTCCTCCAGGCTGCGCGCCGGGCGGGCGAGCTCGGCGAGCATGAGGTTGGCGGCGTCGGCGAGGTCGGCGATGGTGTCGAGCAGGGTGCCGTCGAGGTCGAACAGCACCGCGCGCGGCGCGAAGCGCGCGTCCATCCTCATGCCTGCACCGCGGCGAGCTCGGCGCGCAGCGCACCCAGGATCGAGTCGTAGCGGTGCGGATCGGCGGCCTTCGCGGCACCGAATACCGCGGAGCCGGCGACGAAGGTGTCGGCTCCGGCGCGGGCAATCGCGGCGATGTTGTCGGTCTTCACCCCGCCGTCGATCTCGAGCAGGATGCGGCGACCGCTGCGCGCCTCGTAGGCGTCCAGCCTGGCACGCGCGGCGCGCAGCTTGTTGAGGGTCTCGGGGATGAACTTCTGCCCGCCGAAGCCCGGGTTGACGCTCATCAGCAGCACCACGTCGAGCTTGTCCATGACGTGGTCCATCCAGTCGAGCGGGGTGGCCGGGTTGAACACCAGGCCGGCCTGACAGCCGGCGTCGCGGATCAGCCCGAGCGTGCGGTCGACGTGCTCGGAGGCCTCGGGGTGGAAGGTGATGACGTTGGCGCCGGCCTTGGCGAAGTCGGGCACGATGCGATCGACCGGCTTCACCATCAGGTGCACGTCGATCGGCGCCGAGGTGTGCGGGCGGATGGCCTCGCACACCAGCGGGCCGATGGTGAGGTTGGGGACGTAGTGGTTGTCCATCACGTCGAAGTGAATCCAGTCGGCGCCGGCGGCGATGACGTCGCGAACCTCCTCGCCGAGGCGGGCGAAGTCGGCGGACAGCAGGCTGGGGGCGATGCGGTACATGGTGGGCTCCGGTGCGGGTGGCAGCGCGGATTCTAACCCGCGCCCCGCCGATCGGCCGCCCCTGCCGCGCTCAGCGCACGCAGACCTTGCGCACCTGCTTCATGTCGGTGATGCCGGCGAGCACCTTCTCGATGCCGTCCTGGCGCAGCGTGCGCATGCCTTCGGCGAGCGCCTGGCCGAGGATCTGGTCGACGCGGCCGCGCGACTGGATCTGGCGCTTGATCGCGTCGGAGCCGAGCATCAGCTCGTGCAGGCCGACCCGCCCCTTGTAGCCCTGGTTGCAGTGCTCGCAGCCGACCGCGCGGTAGAGCCTGAAGCCGCCGTCCTTGTCGCCGAAGGCCTCGCGCCAGCGCCCCAGCACGCGCTCGCGGGCGGTCTTCGGGTCGGCGGCGAAGTCCGGGGTCAGGTGCATGTCCTCGCAATATTCGTCGAGCAGGCTGGCGAGCTCGTCCTCGCCGACGCGGTAGGGTACCCGGCACTTCAGGCACAGGCGCTTGGCCAGGCGCTGGGCGAGCACGCCGAGCAGCGCGTCGGCGAAGTTGAACGGGTCCATGCCCATGTCGAGCAGGCGCACGACCGATTCGGGCGCGCTGTTGGTGTGCAGGGTCGAGAACACCAGGTGGCCGGTCAGCGAGGCCTCGATGCCGACCGAGACGGTCTCGTGGTCGCGCATCTCGCCGACCATGATCACGTCCGGGTCGGCGCGCAGGAAGGCGCGCATCATGGTGGCGAAGTCGATGCCGGCCTTGCGGTTGACCTGCACCTGGCGCAGGCCCTTCTGGGTGATCTCGACCGGGTCCTCGACCGTCCAGATCTTGGTATCCGGGGTGTTGATGTAGCTCAGGATGGAGTGCAGCGTGGTGGTCTTGCCCGAGCCGGTGGGGCCGCACACGAAGAAGATGCCGTAGGGCTTGGCGATCGCGCTCTTGAGGCGCTCGAGATTGAAGGGCAGCAGGCCGAGCTGGTCGATCGGGATCGGCTCGCTGTGCGCGAGCAGGCGCATCACCACGTCCTCCATGCCGCCCTGGGTGGGCAGCGTGGCCACGCGCAGCTCCAGGTCGACCGGGGCGAACTTGCGGAAGCGGATCTTGCCGTCCTGCGGCTTGCGGCGCTCGGAGATGTCGAGGTCGCACATGATCTTGATGCGGGTGACGAGCGGGTTGCGGTAGCTTGCCGGGATCTCGATGTAGGGCACCAGCGAGCCGTCCTTGCGGAAGCGGATCTGGGTCTTCTCCTTGCCCGGGCGGGGCTCGATGTGGATGTCGGAGGCGCCCTGACGATAGGCGTCGATGATGATCTTGTTGACCAGCTTGACGAGCTCGTTGTCGGCGGCGGCGTTGACCTCGTCCCGGAGCGAGAGGGCGTCCTCCTCGTGATCGTCGAGACCGGACAGCAGGTCCGAGACCGAGGCGTCGTCCAGGGTCACACCGAAGAACTGCTCGACCGTCAGCTCGAAGTCGCGCTGGGTGGTGACGCGGTAGGTCAGCCGCTTCTTCGGCAGCACGTTCTGCGCCACGCCCGAGCTGCGCACCTGCTCGGGGTCGACGCACAGGATCACCACGCCCTCGGGGTTCTCCTCCCAGGGCAGCCACAGGCTGCGCTCGACGAACTCGCGCTTGATGTTGCGCAGCAGGTCCATCGGCTTGACGTGGTTGGCGACGAAGGGCTGATAGGGCACGCCGAAATAGCGCGAGGCCGCTGCGCCGAGTTCGGCGTGGCTGAGGCCGAGCTGCTCGATCAGCAGGTTCTCGGTGCCCGCCCCGCTCTCGCGCGCCTCGCGGGTGGCGTCGGCGAACTCCTCGGCGGTGATGCGGCCATCGACCACCAGCGCCTCGAAGCGCGAACGCAGGCGCCCGGCCTGGCGGTTGTGGCGCAGGAAGGCGACGCCGAGCGTCTGTGCGAGCCCCATCAGCCCCTCCTCGGTCATCTTGGAGAAGGGTTCGCGGTTGAGCGTGTTGATGAGCTGCACGACCCCGAGCAGGCTGCCGGTGTCGGGATCGCGGATGGGCGCGACCAGCATCTGGCGCGAGTGGAAGCCGGTGCTGGCGTCGACCTCGCGGCGCAGCGCGAGGTGCGGCGAGATTCGGCGCAGCTCCTCGTCGTCGTACACGTCGCGGATATTGACCAGTTGGCCGCTCAGCGCGACGAAGCCGGCGATGCTGTTCTCGCCGATCGGCAGGCGGATGCTCTGCACCCCGCTCAGCCCGGTCTTGACCCGGGTGACGATCGAGGCCCCGCCCTCCTCCAGCGCGTAAATGGTGAAGCGCTCGGCCTCGAACAGCGAGCACAGCTCGGGCGCGAGCTCGAGCATGATCTCGTCGGTGTCCTTGCTCGCATGGATGCGGTTGGTCAGCGTCTGCAAGCCCTTGAAGAAGGCGAGACGGTGCGTGACGGCGCTGGACACGGAGGTGTTCATGAGGATTCCTCGGGATGGAGACGCCCGGGGGCGAGCGGTGGCATGCAAGGTAGCGGATTCCGCGCCGCGCCCGGTACCCGCATCAGAACTCCAGGAGGTCGCCGCGACCGAGTGCGCGCAGCGGTCGTCCGGGCGCGCAGGCCCCGAGCTGGTCGATGATGCGCTGCCCGACGCCCGGCTTGAGGTGGCTGATGTGGATCTCGGGCGTGCCGCGGATCTCGTCGAGCACCGCGCGCGCCATGCTCGGGCAGAGGTGGCGCGAAGCCACGGCGAGCCCGTGCTGTTCCTCGGCGAAGGCGGTCTCGAGGATGAGGTGGCGCAGTTGCGGACAGTCGTTGATCGCCTCGATCAGCTCGGGACAGTAGGCGGTATCTCCGGAAAACACCAGCTGCCCGTGCGCACTGTCGAGCCGGTAGGCCACCGCGGGGACGGTATGGCGGGCAGGCAGCGCGGTGATGCCGCGCCCGCCGCAATCGCGGCGCTCGCCGACGTGGATCGGATGGAAGCGCATGAAGGGCTGGTGGTGGTCGGGAATCGCGGAAAAATCGGGCCACACCAGCCAGTTGAAGATGTGCGAGTGCAGGATGCGGATGGTCTCGGGCGTCGCATGCACCTGCACCGGCGCCTGGCGCAGTTCGCCCACCGAGTCGATCATCAGCGGCAGCGCGGCGATGTGGTCGAGGTGCGCATGGGTGAGGAAGACGTGGTCGATCCGCGCCAGCTCGTCCAGCGTCAGGTCGCCGACGCCCGTCCCGCAGTCGATCAGGATGTCGTCGTCGAGCAGGAACGAGGTGGTGCGCGGTTGCGCCCCGCCGATTCCGCCGCTGCACCCCAGCACCTTGAGCTTCATGGCCTCCGTCATCCGCGTCCGCGGCGGCCGGAGGCCACCGTGCAAACCCATGCGAAACCTTAGCACCGACCGCGCGCCGGCCGCGCGGGAGAATGTCACGCCCTCCCCGGCCCCTCAGGCGCGCAGGAAGAACTCCATCTTGACGCCCGCGATCTCGATGATGTCGTGGTCGCGCAGGGGACGCGCCTGGGCGTCGATCGCCCTGCCGTTGACGAGCGGAAAACTCGCCCCCTCGACGTGGGTGATGAAGTAGCCGTGCGGGCGGCGCGTGATCACCGCGACCTGGCGCCCCGGCTTGCCGAGCGTGGTGAGCGACTTGGTGAGCGGCAGCTCGCGCCCGGCGTTGGCGCCACTGAGCACCTGGATCACACCCTGCCCCTCGCCCGCCGCGGAGGCGGCGGTGGCGGCCGCGGCCGCGGTGCCGGCCTGGCGCGCGGCGGCGGAGAGGATCTGCGTGTCGCTCGGCGCCGGCGCACCCGGCGGAAGCACCGTCTCGGTCGTGGCGCGCGGCATCTCGAAGGCCTTGTAGGCCGCGGTCTCGATCATCTCGGACGGCGCCAGCCCGGGCTTGGCATCGTCCACGATGTACTTGATGCGGTACTTGCCGAGCTCGATGACGTCGTTGTTGCGCAGCACGTTCTTCTTGACCGGCTGGCCGTTGAGGTAGGTGCCGTTGGTGCTGTTCTGGTCCTCGAGGAAGGCGTCGTTGGTGATGCAGGTGATCACCGCGTGATGGCCGCTGATCGCGAGATTATCGATCTGGATGTCGTTGTCCGGCTTGCGCCCGATGGTGGTGCGCTCCTTGACGAGCGCCATTTCCTTGAGCACCAGCCCGTCCATGCTGAGAACCAACTTCGGCATGCCCATACCCGTCTGTAAGTGGAACGGCCGGCGCGCCTGCGCCGCCTGCGAGGAATCCTCCGCCCATTCTAGCGCGCGCACCGCGCCGGTTAACAAAAAAGGGCGCCGGAAAATCCGGCGCCCCTTGCCATGCCCCGGGGGACGGCTTACAGCATCGCCTTGAGCAGCTTGCCCATCTCGGACGGGTTGCGCGTGACCTTGAAGCCGCACTCTTCCATGATGGCGAGCTTGGCGTCGGCGGTGTCGGCGCCGCCGGAGATCAGCGCGCCGGCGTGGCCCATGCGCTTGCCGGCCGGCGCGGTGACGCCGGCGATGAAGCCGACGATCGGCTTCTTCATGTTGGCCTTGCACCACTGCGCGGCTTCGGCTTCGTCCGGACCGCCGATCTCGCCGATCATGATCACCGCGTCGGTGTCCGGATCGTCGTTGAACATGCGCATCACGTCGATGTGCTTGAGGCCGTTGATCGGGTCGCCGCCGATGCCGACCGCCGAGGACTGACCGAGGCCGATCTCGGTGAGCTGGGCGACGGCTTCATAAGTCAGCGTGCCGGAGCGCGAGACCACGCCGATGCGGCCCTTGCGGTGGATGTGGCCGGGCATGATGCCGATCTTGATCTCGTCGGGCGTGATCAGGCCGGGGCAGTTGGGACCGAGCAGCAGGGTTTCCTTGCCGCCGGCGGCGACCTTCTGCTTCATCCTGTTGCGCACGACCAGCATGTCGCGGACCGGGATGCCCTCGGTGATGCAGATCGCCAGGTCGAGGTCGGCCTCGCAGGCCTCCCAGATCGCGGCGGCCGCGCCGGCGGGCGGCACGTAGATCACCGAGACGGTGGCGCCGGTGGCGTCCTTGGCATCCTTGACCGAGCCGTAGATCGGCACGTCGAGGATCTTCTCGCCGGCCTTCTTCGGGTTCACGCCGGCGACGAAGCAGTTCTTGCCGTTGGCGTACTCGATGCACTTCTCGGTGTGGAACTGGCCGGTCTTGCCGGTAATCCCCTGGGTGATGACCTTGGTGTCTTTGTTGATCAGGATGGACATTCGAAGTGCTCCTTACTTGACCGCAGCGACGATCTTGGTCGCGGCTTCCGCCATCGTGTCGGCGGCGATGATCGGCAGGCCCGAATCGGCGAGGATCTTCTTGCCGAGGTCTTCGTTGGTGCCCTTCATGCGCACCACGAGGGGGACGGAGAGGTTCACTTCGCGGGCCGCGGCGACCACGCCGGTGGCGATGGTGTCGCAGCGCATGATGCCGCCGAAGATGTTGACCAGGATGCCCTTGACCTGGGGGTTCTTGAGCATGATCTTGAAAGCTTCGGTGACCTTCTCGGTGGTCGCGCCGCCGCCGACGTCGAGGAAGTTGGCCGGCTCGGCGCCGAACAGCTTGATCGTGTCCATGGTGGCCATCGCCAGGCCGGCGCCGTTCACCAGGCAGCCGATGTTGCCGTCGAGGCTGATGTAGGCGAGGTCGTACTTGGAGGCTTCGATCTCGTCGGCATCCTCTTCGTCGAAGTCGCGGAAATCGACGATCTCCGGGTGACGGTAGAGGGCGTTGGAGTCGAAGTTGAACTTCGCGTCGAGCGCCTTGATGTTGCCGTTGCCCTCGAGGATCAGCGGGTTGATTTCCGCCAGCGAGGCATCGGTCTCCATGTAGCAGGTGTAGAGCTTCTTGAAGGCGTCGACCGCCTTGGCGACCGAGCCTTCGGGCACGCCGATGCCCTTGGCAAGCTCGGTGGCCTGCGCGTCGGTGAGACCGACGAGCGGATCGACGAAGACCTTGATGATCTTCTCGGGGGTGTTGTGGGCGACTTCCTCGATGTCCATGCCGCCTTCGGAGGAGGCCATCATGGCGACCGTCTGGGTGGCACGATCGGTCAGCGCCGCGACGTAGTATTCGTGCTTGATGTCGGCGCCTTCCTCGATCAGCAGGTTGCGCACCTTTTGGCCTTCGGGGCCGGTCTGGTGGGTCACGAGCTGCATGCCGAGGATGTCGTTGGCGTGCTGGCGCACTTCGTCGAGCGAGCGGGCGAGCTTGACGCCGCCGCCCTTGCCGCGGCCGCCGGCGTGGATCTGGGCCTTGACCACCCAGATCTTGCCGCCGAGTTCCTCGGCCGCCTTCACGGCAGCGTCCACCGATACGCAGTGGAAACCGCGCGGCGTGACGACGCCGTACTTCCTCAACAGTTCTTTTGCCTGATACTCATGAATTTTCATGGTTGCCCTTCGATCGAAGCCGCGACGGCAGCCGCCGCCGCGGACAGGTTGATGGCATGCTTCGGAGCGATCGCTCCACGACCGGCGCCGTCTCCCTCGACCGTCGCCCGCCGCACTGGAATCGGGACCCCCCGACCCGACCCGCGGACCGGGCGCGCACGCCGCGGTCGCAAGACCCCATAATTATAACTGGTTTTGCGCGGTGCACAGCCATGCGCCGGCAGCCGCACCGGGCCCGCTCCACCCGCATCCCGCACCGTGCCGGCTGCCGTGTGGCGGAAGCATCCGGGAACGCTGAATACGTCACACCTGCAACAAAACACGGTCGCATTGCGGCACGAGTCGCTGGAATGCCTACGGCGAGTCTGCTAAAACTCGGCAATCATTCGATCCACCGCCGGACGCGCGGAATATGAACAACAACAGCATGCCGCTCGCAATCGCAGTCGCAATCGCCCTCGCCTCGCTCGGCACCGCCCCTCCCGCGGCGGCGGTGGCGCTCGGCGAGGTCGCCGCACTCTCCGCGATGGGGGAGAGCTTCCGCGCGGAGATCCGCCTGCCGGACGGAAAACCTGCCGATGCCGAATGCTTTCGCGTCGCCCCCCTCTCCGGTGGAGAGTTTCCGGCCTTGCGCCAGGGCCGTATCGCCGTCAGCGGCAGCGGTGCCGAAGCGCGCCTGGTGGTGCGGGACGCCGCCCGCGTCAACGAGCCGGTGCTGAAGCTGGCGATCGAGAACGTGTGCGAGGCGCGCCTGCGGCGCGAGTACACGCTGCTGATGCCCTTCGCACCCGGCGCCCGCCTGCCGGCGGCTGCGGTGGCAGCCGCCGCGCCACCCCCGGCCGCCCGCGCGCCCGCGCGGACACCGCGCACGGCACCGCCCGCGCAGGCGAAGGCGGCGCCGAAACCACGCGCGCGCACCCTCGGCACGAGCGGCGACGAATCGCTCGTCACCCTGGCGTCGTCGCTGTACCCGGACGACCCCGCCGCGCAGGCGCGCTTCATCGAGGCGACCGCCGCGGCAAACCCGAAGCTGTTCGCCGACGCCGCCGCACTCACCCGCGTCCTGCCCGCAGGCACGGCGCTGCGCCTGCCCGACCTGCGCCCCGCCGCGCCGCAGTCCGAAGCGGCACCGGCACCGGTTGTCGCCCAGGGACCCGACCGGCTCGTCGTGGACAAGACCGTCGCCACGCGGAGCACGGGCGGGACCACGGCGGCGCATGGCGACGCCCCCCCGCGCAATCACGCGGAGCGCGAGCGCGCGCTTGCCGCGGCGATCGACCGCAGCATCATCGCCGAGATGGAGCTGCTCGCCCGCATCAAGGAGCTCGAGGAAATCCAGGCCGGGCTGAAGGAGCGCCTGCTGAGGATGCAGGCCGTCCCCGCCGTCGCAACCGCCCCGGCCGTCGCAGTCCCCGCCTCGCCTCCGCCGCGGACCGAGCCGGTCACCCCCGCCGAAAAGCGCCCTGCGCTCGCGGCCGAGAACGCCTGGGGCCGCGACGCCTACCTGTTCGGCGGACTCGGGTTTGCCGCCTTGGCCCTCGTCGCGCTGTTGCGCCGCTCGCGGCGTCCGACGCCGGCAGCGCCGTCCAGTCGGCCGACGGACACCGCCACCGCAACAACGCTCGGCAGCGCGGAGTCCCGCAAGGGCCGCGCGCGGGCCGAAGAGACCGGCTTAGGCTTCGGCGTCGGCACCGTCGACACTCGCCTCGAGTGGCCGGCGGGGACGGCAACCGAGACCATCCAGGAGCACAAGTCCGCGGTCGAGCTCGCCGACATCATGATGAGCTTCGGCCGCGTCCGCGGCGCAGCCGAGACGCTCGCCGAGTTCATCCGCGGCAATCCGCGCGAAGCGGTCTCGCCCTGGCTCAAGCTGCTCGAGGTCTACCGGGCAGCGGGCCTGCGCGACGAGTTCAACGCGATCGCCGGGGAGCTCAACAAGACCTTCAACGTCACCACGGTCAACTGGCAGAGCTACGACGCGCTGCGGGCGTCGAAGATGAGCCTGGAGGACCTGCCGCACATCTGCGAGGCCCTGCAGAAGACATGGCGCACCGCCGCCTGCCAGCGCCACCTGCAGCAGCTGCTGCGCGACAACCGCAACGGCACCCGCGCCGGCTTCCCGTTCTCGGTGATCGACGAGATCCTCACCCTCACCGCCATCCTCGAGGAAGACCTCGGCCCCTGCCCGCCGGCCGCGGACGAGCCCCCCCGGCGCTAGACCGGGTTGTCGAGGTCGACGAAGCTCGCCTCCAGCCCGAGCACCTCGTTCAGGTAGTGCGCCATGGCGCGTGCGCCGTAGCGCTCGGTGGCGTGGTGGCCGGCGGCGATGTAGGGCACGCCGGACTCGCGCGCCAGATGCACCGTGGGCTCGGAGATCTCGCCCGACACGTAGAGCTCGGCCCCGGCCAGGATCGCCTGCTCGAAAAAGCCCTGCGCACCGCCGGTGCACCAGGCGATCCGGCGCACCGTACGCTCGCCGTCACCGACCAGCAGCGGCTCGCGCCCGAGCCGCCGGGCAAGCGCGCGCGCGATCTCGTCCGCACGCTCGCCCTCCCGCGCCGGCCGGCCGATCCAGCCCAGCTCCTGGTCGGCGAAGCGCGCCGTCCCCTGCCAGCCCATCAGGCGCGCGAGTTGCGCGTTGTTGCCGAGCTCCGGATGCACGTCGAGCGGCAGATGGTAGGCGAACAGGCTGATGTCGTTGGCGAGCAGGGTATGCAGGCGCCGACGCCGGAAGCCGGTCACGCGACCGTCGTCGCCCTTCCAGAACAGGCCATGGTGAACGAAGACGGCGTCATACGCCCCCGTTGCTGCAAGGTCGAGCAGGGCCTGGCTGGCAGTCACCCCGCACAGCACGCGCCGGACCTCCGCGCGTCCTTCCACTTGCAGGCCGTTTGGGCAATAATCCTTCAGCCGTGAAGCGTCGAGCAGGGTGTCGAGATGACCCCCGAGTTCGGTGAGCTGCATGCGTCCTCCTTCATCCTTGCTTCGCGCGTGGCTCCTCGACCGGAGAACGCTCCGGCCGGCCGGGCGCGACCCCTTCTTCTTTGAAGCCCGACATTATGCGCCGCTTGTGGCTCATCTTCGCGCAGGCGGTGACCGTCAGCGTCGCCGTGCTGTTCGTGCTCAACACCCTCAAGCCGGAATGGCTGCGCAAGGCCACGCCCGCGGCGGTGGTGGCGATCCTCGAGGCACCTGCGGGCAGCGAGCGTGCGCCGGCGGCAGGCTCCTACGCCCCGGCTGCACAGCGTTCGATGCCGGCGGTAGTGCACATCTTCACCAGCAAGGGCGGTCGCGGCCAGCGCCACCCGCTGCTCGACGACCCGCTGTTCCGCCACTTCTTCGGGGAGCGCCCGGACAGCGCACCGAGCGAATCCGGCCTCGGCTCGGGCGTCATCGTCAGCCCCGACGGCTACGTACTCACCAACAACCACGTCATCGAGACCGCCGACGCGATCGAGGTCGCGCTCAACGACGGCCGCAAGTTCGCCGCCCGCCTGGTCGGGCGCGACCCCGAGACCGACCTCGCGGTGCTGCGCATCGACGGCGCCGAGGCGCTTCCGGCGATCACCTTCCCGGCCGCCGACAGCCTCGCGGTGGGCGACGTGGTGCTGGCGATCGGCAACCCCTTCGGCGTCGGCCAGACGGTCACCATGGGCATCGTCTCGGCGCTCGGTCGCAGCCAGCTCGGCATCAACACCTTCGAGAACTACATCCAGACCGACGCCGCGATCAACCCGGGCAACTCGGGTGGCGCGCTGGTCGACAGCGCGGGCAGCCTGGTCGGCATCAACACGGCGATCTACTCGCGCTCGGGCGGTTCGCTCGGCATCGGCTTCGCAATCCCGGTCTCGATCGCGCGCGACGTGCTCGAGCAGATCGTCGCCACCGGCGAGGTCGTGCGCGGCTGGGTGGGCGTGGAGATCCAGGACCTCACACCCGAACTGGCCGCCTCGTTCGGCTATCGCGACGCCGGCGGCGCGCTCATCGCCGGCGTACTGCGCGGCAGCCCGGCAGATCGGGCGGGCGTGCGTCCGGGCGACGTCCTGGTCGCGCTCGACGGCGAGAGCGTGCGCGACCCGCGCGCGATGCTCGACATGGTCGCGGCGCTCTCACCCGGCAAGCGTGCGGTGTTCAGGGTGCGGCGCGGCGCCGAGGCGCTCGACCTCGAGGTGGAAGTGGGCCGCCGCCCGATCCCGCCCGCCGCGCGCTGAGGCACCGACCGACGCGGCCCGCGGCATTCAGCGGGGCTCGCCCTCGCCATCCGCAGCAGCCGGCCCGGCGAGCTGCTGTACCGTCTCGCCGGCGGCCTCCTGCTGAGGGGAAGGCCTGGACAGCATGCCCGCGAGCACGATGCCAAGCTCGTAGAGCAGGCACATCGGCACGGCCAGCATGAACTGCGAGACCACATCCGGCGGGGTGACGATGGCGGCGACCACAAAGGCGCCGACGATCACGTAAGGGCGCGACTCGCGCAGCTTGGCGACATCGACGATGCCGGCCTTGACCATCAGGATCACCGCCACCGGCACCTCGAAGGTGATGCCGAAGGCGATGAACATCGACATCACGAAGGACAGGTACTGCTCGATGTCCGGCGCCGGGACGATGCTCTTGGGAGCGAATTCGGCGATGAACTTGAACACCGTGCCGAACACGAAGAAATAGCAGAAGGCCATGCCGAGCAGGAAAAGCAGCGTGCTGCCGAGCACCAGCGGCAGGGCGAGGCGCTTCTCGTGCGCGTACAGCCCGGGCGCGATGAAGGCCCAGGCCTGGTAGAGCACCCAGGGCAGCGCGAACACGAAGGCGACCATCATCGTCACCTTGACCGGGACGAAGAAGGGCGTCACCACGCCGGTGGCGATCATGTTGGTACCCGCAGGCAGCGTGTCCATCATCGGCTTGGCGAGGATGTCGTAGATCGCGCCCGCCCACGGCATCAGGCAGACGAAGACGATCACGATCGCGAGCAGCGCGCGGATCAGGCGGTCGCGCAGCTCGATCAGGTGGGCGATGAAGGTTTCCTGTTGTTCGCTCATGCCTTGACCTTGTCAGCTCCAGGCGCGGTGCGGGGCGTGCTATCCAGCCCAAGCTCGAGTTGCGGGGCGGGACGGGCGGGCGTCGCATCCGCTCCGGCCGGCGCGGGCGCTGCCGCCGGATTCGCGACGGGCGTCGGAGCGCCGGCCGGCGCGGGCGCCGCGGTGCCCGACGCGGAGGCAGGCGACTCGGGGAGGATGGAGCGCACCTCGGCGACCGTCTCGCCGATTCCCGACTCGACCCCGGCGACACCGGTGCGCACCGAGGTCTCGAGTTCCTGCGCCTGGTGCCGCACCTGTTCCTGCAGCTTCTTGAGTTCCTCGAGCTGCATCTCGCGCTGGATGTCGGACTTGACGTCGGAGACGTAGCGTTGCACGCGCCCGAGCAGGTGCCCGGCGGTGCGCGCGACCTTGGGCAGGCGCTCCGGCCCGACCACGATCAGCATCACGATGCCGATCACCACGAGTTCCGAAAAGCCGAAATCGAACATGTGTGCTCGCTCGAGACAGGGGCCGCCACCGGCCCGCCGTAAAACGAAGGGGCGCTCCGGTCAGGGCGCCCCCGATGCTGGTTCGAGACGCGAGGCTCAGGACCGGTTCTGGTCGACCTTCTCGCGCGCCTCGCCCTCGATCGTCTGGCCCTGGGCGAGCTTCTGCTGGGAGGCGTCGCCCGCTCCGGCCGAATCACCCTCCTTCATGCCTTCCTTGAAGCCCTTCACCGCACCACCGAGGTCGGAACCGATGTTGCGCAGCTTCTTGGTGCCGAACACCAGAAGGACGATGACCAGCACGATCAGCCAGTGCCAGATGCTGAAAGAACCCATACCGCTCTCCTTAACGCTTCAACATGGGCGGCAGGGGATCGGGCCCGCCCAGAATGTGCAGGTGCAGATGATACACCTCCTGCAGGCCGACCCTTCCGGTATTGACGATGGTGCGGAAGCCGTCGGTACAGCCCTGCTCGCGGGCGATCCTGCCCGCCGCAACCATCAGACGCCCCATCGCCGCCTCGTGTTCCCCGTCGAGGTGCGCCATCGAGTCGACGTGCACCTTGGGCACCACCAGCACATGCACGGGTGCGGCGGGATGGATGTCGTGGAAGGCGAAGACGTGCTCGTCCTCGTAGACCTTTTTCGACGGAATCTCGCCGCGCACGATGCGGCAGAAGACGCAGTCGCTCATGCGCGCGAACCTTCCGCAGTGCGCGACTTCTTCTCGTCGATGCCCGACACGCCCTCACGGCGACGGAACTCGGCGAGCACGTCGTCCACGGACAGCCCGTGGTGGGCGAGCAGCACCATGGAGTGGAACCAGAGGTCGGTCACTTCCCACACCAGGTGCAGCATGTCCTTGTCCTTGGCCGCCATGATGGTCTCGGCGGCCTCCTCGGCGACCTTCTTGCAGATCGTGTCGGTGCCCTTCTGGTACAGGCTGGAGACGTAGGAAGAATCCGGATCGGCCTTCTTGCGCGCGGCGAGGGTCTCGGACACGCGGTGCAGCACTTCGATATCGATCATTTGTAGATCTCCTGCGGGTCTTTCAAAACCGGCTCGACGGCCTCCCAGCGGCCATCGGCAAAATACTTCTGGAAGAAGCAGCTGTGACGTCCGGTGTGGCAGGCGATCCCGCCCACCTGCTCGATCCTGAGCAGGACCACGTCGTTGTCGCAGTCGATGCGCATGTCCAGCACCTTCTGCACGTGGCCGGACTCCTCGCCCTTGTGCCACAGCTTGCGCCGCGAACGCGACCAGTAGATGGCTTCGCCGGTCTCGGCCGTGCGCTGCAGCGCCTCGCGGTTCATCCAGGCGAACATCAGCACGTCGCCGGTGGCGGCTTCCTGCGCGATGACCGGCACCAGGCCGTGCTCGTCCCACTTGATTTCGTTCAACCAGCGCGTGCTCGTGCTCACAAGCGTACCTCGATGCCGCGCGCGCGCATCAACTCCTTGGCCTCGCGCACGGTGTGCTGTCCGAAATGGAAGATGCTCGCCGCCAGCACCGCGTCGGCGCGGCCTTCGGAGACCCCCTCGGCGAGATGCTCGAGCGTGCCGACGCCACCGCTGGCGATCACCGGGATGCGCACCGCATCCGACACCGCGCGCGTGAGCGCGAGGTCGAAGCCGCTCTTGGTGCCGTCGCGGTCCATGCTGGTGAGCAGGATCTCGCCCGCCCCCAGCGACTCGACCTTGCGCGCCCACTCGATGGCGTCCAGCCCGGTGTTGTTGCGCCCGCCGTGGGTGAACACCTCCCACTTGCCGGGCGCGGTCTGCTTGGCGTCGATCGCCACCACGATGCACTGGCTGCCGACCTTGCTCGCGGCCTCGAAGACCAGCTGCGGGTTGGTCACCGCCGCGGTGTTCATGCTGACCTTGTCGGCGCCGGCGTTGAGCAGCCGGCGCACGTCCTCGACCACGCGCACACCACCACCGACGGTGAGCGGGATGAAGACCTGCTCGGCGACCTGCTCGACCACGTGCAGGATGATGTCGCGGTCGTCGGAGCTCGCGGTGATGTCGAGGAAGGTGATCTCGTCGGCGCCCTGCTCGTCGTAGCGGCGGGCGATCTCGACCGGATCGCCGGCGTCGCGCAACTCGACGAAATTGACCCCCTTGACCACGCGCCCGGACTTCACGTCCAGGCAGGGAATGATGCGCTTGGCTAGCATCGGCTGCCCCTGCGGGAGAAGCTCATTCGCGCGCGCCCTCGAGCTCGTCCGCGCGCGCCTGCGCGGCGGCGAAGTCGAGCGTGCCCTCGTAGATCGCGCGCCCGGTGATCGCGCCCATGATGCCCTCGTCCTCGACCGCGCACAGCGCGTCGATATCGCGCAGGTCGGTGATGCCGCCGCTGGCGATGACCGGGATGCGCAGCGCGCGCGCCAGGCGCACGGTGGCCTCGATATTGACGCCCGAAAGCATGCCGTCGCGGCCGATGTCGGTGTAGATCACCGACTCCACGCCATAGTCCTCGAACTTCCTCGCCAGATCGACCACGTCGTGGCCGGTGAGCTTGGACCAGCCGTCCACCGCCACCTTGCCGTCCTTGGCGTCGAGGCCGACGATGATGTGGCCGGGGAAGGCGCTGCAGGCGTCGTGCAGGAAGCCGGGGTTCTTGACCGCGGCGGTGCCGATGATGACGTAGCTGATGCCGTTGTCGAGGTAATGCTCGATCGTGTCGAGGTCGCGGATGCCACCGCCGAGCTGGACCGGGATGTCGTCACCGACGACGTCGGTGATCGAACGGATCGCGGCGCCGTTCTTCGGCTTGCCGGCAAAGGCACCGTTGAGGTCCACCAGGTGCAGGCGGCGCGCGCCGGCCTCGAGCCAGTGGCGCGCCATGGCGCCCGGATCGGAGGAGAACACCGTGGCGTCGTCCATCTCGCCCTGTTTCAGGCGAACACATTGACCGTCCTTGAGGTCGATGGCGGGAATGAGCAGCATACCGGGATCAGCAGTGGAGAAACGTAGAGGGAATCACCGGCCGCTCAGGGCTGCCAGCGGATGAAATTGGCGAGCAGGCGCAGGCCGGCCGCGGCGCTCTTCTCGGGGTGGAACTGAGCCGCGAAGATATTAGCCCGCGCTACCGCACTGGTAAAGCGAACGCCATAGTCGGTCTCGGCCGCAGTCAGCGAGGCCTCCGCAGGCACCACGAAGTAGCTGTGCACGAAGTAGAAGCGCTCGCCGTCGGGGATGCCGTCCCACATCGGGTGCGGTCCGCACTGACGTACTTCGTTCCAGCCCATGTGTGGCACCTTGAGCCGGCTGCCGTCGGCCGCGAACATGCCGGTCTCGGGAAAGCGCACGACCTCCCCGGACAGGATGCCCAAGCCCGGCACGTCGCCCTCGGCGCTGTGCTGGAACAGCATCTGCTGGCCGATGCAGATGCCGAGGAAGGGTTTTTCGGCCGCCGCGGCGCGTACCGCAGGTCGCAGGCCGCGCGCGTCGAGTTCGCGCATGCAGTCGGGCATCGCGCCCTGCCCCGGAAACACGACCCGCTCGGCGGCGGCGACACGCGCCGGGTCGGAGGTGACGAAGACCTCGTGACCGGGCGCCACGTGTTCGATCGCCTTGGCGACCGAGCGCAGGTTGCCCATGCCGTAATCGATGATGGCCACGCTGGTCATCGGCTTGACTCGCTTTTCGACAGGATGGCGGCCGCGCGACGCGACCGCGGGAAGGGAGGAATCAGAGCGCGCCCTTGGTCGAGGGGATGGTCCCGGCGGCGCGCTCGTCGTGCTCGGCCGCCATGCGCAGCGCGCGGGCGAAGGCCTTGAACACGGTCTCGCACTGATGGTGGGCGTTGTCGCCGCGCAGGTTGTCGATGTGCACCGTGACGCCGGCGTGATTGACGAAGCCCTGGAAGAACTCGCGCGCCAGATCCACGTCGAAGTTGCCGATGCGGGCGCGGGTGTAATTCACGAAGTAGTGCAGCCCCGGGCGGCCGGAGAAATCGACCACCACGCGCGACAGCGCCTCGTCGAGCGGCACGTAGGCATGGCCGTAGCGGCGCAGCCCTTTCTTGTCGCCGAGCGCCTTGGCGAAGGCCTGCCCGAGCGTGATGCCGACGTCCTCTACGGTGTGGTGGTCGTCGATGTGGGTATCGCCCTCGCAGTGGATGTCGAGGTCGAACAGGCCGTGGCGGACGATCTGGTCGAGCATGTGGTCGAAGAAGGGCACGCCGGTGTCGAGCCGGCCCTGCCCGCTGCCATCGAGGTCGATGCGCACGGTGATCTTGGTTTCGAGGGTGTTGCGCGTGACTTCTGCTTGCCGCATGGGAGCTACCGGCCAAAATGGGTTGTCTGCCCGTCATGATAACATCGCGCAGCGAACTCGCCGCGATGCGCCGCAAGGTGCGTTGTGCGCGTCCAAGCCTCCGTTCCACCCCAACCGCAGACACCCGCATGAGCCGCTTCTGGAGCGCCGTCGTCCACGGCCTGACCCCCTACGTGCCGGGCGAGCAGCCCAAGCTCGACAACCTCGTCAAGCTCAACACCAACGAACACCCCTGCGGCCCCTCGCCGAAGGTGCTGGAGGCCATCCGCGCCGCCACCGGCGACGGCCTGCGCCTCTACCCCGACCCCAACGCCGACGCGCTCAAGGCCGCGCTCGCCCGCCATCACGGCGTGCGCCCGGAGCAGATCTTCGTCGGCAACGGCTCCGACGAGGTGCTCGCGCACGCCTTCATGGCGCTGCTCAAGCACGAGCGCGCGCTGTGGTTCCCGGACATCACCTACAGCTTCTATCCGGTGTATTGCGGGCTGTACGACATCCAGCCGCGCATCGTGCCGCTGGCCGAGGACTTCTCGATCCGCGTGGAAGATTACCTGCCGCGCGGCGACGAGCGCGCCGGCGCGATCATCTTCCCCAACCCGAACGCACCCACCGGACGGCTGCTCGCGCTCGCCGAGGTCGAGCGCATCGTCGCCGCCAACCCCGAGGCCGTGGTGCTGGTCGACGAGGCCTACGTGGACTTTGGCGGCGACAGCGCGATCGCGCTGGTGGATCGCCACCCCAACCTGCTGGTCACGCGCACCTTCTCCAAGAGCCGCGCGCTGGCGGGCCTGCGCGTGGGCTACGCGGTGGGCGACGCGGCGCTGATCGAGGCGCTGGAGCGGGTCAAGAACAGCTTCAACTCCTACCCGCTCGACCGCCTCGCGATCGCCGGCGCGGTGGCCTCGGTGGAGGACGAGGACTACTTCCGCGCCAGCTGCGCCCAGGTGATCGAGACGCGCGCGCGGCTGGTCGCCGACCTGCAGGCGCTCGGCTTCGAGGTGCTGCCCTCGGCGGCGAACTTCATCTTCGCCCGCCACCCGACGCGCGACGGCGCCGAACTCACCGCCGAACTGCGCAGGCGCGCGATCATCGTGCGCCACTTCAAGGCGGCGCGCATCGACCAGTTCATGCGCATCACCGTCGGCACCGACGCGCAGTGCGCGATTCTGGTGGCGGCCCTGCGCGAGATCCTCGCCGGCTGAAGCCGATCAGCCGCCGCGCGCCACCGCTGGCGCCGACGCGCGCGGCGGCGCCAGCAACAGGCGGTTGGCGAGGAGCACCGCGATCGACACCACCACCACGATCACCGTGGCGAGCGCGTTGATCTCGGGCTTGAGGCCGTGGTGCAGGCGCGCGAACACCAGCACCGGCAGCGTCGTGCTGCCCGGGTCGGACAGCATCGCGGCGAGCACGAAGTCGTCCATCGACAGCGTGAACGCGAGCAGCCAGCCGGCCGCCAGCGCAGGCGCGATCACCGGCACGGTGATCACGAAGAAGACCTTCAGCGGCGGACAGCCGAGGTCGAGCGCGGCCTCCTCGAGCGCGCGGTCCATCTCGCGCAGGCGCGACGCCACCAGCACCGCCACGTAGGCCGCGCACAGCGTGGTGTGCGCCACCCAGATCGCCGCCACCCCGCGCCCGCCCAGCACGGCGAGCGCCGGATGGGTGAACAGCAGCACCAGCGACAGACCGACCACCACCTCGGGCATCACCATCGGCGCGCTCATCATGCCGACGAAGAAGCGACTGCCGGGATAGGGCCCGGCGCGCACCAGGATCACCCCGGCGGCGGTGCCGACCACCACCGCGGCGGTGGCGGCGAGCGCGCCGACACGCAGCGACAGCAGCACGGCCGCATGCAGTTCTGCGTCGCGCGCCAGCGCGGCGTACCAGCGCAGCGAGAAGCCGTCGAACCGGGTGGTGATCTCCCCGGCGGTGAAGGAGAACACGATCAGGCACAGGATGGGCACGTAGAGGAAGGCGTACACGCCGACCACCCACATCCGTCCGCCCCAGCCGCCGCCGTTCATTCGCCCCTCCCGGCCCCGCGCCCATGGCGCTGCAGCAGCACGATCGGCGCGATCAGCATCGCCACCATGAGCACCGCGACCGCCGCCGCCATCGGCCAGTCCTGGTTGGGGCCGAAGTCGTCCCAGATGCTGCGCCCGATCGTCATCACGCTGCCGCCGCCGAGCAGATCGGGGATGACGAACTCACCCACCGCCGGGATGAACACCAGCATCGAGCCGGCGACGATGCCGCGCGAGGACAGCGGCAGGGTGATGCGCAGGAACACCGTGGCCGGCCGCGCGCCCAGGTCGCGCGCGGCCTCGGGCAGGCGCTGGTCGAGCTTGACCAGATTGGCGTAGAGCGGCAGCACCATGAAGGGCAGGTAGCTGTAGACCATGCCGACCAGCACCGCGCCGGTGTTGTAGAGCAGCGGCAGCGGCTCCGCCACCAGGCCGAGGCCGAGCAGCACCTGGTTGATCAGCCCGGTCTCGCTGCTGTCGAGCAGACCCATCCACGCATAGACGCGCAGCAGGAAGGAGGTCCAGAACGGCAGCATCACCAGCATCAGCAGGAGGTTGCGCATCGCCTCGGGCGCGCGCGCGAGACGATAGGCGAAGGGATAGCCGAGGACAAGGCAGCACAGCGTGGTGAGCGCTGCGAGCAGGAGCGAATTGGCGTAGGCGGCGAGGTAGGGCCGGTCCGCGGCGAGCGTGCCGAGTGCCGCCAGCTCGCCGCCGAGGCGAGCGTAGCTGGCGGGATCGGGACGGAAGGCCGGCGCCCCGTCCACAGCCGCGCCGGCGAAGGGCGACACGTAGGGCGGCACGGCGAGGTCCGGCGTGGACAGGCTGACGTTCACGATCAGCGCGAAGGGCAGCACGAAGAAGAACAGCATCCACACCCACGGCAGCAGGCCGACCCAGAAGCGGCCATGCCCTTGCGCAGAAGCCGGACGCGCCTTCATCGCAGCAGCAGCACGCCGTCGGGCGCCGGCCACGACACCCGCACCGGCTCGCCGCGCGCCGGCGGCGCGGCCTCGCCCCAGTGCGCCGCGGGCACGCTGGCGATCATCGAGCCACCGCCGGGCAGGCGCAGGTGGTAGATGGAGCGGCCGCCGAGATAGGCGATCTCGGCGACCTCGGCCGGCGCGGCGTTGTCATCGGGCTGTTCCGGCACGCACGCATCGCCGGCGGCGCGATGATGCACGCGCACGCACTCGGGGCGCAGCGACAGCCAGGCTTCACCGCCCTGCTGCAGCGCAACGGTGGCCACGAAGCGAATCGGCTGCGGAAACTCGCCGCCGACCAGGCGATCGCCCTCGATGCGGCCGTGGAAGAGGTTGGTCTCACCGATGAAGCTCGCGCTGAAGCGGCAGTTGGGGCGCTCGTAGATCTCACCCGGCGTGCCGACCTGCACCAGCCCGCCCTCGGACAGGATGCCGATGCGGTCGGCCATGGTCATCGCCTCCTCCTGGTCGTGGGTGACGAGGATGCACGTGACCCCCACACGCCGGATCAGGCCGACGAGCTCGAACTGGGTCTGCTGGCGGATGCGCTTGTCGAGCGCGGCGAGCGGCTCGTCGAGCAGCAGCAGGCGCGGCTCGCGCGCCAGGCTGCGCGCCAGCGCCACGCGCTGCTGCTGTCCGCCGGAGAGCGCGTGTGGGCGGCGCCCGGCGTAGGCGCGCATCTGCACCAGCTCGAGCATCTCGTCGACGCGGGCCGCGATCGCCGCGCGCGCCATGCGCGGCCGCAACTGGCGCAGGCCGAAGGCGACGTTGCCCGCCACCGTCATGTGCGGGAACAGCGCGTAGGACTGGAACATCATGTTGGTCGGACGACGGTGCGCGGGCACCGCGGCGAGATCCTCGCCGTCGAGCAGGATGCGCCCGCAACTCGGCGTCTCCAGGCCGGCGATCATGCGCAGCAAGGTGGACTTGCCGCAGCCCGAGCTGCCCAGCAGCGCGAAGATCTCGCGCTCGCCGATGTCGAGCGAGACCTCGCGCACCGCCCAGGTGTCGCCGAAGCGTTTTCCCAGGCTTTCGATGCGCAGATGAACGCGCTCGCCGGCCAAGCTTTCGGGCCCATCCTGCGGCATGCGCTCGCTCATCGCATCACCCGCTGCGCCCGCCGCTCAGCGTGCCGCCTTGAAGCGGTTCAGCGCCTGGGTCAGCTCGCGCTGCACGTCCTTGCCGAGCACCGGCTTGGCGCGCAGCGTACGCTTGACCGCCTCCGGCACGTTGATCGCCGGGTCGTCGCGCAGCGTGGCGTCGGTGAGCGCGAGCGCCGCGGTGTTGGCACTGATGTAGAAGGTCTCGTTGGAGATGCGCGCCACCGTGGCCGGGTCCATCATCGCGTCGATCCAGCGGTGGGCGTTATGCGGGTGCGGCGCGTCGCGCGGGATCGCCATCACGTCCACCGACATCATCGCGCCCACGGCCGGGATCAGGTACTGCAGCCTGACCTCGGAGCCGCCGATCTGCGCGCGCCGCGCGGCGATGCGGGCGTCGCCCGAGAACATCATCGCCACGCACAGGCTGCCCTTGGCCATCTGCTCGATGGGCGCAGTGTTGAAGCTGCGGATGTCCTTGCGCACCGGGCGGATGTGCTCGACCGCGGCGCGGATGTCGGCCGGGTCCATCTTCACCGGGTCGAGGCCGGCGTCGAGCATGGCCGCGGGGATCACGTCGCTGGCCTCGTCCATCAGCGCGATGCCGCAGCCCTTCAGGCGCGCGGTCAGCGCAGGGTCGAAGAGCAGGTCCCAGGCGTTGTCGGGCAGCTTGCCGTCGAGCGCCTTCATGACCTTGTCGACGTTGATCGCCACCCCGATGGTGAACCACATGTAGGGTACGAGGTAGCGGTTGCCGGGGTCGGCGACCGCCACCGCCTCGAGGATCAGCGGGTCGATATGGACGAGATTGGGCAGGCGCGACTTGTCGAGTGGCTGGAAGATGCCGGCCTGGATCTGCTTGCCGGCGTACTCCACGCTCGGGTACACAACGTCGTAGCCGCTGCCGCCGGTCAGCAGCTTGCCCTGCAGCGTGGCGTTGCTGTCGTAGAGTTCGTAGCGCACCTCGATCCCGCTCGCCTTCTCGAAGGCGGGGATGGTGTCGGCGGCGATGTAGTCGTTCCAGTTGTAGACGTTGAGGATGGGCTCCTCGGCCGCCACCGCCACCCCGGCGGCCAGGGCCAGCGCCGCCATCCAGCCGAACTTCAGCGTCATGCCCGCCTCCCCGCGATCGACAAGGGAACACCGCCTGCCCGCCCGGGTCGGGGGACCCGGGCGGGCAGGCGTCAAACCTTCAGCCGCATCTCCGCCGAGCGCGCGTGCGCCTGCAGACCCTCGCCATGGGCCAGGATGGAAGCCACCTTGCCCAGGTGCTGCGCGCCCGCCTGCGAGATGTGGACGATGCTGGTGCGCTTCTGGAAGTCGTAGGTGCCGAGCGGCGAGGAGAAACGCGCGCTGCGCATGGTCGGCAGCACGTGGTTGGGACCGGCGCAGTAGTCGCCGAGCGCCTCCACCGCCCAGTGGCCGACGAAGATCGCGCCGGCGTGACGGATGTGGGCGATCCAGTCCTCGGCATCTTCCAGCGCCAGCTCGAGGTGCTCGGGCGCGATGCGGTTGGCGAGCGCGCAGGCCTGCTCCAGGCTGTCGACGTGGATCAGCGCGCCGCGGTTGGCAAGCGACCTGGCGATCGTGTCGCGGCGCGGCATGGTGGGCAGCAGGCGGTCGATCGCGTCGTGCACCGCGTCGATGAAGCCGGCGTCGGTACACAGCAGGATGGACTGCGCGAGCTCGTCGTGCTCGGCCTGGGCGAAGAGGTCCATTGCCACCCAGTCGGCGTGGCCGGAGCCATCGGAGATGATCAGCACTTCAGACGGGCCGGCGACCATGTCGATGCCGACGGTACCGAACACGCGGCGCTTGGCCTCGGCCACGTAGGCATTGCCCGGGCCGACGATCTTGTCCACCTGCGGGATGGTCTGCGTGCCGTAGGCCAGCGCCGCCACCGCCTGCGCGCCGCCGATGGTGAACACGCGGTCGACGCCGGTGATCGCCGCCGCCGCCAGCACCAGCGGATTCTTCTCGCCACGCGGGGTGGGCACGACCATGATCAGTTCGCCGACACCGGCGACCTTGGCCGGGATCGCATTCATCAGCACCGAGCTCGGGTAGGAGGCGCGCCCGCCCGGCACGTAGAGGCCGACGCGGTCGAGCGGGGTGACCTTCTGGCCCAGGCGGGTGCCGTCGGCCTCGGTGAATTCCCACGACTCGCCCTTCTGGCGCTCGTGATAGACGCGCACGCGGTCGGCGGCGATGGTGAGCGCCTCGCGCTGCTCGGGGCGCAGGCTGTCGAGCGCGAGCAGCAGCTCGCTCCTGGGCAGCTCGAGCGCGACCATGGATTGCACGTCGAGCCCGTCGAAGCGGCGGGTGTATTCGACCACCGCGGCGTCGCCGGTGGTGCGCACCGCCTGCAGGATCTCGGTGACCGCCGCGTCGATGCGGCCGTCGGCCTCGGCCTCGAAGGCGAGCAGGGCATCGAGGGTGGACAGGAATTCGGGTTCGCGCGCGGCCAGGCGGCGGATCGGGGTCTGGCTCATCGGTAGGGACTCCTCAGGACTGGATCGCGCCGGCGAAGGCGTCGAGCACCGGCTGCAGCAGTTCGCGCTTGAGCTTGAGCGAGGCCTGGTTGACGATCAGGCGCGAGCTGATCGGCATGATGTCCTCGACCTCTTCGAGGTTGTTGGCGCGCAGCGTGCCGCCGGTCGACACCAGGTCGACGATGGCGTCGGCGAGCCCGACCAGGGGTGCGAGCTCCATCGAACCGTAGAGCTTGATCAGGTCCACATGCATGCCCTTGCCGGCGAAGTGGGCCTTGGCCGCGTTCATGTACTTGGTGGCGACGCGGATGCGCCCGCCCGGGCGGGTCGCGGCGGCGTAGTCGAAGCCCTTCTGCACCGCCACGCACAGCCGGCACTTGGCGATCTCGAGGTCGAGCGGCTGGTAGAGGCCCGCACCGCCGTGCTCGACGAGCACGTCCTTGCCGGCGATGCCGAGATCGGCGGCGCCGTACTGGACGTAGGTGGGCGTATCGGTGGCGCGCACGATGACCAGGCGCACATCCGGCCGGTTGGTGCCGATGATCAGCTTGCGCGAGGACTCGGGGTTGTCGGTGGGCACGATGCCCGCTGCGGCGAGCAACGGCAGGGTCTCTTCGAAGATGCGGCCCTTGGACAGGGCGAGCGTGATGCTGGACACGTGAAAAGCCTTGATCGGGGGGACTCGTCATTGTAACCCGGCGCCGCTTCTGTTAACCTTCGACGCGACTGGCTGAACCGCACGCGGCGGTTCGGCCTTTTCTTTTGTTTCGCCGCAGCGTCGGCGCGCACCTCAGGCAGGAAACCCGCACCATGAAACCGTCGATCATCGTCTCCAGCAGCGACCTCGAGCGCCTCGAGGGTCTGCTCACCCTCCCCGCCTTCCGCAGCCGCAGCGACCTCGACGGCCTGCGCGCGGAACTCGAGCGTGCCGACGTGCGCGAGCCGCAGGACATGCCGGCCGACGTCATCACGATGAACAGCCGCGCGCGCTTCGTCGAGGAAGGTACCGGCCGCGAATACGAGCTGACCCTGGCCTACCCCAAGGACGCCAACGCCGAGGCGCACCGCGTGTCGATCTTCTCGCCCGCGGGCAGCGCCCTGCTCGGTCTTTCGGCCGGCCAGTCGATCGACTGGAAGTCGGCCGACGGCAAGGAAATCCGCCTGAAGGTGCTGGAAGTCACCTGGCAACCTGAAGCCAACGGACAGTTCGAACTCTAAGCGCTCCCGCAGCGTTCCGCGGCTGCCCTGCGGGAGCGACGCAAGTCGCAGTTCGGCGACGGCACGACGGCCGCGTGCACGCGAGCGCATGCCGCCGTCGCAGCTCTCAAACTCCTCTCAACCGAGCCGCCGCACCCTCGCCCCGAGCGCGGCGAGCTTCTCCTCCAGACGCTCGTAGCCGCGATCGAGGTGGTAGATGCGCTCGATCGTGGTGTCGCCCTCCGCCACCAGGCCGGCTACGACCAGGCTCGCCGACGCGCGCAGGTCGGTCGCCATCACGGTCGCGCCCTGCAGCCTGTCCACGCCCTGCACCACCGCGGTGTTGCCGTCGATGCGGATGTCGGCGCCGAGGCGCTGCAACTCGACCGCGTGCATGAAGCGGTTCTCGAAGATGGTCTCGCGGATCATCGCCACGCCCTTGGCGACCGCATTGAGCGCCATGAACTGCGCCTGCATGTCGGTCGGGAAGGCCGGATAAGGCGCGGTGCGCAGGCTCACGGCATTGAGCCGTGCCGGCGCGGTCAGGCGGATCGCGTCGCGCTCGGACACCACCTCGCAGCCGGCGTCCATGAGCTTGTCGATCACCGCGTCGAGGTAGCAGGACGAGGTGCCGGTCAGGCGCACCGAACCACCGGTGACCGCCGCCGCGCACAGGTAGGTACCGGTCTCGATGCGATCGGGCATGATGCGGTGGGTCGCGCCGTGGAGCCGCTCGACGCCGCGGATGCGGATCACGTCGCTGCCGGCGCCCGAGATCTGCGCACCCATCGCCACCAGGCAGTTGGCGAGATCGACCACCTCGGGCTCGCGCGCGGCGTTCTCGATCACGGTTTCGCCATCGGCCAGCGCCGCGGCCATCATCAGGTTCTCGGTACCGGTCACCGTCACCATGTCGGTGAACAGGCGCGCGCCCTTCAGGCGCGGCACGGTCGCATGCACGTAGCCGTGCTCGACGCCCACCGCCGCGCCCATGGCCTGCAGGCCCTTGATGTGCTGATCCACCGGACGCGCGCCGATTGCACAGCCGCCGGGCAGCGACACCCGCGCCTCGCCGCAGCGCGCGACCAGCGGGCCGAGCACCAGGATGGAGGCGCGCATGGTCTTGACCATCTCGTAAGGTGCGACCGGGTTGTCGAGCGCGGAGGCGTCGAGCATCACCACGTCGGCCTCGCGCTTGACGCGCACGCCCATCTGAGCGAGCAGCGCCAGCAGGGTATCGATGTCGTTGAGACGCGGAACGTTGGTGAAGGTGACCGGCTCCGCGGTCAGCAAGGCCGCGCACAGGATGGGCAGGGCGGCGTTCTTGGCGCCGGAAATGGCGATCTCGCCCGCCAGGCGGGCGCCGCCTTCGATCAGCAGTCTGTCCATGCGCGGCTCACATCCCGAGTTCGCCGCGGCCTTCTTCCCACTGCGCGGGCGTGAAGGTCTGCAGCTGCAGGGCGTGGATCTCGTTACCCATCAGGCGGCCCAGGGTGGCATACACCGCCTGGTGCTGGCGCACCTTCATCTTGCCCTCGAAGGCAGCGCTGACGACGATGCCGCGAAAATGCACACCATCCTCGCCCTCGATGACCACCAGCTCGCAGGGCAGGCCCTGCTCGATCAGGCGCTTGACTTCACTTGCTTCGAACATTTGGAATCCTTTACGAACGCAACTTGTAACCGCGCGCGAGCATCGCCAGGGTGAGCGCCGCGAGCAGGACGAAACACAGGCCCACGACGCCGAGCGAAAGCCAGGGCGAGGTGTCCGATTGACCGAAGAAACCGTAGCGGAACCCGTCGATCATGAAGAAGAACGGGTTGAAATGCGACACGTCCTGCCAGAACCGTGGCAGCGAGTGGATGGAGTAGAACACCCCCGACAGCATCGTCAGCGGCATGATGAGGAAGTTCTGGAAGGCGGCGAGCTGGTCGAACTTTTCCGCCCAGATCCCCGCGATCACCCCGAGCGAACCGAGGATCGCGCCGCCGAGCACGGCAAAGCCCAGCACCCACAGCGGATGCGCCATCGGCACCACGACGAAGGCGGCCGACACCGCGAGCACGCCCGCCCCCACCATCAAGCCCCGCAGGATCGAGGCGATCACGTAGGCGGCGTAGAACTCACGGTAGGACAAGGGCGGCAGCAGCACGAAGATGATGTTGCCGGTGATCTTGCTCTGGATCAGCGAGGACGAGCTGTTGGCGAAAGCGTTCTGCAGCACCGACATCATCACCAGGCCGGGCACCAGGAAGCTGGTGTAGGCGACCTCGCCGTAGACCGTGACGTGGCGGTCGAGCACATGGGAGAAGATGAGCAGGAACAGCAGCGCGTTGAGGACCGGCGCAGCGACGGTCTGGAAGCTGACCTTCCAGAAGCGCAGCACTTCCTTGTAGAGGAGGGTGCGGAAGCCGGCGAGCGGCGACTCGGCCGCCATCGGCTCGATGCGCGGGACGGCGTGGGGAGATTGTTCAGGCACGGTTCATCACCTCGACGAAGACGCGTTCGAGATCGGGCTCGCCGAGCCGCATCTCGACGAGGCCGGCTCCACCCTCGCGCAGACGGGCGAGCAAGGTCTCCACCTCGCCATAGCTGTCGAAGGCGAAGTCCACCCAGCCGCCCTCGCCGGCGCTGCCGCCCAGCTCGACGCCGCGCGCGGGGTGCTCCAGGCGCACGGACAGGCTGTGGGTGGCGAAGCGGCGCAGCAGGTTGGCGGTCGTGTCGAGCGCGACGATGCGCCCGGCCTTGAGCATCGCGATGCGTCCGCACAAGGCCTCGGCCTCTTCCAGATAATGCGTGGTGAGCACGATGGTGTGGCCGTCGCGGTTGAGCTTGCGGATGAACTGCCACAGGCCCTGGCGGAGCTCCACATCCACGCCCGCGGTGGGCTCGTCGAGCACGATCACCGGCGGCCGGTGGACCAGCGCCTGTGCCACCAGCACGCGCCGCTTCATGCCGCCCGAGAGCATGCGCATGTTGGCGCTCGCCTTGTGGGTCAGGTCGAGGCTGGCGAGGATCTCGTCGATCCAGTCGTCATTGCTGCGGATGCCGAAGTAGCCCGACTGGATGCGCAGCAGCTCGCGCACCGAGAAGAAGGGATCGAAGACGAGCTCCTGCGGCACCACGCCGAGGTTGCGGCGGGCGTTGCGATAGTCGGCGACGACGTCGTGCCCCATGATCGCGAGCGTCCCGCTGTCGGGCCGCACCAGACCGGAGAGTGCCGAGATCAGCGTGGTCTTGCCCGCACCGTTGGGGCCGAGCAGGCCGAAGAACTCGCCCTGGCCAACCTCGAGGTCGACCCCGCCGAGCGCCTTCAGGCTGCCGTAGTGCTTGCTTACACCCTGGATACGGATCGCCGGCGTGCTCATGCGGCGCGCTCCAGCGGCAGCAGGCCGTCGATATCGTAGAGCGCAGCCAGGCTGGTCAGCCCGGCAGGCGGGTTGCGCAGCATCAGCGCGTGGCCGGCCGCACGCGCGCAGCGCATCCAGTCGAGGATCAGCGCGAGCGCCGCGGAGTCCGCGGCGGAAACCGCCGCGAGATCGACCACCAGGTCGCCCGCGCGCGCGCGCCGCTGCCCCTCGGCGAGCAGCGCCGGCGCGCTCTGCATGGTCAGCGCGCCCGCGGGCGCGAACAGCGCGGGATCGCTCACGCGCCGCGCCCCGCGTCGCCCTGGCTCATGCCCTGCTGCTCGGCGAGCGCGCGGTTGCGCTCCTCGAGCGAGCGGATCAGGCCATCGATGCCACCGCGCGCGATCTCCTGTCCGAAGCTGCTGCGGTAGTTGGTGACCAGGCTGACGCCGGCGACGATCACGTCGAACACCTTCCAGCCCTGTTCGCCCTTCTCCAGCATGTAGTCGATGCCGATCGGTTGCGCACCGGCCTGCACCACCTCGGTGCGGACCTGCACCCTCGTGTCTGCAGGGGCGAAGCGCGAGGGACGGAACTCGATGCGCTGGTCGCGGTACTGCGTCAGCGCGTTTGAATAGGTACGCACCAGCAGGGTGCGGAAGGCATCGGTCAGCCTGGTCTGTTGCTCGGCGCTGGCCTGGCGCCAGTCGCGCCCGACCGCGAGCATGGTCATGCGGCGGAAGTCGAAGTGCGGCAGCACCTTGGCGTCGACCAGCGCAATCACGCGCTGGGTGTCGCCGGCCTGGATCGCCTTGTCGGCGCGCACGATCTCGAGCACTTCGGTGGTGACGTCGCGCACGAGCACATCGGGCGCCTTGTCGGCGCTGGCCGTCGCGGGCAGCGCGGCGCCGAGCAAGGCGCAAAGAAGGAAGGCGCGGAGGAAATCGAGGATCTTGTTCATGGTTCTCGCTTACTGGACGGATTGGCGGGCGACGCGGCGGCCGGCCGTGGCCGGGCTCGCACCGATGTCCGCGTGTTCGAGGTTCCCGACCGCAGAGGCCGCGGCCGTATCGACGTCGCCACCGGGCGGTGCGGCCGACTGTTCGTCGAAATCTTCGTACACGCGTTCCTGGCGGCCATCGCTGACCTTGTAACGGCGTTGTTCGAGATAGAAGTCGCGCACGAAGACATAGCGGTCGAGCGCCGCCTCCTCGAGCGTGCGGTCGGCACCGAGCAGCGTGGAGCGGAGGTGCACAACGCGCGTGCCCAGCACGGTGTTGCGCGTCGCCACGTGATCGATGCTGAAAGGCTCGTTGGCGATGAAGTCGGCGGGCAGCGCGACCGCATCCCGCACGGTCCGCGGACCGAAGAAGGGCAGCACGATGTAGGCGCCCTCGCCCACGCCCCAACGGCCGAGCGTCTGCCCGAGGTCCTCGTCGTGCTTGGGCAGGCCCGCCTCGCCGGCGACGTCGAGCAGGCCGAGCAGGCCCCAGGTGGAATTGAGCGCGAAGCGCATCAAATCGCCCATGCCCTCGGCGACCTTGCCCTGCAGCAGGTTGTTGAGCGCGACCCAGGGATCGCCGAGGTTGCCTAGCACGTTGCCGACACCGGTACGCACCGGATGCGGCAGCACCGCCTCGTAGACCTGGGCTGCGGGCTTGATCACCACCTTGTCGACCTGTTCGTTGAAGCCGAACATCGCGCGGTTGTAGCCCTCGAGTGGATCATCGGGATTCGCGGTGGTCGCACAGCCGGTGGCGAGCGCGGCCGACAGCGCGGCCGCGACCAGGCCTGCACGGGAGGAGCGGAAGACGTTTCGCATTGCTGTTTTCTCCGGAGTTCCTTGCCGACCTACTGGGCGGGCGCGTCGGCGGCGCGGTCGAACATGAACTGGCCGATGAGTTTCTCCAGCACCACCGCGGACTGCGTGATCAGCACGCGGTCGCCACCCTTGAGCATCGCGGTGTCGGCACCGGCCTCCAGCCCCACGTACTGCTCGCCGAGCAGGCCGGAGGTGAGGATGGACGCGGTGGTGTCGGCGGGAAACGCATAGCGCTTGTCGATCTCGAGCTCGACCACCGCGCGGTAGATCGCGGGATCGAAGCGGATCACCGCGACCCGGCCCACGAGGACGCCGGAGCTCTTGACCGGCGCGCGCACCTTGAGCCCGCCGATGTTGTCGAAGGGGGCCTCGACGCGATAGGTCTCGGCGCCGTCGAGGCCGGAGAAATTGCCGACCTTCATGGCGAGGAACACCAGCGCGGCAAAGCCGATCGCCACGAAGAGGCCGACCCACAGGTCGAGCGCGGTACGACTCATCATCAACCCCTGAACATGAAGGAGGTAAGCACGAAATCCAGCGCCAGGATCGCCAGCGCGGAGGTCACCACGGTGCGGGTGATCGCGCGCGACACGCCCTCGGCGGTCGGCTGGCAATCGTAGCCCTCGAACACCGCGATCAGCGACACCACGGTGCCGAACACCGCGGACTTGATCACGCCGTTGACGACGTCGTAGCGGAACTCGACCGCGGCCTGCATCTGCGACCAGAACGCGCCGTCATCGACGCCGATCACGACCACGGTGATCACCCAGCCGCCGAACACGCCCATCGCCGAGAACAGCGCCGCCAGCAGCGGCATCGACAGCACGCCACCCCAGAAGCGCGGCGCGACCACGCGCGCGATCGGGTTGACCGCCATCATGTCCATCGCCTTCAACTGCTCGGTGGTCTTCATCAGGCCGATCTCGGCGGTGATCGCCGAGCCGGCGCGGCTGGCGAACAGCAGCGCGGCGATCACCGGACCGAGCTCGCGCAGCAGCGACAGCGCCACCATCACCCCCACCGCGTCGGCCGAGCCGTAGCGCTGCAGGATGTCGTAGCCCTGCAGCCCGAGCACGAGACCGACGAAGAGCCCCGAGACCATGATGATCAGCAGCGACAGCACGCCGTTGAAATAGAGCTCGCGGATGGTGAGATGGATGCGCCGCAGCGACTGCCCGGAGTTCAGCAGCACCGCGAACAGGAAGCGGGTGGCGAAGCCCAGGCGCCAGATGCCATCGATGGTCAGCGCACCGATGCGGCGCAGCGCGGAGGCGATCGCGCTCATGCGCCCTCCCCGCCGAGCAGGCGCTCGATCGGCTCGGCCGGATAGTGGAAGGGCACCGGCCCGTCGGCCTCGGCGTGGACGAACTGATGCACGAAGGGATCCCTCGAGGCGCGGATCTCGTCCGGCGTGCCCTGCGCCACGATGCGGCCGTCGGAGACGAAGTAGATGTAGTCCACGATCGCCAGCGACTCGTGCACGTCGTGGGTCACCATCACCGAGCTCGCGCCGAGCGCGTCGTTGAGCTTGCGGATGAGCTGGCCGATGATGCCGAGCGAGATCGGGTCGAGGCCGGCGAAGGGCTCGTCGTACAGGATCAGCAGCGGGTCGAGCGCCACCGCGCGCGCCAGCGCCACCCGCCGCGCCATGCCGCCCGAGAGCTCGTTGGGATGCAGCTTCGCCGCGCCGCGCAGCCCCACCGCCTGCAGCTTCATCAGCACCAGGTCGCGCACCATGCCCGCGGGCAGGTCGGTGTGCTCGCGCAGCGGGAAGGCCACGTTGTCGAACACGCTCATGTCGGTGAACAGCGCGCCGAACTGGAACAGCATGCCCATGCGCCGACGCAGCGCGTAGAGCTCGCTGCCCGACAGCCGCGCCACGTCGCGCCCCTCCACCTCCACGGTGCCGCCGGTCGCGCGCAGTTGCCCGCCGATCAGGCGCAGCAGCGTGGTCTTGCCGCAGCCGCTGCCGCCCATGATGGCGACCACCTGGCCGCGATGCACGCTCAGGTCGATGCCGCGCAGCACCTCGCGCTCGCCATAGGCGAAGCGCACGTCGCGCAGCGAAACCAGCGGGGAGGGATGTGGGGCGGACACGGTCACGTCGATCGGCCGAATGTGAAAACTCTTGAATATATCAGAGATTTGCGCCCGCTGGCGGACTGATGCTGCAGCGCAGCAAGCAGGTCCGGGCCATTCCCCCGCAGGACACCTCCTCCGCTCCGGTGACGACCGCGGCACCCAGAAAATAATTCCATGCGCTTATTCACATTTTATTTCAATACGAATAGCATGTTCGCATGACATGCACATCGACCGACCTGCGCAGGCTGCTCGCGACCGCGGCGCTTCTGGCGACCGCTGCATGTGCGCCGCTCGGCCGCCCGCCCGCACTCGAGGGGCATCTCGACAAGCGCACCGCGATCGAGCGCACCGCGCCTGTCGGCACGGCGACAAGAAGCCTCGCGCCGCCGATCGCGGAGTCGCCTTCTTCCAGCCGAGGTGCTGCAGCGAGCGCGGCGACGGGCGCGCCTCCGCCCGCTCCGGCCCGCGGGCGAGCAGCTCCCGCGGTGCGCGGATACTCGATCGACGTTTTCGACATCCCGGCCGAGCAGCTGCTGCTCGCCATCGGCCGCGACGCCGGGCTGGAGCTCGACCTCCATGCCGGAATCACCGGAAACGTCAGCCTGCAGGCCCACGACCGCCCGCTCGGCGAGCTGCTGGAGCGCATCGCCCGCCAGGTCGACCTGCGCTATGAGCTGCGCGGCCGCCACCTGCGCGTGCGCCCCGACACCCCCTACATCCGCAGCTATGCGGTGGACTATGTGAACCTGAGCCGCGACATGCGCGGCACCGTCGCCACCAGCACGCAGATCGCCACCTCGGGCAGCGCCGGCGGCGCCGGTCAGCGCGCGTCTTCGACAGGCGGCGCTGGCAACGCCTCGATCACCCAGATCGAGACGCGCTCGGCCAACGACTTCTGGAACACGCTCGAGCACAACCTCGCCGCCATCCTCGCCGGGCCGGGGCGCGCGCCCGACTGCGGGGGCGAGCGCCGCGGCGAGTCCCCCGCCGGCTGCCGCAACGCCGACCTGATGCTCAACCGCGAGAGCGGCATCGTCATGGCGCGCGCCACCCAGCGCCAGCACGAGCAGCTGGAGGCCTTCCTCGCGGGGGTGCAGCGCGCGGCGCGGCGCCAGGTGATGATCGAAGCCACGATCGTCGAGGTCACCCTCGCCGACGGCTACCGCCAGGGCATCGACTGGACCCGGCTCGGCGTGCCGAGCTGGAGCGTGCGCCCGCGCGGCAGCGGCGACGCCACATCCGGCCAGCCCACGCTGAGCTACCTGTCGGCCAACTCCGACATCCGTCTCGAACTGCTGGAGACCTTCGGCACCGTCAAGGTGCTCTCCAGCCCGCGCCTGTCGGTGCTCAACAACCAGACCGCGATGCTCAAGGTCGTCGAGGAGGTCGTCTACTTCCTCGTAGACAGCACCACCACCGAGTACGACGACCGCAAGCAGGCCCGCATCTCCGCGACCACCACGCCGCAATCGGTCTCGGTCGGCATGGTCATGTCGGTCACGCCACAGATCTCCGCCGACGGCGACATCACCCTCAACGTGCGGCCGACCATCTCGGGCATCTCCGGCTTCAAGGACGACCCCAACCCCTCGCTCGGCGACATCCCCAACCGCGTGCCGCAGATCCGCACACGCGAAATCGAGTCCATGCTGCGCCTGCGCAGCGGGGAGGTCGCCGTCCTCGGCGGGCTGATGGAGGACCGCATCGACCACGACACCGGCCGCATCCCGCTGTTCGGCGACCTGCCCGTGGTCGGCGAACTATTCACCCGCCGCGACAACAACGTGCGCCGCACCGAGCTGCTCATCTTCCTGCGCCCCCTGCTGATCGACGAGCCGGGCATGCGCGGCGGCTACGCCGAATACGCCGGCCACCTGCCCGACGACGACTTCCTCCTCGACTCGCCCTCGCCCGGCCAGCGCAACTTCCCCCACCTGCCGCTGCGCCCGCTGCTCGCACCCGCAGGCGCGGTCTCCGCCGCCGAAGGCTTTTCGGAAGCGGCCTATCCCGACCCTGCCGACCCCCGCTCTCCTGCCGCCTCCTCCACGTCCGCCAGCGCCGCCAACGCGGATGCCGGCACGAGCCCGCCATGAACGCTCCGCTCCCCATCGGCCAGATCCTCATCGCCGCCGGCCTGATCGGCGAGGACCAGCTCCGCATCGCGCTCCACGAGCAACGCGGCCGCGCCCGGCCGCTCGGCCGCGTGCTGGTCGAACTCGGCTTCGTCAGCGAGGCCGCGCTGCGCGAGGCGCTCGCCGCACGCAGCGGCCTGCCCTGCGTCGACCTGGCCAGCGCGCTCGCCGACCCCGACGCGATCGCGCGCGTGCCGCAGGCGCTCGCAAGGCGCCACCGCCTGCTGCCGCTCCAGTACGACGCCGCCCGCCACCGCCTGATCGTCGCGATGGCCGACGCCCACGACATCGTCGCCCTCGACCGTCTGCGTGCCGAGCTCGGGCCGGACGTGCACGTCGAACTGCGCCTGGCCGGCGACAACGAACTCGGCCGCGCGATCGAACAGCACTACGGCCAGGCGAGCTCGATCGAGGACATGGTGCGCGAGCTCGAACGCCGCGCCGGACAGCCCATCGCTGGCGCGCGCGACCCGCAACTCGTCGTGCGCCTGGTCGACGCCCTGCTCGCCGAGGCCGCCGCGCGCGGCGCCTCCGACCTGCACCTGGAGCCCGAGGCCGGCTTCCTGCGCGTGCGCCACCGCATCGACGGCACGCTGCGCCAGGTGCGCGCGATGCACAAGTCGTGCTGGGCGGAGCTCGCCGTGCGCATCAAGGTGCTCGCCGGCATGGACATCGCCGAGTCGCGCAGCCCGCAGGACGGGCGCATCGGCCTTGCGCTCGGCGGCCGGCCGATCGACTTCCGCGTCGCCACCCAGCCCACCTTGCACGGCGAGAACATCGTGCTGCGCATCCTCGACCGCGACAAGGGCATCGTCCCGCTCGACGCGCTCGGCCTCGACCCCGCGCAACGCGCCGCCCTCGACCGCATCCTCGCCCGCCCCGAGGGCCTGATCCTGGTGGTCGGTCCCACCGGCAGCGGCAAGACCACGACGCTGTATTCCATGCTCGGCCACCTCAACACCGAGGCGGTCAACATCATGACTCTGGAAGATCCGGTCGAGTATCCGCTCGCGCTGATCCGCCAGACCCAGGTCGGCGACGCCTCACGGCTCGACTTCGCCGACGGCGTGCGCGCGCTGCTGCGCCAGGACCCCGACGTGATCCTGATCGGCGAGATCCGCGACGCCGACACCGCCACCATGGCCTTGCGCGCCGCACTCACCGGCCACCAGGTGTTCGCCACCCTGCACGCCAACTCGATCTTCGGCGCGCTGCCGCGCCTGCACGAGATTGGCATCGGCGCCGAACTGCTCGCCGGCAACCTGTGCGGCATCCTCGCCCAGCGCCTGGTGCGCCGGCTGTGCCCCACCTGCCGCGAGCCGGTGCCGGACGACGCCCCCGAGCGTCACCTGCCCGGCCTCGCCGCCGATGCCCCGCCAGCGCCGAGCTGGCGCGCGCGCGGCTGCCCCGAATGCGACTTCCGCGGCTATCGCGGCCGTCTCGCGATCATGGAGATCCTGCCCTTCGACGCCGAGCTCGACGAGCTCGTCGCACGCCGCGCCAGCCCGGGCGAGCTGCGTGCAGCCGCACGCACGCGCGGCCATCGCAGTCTGGCCGAGGACGGACTGCGCCGGGTGCTCGACGGCAGCACCAGCCTCGCCGAGCTCGCCCGCGTGGTCGACCTCTCCGCGCTCGCGGCTACGGCGAAGACCGCGCACAGAGGTGAGGCATGAGCGTGCCCCTGCGGCCGCCCGAAGGGCAGCGCGCTCGTCCGCCGCGGAGGATGTCGTGCAGCGACGGGAGGAAGGCCCCATGAGCACCTGGCGCTACCGCGCGCTCGCTGCCGACGGCCGCCGCGTGCGCGGCGAGCTCGATGCGGCCGACCTCGGCGAACTCGAGCGCCTGCTCGAAGCGCGCGCCCTGCTGCTGATCGACGCCCAACCACGCGGCGTGCGCGGCCTGCTGCCGCGCCGGCGCATCGCGCGCCGCGAGCTGATTCCCTTCTGCTACCACCTCGAGCAACTCCTCGCCGCCGGCGTGCCGCCCTTCGAGAGCCTGGCCTTGCTGCGCGACGCCGGCGCCGAGCCGCGGCTGCAGCAGGTGATCGGCGCACTGATCGCGGACGTCGAGCGCGGCCTGCCGCTGTCGGGCGCCGCCGCTCGCCAGCCCGAGGCCTTCTCCGCGGTCGCGGTGAGCCTGCTGCGCGCGGGCGAGCAGGCCGGCCGCCTGCCCGAGGCGATCCGCGACATCGGCGCCGCGCTCGCGCAGGAAGAAGAACTCGCCAGCCACGCGCGCCGCATCGCGATCTATCCCGCCATCGTCGCCACGGTGCTGCTGGCCGCGGTGGTGGTCGCCCTCATCCACGTGGTGCCCGAACTGGAGCGTCTGCTGCGCGGCACCGGCCAGCGCCTGCCGCTGCAGACGCGCATTCTGGTGGGACTGTCCGCGGCGGTGCGCGACTGGGGCTGGGCCATGCTGCTCGTCACGCTCGCCGGCGCGGCGAGCAGCGCCCACGCGCTCGCCCGCTCCGAAGCGCTGCGCACCCGCGTGCACGCCCTGCTGTTGCAACTGCCGCTGGTCGGCGGGATCCTGCGAAAGCTCGCCCTCGCGCGCTTCGCCGCGCTCTTCGCCACCCTCTACGGCGCCGGCATCAACGTCATCGACGCGCTCCACACCAGCACCGGCGCCACCGCCAACCTCGCCCTGCGCGCCGGACTGCGCGAGGCCACGGGCGCGATCGAGCAGGGCCGCCCGATCTCGGTCGCCTTCGAGGCGACCCGGGTCTTCCCGCCCCTCGTCATCCGCATGCTGCGCCTGGGCGAACACACCGGCGCGCTCGACGACGCGCTCGCCAAGGTCGCCAGCCTCTACCGCCGCGACGTCGCCGAGGGCATCGCCCGCCTGCAGGCCGCGGCCGAACCCGCACTCACCATCCTCATGGGCGGCCTGCTGCTGTGGATCGCGAGCGCGGTCCTGGGGCCGATCTACGAGCTCATCACCCGCCTGCCGGTCTGACCATGCGTCGCGAACCCCTGCTCCTCGCCGTGGCTCCGTCCGGCCTCCTCGCATGCATCGGGAATGACGACGGCATCACCCTCCTCGCTGCCTTCACCTGCGGCGAGGAGGCCACCTTCGCAAGCTGGCTCGCCCGCCGCCCGCCGGACGAGCCCTGCCGGATGTTGGTCGACCTGCCCGACGAGGCCTACCAGATCGAGGACCTGCCGCGCGTGCGCGGCAGCGACCGTCGCGCCCTGTTCGCGCGCCGACTCGCTCACTGGTTCCCCGAGCCGCGCTTCGCACGCGCCACGCCGCTCGGCGCCCTGCCCGACGGACGCCAGGGCGCCGAGCGGGTGCTTTTCGCCGGAATGGAGAGCAGCACCGACCTCCTGCCCTGGCTGGATCGCCTCGCGGCCGACGGACGCCGCCCCCAAATCCTCGTCCCCGCCAGCGCCCTCCTGCCACGCCTGCCCCTGCCAGGAGCACGCCAGCGCCGCCACGGCAAGGCGCCGCCACGGCCGCGCCTGCTCGCCACCCACGGGCGCGCGGGCCTGCGCATTTCGCTGCTGGCCGGCGAACACACCCTGTTCTCCCGCCTCGTGCGCGGCCACGCCGACTCCCTCGCCGATCCGCAAGCGCTGGCGACGGAGCTCGAGCGCACCCGCGACTACCTGGCCGCCCAGCACCGCATCGCCAGCGATGCGCCACTCGATCGCATCGTCGCGGACCTTCCGGCTCAGACCGGGACGGAGCACGCCACACTGCCTCCGATCGGCGTCGTCGCCGCCGACACGCTCGCGGGCTGCGGACTCCCGAACAGCTACGACGCCCATTTGCTGCTCGCCCTGCGCCACGCCCCCACGACGATCGGCTGGCCGCTCGCGGCCGGCGCACGGCGCTGGCCCGGGCTGCCCGAAAGACGCGTGCTCGGCGCGCTCGCGCTCGTCGCCTCGACGATCCTGGGAGCCCTCGTCTGGATGGACCACCAAGCGCAAGTCGAGGCCGCAGCCTTGGCCGCGACCGAGCGCGCCCGTGCGGCGCGTGCCGCCGCGCTTGCGGCCGAGGAGGCGGAACTCGCCGCACGCGAGGCCGAACGCGCCGCACTCGCCGCCCTCGATGCAGCGCCGCCGCCCCTTCCGACCCCAGCGCCGGCCCCCGCCGAGCCTGCACCGGCAGCCTGTCCGCCTGCCTCCAGCCCGCCGCCCGGGCCCATCGCCAGGCGCATCGACGGCGTCCTGCGTCGCCCGGATGGCGAGATCCTGCTCTGGGTGGAGGGAACCTGGCAGTCCGCGCGCGCACTCGGCCTGCACCCGATCGCAGGCGACGCCGCGGTGGTAGTGGCGGCCGGCCGGCGCACGCAGCTACGCAGCGGAGAGCTCGTGCCGACCGCCGTCGCGACGGTCACGGCCGGGCCTGGGCAGGCCTACCCCGAGCGCGACGATGCGGCACCCGCAGATCGAGCAGCGGGCCCCGCCGACAGCGCTGCAAGGCCCGGTGTCGACATGCGCGGAGCGCGGCCATGATCCGGAGGGCCCGCCTGCCCTGCCGGGAGCGGCGCCGCCAGCGGGATCCGCACTCCGCTCGCGTGCCCGCGCGGGTGATGCGTCCCCGGCGACCCGGCGCGATCCGCGGTCAGGCCCTGATCGCCGCCCTGCTGGTGCTCACCCTGCTCGCGGCGGGCGGCCTGCTCGCCGGCGGCGAACTGCGCGCTCGCGCCCACGCGCTCGCCCACGCGCGCAGCGTCGAGGTGCTCGCCACCGCACGCGCCGCGCTGATCGGCTACGCGATCAGCTACGCCGAGACCCACCCCGGAGAGGGCTACGGTTTCCTGCCCTGTCCGGATGCCGGCAACACCGGCTCCACCCCGATCGGTGCCTGCGGTGCGCGCGGCACCGCCGCGATCGGGCGCCTGCCCTGGCGCACCCTCGGCCTGCCCGAGCTGCGCGACGGCTGGGGCGAATGCCTGTGGTACGCGGTCGCCGGCAGCGTCAAGCACAACCCCAAGCCGGCGGCGTTGAACTGGGACAGCCCGGGCCAGTTCGGCCTGCTCGATCCCGCCGGGCGCAGCCTTCAGGCAGCGTCCGGCGACGGCATGGCGGTGGCGATCGTGTTCAGCCCCGGGCCGCCACGCAGCAGCCAGATCCGTCCGCCCACCCGGGGCACGAGCTGCACAGGCAGCGACTCGGCCGCAGCCGACCTTTCGCACTACCTCGACCCCGGCCATGCGCGCGCAGGCAGCGGGGTGATCGAGATCACCCTCCACCCGGCCACCCTCGACGACGAGGCGCCCAACGACCTCGCCACCTGGATCGGAATCGACGACGTCTTCGACGCACTGCGTCGGCGCCGCGACCACGCCAGCCATCTCGATGCGCTCCTCGCCCGCAGCGCGAACGCGCTTGCCGGCCGGCTTGCGGCGAGCCGCACCGAATGGCTCGCACGCCACGCCCGCCCGCTCGGCACGCTCGCGGTGGGTGTGCTGCCCACGGCGGAGACCTTGGGCATCGCCGCCGCACAACGTCCGCTCATCGACGACTGGCACGAGCAGATCCGCTTCGCCGCCTGCCCCGACGGCAGCGCCTGCATCGGTGTGACGCGGCCCGCGGCACCCGGCGAGCGCTGCCGGGCGGTGCTGGCATTCGGGGGCGAGCGCATCCGCAGCGGCCCCGAGCGCCAACTGCGAACCACCGCTGCCGAGCGCGCCGATCCGGCGGCCTGGTTCGAGGGCCGGAACGTCGCCGCGCTACGCCTGGGCAATCCCGAGTTCGAGGGTGCCGCGCACTTCCGCGTCACCGCGCCCGATCGCCCCGCCAGCGAGGACGTTGTCCGATGCCTGCCCTGACCCCGCCTCCCGCTCGCATGCACAAGCCCGCGCATTCGAGCGCTCCCGCGCGCGGCTTCACGCTGGTCGAGCTCGCCATGGTGCTGGTGATCCTCGCCCTGCTTGGCGGCAGCCTGCTGGTCCCGGTGGCGAGCCGGCTGGAAGCGCGCGACCGCAACGCCACGCTCGAGCGTCTGCACGACATCCAGCTCGCGCTTACCGGCTTCGCCATCATCCACGGCCGCCTGCCCTGCCCGAGCACCGAAACCGATCCCGCCAGCCCTGGCTACGGGCTCGAGGACGGCCCGCCCTGCAACCTCGCGCGCGAGGGCGTGCTGCCCTGGCGCAGCCTGGCGATGCCGGCGACCGACGCCTGGGGCCGCGACCGCCACTCCGCCGCCGACGACTGGACGGGGTACTGGCGCTACCGCGTCGACCCCGCCTTCAGCGTGGCGCCGATCGGCGCCGCCACCACACCCGGCGCGCGCCTGCAGATCCGCGATCACGACGGCCGGCGCATCACCACGACCGACTCGCAGGCGGTCGCGATCGTGTGGTCGACCGGCGCCAACCTGCACGCCGACGGCGACAACACCAGCCACGCCAGCGCCACCCCGAGCTACCAGGCCGGCGAACCGGGCGCCGATTTCGACGATCTGCTCGCCTGGCTCGGGCGCCCGCTGCTGATCGCCCGTCTCGCCCAGGCCGGGCGGCTGTGATCCCGGCCGCGCATCCGCACATAGCCCTTTCCATCACCACTGCCACATCACCCGGGAGACAAACCATGCAAAAGAAACCGCAAACCGGATTCACCCTCGTCGAGATCGCGATCGTGCTGCTCGTCGTCGGCCTGCTGCTCGGCGGGGTCATGAAGGGGCAGGCGCTGATCGACAGTGCCCGTGTCAAGAACCTCGCCCAGGACCTGCGCAGCGTGCCGGCGATGGTCCATGCCTATCAGGACCGCTTCCGCGCCCTCCCCGGCGACGACCCCGCCGCCGTCCGCCATCTCTGCTCCGGCGGCAGCAGCTGCACCGTGGCCGGCAACGGCAACGGCGTGATCGACGGCACCTGGGATGCGGGCGCCGACACCGAGTCCGTCCGCCTCTGGCAGCACCTGCGCCTGGCCGGCATCGCCACCGGCAGCACCGACACCGCCGACGCCGGCTTCCTGCCGCGCAACGCACTCGGTGGCCGGCTCGGCGTGCAGCGCGGTGGCAGCGTGCTCGGCCTGCCGGGCAGCCTGGTGGTGTGCTCGGACAACGTGCCCGGCAAGCTGGTCACACAGATCGACATCGCGCTCGACGACGGCGACCCCGCGGCCGGCTCGCTGCGTGCCGGCACACCCGGCGACACCGGGCTGGTGGCGATCTCCGCGGCCAACCGGCTGCTCGAAGCGAACGCGCACACGGTGTGTTCGAATCTGTGAGGCGTGAGGCGTGCGGAGCGCGGGCGGCTCAGCCACCCAGCAGGCGCTCCTCGGCTGCTTCCAGGCCGCCGGGGACGCCGAGCAGCACGATCACGTCACCGCTCTGGATGCGTGTCTCGGCACCCGGCGAGAGCGCGCGGATGCCGCGCCGACGCACTGCCGACACCGCCACGCCGAACTCCTCCAGCCCGAGTTCGCCGATGCTGCGCCCGACTCCCGCCGCGCCCTCCGGGACGATCACCGAGCGCAGGCGCGCCTCCGCGCCGGCGCCCGCATCGCCCGCATCGCTGCTGCCCTGGAAGAAGCCGCGCATCAGCGCATAGCGCTGGCTGCGGATCTCGCGGATGCGCCGCACCACGCGACTGAGCGGCACCCCGGTGAGCGCGAGCGCGTGCGAGGCGAGCATGATGCTGGCCTCGAAGGCCTCGGGCACCACCTCGGCCGCCCCCGCCTGGGCAAGCTTCTCCAGGTCGGCCTCGTCGCCGGCGCGCACCACCACCGGCAGGCCGGGACGCAGCGCGTGGGCGTGATGGATCACCCGCAGCGCCGCCTCCAGCGCGTCGAAGGACACCACCAGCGCGCTCGCGCGCTGGATGCCGGCGGCGACCAGGGTCTCGCGCCGCGCGGCGTCGCCGTACACCACGGTGTCCCCGGCCGCGCCCGCCTCGCGCACGCGCTCCGGGTCGAGGTCGAGCGCGACGTAGGCGACGTTCTCCTGTTCGAGGAAGCGCGCCAGGTACTGGCCGCTGCGTCCGTAGCCGCACACGATGATGTGGCGCTCGGTGTTGAGCGACTGCGCCGCCACCCGGGTGAGCTCCATCGAGCGCAGCAACCATTCCGAGGCGACGAAGCGCATGACCAGGCGGTCGCTCACCTGCACGATCAGCGGCGCGACCAGCATCGACAGCACCAGCGCGGCCACCGCGGCCTGGGCGAGGCCGTAGGGCATCAGCCCGAGGTCGAGGATCTGCGACAGCAGGACGAAACCGAACTCGCCGCCCGCGCACAACCACAGCCCGGAGCGCATCGCCGTGCCCGCCGGCGAACCGAACACGCGCGAGGCCGCGAACACCAGCCCGAACTTGAGCACCAGCAGCGCGCCGAGCAGGCCGAGCACTGCCGGCAGGTTGCGCACGATCTCGGCGACGTCGAGCAACATGCCGACGGTGACGAAGAAGAGCCCGAGCAGCACGTCGCGGAAGGGCTTGATGTCCTCTTCCACCTGGTAGCGGTACTCGGTCTCCGAGATCAGCATGCCGGCAAGGAAGGCGCCGAGCGCGAGCGACAGCCCGACCCGCTCGGACAGCCAGGCCAGCCCGAGCGTGATCAGCAGCACGTTGAGCATGAAGAGCTCGCCCGAGCGCCGCCGCGCCATCACGGTGAACCACCAGCGCATCAGGCGCTGGCCGAAGACCAGCACCAGCGAGAGCAGGAAGACCACCTTGAAGGCCGCCAGGCCGAGGGTGAACATCATCTCCTCGGCCGGGCGCGACAGCGCCGGCAGCAGGATCAGCAGCGGCACCACCGCGATGTCCTGGAACAGCAGCACGCCGATCACCTCGCGGCCATGACGGCTGTCGAGCTCCATGCGGTCGGCGAGCAGCTTGGAGAGGATCGCGGTGGACGACATCGCCAGCGTGCCGCCGAGCGCGAAGCTGGTGATCCAGCCCAGCCCGCCGAGGCGACCGAGCAGGGTGGCGAGCGCGATCGTCGTCAGCACCTGGGCGAGTCCGAGCCCGAACACGATGCGCTTCATCGCCATCAGGCGCCCGAGCGAGAACTCCAGCCCGATCGAGAACATCAGGAACACCACGCCGAACTCGGCGAGGTGGCGCGCGCCGGCGGACTCCTGCATCAGGTCGAGCGCATGCGGCCCGCCGAGCGCGCCGACGAGCAGGTAGGCGAGCACCGGCGGCAGGTTCATGCTGCGGAAGAGGGCCACCATCACCACGGCGGCGGCCAGCAGCAGGACCACGAATTCGAGGGTATTCAGCATGGAAGCCCGGCCGCGTGTGGCGCCAGCGCTGCCGGGCGGCGGCGCGGGTGTTTGGTATACAATCCGCTCGATCGGGAGCTTGCCGGCAACGGCGCGCCGTCATCCCGTCGAGCCACCGGTCTCCCTTCCGCGCCAGTTTAAAGCATCGAATCCATGGACCCAATTTCCGCTTCGGGCGAAAGCCGAGCCGTCGCCCTCGCCCGCCGCGTGCTGCGCATCGAGGCAGACGCCGTGGCCGCGCTCGGGGCGCGCATCGGCGAGGAATTCGAGCGCGCGGTCGAGATCATCCTCGCGCGCCATGGCCGGGTGATCGTCACCGGCGTTGGCAAGTCGGGCCACATCGGCCGCAAGCTCGCCGCCACGCTCGCCAGCACCGGCACCCCGGCCTACTTCGTGCATGCCGCCGAGGCCGCACACGGCGATCTCGGCATGATCACGCCGGAAGACGTGGTGATCGCACTGTCGAACTCCGGCTCCAGCGAGGAGCTGCTCACCATCGTGCCCCTGGTCAAGCGCCAGGGCGCCCGCCTGATCGCGATGACCGGCAAGCCGGACTCGCCGCTCGCACGCGAGGCCGATGCGCATCTGGACGCCGGCGTGGCCGAGGAGGCCTGCCCGCTCAACCTCGCGCCCACCGCGAGCACCACGGCGGCGCTCGCGCTCGGCGACGCGCTCGCGGTCGCGCTGCTCGACGCCCGCGGCTTCGCCGCCGAGGATTTCGCCCGCTCCCACCCCGGCGGCGCGCTCGGCCGCCGGCTGCTGACCCACGTCGGCGACGTCATGCGTCCCGCGCCGGCGGTCCCGCGCGTGGGCAGCGACGCCCCCCTCACCCAGGCCTTGCTGGCGATGACCGCCGGCGGCATGGGCATGACTGCGGTGGTCGACGCCGACGAGGTGCCCGTGGGCATCTTCACCGACGGCGACCTGCGGCGCGCGCTGGAGAAGGGCTGCGACGTGCGCAGCGCGCGCGTCAGCGAGGTCATGACGCGCAGTCCGCGCAGCATCGCGCCCGGCGCGCTCGCGGCCGAGGCCGCCGCGACGATGGAGAACATGCGCATCAGCCAGCTCCTGGTGCTCGACGACGCCGGCCGGCTCGCCGGTGCGCTCACCACCCACGACCTGATGCTCGCGAAGGTCATCTGAATGCGGGTCGACACCTGGCGCCTGTATCCGGTCTTCGCCCTCGCGCTGCTGGCGGGCGGATCGGTGTGGCTCGAGCGCATCACCCGGATCGACGATCCGGCGGCGAGCATCGAGCAGACCGGTCCGGACTTCATCGCCCACGACACCCGCGTGGTCGGCTTCGGCGCCGACGGTGCGCAGCGCTACGAGCTCGTGGCCGAACGCCTGGAGCATTTCCCCGTCGGCGACATCACCCGGCTGCACACGCCCCGCCTGCAGCTGCACGGCGCGGAAGGCACGACCACGATCACCGCGCGCGCGGCCGACGTCTCGCCCGGTGGCGAGCAGGTGGACCTCACCGGCGAAGTGCGCGTGCGGCGTCCGGGCCAGGCCGGGGCGCTGCCGCTCGCGCTCGACTCGGAGACGCTCGCGGTGTGGCCGGACGCCCAGCGCGCGCGCACCGACTCGCCGGTCCTGATGACCCGCGGCGCCGGGCGCGCGACGGCCAAGGGCATGCGCGCGGACAACCTGTTCGGCACGCTCGAACTCATCGGCGAGGTCAGCACGACGATGCCACCCCGCCGCCAAGGATCCCCCTCATGAAGCGAATCCTCCTCGCTACCGTGGCCGCGCTGCTCGCCGCCGTCACCACCCCGGCGCTCGCCGAGAAGGCCGACCGCGACCAGCCGGTCAACATCGAGGCCGACCGCCTCACGGTGGACGACCGCAACAAGGTGCACATCTTCGAGGGCAGCGTGGTCCTGACCCAGGGCACGCTCACCATCCGCGGCGACAAGCTGGTCGTGACGCAGGACGCCGCCGGCTTCCAGAACGGCGTCGCCACCGCAGCCGGCAAGGGCTTGGCCACCTTCCGCCAGCGCCGCGACGGCAGCGCCGAATACGTCGAAGGCGAGGCCGAACGCATCGAGTACGACAGCCGGACCGAGAAGGCCAGGCTCTTCAACCGCGCCAAGGTGAGCAGCGGCGGCGACCAGGTCAGCGGTCACTACATCGAGTACGACGCGATCACCGAGAACTATCTCGCCACCAACGCCCCGGGCAGCCGCCAGGGTGCGCCCGCGGGCCGGGTGCGCGCGGTGATCCAGCCCAAGTCCGACGGACAGCCCTCCGGCGGACAATGATTCCCCCCCACGATCGGATAACCAGGAAGGAGACAGCATGAGCTTCGAGATGATTCTCGCCGAGAAACGCGGCCGTGTCGGCCTCATCACCCTCAACCGCCCCAAGGCGCTCAACGCGCTCAACGATCAGGTGGTGAACGAGATCACCGCCGCCCTCAACGACTTCGAGTCCGACGATGGCATCGGTGCCATCGTCATCACCGGCTCGGAGAAGGCCTTCGCCGCAGGCGCCGACATCGGCGCGATGGCGAACTTCTCCTACATGGATGCCTACAAGAGCGAGTACATCACGCGCAACTGGGAGCGCGTGAAGACCTGCCGCAAGCCGGTGATCGCCGCGGTGGCGGGCTTTGCGCTCGGCGGCGGCAGCGAGCTGGCAATGATGTGCGACATCATCATCGCCGCGGACACCGCGAAGTTCGGCCAGCCGGAAGTCAAGCTCGGCACCCTGCCCGGCGCGGGCGGCACGCAGCGCCTGCCGCGCGCGGTGGGCAAGGCGAAGGCGATGGAGCTGTGCCTGACCGGACGCATGATGGACGCGGTCGAAGCCGAGCGCGCCGGCCTGGTCGCGCGCGTGGTGCCGGCCGACAAGCTGCTCGAGGACGCGCTCGCCACCGCGGAAACCATCGCCGGCTACTCGCTGCCGGTGGTCATGATGATCAAGGAATCGATCAACCGCGCCTTCGAGAGCAGCCTCAACGAGGGCCTGCTGTTCGAGCGCCGCGTCTTCCACTCCGCGTTCGCGCTCAACGACCAGAAGGAAGGCATGGCGGCCTTCGTCGAGAAGCGTAAGGCGAACTTCCGCCACGACTGATCGTCCCGCGCTCGATCCGCACCGCGGCCGGCGTCCAGCCGGCCGCTTGCGTTTACCCGCGGGAAGACGTCATGCGCCTGCAACCCGTGCCCGGCACACTGCTTCGGCGTACTCGCCGCCCGTGCAATGCAACACCCCGAACCCTTCACCGGACGAAATGGCGTCCTGGCGCAAGTGATTGATTCCTTCAATCAATCCGGGATGTTGCGATGCACCAAAATATGCTTGACAGCCTCGATCGGGTCCGTATAATCCGAACCATGCTGCAACGCAACATCGCAGCTACCCGAGCGATGTTGATGCACCCACACTTTCCAAGGAGATCCACATGAGCAACTTCGTCACCCCCGAGCAGTTCGCCACCGCCAACAAGGCCAACATCGAGACCCTGCTGACCCTGGCCAACACCGCCTTCGCCAGCGCCGAGCGCCTCGCCGCCCTGAACCTGAACACCGCCCGTTCGCTGCTGGAAGACGGCGTGGCCAACACCAAGGCCCTGCTGGCTGCCAAGGACGTGCAAGAGCTGGTGAACCTGCAGGTTTCGCTGGCCCAGCCGATCGTCGAGAAGGCCGTCGCCTACGCCCGCAGCGTCTACGAGATCTCGTCGCAGAGCCAGGAAGAGATGTCGAAGGTCTTCGAAGGCCAGGTCGCCGAGCTCAACAAGGGCGTCGCCACCGCGCTCGACAAGGCTGCCAAGTCGGCTCCCGCCGGTTCGGACGTCGCCGTCGCCGCTGTCAAGTCGGCCATCGCCGCCGCCAACAGCGCCTACGACAGCATGAGCAAGGCCGCCAAGCAGGTCGCCGAGATCGCCGAAGCCAACGTGGCTGCCGCGACCAACGCCACCGTCAAGGCCGTCAGCACCACCGCCAAGACCACCGCCAAGAAGGCTGCCTAAGCTTTCTCCGGCACCGTCTGACGAAAAGGCCCCGCATGCGGGGCCTTTTTGCGTCTACCGGCTGGTGACGCGGCAGGGCGCGGACTGCAGCGAAAACACACGCACGCCGCTTCAGTCGTAGCGGATGTAACGGAAGCGGTCGTCCGCGTTCGGCGTGCCTTCCAGCGCCCCGCCCTCGCGCGCGGGCTGCCAGTGCACGACCTCCTCGATCTTGCGCGCGAGCGCGAAATCGCGTGCGGTGATGCCGCGCGGCGAATGCGTGGACAGGCGCACCCGCACCCGGTCCCAGCACAGCTCCAGCTCGGGATGATGCCAAGCCGCCTCGGCCAGGTGCCCGACCACACCGGCCACCATCAGTGTCGCCTTCCAGCCGCCGGTGCGGTAGTCGCGCACCAGCGCGCCGGCCTCGAGGCGCCAGTGCGGCAGCCCCGCCGCAAGGCTGGCGAGGATCTCGTCCTCGCCGAGTGCGCGGATTTCTTCACCCATCGTCCCTCTCCCGATGTCTGGGGCCGCCCCGGCGGCCTATGCGGGAGACCGGGCGAGAACGCGCTCAGTTCCCCTCGTCTTCCGCCGCGGCATCGCCCGCGGCCGGCGGCATGCCCGCCTCTTCGCGATAGAGATGCGGGAACAGCCGGCGCATCTCGCCTTCGATCCAGGCCTCCGCCTGCTCGTTCACATCGGTGGCCTTGGCACCCTTGACGTCGATCACCGGGCCGATGCTGACGACGATCTCGCCCGGGCGCTTGATGAAGGCGTTGCGCCTCCAGAACTCGCCCGCGTTGTGCGCCACCGGCACCACGGGGACGCCCGCGCGCTTGGCGAGGATGGCCCCGCCGGGCTTGTAGCGCAGCGTCGCACCCGGCGCCACCCGAGTGCCCTCGGGGAAGACCACCACCCACAGGCCCTCCTTGAGGCGCTCGCGGCCCTGCTCCACCACCTGGGTGAGCGCGTCCTTGCCCGCGGAGCGGTCAATGGCGATGCCCGGGATCCTGCCCAGCGCCCAGCCGAAGAAGGGCACGCGCAGCAGCTCGCGCTTGAGCACGTAACACAGCGGCGGAAAGATCACCTGCAGCGCGATCGTCTCCCATGCCGACTGGTGCTTGGACAGCACCACCGCGGGACCGGCCGGGATGTTCTCGGCGCCGATCACGCGGTAGCGGATGCCGAGCACGTGGCGGATCACCCACATCATGATCGGCACCCAGCTCGTGATCAGCCGGTGCCGGGTCATCGGCGGCAGCCAGAAGATGAGGGTGGCGAAGAACGCGTAGGGCACCGTGATCACGGTAAGCACGAGTGCGAACAGGATGGAGCGGAGCAGATGCACGATTCTCGTCCGGTGAAGAGTGCGTGAGGGATGCGGCAGCGCTGTCGCGCCGCGCCGCTCAGGCGGTCAGCGCGGCGGCGACCGCATCGAGGTCGGGATACACCAGCGTACCGGGCGGAAGCTCGCCGCTCGCGCGCGTGGTTTCGCCCTTTCCGGTGAGCACCAGCCAGGGCTGCGCGCCAGCCGCCGCGGCGGCCTGGAGGTCGCGCAGGCCGTCGCCGACGCAGGGCACGTCGGCGAGCTCGACGTTGAAGCGCTCGGCGATCTGCAGCAGCATGCCCGGCTTGGGCTTGCGGCAGTCGCAGGTGGAGTCGGCCGCGTGCGGACAGAAGAAGATGCCGTCGAGCCGCCCGCCCGCCTGGGCGAGGCTCCTGACCATGCGGTCGTTGATGGCGTTGAGCGTGTCCATGCCGAACAGCCCGCGGCCGATGCCGGACTGATTGGTCGCCACCACCACCCGCCAGCCCCACTGGTTGAGCCGTGCGATCGCCTCCAGCGCGCCGGGGATCGGCTTCCACTCCTCGGGCGACTTGATGTACTGCCCCGAGTCGACGTTGATCACGCCGTCGCGGTCGAGAATGATGAGCTTCATCACGGGCTCCTTGCGGGGGCGAAGCCCGCGGCGACGCACGCCGCGGGGGCTATGACGATCAGGCCGACAGGCGCGAGATGTCCGCCACCTGGTTCATCAGGCCGGCGAGCTGGGCCAGCAGCGCGATGCGGTTGGCACGGGTCAGCGGCTCCTCCGCCATCACCATGACGTCTTCGAAGAACTGGTCCACCGCTGCGCGCAGTCCGGCGAGTGCCCGCAGCGCATCCGTGTAGTCCTCGTTGGCGACGTGCGAACGCACCAGCGGCGCCACCTCGACCACCTGACGGAAGAGCGCCTTCTCGGCAGCTTCCTGCAGCAGCGCGAGGTCGGGCTCGCCCGGCGCGCCTTCGGCCTTCTTGAGGATGTTGACGATGCGCTTGTTGGCCGCGGCCAGGGCCTCGGCCTCGGGGAGCGCGCGGAAGGCCTCCACCGCGGCGAGCTTGGCCGGCACCAGGTCGATGCGCGCGGGTCTCAGCGCCAGCACGGCGTCGATCACGGCGCCGTCACGGCCCGTCTCCCGTAGCAGGTTCTTCAGACGCTCGTACATGAAGTCCTGCAGCTGCGCGGCGAAGCCTTCGGCCGTCAGCAGGCCGGGCTTGAAGCCGGCAGCCGCGGTGTCGATCAGCCTGGGCAGCTCGAGCGGCAGCGGCGCTTCCATGAGGATGCGCAGCACGCCGAGCGCGGCGCGGCGCAGCGCGAACGGATCCTTGTCGCCGGTGGGCACCATGCCGATACCGAAGAAGCCGACCAGGGCGTCGAGCTTGTCGGCCAGCGCCACCGCGGCGGCGACGTTACCGGCGGGCAGTGCGTCGCCGGCGAAGCGCGGCTGGTAGTGGGCCTGGATGGCGTCGGCCACCACCTCGCCCTCGCCGTCGGCGAGCGCGTAGTAGCGTCCCATGATGCCCTGCAGCTCGGGGAACTCGCCGACCATGTCGGTGACGAGGTCGGCCTTGGCCAGGCGCGCGGCACGCTTCGCCGCGGCGACGTCGCCGTGCAGCTGTGCAGCGATCGCACCGGCCAGCGCCTCGAGGCGCTCGACGCGTTCGAGCTGGCTGCCGAGCTTGTTGTGATAGACCACCGGCGCCAGGCGCGGCAGGCGGGCCTCGAGCTTCTGCTTCTTGTCCTGCTCGAAGAAGAAGCGCGCGTCCGACAGGCGCGGGCGCACCACGCGGGCGTTGCCGGCGACGATGTTGATCGGGTCGGCCACCTGCATGTTGGAGACGATCAGGAAACGATTGAGCAGCTTGCCGGCGCCATCGAAGAGCGGGAAATACTTCTGGTTGGCGCGCATGGTCAGGATCAGGCACTCCTGCGGCACGGCGAGGAACTCGGCCTCGAACTCGCCCACGTACACCGTCGGGTGTTCGACCAGCGCGGCGACCTCGTCGAGCAGGTCGGCGTATTCATTGAGCAGCGCACCCTGCTTCGCGGCCTCGGCGAGCAGCTGGCGCTCGATGTCGGCGCGACGCTCGGCGAAGTTCGGGATGACCTTGCCCTCGGCGAGCAGCGTGGGCTCGTAGGCGTCGGCGGTGGCGATGGAGAGGTCGCCGCGGCTCATGAAGCGGTGGCCGCGGGAGGTACGGCCGGAATCCAGATCCAGCACGCGGCCCGGCACCACCTCGGCGCCGTGCAGCAGGGTGAGCTTGTGCACCGGGCGCACGAAGGTGGCGTCGCCATCGCCCCAGCGCATGACCTTGGGGATGGGCAGCGCCTTGATGGCGTCCTGCACGACCCCCGACAGCACATCGGCGAGCTTCGCGCCCGGCACCATGGCGGTGTGGAACAAGGCCTCGGCCTTCCCGTCCAGGCGGCGCTCGAAGCGGGCGACGGCCTCGGCGGCGATGCCCTTCGCTTCCATCTTCTTCAGCAACGCCGGGGTGGGCTTGCCCTCGGCGTCGAGCGCCACGGACACGGGCATCAGCTTTTCGGTGACCTCCTTCGCGGCGGCCTCGGCAGCCACCTGCGCCACGGTCACCGCCAGCCGGCGCGGACTGGCGAAACTGCGGAAGGCGGCGTCGACAGGCGCCAGTCCCTTGGCTTTCAGGCCCTCGGCGATCCTGGTGGCGAAGGTCTCGCCCAGGCGCGGCAGGGCCTTGGGCGGCAGTTCTTCGGTGAGCAGTTCGACGAGCAGGGTCGCAACGGTCATCACGCGGCCTCCTTTTCAGCATTCAGCATCGGGAAGCCGAGGGCTTCGCGGGATTCGAAATAGGCCTGGGCGACCGCGCGCGAGAGGTTGCGGATGCGGCCGATGTAGGCGGCGCGCTCGGTCACCGAGATCGCGCCGCGGGCGTCGAGCAGGTTGAAGGTGTGGGCGGCCTTGAGCACCATCTCGTAGGCCGGCAGTGCCAGCCCGACCTCCATCACGCGCCTGGCCTCGGACTCGTAGTTGTTGAATAGCGAGAACAGGAAGTCGACGTTGCTGTGCTCGAAGTTGAACGTCGATTGCTCGACCTCGTTCTGGTGGTAAACGTCGCCGTAGGTGACCTTGCGACCGTCCGGCGCGACAGACCACACCAGGTCATAGACGTTCTCCACGCCCTGCAGGTACATCGCCAGGCGCTCGATGCCGTAGGTGATCTCGCCCAGCACCGGCTTGCAATCGAGGCCGCCGACCTGCTGGAAGTAGGTGAACTGGGTGACCTCCATGCCGTCCAGCCAGACTTCCCAGCCCAGTCCCCAGGCGCCCAGGGTGGGGTTCTCCCAGTCGTCCTCGACGAAGCGGATGTCGTGCACCGTCGGGTCGATGCCGAGCGCGCGCAGGCTGTCGAGGTAGAGCTCCTGGATGTTCAGCGGCGAGGGCTTCAGCACCACCTGGAACTGGTAGTAATGCTGCAGGCGGTTGGGGTTCTCGCCGTAGCGGCCGTCCTTGGGGCGGCGCGAGGGCTGCACATAGGCGGCGTTCCAGGGCTCGGGGCCGATCGCACGCAGGAAGGTGGCGGTGTGGCTGGTGCCGGCGCCCACCTCGAGGTCGTAGGGCTGCAGCAGCACGCAGCCGCGCTCGCCCCAGAAGTGCTGGAGCGTGAGGATGACTTGCTGGAAGGTCGGTTTCACGAGTCGGGATTCGGTGGTCATGGTCTCGGGCAGCCTCCGGGCTGCGCAGCGCACGCAAAAACGATGATTTTACCGGGCTTCGGTCCGGCGCGGGCGTGCCGCGGCGGCGGCGAGGAGTGCGAGGACGATCGGGATCGCGGCGGCGAGGAGCGCGAGGCGATCGCCCCAGCGCGCATAAGGAGTCATGCCCTGGTGGCCGCGCACCTCGGCATGGAGCACGCCGCGCGCGAACGCGGGCAGCACGGCGGCGACGCTGCCGTCGGGCTGCACCACCGCGGTCATGCCGGTGTTGGTGGCGCGCAGCATCGGACGACCGGTCTCGAGCGCGCGCACGCGGGCGATCTGCAGGTGTTGCGGCTGGGCGAGCGAGTCGCCGTACCAGGCCAGGTTGGAGAGGTTGAGCATCAGCGTGGCCGCAGGCAGCGCGCGGATCAGCTCGGCGCCGAAGAGGTCCTCGTAGCAGATGTTGAGCGCGACCTGCTGCGCGCCGAAGCGCATCGGCGCCTGGTCGGGCGCGCCGCGGGTCTGGTCGGACATCGGAATCTGCGCCAGCGCGTAGAACCAGCCGAACAGCGGCGGTGAATATTCGCCGAAGGGCACCAGGTGCTGCTTGGCGTAGAGCTGCACGGGCGCGCTGCCGAGGCTGATCGCGGCGTTGTAGATGCGCTCCTCGGCGTCGCGGCGGAAGGCGCCCATCACCAGGTCGGCGCCGGACGCGGCGGCGAGGCCGGCGAAGGCTTCGAGATAGCCAGCGGGCAGGCGGTCGAGCAGGGTCGGCACGGTGGTCTCGGGCAGCACCACCAGCGCAGGCGGCTGCGCCTGCCCGAAGGCGTCGCGCGCGAGCTCGAGGTTGACCCGCAGCACCTCCTCGAAGCGCGCCGGATCCCATTTGAGGCTCTGCGCGAAATCGGTCTGCACCAGCGCCACCTTCAAGGGCGCGCCGACCGGCTGGGTCCAGGCATGGCCGAGCAGCGCGAAGCCGGCGGCGAAGGGAGCGCACAGCGCCAACGCCGGGCGCCAGGCGAGCAGCACGCGCACGCCGCCCGCCCGCAGCGCGAATGCGCACAGCGCGGCGACGAAGGCGCTCAGCGCCCCCACGCCATACACGCCGAGCACCGGCAGCAGGCCGGCAAGCGGGCTGGGCGGCGTCTGCGCATAGCCGATCGCAAGCCAGGGGAAGCCGGTGAAGAGCACGCCGCGCAGCCATTCGGAGCCCAGCCAGAGCGCGCCGAAGAGCGCCGCTGCGCGCACCGGCGCGCCTGCCACGCGCTCGCCGCGCAGCGCGACGAAGGCCGCCCCGGCGAGCGCCGGATAGAGCGCGAGGTAGGCGCAGAACAGCGCGATCGCCAGCGCGGCGACCGGCGCGGGCACGCCGCCGTAGCGTTCGAGCGCGACGTAGAGCCAGGACACTCCGGCGGCGAAGGCACCGAAGCCCCACGCGAAGCCGAGCGCGAAGCCCTCGCGCGCGCGCGCCGCGCCGGCGAGCAGCCAGACGAGCACGCCGAGGCCGAGGAAAGCGAGCGGGAACAGCCCGAAGGGCGCGAAGGCGAACACCGTCGCGCCGCCGGCGAGCAGCGCGAGCAGCCAGGCGCGCCGCATCACGCCTGTTCGGACAGCGGCTGCGGCAGGCGCTCGACGATCAGCGTGTACACCCGCCGGCTGTCGGCGCGCAGCACCTGGATCTTCAGGCCTTCGAGCTCCACCGCCTCGCCACGCTTGGGCAGGCGGCCAAAATGGCGGATCACCAGGCCACCGACGGTGTCGTATTCCTCGTCGCTGAAGTGGGTGGCGAAGGCCTCGTTGAAGTCCTCGATCTCGGTGGTCGCCTTCACGCGGTAGCGGCCGCTGTGGTCGAGACGGATGTTGTCGCCGACCTCGTCGAAGTCGTACTCGTCCTCGATGTCGCCGACGATCTGCTCGAGCACGTCCTCGATGGTGACCAGGCCGGCCACGCCGCCGTACTCGTCCACCACGATCGCCATGTGGTTGCGCGACACGCGGAACTCGCGCAGCAGCACGTTGAGACGCTTGGATTCGGGCACGAAGACTGCGGGGCGCAGCATGTCGCGCAGGTCGAACTCGCGCCCGGCGAAGTAGCGCAGCAGGTCCTTGGCGAGCAGGATGCCGACGACGTCGTCCTTGCCGTCGCCGATCGCGGGGAAGCGCGAGTGGGCGGTGTCGATCGCGAAGTTGGCGATCGTGTCGATCGGGTCGTCCAGATGCACGCAGTCCATCTGGGCGCGCGGGACCATCACGTCGCGCACCTGCATGTCGGACATCTGCAGGGCGCCTTCGATGATGGTGAGGGCGTCGGCGTCGATCAGGTTGCGGTCGAAGGCCGAGTGCAGCAGCGCGAGGAGTTCATCGCGATCTTCCGGTTCGCGCGAGAGAAGGGCCGAAAGTCGCTCGAGTAAGGAGGGTTTGGGGGAACTGTCCATTTTGGGGGTCGGTGTCTCCGCTTCAGGCGCTCAAGGCGTAGGGGTCGGCATAGCCGAGCTCGCGCAGGATCGCGGTCTCGAGCGCTTCCATCTCGGCCGCCTCGGTCTCGTTCTCGTGATCGTAACCCTGCAGGTGCAGCATGCCATGCACGACGAGGTGGGCGAAGTGCGCCTCCAGGGTCTTGCCCTGGGCGGCGGCCTCGCGCACCACCACCGGAACGCACAGCACCAGGTCGCCGGCGAGCGGCACGTCTGCGGCCGCCGCGGGCAGGCCGGGCAGGTCCTCGCCCTCGGCGTAGGCGAAGGTCAGCACGTTGGTGGCGTAGTCCTTGCCGCGGTAGTCGCGGTTGAGTGCGCGCCCCTCGGCCTCGCCCACCAGGCGCACCGTGACCTGGGCGCTGGCGCGCAGCGCCGCCGCGGCCCAGCGCCGGATGTGGTTCTTCTTGGGGCAGTTGGCCTTGTCCTCGCCCTCGACCGCCTTCTGCACCTGCAGCTTCAGCACCGGCGGATGCTCGCCCGCGGGCAGCGCGAGCGGCTCGACGAAGCTCATGTCGTGGTGCACATCCACGCGCAGGGTCATCAGGTTGCAGGCACCGGGCTGCAGCGACAGCATCGGCACCGCGTTGTCGTCGTCGGTCTCGGCCTCGATCTCGAGGTCGCCCCAGGCCTTCTCGGGGAAGGCGAGCAGCAGCTTGCGACCGTCGCCGAGCTCGATCTCCAGGCGCTCGGCGCGGATGCGCGCAGCCTTGCCGTCGGCATCGACGGCGATAATCCTGGGCCAGGTGCCGGCCGACTTGCGCGCGGCCGCCTGGTTCGTCCTGTCGGTCCTGTTGGTCTTATTCGCCATCTTCGGCTTCCTGCTCCTGCGGGTGCGGCTGCTGGCGCGCGGCGCGGGCCGCGGCCTTCTCGCGCTCGAGGCGCGCAGCCTCGAGGTCGTAAGCTTCGACGATGCGCGCGACAAGCGGATGACGCACCACGTCTTCCTTGCTGAATTCGGTGAACGCGATGCCGCGCACCCCCGCCAGCACCGCGCGCGCCTCCTTGAGACCGCTGCGCTGGCCGCGTGCCAGGTCGATCTGGGTGAGGTCGCCGGTGACCACCGCCTTGGCGCCGAAGCCGATGCGGGTGAGGAACATCTTCATCTGCTCGGGGGTCGTGTTCTGCGCCTCGTCGAGGATGATGAAGGCATTATTGAGCGTGCGCCCGCGCATGAAGGCGAGCGGCGCGATCTCGATGCTGCCGCGCTCGAAGAGCTTGCCGACGCGGTCGAAGCCCATCAGGTCGTAGAGCGCGTCGTAGAGCGGGCGCAGGTAGGGGTCGACCTTCTGCGCCAGGTCGCCGGGCAGGAAGCCCAGGCGCTCGCCGGCCTCGACCGCCGGGCGGGTGAGGATGATGCGCTCGACGAGGTCGCGCTCGAAGGCGTCGACCGCGCTCGCCACCGCGAGATAGGTCTTGCCCGTGCCGGCCGGGCCGATGCCGAAGGTGATGTCGAAGTCCTGGATGTTGCGCAGGTAGTCGACCTGGCGCGGCGTGCGGCCGTGGAGCTCCGTACGGCGCGTCATCAGCACCGGCGCGGGCTGCGCCGCCTCGCCCTTGTTGGCGATCTCGATGAGGCCGAGCTGGACCTCGTCGCGCGACAGGTCCTTGTCGGCGAGCGCGTAAAAATGCTTGAGCGCCATCTCGCCGCGCAGCACCTGCGCGGGGTGGCCCTGCAGCGTGAAGTGTTCGGCACGCCGGCTCACGGTGATGTCGAAGGCGTTCTCGATCTGGCGCAGGTTCTCGTCGAGCACGCCGCACAGCTTGGCCAGCCGGGCGTTATCCACCGGCTCGAAGAAGACTTCCAGGATTTTCGCCATTCAGGATTCCCGGGTGAGGATTTCGCCGCGCAGGCTGTGCGGCAGGGCTGCGGTGATGCGCACCTCGACGAACTGCCCGACGAGGCGATCGCGGACGGGCGAGTCGGAGGGGAAGTTGACCACGCGGTTGTTGTCGCTGCGGCCCATCATCTCGGCCTCGGCGTTCTTCTTCGCCGCGCCCTCGACCAGGATGCGCTGCACCGTGCCGACCATGGCCTCGCTGTTGGCCTGGTACTGCGCGTCGATGCGCTTTTGCAGGCGGGCGAGCCAGGCGAGCTTGGTCTCCTGCGCCACCGGGTCTTCGAGGTCGGCGGCCGGGGTGCCGGGACGCGAGCTGTAGACGAAGCTGAAGGAGCCGTCGAAGCCGACGTCGTCGATCAGCTTCATGGTCTTCTCGAAGTCCTCCTCGGTCTCGCCGGGGAAGCCGACGATGAAGTCGGAGGTCAAGGAAAGATCCGGCCGCGCCGCACGCAGCTTGCGCACCACGGACTTGAACTCGAGCACCGAGTAGCCGCGCTTCATCGCCGCCAGCACGCGGTCCGAGCCCGACTGCACCGGCAGGTGCAACTGCGACACCAGCTTGGGAAGCTTCGCGTAGCAGTCGATCAGACGCTGCGTCATCTCGCGTGGGTGCGAGGTGGTGTAGCGGATACGCTCGATGCCGGGGATCTCGGCCACGCATTCCAGAAGGAAGGCGAAATCACCAACGTCGGTGCCCTGCTCGCCGTCCTCGCGCGAGAGCACGCCGCGCCAGGCGTTGACGTTCTGGCCGAGCAGCGTCACCTCCTTGACGCCCTGTGCCGCGAGACCGGCGATCTCGGCGAGCACGTCCTCGAGCGGGCGCGACACCTCGTCACCGCGGGTATAGGGCACGACGCAGAAGGTGCAGTACTTCGAGCAGCCTTCCATGATCGACACGAAGGCGCTCGCGCCCTCGACGCGCGCCGGCGGCATGGCGTCGAACTTCTCGATCTCGGGGAAGGAGATATCCACCTGCGAGCGCCCGCTCTGCTTGCGCGCCGCGATCAGGCTCGGCAGGCGGTGCAGGGTCTGCGGGCCGAACACCACGTCCACATAGGGCGCGCGCTTGACGATGGCCTCGCCTTCCTGGCTGGCCACGCAGCCGCCCACACCGATGATCAGCCCGGGCTTCTTCTGCTTGAGCAGACGCACGCGGCCGAGATCGTGGAACACCCGCTCCTGCGCCTTCTCGCGCACCGAACAGGTGTTGAAGAGGATCACGTCGGCCTCTTCCGGGTTGTCGGTCTTGACCAGTTCTTCGTGAGCGCCGAGCACGTCCGCCATCTTGTCGGAGTCGTACTCGTTCATCTGGCACCCGAAGGTGCGGATGTAGAGTTTCTTCATCTATCAGGGAATGTCAGGCAAGGCCTTGCGGCAGGTCGGGCGGGCATCGCGGCATCCATCAAGGCCGGGACGGCGCCTTGGGCATCGGCGCCGCAGCCTCTTCCGGGGTGAGGATCCACACCCGATGCACCTGGCCGTTGCGGTCGACCAGCATGCGCACCACGTACTCGCCAGACACATGCGAGGGCAGCACGATGCGGTTGTGGGTATCGCGGATCTGCGCGCCGGGGCTGAGTTGCAGCGTGGCATCCTTGACCTGCACCACGCTGGCCGAGGAAAACGTCATCTTCACCCGCGCCGCGTCGTCGGGAATCGGCCGCGGCAAGGCAGCAAAGGCCACGGAGGACGCGAGGCCGGAGAGACCGGCCAGCAGGACGGAGAGGAAATGCGGGCGCAAGGACGGGCCGGAAAGATCCGGAACGGTAGGGAACAGGGCGCCGATGATCGTCCATCGCCCCGGGGATGTCAATGCAAAAGCCTTATAAATCAAGCGTTCCACTCGCAGAACCCTAGCCCCTGCACGCACTTGCGGAGCCTACTGCGCGCGCATGGCCGCCCTGCCCCGGTGCCGCGGCGCACGCGCAACCGGCATGGCCCCATCCGCAGAAGGTCCTCTTCGGGCGCGCTGACGCTTGACGACCCCGCCGCAGACCCGCTATATTCGCGCGCTCTGTTGGTGATGTAGCTCAGACGGTTAGAGCGATGGATTCATAACCCATAGGTCGGCGGTTCGATTCCGCCCATCACCACCACCAGATACGAAGCCGCTGATCCGCGAGGGTCAGCGGCTTTTTTCATCTCTGAAGCCTCTGCGGGTGGTTCGCAGAGCCGGGTCGCTCGGGACTCGCGTAGCAAAACGATCGCTCCGTCTCGCCGCCCGCTTGCAGTCCGCAAGCAAACCGCGTCTTCCTCCACGGACGAACGCCCCGTAACGAGGCATGATTGCTCCATGTCCTCCACCCATGCCGCCACCCTTCCCAAGCAGCCTCCCCGCCGCCCGCCCCATCGCGACGGCGGGCGGCGCTTCCTGCTGCTGGCGGGGGGCTACTGGAACTGCGCGCGCAAGTGGCAGGTGCGCGGGACGGTGCTGGCGCTGGCGCTGCTGACGATGGCGCAGGTCGGGCTGGCGATCTGGGTGAGCTACTGGAACCGCGACCTCTTCGACGCGCTCGAGGAGCGTGCGCTGTCCGAGCTGATGAAGCTGGTCGGGGTCTTCGTGCTGATCTTCGCGCTCACCATGGGGGTGACCGCGCTGCACATGCACGTCAAGCGCCGGCTGCAGCTCGACTGGCGGCGCTGGCTCACCGACCTGCTGCTCGAGCACTGGCTGGCGCACGGCCACCTGTACCGCCTGCAGTTCACCGCCGGCGAGCACGACAACCCCGACGGCCGCATCGCCGAGGACATCCGCATCGCCACCGACGTGGCGGTCTCGCTCGCCCACTCGCTGCTGTTCGCGCTGCTGATCCTGGGCAGCTTCATCGACATCCTGCTGCGCGTATCGGGCAGCGCGCCGCTGCCGGGGACCTCGATCGCGGTGCACGGCTACATGGTGCTCGCCGCCTTCCTGTATGCGGGCGTGGGCGCGGCGCTCGGGCTCATGCTCGGTCGCCCGCTGATCCGCGCCACCAACCGCCTGCAGACCGTCGAGGCCAACCTGCGCTTCGGGCTGGCGCGCGCGCGCGAGCACGCCGAGCCGATCGCGATGATGCACGGCGAGCCGCACGAGCGCCGCGAGGCGGCGCGCCTGTTCGACGACGTCGGGCGGGGCTGGAACCGGCAGACTCTGGCCTACCTCGGCATCGTGTCCTTCTCCACCGGCTACGGCACCCTGCTGCCGGTGTTCCCCATCCTGATCGCCGCGCCGCAGTACATCGCCGGGGCGATGACGCTGGGCGTGCTGATGCAGGCGGCGCAGGCCTTCCAGCGCCTGACCACGGCGCTGTCGTGGCCGATCGACAACCTCGGCGAGCTGGCGCGCTGCCGCGCCTCGATCGACCGCGTCGCCAGCCTCTACGAGGACATGCTCGCGCTCGAGCGCGCCGAAGCCCGCAGCCGCGGCCGCGAGCGCATCGCGGTGTGCAGTTCGCCCCACCCCGAGCTCGAACTGCGCCAACTGCGCCTGCAGACGCCTGCGGGCGAGATCCTCCTCGACGACTTCGACCTGCGCGTGCGCCGCGGCGAGCGCGTGCTGATCTGCGGCGACCCTGCGGTCACCGTGAGCCTGTTCAAGGCGGTGGCCGGGCTGTGGCCGTGGGGCAGCGGGGAGGTGAGGCTGCCGCTCGGGCGCGACCTGATGTTCGTGCCGCGCCAGCCCTTCCTGCCCGCGGGCAGCCTGCGCATGGTGCTGAGCTATCCCGACGACGCCGACCGCCACGCCGACGCCGTGCTCGAGCGTGCGCTCGAATGCGCCGGCATCGCCTGGCTGGCCCCCAAGCTCGACACCCAGGAGGACTGGGGGCGCGAGCTGCCGCTGCGCATCCAGCAGCGCCTGGGCGTCGCACGCGTGTTCCTGCACCAGCCGGGGTGGATCTTCATCGAGGAGGCCACCGACGCGCTCGCGCCCAAGGAAGAGGTCGACACCCTGGAGCTGCTGCACCACGAGCTGCCCAGCTCGACCCTGCTGGTGATCAGCCGGCGCGCGCGCCAGAACCACTTCTTCGAGCGCCGGCTGCTGCTGCAGCGCCCGCGCCCGGGCCTGCAGCCGCCGACCGCGCCCGCGGCGCGGCCGGAAACGCCCTCCCTACCCGAAGCGTGAGGGCAGCCAGCCGCGCTCCACGCACGCGCGCAAGCACCAGGCGGGCGTGGTCTCGGTCTTGTAGCTCCAGAAGAACCAGCCCGCCAGGCGCTCGAAGGTCATCAGCTGGCTGTCGCCGTAGGCGCGGCTGGCCACGTCCTGCTGGAAGTCGTCCATGTGCTCGAGGGCGTGGTTGAACGGCCCCTCGGCCCACAGCGACACCACCTTCAGGTCCAGCCCCAGGCTCCACTCGCCGCACACCGCCGGCAGGCCGAGCTCGGCGTTGATCGCGTCGGCTTCCTCGCGCCAGTCCACCGCCGCCTTGCGGATGTGGCCGTGGATGTCCATGTCGATGTCGCCGCGCTCGAAGCACTGGTAGCGGTGATAGTCGAACACCACATTGCGGAAGGCCGGCGCCTGCATGAAGCCGAGGTACTCGCGGAAGCTGCGGAAGCCGTCGTGGAACACCACTGCCACCGTCTCCGGCGCGCAGTGCTTGCGGATGCGCGCGTAGGCCTTGAGGTAGTAGGACTTCAGGTAGTCGGTCGGCACGTCCCAGCGCGGCTCGTTGAGCAGCTCGATGCCGTGCAGCGCCGGGTGCGCGCGGTAGCGCTCGGCCAGGCGCTCGAGCACGGCGAGCGAGTGCTCGAGGTATTCCTTCTTCGTATGCCACTCCACCACGTCCTTGATGCCGCCGTTATCGAAGCCGTTCTGGCAGCCGGGCGCGGCGTGCAGGTCGATGATCACGCGCAGGCCGAACTCCTGCGCCCAGTCGAGGGCGCGGTCGAGCACCTCGATGCCACCGGTGACGAAGGGGTGGCGGTGGGCGCCGTACTTGGGGTGGTAAGGGTAGTCGGGGCCGAAGATCCAGTGCCCGATCGGGATGCGCACCGCGTTGAGGCCGCGTGCGGCGATCCAGGCGAAGTCCTCGCGGGTCACGAAGCTCGCCCAGTGCCGGCGCAGGCGCTCGGCCGCGGCGGGACCGAGCTCGGCGCACCAGGTGGTCTCGTCGGTCGCCTCCAGGCCCTCGAACAGGCTGGGCACCATCCACTTCTCCAGCAGCAGCCAGCTACCCAGGTTCACCCCGCGCAGCTTGGTACGCGTCGTTTCCATGAGAACCTCCCCTTGCCCGGATCGGGCGTGATGGACATGGCTCATTCTGGCAGTCAAACGCCTCGCCCGACCGTGAAAAAGCTCGCGCCCACAGTGCGCCGCCCTTTCGCGACTCGCGTCGCTCCCACGGGCCGGCCCACGCCGCGGCGGCAATGTGATTCTCGTAGGAGCGACGCAAGTCGCGATCGTGACTCGACACGGCGACACACGTGGCAGAATCGCCCCCCGCCCCCCGCCCCCCGCCCCGCCCGAGCCCGCCCCATGCGCACCGTCGAACACGTCGTCACCCATCTGATCCTCCACGCCCTGGTGCGCGAGCCCGGCGCACCCTCGCGCCTGGTGCTGCGCGAGGCGCCCTGCGCACTCGACGCTGCGGCGCTGCGCCTGGCCGAGCACCTGTGCGCGCAGTACGAGAGCCGCAGCGCCAAGGGCTTCGGCCGCTTCGAGGAGGACGAGGAGCGCTTCCCGCTCGCGCGCTGGCTCCGCGAGCACCTCGTCGACGACACGCTCGACTTCACCGCCCTGTCGCGCCAGCTCGCCGAGCGCGTGCAGGCGATCGCCGACGAGGAAGAGCTGGAAGACGGCGGCCATCTCGTGCTCGCGCGCATCCGCGAGGGCGAGGGCGACAGCCTGTGGGTGGCGCTGCTCGGCAGCAGCGACGGGGTGGCGATCGGCGGCGACCTCGCACCGCTCGACTGCACCCATGTGGACTTCTCCGCCCTGCACGCCGCCGGGCGGGTCGACCTCGCCGGCTGGCGGCGCGGCGACGAGCGCTACCTCGGCTTCCTGCGCGGACGCGGCAAGGGCGGTGCCTGGTTCAAGCGCGTGCTGGGCTGCAGCGACGTGATGGTGGCGCTGCAGGAGACCAAGAAGCTGGTCGCCACCCTCGACCGCTTCGTCGACACCGAGCGCCTCGCCCCCGCCACCCGCGACGCCGTGCTCGAACGCGCCCACGACTACCTCGACACCCTCGGCGAGGCCGGCGCCCCGGTGGTGTTCGAGGAGCTCGCGCGCGAGGTCTTCCCCGAACAGCCCGAGCGCCTGGACGCGCTGCTGCGCGCCGAGGAGACGAAGATCGCCCCCGGCTTCGTGCCCAACCGGCGCGCCATCCGCCCGCTGGTACGCTTCAGCGCCAGCGCGGAGAACTGGAAGCTGGAGTTCGAGCGCAGCGGCCTGCATTCCGGCGCCGTGCACTACGACCGCGCCACCGACACCCTGGTGCTGTCGGGCGTGCCGGATTACCTCAAGCGCATGCTGGAGGAAGACGCCAAGGGCTGAGGAGACCGCCGGGGCCGCGCAGGACGGCGGCGAGCGTTTGCGCGCGCGATCGTCGCCGCGCGCCTTCCACCGCCGCGATCGCGACTTGCGTCGCTCCTACATTCCACCCGGGGCGTTACGGATTTCTCGCAGGAGCGACGACAGCCGCAATCGCGACTTGCGTCGCTCCTACGCTCGCCCGCGAGCGCGGCGGTACGCGTAGGCGCCCACGCTGCCCGATCGCGACTTGCGTCGCTCCTACATTCCACCTCGGGCGTTGCGGGCTTCTCGTGGGAACGACTCCACCCCGGGCGTTGCGGGCCTCTCGTGGGAGCGACGCAAGTCGCGATCGGGCTCTCGGTCCCGCGCTACGCGGCCAGCCCCCCCAGCACCCCGCCCGCCACCCCGCACGCCGCCACCACCAGCCAGGGCGGCCACTTCCACGACATCAGCGCGACCAGCGCCACCAGGCCGAGCGCGAAATCCTGCGGGCGGTGGATCGCGCTGGTCCACACCGGCTGGTACAGCGCAGCCAGCAGCAGCCCCACCACCGCCGCGTTGATGCCGGCGAGCGCGGCCTGCATGCGCGCATCCCCGCGCAGGCGCTCCCAGAAGGGCAGCGCGCCCGCCACCAGCAGGAAGGACGGCGCGAACACCGCGAGCAGGCACACGATTCCGCCCACCCATCCGCCATAGCCGTCCTGCGCCGCGGCACCGAGGAAGGCGGCAAAGGTGAACAGCGGCCCCGGCACCGCCTGCGCCGCGCCATATCCGGCGAGGAAGGCCTCCCCGTCCACCCAGCCCGTCGGCACCACCTCGGCCTGCAGCAGCGGCAGCACCACGTGCCCGCCGCCGAACACCAGCGCGCCCGAACGGTAGAAGGCATCCACGCGCGCCAGCCAGCCATCGGGCTGCAGCGCGACGAGCAGCGGCAGGGCGGCGAGCGGCGCGAAGAAGGCCGCCAGCCACAGCCACCCCGAGCGCGGCCCCGGCGCACCCGTATTCGCCCCCAAGACCCCCGAGTCCGGCTCGGACACGCCCGCAAGTGGCACCGACACACTCGGAAGCGGCCCGAGGTCCCCCGCACGCGCGCCCGAGGAAGCCGCGCGCCGCGTCGCCGCCGAGGGCTCGCGCACCCCGGCCTCCGCCTGCGCTCTGAACACCGCCAGCCCGGCCAGCCCCGCGAGCGCGATCACCCCGACCTGGGTCCACGCCGTCGGCAGCGCCAGCACCATGCACGCCGCGAGCGCCATCAGGGTGATGCGGGCGCGGCCGATGCAGAGCTTGCCCGCCATGCCCCACACCGCCTGCGTCACCACCGCCACCGCCACCACCTTCAGCCCGTGCAGCACGCCCGGCGGCAGCGCGTCGCCATGGCGGGCGAGGCCGAGCGCGAAGAGGATCAGCGCGATCGCCGAGGGCAGCGTGAAACCCGCCCACGCCGCGAAGGCGCCGGCGTAGCCGGCACGCTGCAGGCCGAGCGCCATGCCCACCTGGCTGCTCGCCGGCCCGGGCAGGAACTGGCACAGCGCCACCAGATCGGCATAGGCGCGTTCGCCCAGCCAGCGCCGGCGCGCGACGAACTCGGCGTGAAAATAGCCCAGGTGCGCCACCGGCCCGCCGAAGGAGCTGAGCCCCAGGCGCAGGAAGATCAGGAAGACCGCCCAGGGGCTGTGCTCGGCGTCTTTCGCGTCATGCGCTTCGTTCATGTCGGCTTTCACAGAAGTTGATCGGGTCTTGCTGGATGTTCGGAGCCTGCGTCACCCGGCGCAGGCGCACCCGCATCGACGAGGCCCGGTCGAGCATCACCCATCCCAGGCAAGGTACCGGCCCCCCCGTGGCGTTCACCCGAGTCGCAGGATGCGCACCGCGCCCATCAGCACCACCGCGCCGATCACCAGGCCGATGATCCAGTCCGGCCACGCGCTGCCGGTCCACGCCACCAGCACGCCGGCGACGATCACACCGAGGTTGGCGACGACGTCGTTGGCCGAGAAGATGTAGCTCGCCTTCATGTGCACGCCGCCCTCGCGATGGCGGGCGATCAGCACCAAGCAGGCGACGTTGGCGGCGAGCGCGAGCAGCGCGATGCCCATCATGCCGATCGGCTCCGGCGTGGCATCGCCGACGATGCGACGCACGACCTCGGCAAGCGCGCCAAGGGCCAGCACCAGCTGCAGCCCCCCCGCCAGGCGCGCGGCACCCAGCTTGTAGCGCGCGGCCCGTCCCACCGCGTAAAGCGCGACGCCATAGACGGCGGCGTCGGCGAACATGTCCATCGCGTCGGCAACCAGGCCGGCCGAGCGCGCCCAGATGCCGGCGCCGAGTTCGACCACGAACATCACGGCATTGAGCGCCAGCAGGATCCACAGCACGCGGGCCTCGGCCGCGTCGTCGGCGGGCGCGGCGGGCGCGGCCTCATCGGCGGCGAGCGTATGCGACTCCGCCAGCTCGGCGCCGTAACCCAGCGGGACGAGACGGGCGAGGATCGCCTGCGGGTCGCCGTCGTGCTCCACCGTCAGCCGCCGCCCGGCGAGGTCGAACGCCAGCGCCGCCACCGGCGCCTCGGCCAGGCGCAGGCGGATCATCTGCTCCTCGGACGGGCAGTCCATGCCGGGGATGCGAAACACGCTGCGCGTGCGCGCCTCGGCGGCCGCCAGCGGCTGCAGCCGCGGCTTGGGCGCCACGCCACCGCACGTGCCGCAACAGCCGCCCGCACCAAGATCTTCTCCATCCATCGAGGGCTGCCCGCTCAAAGCGGAGCTCCTAACGCACGACCGGCTTGCGGAACAGCGGCACGAGCTGCATGTCCGACTTCATCACGTGATCCACCAGCCATTTGCGCAGAAAGGCGGTGATCTCGCCGCTCTGCGCCTTGACACCTTCCACCCCGCCATCGGGATCCTCGAGCGTGGCGTGGATGCGCTGCACGAGGATGTCGAGCTCGGCCAGCAAGGCGCGGTGTTCGAGCTTGTGCTGGTCGAGGTGGAGGTAGCCGTAGGCGATCTGGATGCGCTCCTCGCGCTCGAAGTGGTCCTCTGCGTAGCGTCGCAGCTCGGTCAGCGCCAGCTCGACATTGCGCGGGTCGTCCGGAAAGCGCAGCACGAGCTCCACCGTGTTGATGAGCAGGATCAGGTAGCGGTGGTCGGCGTCGATGTCGTCGTGGCCAATGCGGAACTGCGGTCGCCAGAAGATGGGCATGGGAGTCTCAAGAACGGTTCAGGGGCGTGGAAACGCGGCAGCATCGATTGTCGCCGATGCGCCGGCCGCGCACATCATGCGCGCACGCCGAGCCCCCCACCGCGACGGAAGACCAGGCTGAAGTTGTTCGCCGGCATGTCGACCACCGCCTCCAGCCCGAAGCCACAACGCCGGGCCTCGGTCTCCACCGCCTCCAGGTCGCGCACCGCGAAGCGCGCATCGACGCTGCGCAGCCACTCGTCGAAGTCGGCGTTGCTCGGCGCGGTGTGGGCGCCACCGCGGCGATACGGGCCGTAGCACACCACCACGCCGCCTTCCGGCACGACCGCCGCCGCGCCCGCAAACAGCGCCGGCGTGCTCTCCCAGGGCGAGTAATGCAGCACGTTGATCGCCACGATCGCGTCCGCGGCGGCGACCGGCCAGGGGGTGGCGGCGAGGTCGAAGCACACGGGCGCCAGCAGGTTGGGCAGCCCGCTGTGCGCCACCCAGTCCGTGATCGAGGCCAGCGCCGCGGGGTCGGCGTCGCTCGGCTGCCAGCACAGCGCGGGCAGGTGGCGGGCAAAATGCACCGCATGCTCGCCGGTGCCGCTGCCGAGTTCCAGAACCAGCCCGTCGACCGGCAGCACGCGCTGCAGCACGGCGAGGATGGGGCCGCGGTTGCGCGCGGCGGAGGGGGAGAACTGGCGGCGGTCGAGGGTGGGCATGGGGCGCGGCGGGCAGGATGGAAGACGTCGCGATTATCGCCTGCTCCGGTTCGGCCAAGTGACGCAGGATGCACGCCCGGAGGCTGAGATAATGACGCACCCACTTCACGGCCCTACCCCACCATGACCGCACCCGCCAAACCCCTCGCCGGCATCAAGGTCGTCGAGCTCGGCACGCTCATCGCCGGCCCCTTCGCCGCCCGCATCCTCGCCGAGTTCGGCGCCGAGGTGATCAAGATCGAAGCGCCCGACGGCGGCGACCCGCTGCGCAAGTGGCGCAAGCTCTACGAGGGCACCTCGCTGTGGTGGTACCTGCAGGCGCGCAACAAGAAGTCGGTGACGGTCAACCTCAAGCACCCCGACGGCGTCGAGGTGGTGCGCCGGCTGGTCGCCGAGGCCGACATCGTGGTGGAGAACTTCCGCCCCGGCGTGCTCGACAAGCTCGGCCTGGGCTGGGAGGCGCTGTCGAAGATCAACCCCGGCCTCGTCATGGTGCGCCTGTCCGGTTTCGGGCAGAGCGGGCCGATGGCGCAGCAGCCGGGCTTCGGCGCGATCGGCGAGTCGATGGGCGGGCTGCGCTACGTGACCGGCTTTCCCGACCGCCCGCCGGTGAAGACCGGGATCTCGATCGGCGACTCGATCGCCGCGCTGTGGGGTGCGCTCGGGGCGCTGATGGCGCTGCGCCACAAGGAAGTGAATGGCGGTGCAGGCCAGGTGGTGGATGTCGCGCTCTACGAGGCGGTGTTCGCGATGATGGAGTCGCTGGTGCCCGAGTTCGACGTGTTCGGCTTCGTGCGCGAGCGCACCGGCAACATCATGCCCGGCATCACGCCGTCCAACACCCACACCACCCGCGACGGCCGCCACATCACCATCGGCGCCAACGGCGACGCGATCTTCCGCCGCCTGATGCGTGCGATGGGGCGCGACGACCTCGCCGAGGACGCCACGCTCGCTGACAACGCCGGCCGCGACGCTCGCCGCGAGGAGTTGTACGCGCTGATCGACGCCTGGGTGGCGCAGCACGACGAGGCCGCGGTGCTGGCGACGCTGGCCGCCGCCGAGGTGCCGGCCTCGCGCATCTACTCGGTGGCCGACATGTTCGCCGACCCGCAATTCCTGGCGCGCGAGATGTTGCACACGGTGAAGCTGCCCGACGGGCGCGACTGCCGCATGCCGGGCGTGGTGCCGAAGCTGTCGGGCACGCCCGGCGGCAGCGAATGGATCGGGCCGGCGCTGGGCGCGCACACCGACGCGGTGTTGGCGGGCCTGGGTTACGACGAGGCCCGCATCGCCGCGCTGCGCGCAGCCGGCGCGATCTGATCCGGCAAACTCAATGCAGGCGCCCCGTGCAGGAGCGCCGCAAGGCGCGAATGCGGCGGAGGAGCGAGCGCCGTTCCGATCGGAGCCGCCCCGCTTCGCGCCAGCCGCCCCATGCATTCAAGCCTGGCGCGGCACCCGGCCGACCAGCCCCCAGGCCACCGCGGCCGTCGCCACGCCCCAGAACCACATGCCGTGGGTCATCGGCAGCGGCGTCCCGTCCATGCTCGCGCCCAGCCACTGCCCCATCGCGAACGCCACCACCATCATCAGGAAGCCGCTCATCGCCGAGGCGGCGCCCGCCGCCTTCGGGAAGGGCCCGACCGCGCCCGCCTGGCCGCAGGGCTGGTGGATGCCGTGGCCGACCATGTAGATCAAGGCGGGGAGCAGGATCGGCCACACGCCCTCCAGGCCGGCCAGCCCGCCGAGCCCGAGCAGGCTGCCGCCCGCGAGCGAGAACACGCCGCCGATCGCCACCGTGCGCTGCACGCCGAAGCGCACGAGCAGGCGGCGGCACAACAGGGTCCCGCCAACGTAGGCGAGCACGATCACGAACATCAGCGCGCCGTACTCGATGCGCGACAGCTCCATCAGACGGATGAACACGAAGGACGAGGCCGCCAGCAGGGTGAACAGGCCGCCGTAGGTCGCCGCAGCCAGCAGCGCGAAGGCGAGGAAGGTGGGGTTGCGCAGGATGGTGATCCAGGTGCGCACCAGCGTGGCCGGGCGCAGCGCATCGGGGTCGGGACGCTGCAGGGTCTCCTCGAAGCGCAGCGCGATCAGTGCCAGCGTGGCCGCGCCGAACAGCGCCAGCGCCGACAAGGCGCTCCGCCAGCCGAAGAACTCGGCGAGCACGCCGCCGAGCGGGATGCTCAGGCAGGCGATCACGCCCAGCCCGGTGAGCCCCTTGCTGATCGCGCGCGCCCCGACCTCGGGGCTGTAGAGGTCGCGCACCAGCGCACGCGCGCACATCACCGACGCCCCCATCGCCGCGCCCTGGGCGATCCGCCACAGCAGCAGCGCCTCCATCGACCCGGCGAGCGTGCTGCCCACCGCCGCCACGACGTAGATCGCCAGCCCGAGCAGGAGCACCGGCCGGCGCCCGAAGCGGTCCGAGATCGGTCCCCACACCAGCTGCGACAGGCCGAAGGCGAGCAGCAGGCCCGACAGCGTGAGCTGCGCCTGCGCCACCGAGGCGCCCAGGTCCTGGGTGATCGAGGGCAGCGCGGGCAGATAGAGATCGGTGGTGACCGGCTGGAGGCCGAGCAGCAGCGACAAGGCAAGGACGACGAAAGCGGTCGACATCGGGACTCCGAAAACGGGGACCAAGCCCGCGGAAGATACCGCCGGTGGCAGGACGAAGGGCAAAAAAAGATCGTCGCCGGGCATCCCTGCGCGACTCGCGCACGCGCCCCGGTCTCCCTCGCCTGCGCGCGCAGCCATTCGCAACCGCTCACCCGCAAGGCCGGAAAGCCCGACTGCGCCGCTCACTCGGCGTCGGGCTGGGCCTCGGGCGCGGCGCGCTGGAAAGCCTCCAGCCCGGCGCAGGTCTCCGCGATGCGCAGCACCGTCGGCATCGCTGACAGCTCGCAGCCGAAGCGGCGGGCGTTGAAGACCTGCGGCACCAGGCAGCAGTCGGCCAGGCCGGGCGTATCACCGTGGCAGAACGCACCGGTACGCGCATCGCCGGCGAGCATCGCCTCCACCGCCTGCAGGCCGACGCCGATCCAGTGCCGGTACCAGGCGTTCTTCTGCTCTTCGCTGGCATCGAGCTCGCGCGTGAGGTACTGCAGCACGCGCAGGTTATTCACCGGGTGGATGTCGCAGGCGATCGCCTGCGCGATCGCACGCACGCGGGCGCGGTCGAGCGGCGCGGCCGGCAGCAGTGCCGGCTGTGGATGGCTCTCCTCGAGATACTCGATGATCGCCAGCGACTGGGTCAGTACCTGGCCCTGGTCCTCCAGCGCCGGCACCAGGCCGGCGGGATTGAGGCCCAGGTAGGCGGGCTGGCGGTGCTCGCCGCCGCCGCGCACCAGATGCACCGGCACGGCCTGGTAGTCCAGGCCCTTGAGGTTCAGTGCGATGCGCACGCGATACGCGGCCGAACTGCGGAAGTAGGTGTAGAGCTTCACTTGCCTCAGCCCTTGCGCGCCGTCACCCGGTTCTCGATCGTGCCGAAGACGTTGCGGCCCTGGCGGTCGAACATCTCGATGCGGACGACGTCGCCGTCGCGCATGAAGGGCGTGGCCGGCTTGCCCTGCTCGATGGTCTCGTAGGTGCGTACTTCGGCGAGGCAGCAGTAGCCGACGCCGCCGTGATCGATCGACGAGCCCCACAGGTCGCCCTGCTTGTTGGAGACCGTGCCCGAGCCGATGATCGAGCCCGCCTCGAGCTCGCGCGTCCTGGCGACGTGGGCGACGAGCTGGCCGAAGTCGAAGGTCATGTCGACGCCGGCCTCGGGTTTGCCGAAGAGCTTGCCGTTGAGGTGCACCACCAGCGGCAGGTGCACCTTGGCATCCCTCCAGGCTTCGCCGAGCTCGTCGGGCGTGACCGCGACCGGACTGAAGGCCGAGGCCGGCTTGCTCTGGAAGAAGCCGAAACCCTTGGCGAGCTCGTTGGGAATCAGATTGCGCAGCGACACATCATTCACCAGCATCACCAGCCGGATCGCCTGCGCCGCCTCGGCGGGGGTGGCGCCCATCGGCACGTCGCCGGTCACCACCGTGACCTCGGCCTCGAAGTCGATGCCCCAGGCCTCGTCGGCCACCACCGCGTCGCGCGGGCCGATGAAGCTGTCCGAGCCGCCCTGGTACATCAGCGGGTCGGTGTAGAACGAGGGCGGCATCTCGGCATTGCGCGCCTTGCGCACCAGCTCGACGTGGTTGATGTAGGCCGAGCCGTCGGCCCACTGGTAGGCGCGCGGCAGCGGCGAGGCGCAGGCGGCCTGGTCGAAGGGCTGGGCGTCGACCGCGCCGCTGTTGAGCGCCTCATACACCTGGCGCAGCTGCGGCTCGCAGGCCTGCCAGTCGTCGAGCGCGGCCTGCAGGGTGCGGGCGATCGCCGGCACGGCACGGCAGCGGGTGAGATCGCGGCTGACGACGACCAGGGTGCCGTCGCGGCCGCCTTGCTTGAGGGTGGCGAGTTTCACTGGAACATCTCCTTGTAGCGGCCGTCGTGCATCCAGGCCGCGTGCCTGGGGGCCTTCTTCGTCTGCGCCCACTCCTCGAGCATGTCCCATTTGACCTTGTCGAGCGCCTCCAGCATGCCCGGGCGGTTCGTGTTGCAGGCGAGCTCGAGGCGGTGGCCGTTCGGATCGAAGAAGTAGATCGACTGGAAGAGCGCGTGGTCGGTGGGACCGACCACCTGGATGCCCTCGGACTCGAGGCGGGCCTTGGTGGCGAGCAGGGTCTCCATCGAGTCGACCTCCATCGCCAGGTGCTGGGTCCACGCCGGGGTGTTCTCGTCGCGGCCCATCGGCGCACGCGTGGGCAGCTCGAAGAAGGCGAGCACGTTGCCCATGCCGGCGTCCATGAAGATGTGCATGTAGGGATCGGGCTCGCCGGTAGAGGGCACGGCGTCCTCGGCGATCGACAGCACGAGCTTCATGCCGAGGTGCTTCTCGTACCAGCGCGCGGTCTCGAGCGCGTCCTTGCAGCGGTAGGCGACGTGATGGATCTTCTTCACGATCGGGGTCATTGCGGTCTCCTCGTCCTTGGTTCAGTGCCGAAGCTCCGTTGCGGCATTTCGGGAAGATAACGGAGCGCTCCGGTCCGGGCATCATCATTGCAGCGATCCCGCTCGCTGCACGTCGTCTGCAGCACGGCCACCATCGACCGGCTCGCGTAACGATCAGTCCTTTGCGACCACCCCTGCGCGAGCGATGCTCATCGCCTCGCGCAGCACCGCGATGTCGCCGATGTGGTTGGCGAGCAGCAGGATCAGGCGGGCGTTGACCATCTCGCTCTGCTCGTCGCTCAGATCACGGTGGGTCTCGATCAGGGCTTCGTAGAAATCGTCGCCGGGCGAGAAGGCACGGAAGTAGCGCTTGCCGGGTTCGAACAGGTTGGGCTGGGTGTTCAGGGCCATGACGGTCTCCTTCAGGCGTTGCAGGTGGCGCGGGCGACGGCGGCGCGCACGCGGGCCGGGTCGAGGGCGCGCCAGCGCGCGGCGACGTGCTGGTCGGGGCGGGCGAGGTAGGTGGTGCCGGGCTGCAGGTCGTAGCGCTCGCGGATGCGGCCCTTGGCGTCGATCAGCGTGCGCAGTCCGGCCGGCGCCCGGCCGCGCGCCGCGACCACGATCGGCTCCACCGGAATCGGCCCTTCCGCGAGCGACTGCAGCGCGGCCACGCTGGCGGCGTCGAGGTCGGCGGCGTCGGCCACGTAGTGCAGCAACTGGAAGCGGTCGCCGAGCACCTGCAGCAGCCAGGGCTCGCCGCCGACGGACTCGATCGGGGCGTCGTCCATCGGCGCGCCCGGCACCATGTTGCCGGCGAACACCGCATCGTCGGCGGTGTTGAGCCGCGAATCGACGAGGAAGCTCGGCACCGACAGGCGCCCGGAGTTGACCAGGGCGCGCGCGAAGGGATGGTGCTCGGCCAGGCCCAGCACCGCGTTGCGGAAGGTCCTGCTGGTGCGGCTCTTGGGCGTGATGAAGTCGGTCGAGCGCGTCGAGTTCATGATGTTCTCGTCCGCCGCGAAGCCGCGCTCGTCGCCGTAGGTGTCGAGCAGCGTGGCGGGCGCCTTGCCGTCCATCACCAGCGCGAGCTTCCACACCAGGTTGTCGGCGTCCTGGATGCCGGAGTTGGCGCCGCGCGCCCCGAAGGGCGAGACCTGGTGCGCCGAGTCGCCGACGAAGAGCACGCGACCGTGATTGAAGCGGTTCATGCGCCGGCACTGGAAGGTATACACGCTGACCCACTCGAGCTCGAACTCGCGATCGTCCCCGATCATCGCCTGGATGCGCGGGATCACGTTCTCGGGCTTCTTCTCCTGCTCCGGATCCGCCTGCCAGCCGAGTTGGAAGTCGATGCGGAAGACGTTGTCGGCCTGGCGGTGCAGCAGCACCGACTGGTTGGGATGGAAGGGCGGGTCGAACCAGAACCAGCGCTCGGTGGGGAAGTCCGCCTTCATGACCACGTCGGCGATGAGGAAGCGGTCCATGAAGACCTTGCCCTCGATATCCAGCCCGAGCATGGTGCGGATCGGGCTGCGCGCGCCGTCGGCCACCACCAGCCAGTCGGTGGTGAGCGTATAGGCGCCATCGGGCGTCTCCACGCGCAGGCTCGCCTGCTTCTCGCCGGGGGTGACCGCGATCACGTTGTTCCTGAAGCGCATCTCGAGGTTCGGGAGCTTGCGCGCGCGCTGCACCAGGTAGTCCTCGAGGTAGTACTGCTGCAGGTTGATCATGCCCGGGCGGTGGTGGTCGGGTTCGGGGCAGAGGTTGAAGTTGAATACCTCGTCCTCGCGGAAGAAGGTGCGGCCGACGTTCCACGACACGCCCTTCTGCACCATCTCCTCACCACAGCCGAGGCGGTCGAGCACCTCGAGGGTGCGCTTGGCGTAGCACACGCCGCGCGAGCCGATCGACACCGTGTCGTCGTTGTCGAGCAGCAGCACCTGCCGGCCCTGGCGGGCGAGGTCGATCGCGGTGCACAGACCCACCGGGCCGGCGCCGACGATCACCACCGGGTAGTGGCCGTCGCGCCCTTCGGCGATCTCGGGCGGACGGACGTATTCGAACTTGGGGTATTGGTACGTGCTCAGCACGGCGGTCTCCTCCGGGTTTGTTCGTGTGCGCCGGGGCCGCGTCTTGGCGCGCGGTCCTGCGGTGCGGTGCGGGGCGCCGCAGCCGGCGCCGGACGCTGCTGGAAATCAGGGGTGCGAGAGGCGCGGCGCCACACGACGCCCTGCCCGCTGCAGGCTCAGCCCTGCTGCAGCGCGTGCCACATCTGCTGGTCGCGCTCGGCGGTCCAGATGCGCGGATCGCGGATGCCGCTCGCCTCGTCGTGGGCGCGGGTGACGTCGAAGGGCAGGCAGTGCTCGTAGATGAAGACCTGGCCGAACTTCGGGTCCATGTTGGCGCGGGTGTGCGCCATCGTCGCCTTCAGGTCCATGCCCTTCGCGACCGCCTCCTGCGCGCTGCGGTACAGCGTGGAGACAAAATCGCGCGTGTAGGCGAGGCCGGCCTGGACCTTCTCCGGCGTCATCAGCGCCGGGCCGCGGCCGGGCACGAGCTTGGCGAAGTTCATCGCCGCCAGGTTGTCGAGGGTCTGCGGCCAGTCGGCGAGGTAGGCGTCGCCGGTGTAGCAGGCGGCGTCGGCCTCGACCAGGTCGCCCGAGAAGCAGATGTCCTGGGCGGGCAGATAGACGATGGTGTCGCCCTTGGTGTGGCCGCGGCCGAGCTGCTTGATGCGGACCTCGAGCTTGCCCATCCACACGGTCATCTCGCCACTGAAGGTCATGGTCGGCCAGGTCAGTCCGGGCACGCTCTCGACCGCCTGGAACAGGCGCGGGAAGCGGCCGATCTCGGAGTCCATGTCCTGCTGGCCGCGCTCGGCGATGAGGTCCCAGGTGTCCTTGCTGGCGATGATCTGCTCCAGGCCCTCGGCCTTGTAGCCCGAGGCGCCGAGCACGCGCACCGCGTGGTAGTGGGTGAGCACCACATACTTGATCGGCAGGTCGGTGATCTCGCGCACCTTGGCGATCACGCCCTGCGCGGCCACCGGGGTGGCGGTGGCGTCGATGATCATCACGCCGTCGTCGCCGATGATCACGCCGGTGTTGGGGTCGCCCTCGGCGGTATAGGCATAGGCGTTTTCGGACAGTTTCTCCCAGCTGATCTTCTTCTCTTCGAGGTCGGCCTGGGAGGCGAATTTCTTGGTGCTCATGAGGGGAGGTCTCCGGTGATGTGCAGCGATGGATCCATACTAGTTGCGAGTTCGTTAATAGTCAATACGTTTGTTATAGGCGAATCTTTCGGATACGCGGCCAGTCCGGTGGACTGTTAAGATGCGCCGCGAATCCGGAGAGCAGCATGCAGGACATCCCTAATCCCTCCCCCTCGACCGCACGCGATGCGGCCGAGTCCGCCGCCGAGCGCCGCGGCATCCAGTCCATCGAGGTCGGCGGCAGCCTGCTGTCCGCCCTGGTGCGCGAAGGCAAGCCGATGATGCTGAAGGACCTCGCACGCGAGGCCGGCATGCCGGCGGCCAAGGCGCATCCCTACCTGGTGAGCTTCGGCAAGCTCGGCCTGGTGGAGCAGGACGCGCTCACCGGCCGCTATGGGCTCGGCCCGTTCGCGCTGCAGATGGGCCTGAGCGCGCTGCACGGCCTCGATCCGATCAAGGCGGCCCTGCCCGAAGCCGCCCGGCTCGCCGACGACATCGAGCTCAACGTGGCGATCGCGGTGTGGGGCAACCACGGCCCCACCGTCGTGCACATCGAGGAGTGCAGCCGCCAGATCCACATCAACATGCGGCCCGGCACGGTCATGACGCCCTTGCTGCTGTCGGCCACCGGGCGCGTGTTCGCGGCCTTCCTGCCGCAGCGCATCGTCGCCCCCGTGCTCGCCGCCGAAGCGGCGGCGGTGGGCGCCCCACCGCTGGAGATGTCCCCCGCCGACGTCCGGGCGGTGCTCGACGAGATCCGCACGCAGCGCCTCGCGCGCGCACTCGGCAATCCGATCCCGGGCATCCATGCGTTTTCCGCGCCGGTCTTCGACGGCGGCGGCCAGCTCGCGCTCGCGATCACCGCGATGGGACCGGTCGGGAGCGTCGATCCGGACTGGGAAGGCCTCACCGCATGCCGGGTGCGCGCGGCAGCGAAGGCGATCGAGCGCCGCCTCGGCAAGCAGGCGGCCTGAGCCACGTCAAGGCGGCCGACACCGGCGCGGACGGAGAATCGGCGCTCCCCAACGCCCCGGAGCGAGCATGTCCAGCGAACGTTTTCCCGCTTTCTTCGACCAGGTGCCACGCCTCGTGGTGCGCGATCCGCTCGCCGAGTTCCTCGGCGCCGCCGAGGGGGGCGTGCTCGAGTACGGCTACGCCGACGCGGTGCGCCTGGCCGGCCATTCCTGCCCGACGGTGGCCTCGGCCTACGCCCTCGCCCATCACGCGATGACGCGGCTCTTCCCCGGCGCATTGCCCGTGCGCGGCTTGGTGCAGGTGGGCTTCCAGCATCCTCTCGACGAGGGCGTGACCGGCGTCGTCGCCGCGGTGGTCGGGCTCCTCACCGGCAGCGCCCAGGACGGCGGCTTCAAGGGCATCGCCGGGCGCTTCGTGCGCCGCAACCTGCAGCGCTTCGGCGAACCGCAGCCGCTCGCGCTGCGCTTCAGCCGCAGCGACACCGGCGCCTCCGTGGACGCTGCCGCCGAACTGGCAAAGGTGCAGCCCCACCCCGAGATGGCCGAGCGCATGGGCCGCTGCATGCGCGGCGACGCCGACGCCGGCGAACTGCAGCGCTTCGGACAGCTGTGGCAGGACCGCGTCCGGCGCGTACTCGTCGAGCACTGGGACGACCCCGAGGTGTTCCACTTTTCCGGCTGATCGGCCGGCTTCCGCCGCCCAGCCCGTCCCATAGCAGCTTGGCGCCGCACGACCGGGCGAAGGGCAGCACGCGCGGTCCTTCGCCGGTCGCGGCGACCGCGGTGCGCCGGCGCAGCAGGCGGTCGGCAACGAAGGCGAGCACGATCAGCCCGAGCACGAGCTTGACCATGCGGTCGGAGAGCACGCCGCAGAGCAGCGTCCCCGCGCCGATGCCGAGCAGCGCGGCCGGGATCAGGTGGCGGAGGTCGCCGCGATCGGCCTTGCCGCGCCACACCCGGATGCCGACCATGTCCATCACGATCAGGATCGGCAGCACCACCGCGACCGCGTCGCGCGGCGGGATCCACATCGACATGAAGGGCACCGCCAGCCCGCCGAGCGCCCCGCCCAGCCCGGCCTTGGAGATGCCGGTGAGCACGATGGCGATGGCGGTGACGAACCAGCCGAGCGCGTCCATCTCGGCGCGGGCGCGGTCAGCGCAGGCGGAGGGCGATGTATTGCAGCGCGAGGCCGTAGCCGTGCACGCCGAAGCCGGCCATCACCGCCTCGGCGACGTCGGACAGGTAGGAGTGGTGGCGGAAGGCTTCGCGCCTGTGCACGTTGGAGATATGCACCTCGACGAAGGGGATCGCCACCCCGACGAGCGCGTCGCGGATCGCCACGCTGGTGTGGGTGTAGGCACCCGGGTTGATGAGGATCCACGCCACGCCCTCGGCGCGCGCGGCGTGAATGCGATCGACGATCGCGCCCTCGTGATTGCTCTGGAAGCACGACAGCTCGATGCCGACCGCCTCGCCCTGCGCGCGCAGTCCGTTCTCGACGTCGGCGAGCGTGGTCGCGCCGTAGATCTCGGGCTCGCGGGTGCCGAGCAGGTTGAGATTGGGGCCGTTGATGACGAGGACCTTGGGCATGGGTGGCGCGCTCCGGAAGACAGGGTCGAAAAAAAGGCGGTCCGCGGACCGCCTTTCGCAAATCGCTTCAGCGCAGAGGATATCAGCGCGGCAGCAGGCTCTCACCCATCAGGAACGCATCGACCGCGCGGGCGCACTGGCTGCCCTCACGCCTTGCGGGCCGGTCGGCCCGCAATCGTCAACTCCCCCCCGTGGGCGATTCGCCTATCGGGGCAACAAGCTCTCACCCATCAGGAACTCATCGACCGCGCGGGCGCACTGGCGGCCCTCACGAATCGCCCACACGACCAGCGACTGCCCGCGGCGCATGTCGCCGGCGGCGAAGACCTTGGGCACGTTGGTGGTGTAGCAGCCGGCGCCGTCGGTAGTGGCCTTGGCATTGCCGCGTGCGTCCTTGTCCACGCCGAAGGCCTCGAGCACGCCGCCCACCGGCTGGGTGAAGCCCATCGCGAACAGCACTAGGTCGGCCTTGATCTCGAACTCCGAGCCTGGCACCTCGGACATCTTGCCGTCCTTGAACTCCAGGCGACAGGCCTTGAGCGCCTTGACCTTGCCGTTCTTGCCGATGAACTCCTTGGTGGCGACGGCGAAGTCGCGCTCGCAGCCCTCCTCGTGCGAGGACGAGGTGCGCAGCTTGGTCGGCCAGTAGGGCCAGGTCAGCGCCTTGTTCTCCTGCTCGGGCGGCATGGGCATGAGCTCGAACTGGGTCACGCTCGCCGCGCCATGGCGGTTGGAGGTGCCGACGCAGTCCGAGCCGGTGTCGCCACCGCCGATCACCACCACGTGCTTGCCCTTGGCCGAGATCGGGTTGGGCTTGTCGCCGGCGACCTGCTTGTTCTGCGGGATGAGGAACTCGAGCGCGTAATGCACGCCGCCGAGTTCGCGGCCGGGCACCGGCAGGTCGCGCGGGATCTCGGAGCCGCCGGCGAGCACCACGGCGTCGAAGTCCTGCTGCAGCTGCTCGGCGCTGATCACCTGCTTCGCATCATTGACGATGCCGGCGGGCACGTTGGCGGCGCCGACCAGCACGCCGGTGCGGAACGCCACGCCCTCGGCCTGCAGCTGCTCGACGCGGCGGTCGATCAGCGACTTCTCCATCTTGAAGTCGGGGATACCGTAGCGCAGCAGGCCGCCGATGCGGTCGTTCTTCTCGAACACGGTGACGTCGTGGCCGGCGCGCGCGAGCTGCTGCGCGGCGGCCAGCCCCGCGGGGCCGGAGCCGACCACGGCGACCTTCCTGCCGGTCCTGGTTTCGGCGGGCTGCGGCACCACCCAGCCCTCTTCCCAGGCCTTGTCGATGATCGCGTGCTCGATCGACTTGATGCCCACCGCGTCGGTGTTGATGTTCAGCGTGCAGGCCGCCTCGCAGGGCGCGGGGCAGATGCGGCCGGTGAACTCGGGGAAGTTGTTGGTCGAGTGCAGCACCTCGATCGCCTCGCGCCAGTGGCCGCGATACACGAGGTCGTTCCAGTCCGGGATGATGTTATTGACCGGGCAGCCGTTGTTGCAGAACGGGATGCCGCAGTCCATGCAGCGCGCGCCCTGCACCGACGCCTGCTCGTCGGTGAGGCGGACCACGAACTCCTTGTAGGTCTTCAGGCGCTTGTCGACCGGCTCGTAGGCCTCGGACAGACGCTGATATTCCATGAATCCGGTGGGCTTGCCCATTTATGCGGCCTCCTTCTCAGCTTCGCGCTGCTGCGCCATCTCGGTCAGCGCACGGCGGTACTCATGCGGGAACACCTTGACGAACTTCTGCCGCCAGACGCCCCAGTTGTTCAGGATCTCGCGCGCGCGTACGCTGCTGGCGAAGCGGACGTGGCGCTCGATCAGGCCCTTGAGGATGAGCTCGTCGCCCATCGTCAGGTGGTCGATGTCGACACGGCCGTGGGACTCGAGTTCGTCGCCCGACTCCGAGCCCTTGCGCGCGGCGATCTCGTCGGGCAGCGGCTCGAGCGCGACCTGCGCCATGTTGCAGCGCTGCTCGAACGTACCGTCTTCGTCGAGCACGTAGGCCACGCCGCCCGACATGCCGGCGGCGAAGTTGCGCCCGGTCTGGCCGAGCACCACCACGGTGCCGCCGGTCATGTACTCGCAGCCGTGGTCGCCCACGCCCTCCACCACCGCGGTGGCGCCGGAGTTGCGCACCGCGAAGCGCTCGCCGGCGACACCGGCGAAATAGACTTCGCCCTCGGTCGCGCCGTAGAGCACGGTGTTGCCGACGATGATGTTCTGCGGCGTGTCGCCGCGGAACTCGGCCTTCGGACGCACGATGATGCGACCGCCCGAGAGACCCTTGCCGACGTAGTCGTTGCCCTCGCCCACCAGCTCGAGCGTGACGCCACGCGCCACGAAGGCACCGAAGCTCTGGCCGGCGGTACCGTTGAGGCGGATGTGGATGGTGTCGTTGGGCAGGCCGGCGTGGCCGTAGCGCTTGGCCACCTCGCCCGAGAGCATCGCGCCCACGGTGCGGTTGATGTTGCGCACCGGCAGGTCGATGTTGACCTTCTCGCCCTTCTCCAGCGCCGGCTTGGCGAGGGCGACGAGCTGGCGGTCGAGCGCCTTGTCGAGGCCGTGGTCCTGCGTCTCGCTGTGCAGGCGCGGCACCTCGGCAGGCACGTTGGGCAGGTAGAAGATGCGCGAGTAGTCCAGGCCTTGCGCCTTCCAGTGCGCGATGCCCTTCTTCATGTCGAGCAGATCGGCGCGGCCGATGAGCTCGTCGAAACTGCGTACGCCGAGCTGCGCCATGAGCTCGCGCACTTCCTCGGCGACGAAGAAGAAGTAGTTGACCACGTACTCGGGCTGGCCGGAGAAGCGCGCGCGCAGCACCGGGTCCTGGGTGGCGACGCCGACCGGGCAGGTGTTGAGGTGGCACTTGCGCATCATGATGCAGCCCTCGACGACCAGCGGCGCGGTGGCGAAGCCGAACTCGTCGGCGCCGAGCAGCGCGCCGATGACGACGTCGCGACCGGTCTTGATCTGGCCGTCGACCTGCAGGCGCACGCGCCCGCGCAGACGGTTCAGCACCAGGGTCTGCTGGGTCTCGGCCAGGCCCAGCTCCCACGGCGAGCCGGCGTGCTTAATCGAGCTCCACGGCGAGGCGCCGGTGCCGCCGTCATGGCCGGCGACCACGATGTGGTCGGCCTTGGCCTTGGCGACGCCCGCGGCCACCGTGCCGATGCCGATCTCGGACACCAGCTTGACCGAGATGCTGGCCACCGGGTTGGTGTTCTTGAGGTCGTGGATGAGCTGCGCGAGGTCTTCGATGGAGTAGATGTCGTGGTGCGGCGGCGGCGAGATGAGGCCGACACCCGGCACCGAATGGCGCAGGAAGCCGATGTACTCCGAGACCTTGTGGCCGGGCAGCTGGCCGCCCTCGCCGGGCTTGGCGCCCTGGGCCATCTTGATCTGGATCTGGTCGGCGTTGACCAGGTACTCGGTGGTGACGCCGAAGCGGCCCGAGGCCACCTGCTTGATCGCAGAGCGCAGCGAGTCGCCGGCGTTGAGGTCGAGGTCGCGCGCGATGCGCTTCTCGCCGATCACCTGCGACAGCTTGATCGCCTCGGTCAGCGGCTTGAAGCGCATCGGGTCTTCGCCGCCCTCGCCGGTGTTCGACTTGCCGCCGATACGGTTCATCGCCACCGCCAGGGTGGTGTGCGCCTCGGTGGAAATCGAGCCAAGCGACATCGCGCCGGTGGCGAAGCGCTTGACGATCTCCTTGGCGGGTTCGACCTCGTCGAGCGGCACCGGGGTAGTCGCGGCCTTGAGCTCGAACAGGCCGCGCAGCGTCATGTGGCGGCGGCTCTGGTCGTTGATGATCTTGGCGTATTCCTTGTAGGTGTCGGCCTTGCCCGAGCGTGTGGCGTGCTGCAGCTTGGCGATCGCGTCCGGCGTCCACATGTGCTCCTCGCCGCGGATGCGGAAGGCGTACTCGCCACCAGCATCGAGCATGTCGTGCAGCACCGGGTCGGTACCGAAAGCGGCCTTGTGCAGGCGGATGGACTCCTCCATCACCTCGAACACGCCGATGCCCTCGACCTGGCTGGTGGTGCCGGTGAAGTACTTGTCGAGCAGCGCCTGCTTGAGGCCGACGGCCTCGAAGATCTGTGCGCCGGTGTAGGACATGTAGGTCGAGATGCCCATCTTGGACATGACCTTCATCAGGCCCTTGCCGATCGCCTTGACGAAGTGCTTGACGTACTGGGCCGCGGCCTCGCCATCGTCGGCCAGGTGGGCCAGGGTCTCGAGCGCGAGGTAGGGGTGCACCGCCTCGGCGCCGTAGCCGGCGAGCACCGCGAAGTGATGCACCTCACGCGCCGAGCCGGTCTCGACCACGAGGCCGGTGCGGGTGCGCAGGCCTTTTTCCACCAGGTGCTGGTGGATCGCGGACAGCGCCAGCAGCGCGGGGATGGCGACGCGATCGGCGGCGAGCTTGCGGTCGGAGACGATGAGGATGTTGGTGCCCGCCAACACCGCGTTCTCGGCGTCGGCGCACAGCGAGGCAAGGCGCGCCTCGACGCCCTCGTTGCCCCACTCGGCCGGGTAGCAGATGTCGAGCTCGGCCGAGCGGAACTTGTTCTGCGTGTAGCGCGCGATGTTGCGGATCTTGGCCATGCCCTCGAAGTCGAGCACCGGCTGGCTCACCTCGAGGCGGAACGGCGGGTTGATCTCGTTGATCTCGAGCAGGTTGGGACGCGGGCCGATGAAGGACACCAGCGACATCACCATCTGCTCGCGAATCGGGTCGATCGGCGGGTTGGTGACCTGCGCGAACAACTGGCGGAAGTAGTTGAACAGCGGCTTGTTCTTCGAGGACAGCACCGCCAGCGGCGAGTCGTTGCCCATCGAGCCGGTGCCCTCCTCGCCCGCCTTGCCCATCGGCTCGAGGATGAACTTGATGTCCTCCTGGGTGTAGCCGAAGGCCTGCTGGCGGTCGAGCAGAGGCGCGACGCGCTCGTCGGCGGCGGCGGTGTCGATCACGGCCGGGGCCTCGAGGGTGTCGAGCTTGATGTTGATGCGGCGCAGCCAGTCGGCGTAGGGGCGCGCGTGGGCGAGCGACTCCTTGATCTCCTGGTCGCCGATGATGCGGCCCTGCTCCATGTCGATCAGGAACATCTTGCCCGGCTGCAGGCGCCACTTCTTGACGATCTTGCTGTCGGGGATGGGCAGCACGCCGGACTCGGAGGCCATCACCACGAGGTCGTCGTCGGTGATCAGGTAGCGCGCCGGGCGCAGGCCGTTGCGGTCGAGGGTGGCGCCGATCTGGCGGCCGTCGGTGAAGGCCACCGCCGCGGGGCCGTCCCAGGGCTCCATCATCGCCGCGTGGTACTCGTAGAAAGCGCGGCGCTTCTCGTCCATCTGCGTGTGCGATTCCCAGGCCTCGGGGATCATCATCATCATCGCGTGGGCGAGCGAGTAGCCGCTCATCACCAGCAGCTCGAGCGCATTGTCGAACGAGGCCGAGTCGGACTGGCCGGGGTAGATCAGCGGCCAGATCTTCTGCAGGTCGTCGCCGAGCAGCGGCGAATGCACGCCCTTCTCGCGCGCGCGCATCCAGTTGTAGTTGCCGCGCAGGGTGTTGATCTCGCCGTTGTGCGCGATGTAGCGGAACGGGTGGGCGAGGTTCCACTTCGGGAAGGTGTTGGTCGAGAAGCGCTGATGCACCAGCGACAGCGCCGACACGGCGCGCTTGTCGAGCAGGTCGGGGTAGTACTCGCCGACCTGGTCGGCGAGCAGCAGGCCCTTGTAGTTCACGGTGCGCGCCGAGCACGACACCATGTAGAACTCCTTGGCGTGCTTGAGCTTGAGCGCGCCGATGGCGTTGGCCGAGCGGCGACGCACGACGTAGAGCTTGCGCTCGAGCGCCTCGGTGACCATGACGTCGGGGCCGCGGCCGATGAAGATCTGGCGGATCACCGGCTCCATGGCCTTGACCGTGGGCGACATCGGCATGTCGCGGTTGACCGGCACGTCGCGCCAGCCGAGCACGACCTGGCCTTCGGCCACGACCGCACGCTCGATCTCCTGCTCGCAGGCGAGGCGCGAGGCGGCTTCCTTGGGCATGAACACCATGCCGACGCCGTACTCGCCGGGCAGCGGCAGGGTGACGCCCTGCGCGACCATCTCCTCGCGGTAGAGCTGGTCGGGGATCTGGATCAGGATGCCCGCGCCGTCGCCCTGCAGCGGGTCGGCGCCCACCGCGCCGCGGTGGTCGAGGTTTTTCAGGATCTCGAGGCCCTGCAGAATGATGTCATGACGTTTCTCGCCCTTGATGTGGGCGATGAAACCCACGCCACAGGCATCGTGTTCATTGGCGGGGTCGTACAGACCCTGCTTTTGGGGCAGATCCATCTTCGATTCCTCAAACGACACTCAAGATCACGCGCTCGGAGCCGGAAAAATCGGCCGCAAGGCCATCACCGACAAACCGAACGCGCACAAAAAAGCCGGGCGCGCGCGCACCGGCTTTGTAGTCTGCACCAATCTGGTGCAGAAACAGCGACTAGACGGGGTCGAAGGCTAGCCTTTTCAGGCCTCATGCACCATTTTGGACACTACCGTCCTGTTCGCTGCGGTCGAAAAAACTATACCCCCCAAAGCTCGCCGGATTCAACAGTTTTTTTGCACTGCGGCACGCGGCGAAAACCCCAACCACGACGCTTTCCGCAGCAGCGCCAAACGGCGCGAATGCGACCGTGACGACGGCGAAACGCTTCGACCGCAGGAAGGCGGCCTTCCCCGCCTCACACCTCACGCCTCACGCCTTAATGGATCTCCCCCACCGCGAACAGCCGCCGGTGCTCCTTCATCGCATAGCGGTCGGTCATGCCGGCGATGTAGTCGGCGATGGCGCGCGGCTTGTCCTCGCGCGCCATCGCCTGATACTGCGGCGGCAGGATGTGGGGGTCGTCCATGAACGCCGTGAACAGGTCGCCGACGATGCGGCGCGCCTTGTTGGTCATGCGCAGCACCTGGTAGTGGCGATAGAGCTTGTCGCGCAGGAAGACCTTGAGCTCGCGCAGGCGCGGCAGCAGCGTGTCGGAATACGCCACCAGGCGCGGCGCGGCATGGACGTCGGCGAGCGTCCGGACGCCTTCGGCGGCGATGTTGGCGCGGGTCTGCTCGATGAGGTCGATCACCATCAGGTGGATCATGCGTCGCACCGTCTCGTTGATCAGCTTGCGCCCCGACAGCCCCGGCCAGCGCGCCTCGGCCTCGCGCCGCTGCACCGCGAAGATCGGCACCTCGTCGAGCTGCTCGAGCGTGATCAGCCCTGAGCGCAGGCCGTCGTCCACATCGTGGTTGTTGTAGGCGATCTCGTCGGCGAGATTGGCGAGCTGGGCCTCGAGTGAGGGCTGGGTGCTGTCGAGGAAGCGCTGGCCGAGCTCGCCGAGGCGCTCGGCGTTGGCGCGCGAGCAGTGCTTGAGGATGCCCTCGCGGGTCTCGAACATCAGGTTGAGCCCGTCGAAGCCGGCGTAGCGGTCTTCGAGCAGGTCCACCGTGCGCAGCGACTGCAGGTTGTGCTCGAAGCCGCCGAAGTCCTTCATGCAGGCGTTGAGCGCATCCTGCCCGGCGTGGCCGAAGGGGGTGTGGCCGAGGTCGTGGGCGAGCGCGATCGCCTCGGCGAGGTCCTCGTTGAGACCGAGCTCGCGCGCGAGGCCGCGGGTGAGCTGGGCGACCTCGAGGCTGTGGGTGAGGCGGGTGCGGAAGAGGTCGCCCTCGTGGTTCACGAACACCTGGGTCTTGTATTCCAGGCGGCGGAAGGCGGTGGAATGCACGATGCGGTCGCGGTCGCGCTGGAACTGGCCGCGCGCGACCGGGGCGGGCTCGTCGTGGACGCGGCCGCGCGAGGCGGCCTCGGTGACGGCATAGGGGGCGAGTTGCTGCATGCGGGCTCCTCAAATGACGCGGCATGACGAAAACAGCCAGGCGTTTGTGCGGCACCACGCGCGGGCGAGCCTGCGCCCGCCGCCGGCTCAGCGGCAGCGCGCCTCGATCGCCGCGGCGATCTCGGAGGCCGGCGCCTCGCCGTGCATCACCGCGCGCCCCATCTCGCGCAGCAGTACCAGGCGCAGCTTGCCGGCCTCGACCTTCTTGTCGTGCGACATCAGCTCGACGTAGCGCTCGACACCGAGCCGCGGCCCCCACACCGGCAGGCGAGCGCGCTCGAACAGCGCCTCGATGCGCGCCACCGCGGCGGCGTCGATCCAGCCCAGGCGGCACGACAGCTCGGCGGCCATCATCGTGCCGGCGGCAACGGCCTCGCCGTGCAGCCACTCGCCGTAGCCGAGGCCGGTCTCGATGGCATGACCGAAGGTGTGGCCGAGGTTGAGCAGCGCGCGCTCGCCCTGCTCGGTCTCGTCGGCCGCCACCACCTCGGCCTTGTTGCGGCAGGAGCGCTCGATCGCCCACGCCAGCGCGTCGGTGTCGCGCGCCACCAGGCGGTCGAGGTTGACCTCCAGCCAGGCGAGGAACTCGGGGTCGCGGATCAGCCCGTACTTGATGACCTCGGCCAGGCCGGCGGAGAGCTCGCGGTCGGGCAGGGTGTCGAGGGTGTCGATGTCGGCCAGCACCATACTGGGCTGGTAGAAGGCGCCGATCATGTTCTTGCCGAGCGGGTGGTTGATCGCGGTCTTGCCGCCCACCGAGGAGTCGACCTGCGAGAGCAGCGTAGTCGGCACCTGGATGAAGGGCATGCCGCGCTGGTAGCAGGCCGCGGCGAAGCCGCCCATGTCGCCCACCACCCCGCCGCCGAGCGCGACCAGGGTGGTCGAGCGCTCGCAGCGCTCCGCGAGCAGCATGTCGAAGATGCGGTTGAGCGTCTCCCAGTCCTTGTGCGCCTCGCCGTCGGGCAGCACCACCGCTGCGGTGCGCACCCCCGCCCCTTCCAGCCCGGCGCGCAGACGCTCGAGGTAGAGCGGCCCCACCACCGCGTTGGTGACGATCGCGACGCGCCGCGTCTTGAGGTGGGGGAGGATCAGGTCGGTGCGTCCGAGCAGGCCGCGGCCGATGTGAATGGGATAGGCGCGCTCGCCGAGCGCCACGTTCAGGGTCTGCATGTGTCGGCCTTGTAGCGGGCGAGCGCCTCCTCGATCTGGCGCACCATGTTGCAGGGGTTGCCGCGCCCGCCTGCGAGGATGATGTGGGCGGTCTCGCGATAGAGGGGGTCGCGCGCGCGGTGAAGCTCCTCGATGCGCTGGCGCGGATTTTCGACCTGCAGCAGCGGGCGGTTGCGGTCGTGGCGGGTGCGCTCGAACAGCACCTGCGTCGGCACGTCGAGGTAGATGACGATGCCGCGCTCGCGCATCAGCTCGCGGTTGAGCGGGGTGACGACGACCCCGCCGCCCGTGGCGAGCACGAGGTCGGGCTCGCGGGTGAGCTCGTCGATCATCTGCGTCTCGCGGCGGCGGAAGCCCGCCTCGCCCTCGAGCTCGAAGATGGTCGGAATGCTGACGCCGGTGCGCGCCACGATCGCCTGGTCGCAATCGGCGAAGCGCATCCTGCGCCTGCGCGCCAGTTCCTTGCCGACCGTGGTCTTGCCGGCGCCCATCATGCCGATCAGTATCAGACAGCTCACGCGTGACTCGCCGGAAATCCAGATGAAAAAGGGCGGGCATCCATGCCGGACGCCCGCCCCGAGGATTGTATCAGCAGAAGGAGCGTTAGCCTCAGCGCAACGTAAGACTTTCGGAGACAAGTCGAGGCGTTATGAAAACCAACAACTCCTTCTTCTCGGCAATCGTCGATCGAGTTCGGAACAGGCCGCCAAGGACCGGCAGTTCGCCTAGCACGGGCACTCGGTCCTCTCCATTCAGCTCTTGCTCTTCGTACACACCACCGATGACAAGCGTTCCCCCATTTTCAACTGTAACTTCAGTCTGGACGCTCTTCGTGTCAATCGACGGGCGACCGAGAACAACGTTCGTAAAATCCGGCCGATCCTTGTTTACCAATACCGATAACTGGATTCGGCCATCTGGAGTGATGCTGGGCCTAACTTTAAGCGAGAGAACGGCATCCTTATACTCCACCGTTGGCTCTCCACCGACTTGCGTCGATGGAATCGGGATTGGGATTTGCGTGCCCTGCTTGATCAACGCTTCGACTTGGTTAGCGGTTAAAACCCTCGGGCTCGAAACAACCCGACCACGCCCGTCAGACTCAAGAGCCTGCAATTCCAGATTAAGGAAACGCGTAACGCTGCTGTTAAAGATGCTTAGCGCAAAAGATCCGTAGGGATTTTGAATATCAGCGCCACTTGTAGCTGTCTCTGGTCTAAAGGAGCCGGAAGATCCTGCGGAGCCTCCCAAGGTAGAGGACCCAAATCCGATCTGGGCACCACCGTCGTTTATCTTCCAAGGCTTGGACTTTCCTAAACCGAGCCTCACCCCAAGATCCCGGGAAAATGTCTTGTTTGCCTCCACGATGCGTGCCTCTATAAGGACCTGTCGCGGAGCGACATCGACATCACTGATGAGGTTGCGTACAGACTGCAATCGAGACGACACATCTGTGACAAAGATACGATTAGTGCGCTCGTCGAATGCAACCTTTCCCCTCTTTGAAAGAAAACCGCGATCACCTTTTCCACCACTCGACAGCAAATCGCCAATCTCTCTCGCTTTGTGGTAGTTTAATCGGATGCTCTCTGTGCTCAGCGGCTCCAAGGACTCGATGTCCGCCAGCGCCTCGTTCTGAGCCTTTTCACGCAATGCAAGTTCATCCCTCGGCGCCACCCAAATCACATTGCCGTTCTTTCGCATATCCAAATCTCTGGCCCGCAAGATAATGTCAAAGGCCTGATCCCAGGGCACGTCCTTCAGGCGCAGGGTCAAATTTCCCTGTACCGAGTCGGAGGTGATGATGTTGAAGTCGGTGAAGTCGGCGATGACCTGCAGCACCGAGCGCACGTCCACGTTCTGGAAGTTGAGCGAGAGCTTCTCGCCCTTGTAGTCGCTGCGCCCGCCGCCGAGCTTGGCGGGGTCCTCGGCGACGCGACGCACCTCGAGCACGAAGCGGTTGTCGCTCTGGTAGGCGTTGTGCTCCCACAGGCCGTTGGGCGTCACGGTCAGGCGCACGCGGTCGCCCACCTGCTGCGCGGTCATCGAGGTGACCGGGGTGGCGAAGTCGGTGACGTCGGAGCGGCGGCGCAGGTGCTCGGGCAGCGCGGCCTGCAGGAAGTCGATGACGAGGTTGCCGCCCTGCTGGCGGATGTCGATGCCGGTGTCCGGGTTGGACAGGTCGACCACCACGCGCCCCTCGCCGCCCGTACCGCGGCGGAAGTTGATGTCGCGCACCGCCAGCCCGCCCGCGGCCGCCGCATTCGAACGCGGCGCGGCGAAGTTGGCCGCAGCTTCGCTCACCACCGTGCCCTGCACCGCGCGCGCAGCGGCCGGCGAGAGCGCGATGATGAGGTCGCGACCCTGCACGCGCGCCTCATAGGGGCTCATGCGGGTGAGGTTGAGCACGAGCCGGGTGCGGTCGCCGGCCTGGACGATGTTGGCGCTGCGCAGGTCGCCCTGGTCGATGGTCTGCACGTTGCGCCCGAGGGCGTTCGCGGTACCCGGAAAATCGAAGGCGATGCGCGCCGGGTTGGCCACGCTGAAGCTCGGCGGCGGGCTGGCGAGCGGCTCGCGCAGGGTCAGGCGCACGTAGATCGCGCCGCCCTGTTCGGCGACCTCCAGCGCCTCGATCCGGTTGTCGAAGCTCTGCGTCTGCGACGCGTCCTGGGCCAGCACGGCAGGCGCGGGCGCCAGGCCTGCGAAAGCGGCTGCGGTCAGCAGCACTCCGATGCGGTGTCTCATTTTCCTGCCTCCTGGCGCTCCTGCAATGTCAGCGTGCTGGTCCGTTCAACCCAGTCGCCATAGACATCCTCGACCAGTTCGCGCAGCTTGATCTCGTTCTCGGTGACCAGAGTGATCACGCCGAAATTCTGTCCCATGTAGTTCCCGGCCTTCACCTGATGGAGCACGGTCCCCGCCTTGACCAGCGCATGGGTGTTGTTTCCCTGCATCAGCACGCCCACCATCTGCAGCGATTCGAGCGGGAAGGCCTCGAGCGGCTCGCGGCGGCGATCGAGGTCGGGGCGCAGCGCGCTCGCCGAGGCCCGCCGCTCGGGCTCCATGCGCGCACTGCGGAAGGGATCGTCTCCCTGCGTTCCCGCATAGGCGACGACCGCGACCTGGCGCAATTCGGGCAGGGGCCGCACCGCGCCGCGCATGGTCTTGGCCTGCTCGCCCATCCAGGCCTCGAGGTCGTCCTGGCCACCCCCGGCACAGCCGGCGAGCAGTACACAGGCGCCGATCAACACGGCCCTGTTCATCATTTGTTCCCCTGCTTCGCGGCCTGCGCCGCCTTGCGTTGCTGCGCGAGCTCTTCCTCGTCGAGGTAGCGGTAGGTGACCGCCTTGGCCTGCAGCTTGAGGCGTCCATCCTTGTCGGCCTCGATGCCGACGTCGCCCAGGGTCACCACTCGCGGCATGCTGGCGAGGTCGGCGACGAACTCCCCGAGATCGTGATAGACGCCGGTCACGCGCACGTCGATCGGCATCTCGGCGTAGAACTCCTTGATCACGTCCGCGCCCGGCTTGAAGAGCTCGAACTGCAGGCCACGCCCGAGGCCGGCCTGGTTGATGTCCGAAAGCAGCGAGTCCATCTCGGCGCGGTTGGGCAACTGCTTGAGCAGGGCGCCGAACTGGCGATCGATCTCGGCGAGCTGGCGGCGGTGCTCCTCGAGATTGACTGCCTGGCGCTTCTTCGTCACCCAGCTCTCGCGCAGCTGCACCTCCTCGGTCTGGCGCGCCTCCAGGGTCTCGACCTGGCCCTGCCAGTCGAACCACCAGAACCCGGCGACCGTAAGCAACAGCAGACAGACCGCGACCACCACGCGCGGCGCGGCGGGCCACATGCCGGGATCCTGCGGATCAAGGCCGCGGAAATCCTCCGCCAGGCGGCGAAAGTCGATGCCGTCGCGCAGCGCGCCCAGATCGAAGCTCATTTTTGCGTCCCCTTCGCGGCCGCCTTCGCGGCGCCGGCGGCCCCCTCGGGCTCCGCCTGCACCGGCGGGCGGATGGCGATGTCGAGGGAGAACTCGCTCAAGCGGCGGTTATCCTGGGTGACGGCCTTGGCCTCGATCAACCGGGGCTGCTCTAGGAAGGCGGAGGCCTCGACGTTGCGCATGAAGTGCGACACCCGCGCGTTCGACTGCGCCAGCCCGACGACCCTCACCTGCCTGCCGGTCTGCTTGACCGATTTCAGATATACGCCGTCGGGCAGGCGCTGGGCGAGCTCGTTGAACAGATGCACGGTTTCGGCCCGGGTCCCCTGCAGCGACTCGATCACCTGCTTGCGCGCCAGCATCGCATCGATCTGTTCGCGCAGGCGGCGGATCTCCGCGATTTCGCGGTCGAGCCGGACGATCTCCTCCTTGAGGAAGGCGTTGCGCGCCTCCTGGTCCTCGATGTGTGCGGTGTAAACCATGTGCACGCCGAAGCCGATCAGCGCCCCCAGCAGCACCATGCTGCCGGCGAGCGCGTAGAACTGCCGCCTGCGCTGCCTGCGCTTGGCAATCCGGTGCGGCAGCAGATTGATGCGGATCATGCGTCGAACCTCCGCAGCGCCAGCCCGCACGCGACCATCAGCGCCGGCGCGTCGGCGAGCAGCGCCTTCGGGCGGACCTTGCCGCTCAAGGTCATGCTCGCGAAGGGATTGGCGATGAGCGTATCGACCTGCGTACGCGCCGCGACGACGTCGCCGAGTCCCGGCAGCACCGCGCAGCCGCCCGCAAGCACGACGTGGTCGACCTGGTTGAACGGCGTGGAGGTGAAGAAGAACTGCAAGGCGCGCGAGACCTCGAGCGCGAGGCTGTCCATGAAAGGACGCATCAGGTCGCGCGGGTAGCTGTCGGGCAGCGAGCCGGCGCGCTTGGCGGATTCCGCTTCCTCGAAGCTCATGCCGTACTGGCGTGCGATGTCCTGGGTCAACTGGCTGCCGCCGAAGGCCTGCTCGCGCGAATAGATGGAGTGGCCGTTGCGGAACATCGTCACGTTCATGACCGAGGCGCCGATGTCGACCAGCGCGATCACCTGGTCGGCTCCGCCGCGCGGCAACTGCCGGCACACCAACTCCAGGGCGGACTCGGTGGCCAGCGACTCCACATCGACGATCACCGCCTTGAGCCCGGCCGCCTGCGCCACCGCGACGCGATCCTCCACCTTGTCCTTGCGCGAGGCGGCGATCAGGACCTCGACATCCCCGGGGCTGCCGGGTGCGGGGCCGATCCTCTGGAAGTCGAGATTGACCTCCTCGAGCGCGAAAGGGATGTACTGATTGGCCTCGGCCTCGACCGCGAACTCCATCTCGGTCTCGCGCAGGCCTTCGGGGAGAATGATCTTCTTGGTGATGACCGAGGACGACGGCAACGCGAGCGCCACGTTGCGCACGCCGGAGCCGAAGCGGCGCAGCGCGCGCCGCACGGATTCGCTCACCGCGTCGAGGTTGGCGATGTTGCCATCGACCACCGCATCGCGCGGCAGGGTCTCGACCGCATAGCGCTCCACTTTGTAAGCGTCCTTTTCCCCGGCCGATAGCTCGACGAGCTTCACGGATGAAGACGAGATGTCGAGCCCGACGAGCTGGCGCGCCGAAGGGCTGAAAAAGGGGAGGTCGATCACAAAGAAAACCCTTGTATTTCTTTATGTTACGCGCTATTGCTCAGCAACGCTCTAGCATGCTAGCAACAAGCCATTGGGGTGTAAAGCGAACCCCGTCACGGTCGAGACCGGCTCATCCACGGACACACGAGCCACGCGGGCGCATCCCGTATAATGCCGCTCCGCTCGAAACCATCCTGGATTGCCCATGCGCTGGGTCCTGTATCCGATCGCAGCGCTGCTCGCGCTGGCCATTCTCGGCATCGCCACGCTCGCGGCGATGGCGTTCTTCGCCTGGCCCAACCTGCCCGCGCTCGACACGCTCACCGACTACCGGCCGCGTGTTCCGCTCCGAGTATATACGGCCGATGGCCACCTCATCGGCGAGTTCGGCGAGGAGCGCCGTGACGTAGTTCGCATCGCGGAGGTTCCCTCCCACCTCAAGCACGCCATCCTCGCCGCCGAGGACGAGCGCTTCTACGAACACCGCGGCATCGACCCGCTCGGCCTCGCCCGCGCCGCACTCGCCAACCTGTCGTCCGGGGGCCGCGGCCAGGGGGCCTCGACGATCACCATGCAGGTCGCGCGCAATTTCTTCCTCTCCCGGGAGAAGACCTACAACCGCAAGCTCTACGAGATCCTGCTCTCGCTCAAGATCGAGCAAAACCTCGGCAAGGACCAGATCCTCGAGCTCTACATCAACCAGATCTTCCTCGGCCAGCGCGCCTACGGCTTCGCCGCCGCCGCACGCGCCTACTACGGGAAGACACTCGAACAGCTCACCCTGCCAGAAGCGGCGATGCTCGCCGGCCTTCCCAAGGCCCCCTCGGCCTTCAACCCGATCGTGAACCCCACGCGCGCCGCAGTGCGGCAGCAATACGTCCTGCGCCGCATGCTCGAAGCCGGCTTCATCGACGACGCCCAGTATCAGCATGCGCTCGCCTTCGCCACTCCGAAGCAAAGCCAGCGCGACATCGCCGCGGCCCGCCGCGTCCAGGACATCGTCGTCCCCGGAGACTACGTCGCCGAGATGGCGCGCCAGATCGCGGTGGAACAGTTCGGCGAGCAGGCCTACGAGCTCGGCATCCGCATCATCACCACGGTCACCCGCAAGGACCAGGAAGCGGCCTACGCCGCGCTGCGCCGCGGCGTGCTCGACTACGACCGCCGCCACGGCTATCGCGGCCCCGAGGCCTTCGTCGAGCTGCCCTCCGGGCAGGTGCCCGACGAGCAACTCGACGAGGCACTCGGCGAGACCAACGACCACGACGACCTGCTTGCCGCACTGGTGCTCAGGGCCAGCCCGAAGGAGGTGCTCGCCTACCGCCGCGGCCAGGAGATCCGCATCACCGGCAAGGGCCTGTCCTTCGTCGCGCCGATGCTCTCGGACAAGGCCCCGCAAGCCCGACGCGTGCGCCGCGGGGCGATCGTGCGCGTGCGCAATACCGGCAAGGATGGTTGGGAGCTCGCACAGCTGCCGGAAGTGCAGGCCGCGCTGGTGGCGATCGACTCGCACAGCGGCGCGGTGCGCGCGCTGATCGGCGGCTTCGACTTCCACCGCAACAAGTTCAACCATGTGACCCAGGCGGTGCGCCAACCCGGATCGAGCTTCAAGCCCTTCATCTTCTCGGCCGCGCTCGACCGCCAGTTCGGTCCGGGAAGCGTGCTCGAGGACAACCCGCTCTACTACCCGGCGGGGGTCACGGGCAGCAAGGCCTGGGAGCCGAAGAACTACGACGGGCGCTATGCGGGGCCGATGACCCTGCGCGACGGCCTGGCGCGCTCGAAAAACATGATCTCGATCCGGCTGCTGGAGAAGATCACCCCCGACTACGCACGCGACTACCTCGCCCGCTTCGGCTTCGACCCTGCGCAGAATCCCCCCTACCTGACCATGGCGCTCGGCGCCGGCGCCGCCACCCCCTGGCAGATGGCGGCGGGCTACGCGGTGTTCGCGAACGGCGGCTACCGGGTCGATCCCTTCGTGGTCAAGGAAATGTACGACGGCAGCGGCCGCCTGATCGCGCGTACCGACCCGCCGGTGGCGGGCCAGAGCGCGCCGCGCGTGATCGATGCGCGCAACGCCTGGCTGATGGACTCGATGATGCGCGACGTGGTCCAGCGCGGCACCGCGACACGCGCGCGCAGCCTCAAGCGCGAGGACATCGCCGGGAAGACCGGAACCACCAACGACTACGTCGACGCCTGGTTCTGCGGCTACAACCCGGACCTCGTCGCGGTGAGCTGGGTCGGCCACAGCCAGCCGCGCAACCTCGGCAAGGGCGAGACCGGCGGCGCGGCCGCGCTGCCGATCTGGATCAACTACATGGCCTCCGCGCTCGAAGGCGCGCCGCAGGTCGAACTGCCGCGCCCCGAGGGCCTGATGCAGGTGCAGAACGGTCTGGGCACCAGCCAGGACTGGCAGTATGCCGAATACGCTCCGCCCGCGCCGCCGCCGGTTCCGGACTGGCTGCGCGACATGTTCGCCAACGACAGTGCACCGGCGATGGAGGCCGAAAGCGAGGCGATCCCGCCCGGCCCGGCACCGCTGATCCTGCCGCCGCCCAGCCCGGCGCGCGCGCAGGCGCCCGCCCCGGTCGAGGAACGCCGGCCGATGCCGATCCGGCCTTGAGCAGGCGGGCGCTCGCGGGATGGCGATTCGCGTCGATCCTGCAAGGGGCGGAACCCGCGATGACGACTCCGCGGCCGCCGTGCAGGAACGACGCAAGTCGCCATCGGGCGCCCCGGAAGGAGCGCCCCTTCCGCTCAGTTCGGCCGCAGCAGCCTCACCGCTTCGCCGGACTGCTCGCCCACCAGCGCGGCGAGCATCGCCCACAGCTCGCGACCATCGCGGGTGTTGACCCAGCCCCCGTCCAGCGGACGGAAGTGGAAGCCGCCCGACTTCGCCGCCACCCAGATCTCGCGCGCCGCGGTGTGGCGGTTGATGATCATCTTGCTGCCGTTGTCGAACTCGATCTCGAGGATCCCACCCGGCTTGGGCTCGACGTCGAGCTCGGCCCCGCAATCCTCCAGGGCCGTCTCGATGCGCGCCAGCTCGGCCTCGGCGAGTGCATTGAACACAGACTCTTCCATGCTGATTCCTTCTGTTAGCATTCCGGTTTTTTGCGAAGAACGGCGATGCGAGTCCCTCAGCGAGTCCCGTTGCGAGTCCCCCTACGCGTGCAATTCCCCGCGATCGCGATCGCCTGCGCGCTGCTGACGGCCTGCGGCATCAAGGGCCCGCTCTATCTGCCGGCGCCCGGCACCGCCTCGGCGCCCCCGGCGGGCGCCGATCATAGCAAACCCGTCGTGCCGAAGGATCTGATCAAGGAATCGCCGCTCGAATGAACGCCCCCGCCTCCCGCTGGCCCGCCCCCACCCTGTCCGCGCGCGACGGCGCGCTCTGGCTGGAGGAGCTGCCGCTCGCCGAGATCGCCGCGCGCTTCGGCACCCCTACCTATGTGTACTCGCGCGCCGCGCTCGAGGCCGCCTTCGCGGCCTGGAAGGACGCGCTCGCCGGGCGCCGAGCGCTGGTGTGCTACGCGGTCAAGGCCAACTCCAACCTCGGCATCCTGTCGGTGTTCGCGCGCCTGGGCGCAGGCTTCGACATCGTCTCGGGCGGCGAGCTCGCGCGCGTGCTGGCCGCCGGCGGGCGTGCCGACAAGGTGGTGTTCTCGGGCGTCGGCAAGACCCGCGCCGAGATGCGCCAGGCGCTGCAGGCGGGCATCCGCTGCTTCAACGTCGAGTCGGCCGCGGAACTCGAGCACCTCGACGCGGTGGCGGGCGAGCTCGGCGTGCGCGCGCCGGTGTCGCTGCGCGTGAATCCGGACGTCGACCCCAAGACCCACCCCTACATCTCCACCGGCCTCAAGGGCAACAAGTTCGGCGTCGCCTTCGCGGACGCCCCGGCGCTCTACCGCCGCGCCGCGGCGCTGCCCAACCTGCGCATCACCGGCGTCGCCTGCCACATCGGCTCGCAGCTGCTCGACCGCGCGCCCATCGCCGAGGCCGCACAGAAGCTGCGCGGCCTGGTCGAAGGCCTCGCCGCCGACGGCATCGTGCTGGAACACATCGACCTCGGCGGCGGCCTGGGCATCCGCTATCGCGACGAGACCCCACCACCGGTCGCGGAATACCTCGCCCCGCTGCTGGAGGTCTTTGCGGATCGCGAGGAAGAGCTCTGCTTCGAGCCCGGCCGCTCCCTGGTCGGCAACGCCGGTCTGCTGCTGACCCGCATCGAATACCTCAAGCCGGGCGAAACGAAGAACTTCGCGATCGTCGATGCGGCCATGAACGACCTCGCCCGCCCCGCGCTCTACGACGCCTGGCACGAGGTGGTCGAGGTCACGCCGCGCGCCCTCGCCCCCACCACCTACGACGTGGTCGGGCCGATCTGCGAGAGCGGCGATTTCCTCGCCCGTGCGCGCAGCCTCGCGGTGGCCGAGGGCGACCTGCTCGCGATCCTGTCGGCAGGCGCCTACGGCATGACCATGGCTTCAAACTACAACACCCGCCCACGCGCTGCCGAGATCCTGGTCGACGGCGCCAGCGCGCACGTGGTGCGCGAGCGTGAGACGGTGGAAGAGCTGTTCGCGCGCGAGCGCACGCCGGGGTAAGACGGCGGGAGCCCGGTGGCGAGGGCAACGGCCGCAGATCCCGCGATCGGCCCGCGATCGGACCGACGCACCTGCTCGGCGTATGGGGCCCGCCTCAGGCGCTCGCCACCGGCGGGCGCGCCCCGGCGTCGTATTCCTCGTTGAGCGCGCGCCCGAAGGCCTTCCAGGCCGGTCCGCCGTGCGTTTCGAAGCCGATCTCGGCGCTCTGGCGCATGTTCTGCAGCATCAGCTCGGAGAGCGCGAAGAGCTCGCCGGTGAGCTTGTCCTGGCGCACCGGGCTGCGCAGCAGCTTCATCATGCAGGCGGGCGTGCAAGTCAGCGCACGGTGTGCCAGCTCGCGCATCCTCGACGCGTCGTCCCAGTCGATGCCGATCGCGATGCCGCGCTTGACGATTTCACGCTCCAGTTCATCCGCGGTGCGCGTGTAGTGTCCGAATCCGCTCATCTTTCCCGTGTATGCCTGCCGCGTGACTGCAGATGCGCGGCGGGTGTGCCGCTCCGAATGGAAACCGCCGCGCAGCTGCGCCGGCGAAGGGCGCATTCTAGCGCCTCGCCCGCCTGCACTCGATCAGGATCCCTGTGCTGCCCATGAAGAATCCTTCCCTTTGCGCGCTATTCATCGCCGGCCTGCTGCTGGCCCCGATCACCCACGCCGGCGTCGCCGGCCTGCCGCCCGGGGTGCGCCTTGCACTCGACAGCGCGCGCATCCCGGCAGAGGCGGTGAGCCTCTGGACCCGCCCTGTGGACCACGCCACGCCCACGCTCGCAATCAACGCCACCGCACCGATGAATCCGGCATCGGTGATGAAGCTCGTCACCGCCTTCAGCGCGCTCGAACGCCTCGGCCCCGCCCACACCTGGACGACCCGCATCGCCCGCGACGGCCCGATCCGTGCCGGGGTGCTGGAAGGCAACCTCTACCTCGTCGGCGGCGCCGATCCGGTACTGGGCTACGACCGCCTGTGGAAGGTGCTGCGCCGCTTGCGCGCGCTCGGCATCGAGCGCGTGGCGGGCGACATCGTGCTCGATGCCTCGGTGCTGCGCCTGCCGCCGCACGACCCCGACGCCTTCGATGGCCGCGGCGTGCGCCCCTACAACAGCGGTCCGTACGGCCTGTTGCTGCAGTACAACACCCTGCTGCTCGGCCTGACCCCGGGCAAGGCGGCCAACGCGCCGGTCGCCCTGGCCGCCGAGCCGCCGCTCGCCGGCCTCGTCATCGACAACCGCGTCCTCACCTCGGACGCCCCTTGCGGCAGCTGGTACCAGGACCTGCAGGCCGTGGTCGAACCCGGTCGCCGCCTGGTACTGAGCGGCAGCCTGCCCGCCGCCTGCGGCCCGCGCACCTGGAGCGCCGCGCCGCTGCCGCCAGCCGAATTCGGCAGCGCACTGGTCGCCGCGTTGTGGAGCGAGGTCGGCGGACACCTGGGCGGGACGGTGCGCGAAGGCCGCCTGCCGACCGGGGCGGAAGAACTGTTCTCCGATGACTCGGATCCACTCGCGGACGTGGTGCGCGACATGAACAAGTGGTCGAGCAATGTGATCGCGCGCCAGCTGCTTGCCACGCTGGGCCGGGTGAGCCTGCGCGAGGACGCGACCGAGGACATGGTGACCGCGGGCGCACGCGCGGCCGCCGCGACGCTGGCCGCCGCCGGCATCGACACCGACGGGCTGGTGATCGAGAACGGCTCGGGGCTGTCGCGGATCGAGCGCATCCGCGCCGACAGCCTGGGAATGCTGCTGCTGGCCGCCTGGCAGCGGCCGTGGATGCCGGAGTTCATCGCCGCCCTGCCGGTGGCGGGCGTCGACGGCACCGCCCGCCGCCGCCTCGGCGACAGCCCCGCACGCGGCCAGGCCCACATCAAGACCGGCACGCTCAATGGCGTGCGCGCGATGGCCGGCTACCTGCTCGACCGCAATGGCCAACGCCACGCGGTGGTGATGATGGTCAACCACCCCGAGGCCGCTGCCAGCGCCGCGGCGCAGGACGCCCTGCTGGAGTGGCTATGGAGCGGCGGGGAATGAGGCCCACGCGCAACGGCGGCGCCGCATTCGCGCCTTCCGGCGCTCCTGCGGGTCAGGAAGCACCGCGGCTCCTGTAGGAGCGGCGCAAGCCGCGAATGCGGCGCTCCGGCAAGCGCTGCGGCAAGCACAGGCGCCCGCTGGCTCGCGCCAGCCACGACTCCTCCATCGCGACGTCACGCCATCGGCATCGTCTGCCGCTGCATCAGGTTCCACCACCCGCGCACCACGCGGTAGAGGATCCACAGCCCGGCGATCAACAGCAGCGCGAGCGCGAAGGGCACGCCGATGATGGTCACCACCATCAGCACCGACACCGCGATCCACAGCACCGCGAACCAGAAGGTGCGGATCTGCCAGCGGAAGTGGCTCTCCAGCCAGGTACCCCGCACCGCATTCTGATTCCAGTAGTTCAGGATCACCGCAGCGATCGAGGGCAGGCTGGCCACGAAGCTGAAGATGATGGTGGCCGAGCCCACCACCGCCGAGAACACCGCGAAGGCATGCAGCGCATACACCAGGTGGGTGACGGTGACCATGTTCTCGGACGGCTGGCCGGCCTCGAGCGGGGCGGGGTAGGGACTGTTCATCGACTTTCCTCGAACGGAAGCCCGCGCCGGGGACATCCGCAGCGCATGACGAGGGCTTCGACCGCGGACCATGCCGGGTGTTCGGCTGCAGTGCAACAACAAAACGTAAGCCTACAGCCCCAGCTCGCCCCACATCGCATCCACCTTCGCCTTCACGGCCGCATCCATCACGATCGGCGTCCCCCACTCGCGGCTGGTCTCGCCCGGCCACTTGTTGGTCGCGTCCAGCCCCATCTTGCTGCCCAGCCCCGCCACCGGACTGGCGAAGTCGAGATAGTCGATCGGCGTGTTGTCGACCAGCGTGGTGTCGCGCGTGGCGTCCATGCGCGTCGTGAGCGCCCAGATCACCTCCTTCCAGTCGCGGATGTTCACATCCTCGTCCACCACGATGATGAACTTGGTGTACATGAACTGGCGCAGGAAGCTCCAGATGCCGAACATCACCCGCTTGGCGTGGCCCGGGTACTGCTTGCGGATGCTGACCACCGCCAGGCGATACGAGCAGCCCTCCGGGGGCAGGTAGAAGTCGACGATCTCGGTGAACTGCTTCCGCAGCAGCGGCACGAAGACCTCGTTCAGGGCGACGCCGAGCATCGCCGGTTCGTCGGGCGGCTTGCCGGTGTAGGTGCTGTGATAGATCGGATCGCGCCGCATGGTGATGCGCTCGATCGTGAACACCGGGAAATCGGAGACCTCGTTGTAGTAGCCGGTGTGGTCGCCATAGGGGCCTTCGGGCGCCATGTCGCCCGGGTGAATCGCGCCCTCGAGCACGATCTCGGCCGACGCCGGCACCTGCAGGTCGCTGCCGAGACATTTCACCAGCTCGGTCTTGGCACCGCGCAGGAGGCCGGCGAACTGGTACTCCGAGAGCGAATCGGGCACCGGCGTCACCGCGCCGAGGATGGTCGCCGGATCGCAGCCCAGCACCACCGCGACCGGGAAAGGCTCGCCCGGATGCGCGCGCTGGTGCTCGAGGAAGTCGATCGCCCCGCCCCGGTGCGCCAGCCAGCGCATGATCACCCGGTTGCGGCCGATCACCTGCTGGCGGTAGATGCCCAGGTTCTGGCGCTTCTTGTGCGGCCCGCGCGTCACCACCAGGCCCCAGGTGATCAGCGGCGCGGCGTCGCCCGGCCAGCAGTGCTGGATCGGCAGCTTCGCCAGGTCGACCTCGTCGCCCGACCACACCACCTGCTGGCAGGGCGCGGAGCGCACCTCCTTGGGCGCCATGTTGAGCACCTGCTTCAGCACCGGCAGCTTGTCCCAGGCGTCCTTCAGCCCCTTGGGCGGCTCGGGCTCCTTGAGATAGGCGAGCAGCTTGCCGACCTCGCGCAGGGGCGTGCTCCAGTCGCCGTCGGCGACCTCCTCCCCCATGCCCATCGCCACCCGCTGCGGCGTGCCGAAGAGGTTGGCGAGCACGGGGATCGCCTGCGCCACGCCCCTGGTCACCGGCCTCTCGAACAGCAGCGCCGGCCCGCCGGCGCGCAGCACGCGGTCGGCGATCTCGGTCATCTCGAGGTGGGTGTCGACGGGGGTCTTGATGCGCCGGAGCTCGCCACGGGCTTCGAGCTGGGCGAGGAAGTCGCGGAGGTCGTCGTATTTCATTCGTGCGTCTCGTGATGGGTGCGAAGCAGCGGCCGGCGTTGACGCACCCGCCGCCGGTAAGTTGCCGCCGCGAGCGATCGGACTCGATCAGCGGTACGCATTGATCGCGTCCCGCGTCTCCTCCGCCACCCTCCGCGCCGCTTCCGCGAAGTCTTCCCCCTTCCCCGCATACAGCACCGCGCGCGAGGAATTGATCATCAGCCCGGTGCCGTTCTCCGTGCGCCCCGCCGCCAGGGTCGCGGCGATGTCGCCGCCCTGGGCGCCGATGCCCGGCACCAGCAGCGGCAGCTCGCCGACGAGCGCACGCACGCGTGCGATCTCGGCCGGGAAGGTGGCGCCGACGACGAGCGCGCAGTTGCCGCTGGCGTTCCAGTCCTCGGCGACGGTGCGCGCGACGTGTTCATACAGCTTCATGCGGCCCTTCGACGTATCGACCTCCAGAAACTGCAGGTCCGAACCGCCCGGGTTGGAGGTGCGGCAGAGCAGGATCACGCCCTTGTCGGGGTAGGCCAGGTAGGGATCGACCGAGTCGCGGCCCATGTAGGGATTGACCGTGATGGCGTCGGCCTTGAAGCGCTCGAAGGCCTCGATGGCGTACTGCTCGGCGGTGCTGCCGATGTCGCCGCGCTTGGCGTCGAGGACGACCGGGGTGCCGGGATGGCGGGCGTGGATGTGCTCGACCAGCGCCTCGAGCTGATCCTCGGCGCGGTGCGCGGCGAAGTAGGCGATCTGCGGCTTGAAGCAGCACACCAGGTCGGCGGTGGCGTCGACGATCTGCGTGCAGAACCGGAGGATGGCGTCGGAGCGCCCCTGCAGGTGGGCGGGGAACCTGGCGGGGTCGGGGTCGAGGCCGACACAGAGCAGGCTGTCGCGCTGCTGCCAGGCGGCGCGGAGGGCGGTCATGAAGTGCATGGGGATCGGTCCGGTGTGAGGCAGAGCGCGCCGCGCGCCGACAGGGCTCAAGCGCGCAGCAGGAGGTCGATGAAGAGGCCGGCGAAGATCGCGCCGCCGACCCAGTTGTTGTGGCGGAAGGCCTTGAAGCAGTCGGCGCGGTCGCGCGCGCGGATCAGGGTGTAGTGGTAGCCGGCGATGGCGCAGGCGACGACCAGGCCTGCGTACCAGGCGAAGCCCAGCCCGGCGAGCGCGCCGACGACGGTGAGCAGCACGAAGGTGGCGGCGTAGCACAGCATGACCGCCAGCACGTCGTGGCGGCCGAAGGTGATCGCCGAAGTCTTGATGCCGATCTTGAGGTCGTCCGGGCGATCGACCATCGCGTATTCGGTGTCGTAGGCGACAGCCCAGAAGATGTTGGCCAGCAGCATCAGCCAGCCGGTCGCCGGCACCGTGCCGGTGACGGCGGCGAAGGCCATCGGGATGCCGAAGCCGAAGGCGATGCCGAGGTAGGCCTGCGGGATCGCGAAGAAGCGCTTGGTGAAGGGATAGCTGCCGGCGAGCAGCAGCGCGGGCACCGAGAGCAGGATGGTGAGGGTGTTGAGCGGCAGCACGAGGACGAAGGCGGCCGCCGACAGCGCGGCGGCGAGCGCGAGCGCCTCGCCGGGGCTGACCACGCCGGTGGCGAGCGGGCGAGTGCGGGTGCGCTCGACGTGGCCGTCGAAGTCGCGGTCGGCGTAGTCGTTGATGACGCAGCCGGCGGAGCGCATCAGGAAGGTGCCGACGATGAAGATCACCAGGATGTGCAGCGGCGGCCAGCCTGCCGCGGCAATCCACAGCGCCCACAGCGTGGGCCACAGCAGCAGCAGGGTGCCGATCGGCTTGTCGATCCGCATCAGGCGGGCATAGTGGGGAAGCTTGTCGCTCAGGCTCATGGCGGGGGTCATTTGCGCAGTTCCAGGATTGCGGGGAGGAAGGCCTCGCTCACCATCAGCGCGCGGCCCCGCAGCAGGAAGACCGAGCGCCGCGCCCACAGCGCGCGCGGCAGTGCCGGCGCGCGGGACTGGCGGGCGAGCGCCGCGGCCGCGCGATGATACCGCGCATCGCGCCCGTCCAGACGCCTGCAGGCGAGCGGCAGGCGCGCGATCGCCGGGTCGGAGAACAGCGCCGCGCCGAGCGGGCGGGCGCCGATGCCGTGGAAGAGGTTCCACGCCCCGCGCAGGTTGCGGCGGGGCAGCAGCGAGCGCGCGAACACCACCGGACGGCCGTCTGCCACCAGCAGCACCTCGCGCAGCCAGGCCAGCTCGCCGACGCGCAGGCCGAGCAGCCACGCCTCGTCGCGCCGCACACGGGCGAGGCGCTGGCACAGCACGCGCACCTCGAAGCGGGTGCAGCGCGCGCGGATGCGCGCGGTGAGCGAGCCGGCATCCTTCAGCCAGGGCAGCAGCGCGGGCGGGAGCAAGACGCGCGGCGGATGGGCGAGCCAGGTCTCGTGGCGCGGGCCGGTGTGCAGGGGGAAGGCGGTCAGGGGGCGCATCGGGTCAGGAGCGGGTTTCGGTTTCTTCGTGCAGGAGCAGGCCGCTTGCAACGCAAGGGCACGCGAGGGGCGTCCGGACGGCAGCAATCGCGACTTGCGTCGCTCCCACGGGAGATGCGGTGCGTCCGGGCGGCAGCAATCGCGACTTGCGGTGCTCCTGCGTCCCACACCGGGCGCTCCGGGTTTTCCGTGGGAGCGACGCAAGTCGCGATCTGCCGTTCTCCACCCGATGCGCGGCGAAAAGTGCCACAGGGCACCGACAGCACTCGCCAGCCCATCATGCGCGCAGCAAGGCTTCGCGCCCGCCCAGCCAGCGCCGCATCAGCGCGTTGGCGGCGGCGGGGTCGTGGGCGAGCAGGTGCTCGGCGAGCTCGCGCGCGGGCTCGGCCAGCCCGGCGTCGAGTTCGAGATCGGCGTAGCGCAGCAGGGGCACGCCGCTCTGGCGCGCGCCGACGAATTCGCCCGGACCGCGGATGCGCAGGTCCTCGCGCGCGATCGCGAAGCCGTCGATGTTCTCGTAGATCACCTTGAGGCGCTCGCGGCCGGTCTGCGACAACGGCTGGGCATAGATCAGGATGCATACCGACTCCGCCGTGCCGCGCCCCACCCGGCCGCGCAGCTGGTGCAGCTGGGCGAGCCCGAAGCGCTCGGCGTGCTCGATCACCATCAGGCTGGCGTTGGGCACATCCACCCCGACCTCGATCACCGTGGTGGCCACCAGCAGATCGAGCGCGCCGGCGGAGAAGGCGGCCATGGTGGCGGATTTCTCCTCGTTCCTGAGGCGGCCGTGCACCAGGCCCACGCGCAGCTCGGGGAGCGCCTCGACCAGCGTCGCGAAGGTGTCCTGCGCGGTCTGCAGTTGCAGCGCCTCGGACTCCTCGATCAGCGGGCACACCCAGTAGGCCTGGCGGCCCTCCAGACAGGCCGCGCGCACGCGCGCGACGACCTCGTCACGACGCACGTCGGAGACCAGGCGGGTGCGGATCGGCGTGCGCCCGGGCGGCAGCTCGTCGAGCACCGACACGTCGAGATCGGCGTAGTGGGTCATCGCCAGCGTGCGCGGGATCGGCGTCGCCGACATCATCAGCATGTGCGGCCGCCGCCCGCCCTCGCCCTTCTCGCGCAGCGCCAGGCGCTGGCGCACGCCGAAGCGGTGCTGCTCGTCGACCACCACGAGCGCCAGCCGCGGCAGGGTCACCGGGTCCTCGATGAGCGCATGGGTGCCGACCGCGAGCAGCACCTCGCCGCTCGCCAGGCGGGCGAGCTCGGCCTCGCGCGCGCGCTTCCTGCGGCTGCCCGACAGCCAGGCGACGCCGATGCCCAGGGGCTCCAGCCAGGCCGAGAGCTTCTTCCAGTGCTGCTCTGCGAGGATCTCGGTGGGCGCCATCATCGCCGCCTGCCACCCGTTCTCGGCCGCCTGCAGCATCGCCAGCGCGGCGACCAGGGTCTTGCCCGAGCCGACGTCGCCCTGCAGCAGGCGCTGCATCGGATGCGGCGCCGCGAGGTCGGCGGCGATCTCCGCGCCCACCCGCGCCTGCGCCCCCGTGGGACGGAAAGGCAGCGATTCGAGCAAAGCCGCGGTCAGCAGGGCGCGCGCCGGCAGCGCCACCGCCGCCTGGGCACGGCGCGCGAGCCAGGCGCGGCGCAGCGAGAGCTGCTGCACCAGCAGCTCCTCGAACTTCATGCGCTGCCAGGCGGGATGCTCGCGCTGCTCGAGCGCGAAGGGGTCGGCGTCGGGCGCGGGATGGTGCAGCGCATGCAAGGCCTCGGCGAAGCCGGGCAGCCCCAGGCGGTGCAGCCAGGCGGCCGGCAGCAGTTCGTCGAGCGGCTCGCTCTGCAGCGCCTGTGCGACCAGCTTGCGCAGGGTGATCTGGCCGACGCCGGCGGTGGTGGGATAGACCGGGGTGAGCGCATCGGGCAGCGCCTCGCCGGGCGCCACGGCGCGCAGGCGCGGATGCACCATCTCGAGCCCGAAGAAGCCGCCGCGCGCCTCGCCGAACAGGCGCACGCGCCCGCCCGGCGCGAGCGGTTTCTGCTGCGAGGGGTAGAAGTTGAGCCAGCGCGCCACCAGGGTGCCGCTGTCGTCGGCGATCCGCGCCACCAGCTGGCGGCGCGGACGCAGCACCACCTCGCTACCGAGCACCTCGCCCTCGACCTGAGCGGGAAAGCCGGGGCGCAACCGGGCAATCGGGGTCAGCCGGGTCTCGTCCTCGTAGCGCAGCGGCAGGTGGAGCAGGACATCGCGTGGCCCGCGCAGGTCGAGCCTGGCCAGCCGCCCCGCCAGCTGCGCCCCGACCCCCGGCCAGCCGCGCGGCGGCTGCGTCGCGTTCAATCGTCGATCCTTCTCGGAAGGAGGAAAGGGGCAACAGGTCTCGCGCGCCCGCCGTTGATCGGCCGGCACGCGACCGGGACACCGAAGCGGTATGCCAAGGAGGCAGCGCTCCGAGCGCCCCGCCCCTTAAGTTTCACACCTCGTGCCTTGCCCCTTGCAGGCCTCAGCCGAGCACGAGCACCAGATCCGCCTCGACCAGCGCGCCGCGCGGCAGCTCGCGCACGCCGACGGTGGCACGTGCCGGATAGGGCTCGGCGAAGCAGGACTTCATGATCTCGTTGACCACGCCGAAGTTGGCCAGGTCGGTGAGATAGATGGTGATCTTGACCACGTCGGCGAAGGAGCCGCCGGCCGCCTCGGCCACCGCGGCGAGGTTGTCGAACACGCGACGCGCCTGCGCCTCGACGCCCTCGACCATTTCCATGGTGACGGGGTCGAGACCGATCTGGCCGGAGAGGAAGACCTGGTTGCCGACCTTTACCGCCTGCGAATAGGGGCCGATGGCGGCGGGTGCCTTGGGGGTGGAGATGATCTGACGGGCCATGGTTTTGCCTCTGCTTGGGGAAAGCCGGCATTGTACCCGCGGGCGCGGGCGGACATGCCGCCCGCAGGGCACCCGGGCGGCTCAGCCGCCGGCGCGCAGGGTGATCTCGCAGCCGAGGCGATCGATCAGTTTCTGCAGGCCGACACGCTCGCCGGTGTTGATGACCAGCGGCGCCATGAAATTGGCGCGCAGGCCGGTGCCGGCCGGGCTTTCGCCTTCGTCCTTGCGCACGATCACCGCGACCGCGGCATCCTCGGGCGTGCGCAGGCGCAGCATCGCGACTTCCTCGTCGCTCAGCGGGAATTCCAGGTGAACGCCGAGGCGCTCGGGCGCGGTCACCGAGAAGGCGACATCGGGCTCGTCCACGCTCTGCAGCAGGAACACATGCGCCTCGCGTCCTTCCTCGTGCAGCAGGGTGAAGCGGCGGCACTCCTCGAAGCCGGGCAGGCCCTTGGGAAACTCGATGATCTTGTCTTCGGCAATCTCGGCGCTGCCGAACAGCGGACTCTTGATCTGCATGACTGGAACCTCGCTTCAAAAAAACATCATCATCCGAGGCACGGCGGACCCGCCGTGACACGCTTCACGTCCGCTCAACGCGGGCGTTCTGGGGGGATCAACACGCCAGGCCCGGCACCCGCCGCCTGCAGCCGCTTGCGCGCATGCTCGGCGGCCTCGCGGTCGACGAAAGGACCGAGCACCACCCGGCTCTGGATGTGCGCCGGCTGCCCCGCGGCTGCGGCCTGCTGGTAGATGCGCAGCGCGTTGTCGGGGGCGGCGAAGACGCCGAGCTGGACGAGATAGCCGGAGCCGGCGGGCGCCACGGCGGCACGGGGAAGCAGGACACCATCGAGCTTTGCGGTGGGAACCGGAAGCGGAGTGCATGCCGGCGCAGGTGGCGGAGTCGGGCAGGAGGGTGGGGGCGCGGATGGGGGCGCGCATGCAGCCCCCTGCCCGGCCCCGAGCGGCACGGCGGCCTCGTACGCTGGCGCACCGGGGCCGGGCTTTCCGGCCGCCGACAGCGGGTTCGCGGGCATGGCAGGAGGAGTCGAGGCCGCAGCGCCGGGCGCCGCCCCACCAACCGCCGCGCCAGCGCCCGCGCGCGACGGCACCGGACGGTCGCGGTCGAGCAGCCCGAGCACCAACAGCACGAGAGCGGCGGCCAGCGCCGCGGCTGCGCGGAGCAGCGCTGCGCGCCGCGGCGAGCCGCGCGGCAGCGCGGAGCGGGTGGCCGGAAAGCGCGGCAGCTTCATCCGTGCCCTTCCGCACCGCGCCCGAGTGCGAGGACCAGCTCGGCCTCGGCGAGGGTGATGCCGCAGCGCACGGCGATCATCTCGGCGTTAAGCCCCTGCCTGGCGAGCACCATGGCTTCGGAGTATTCGGGCGAGCTGGCGACGGACGACGCCTGGGCGTCCAGTTCGTCGCGCAACGCGGCGATGTCCTCCACCAGACGATCGATCTCGGTCTGCTGCAGCGCCACCAGGTCCCGCTGCGCCTGCAGTGCCTGGCGCAGCCGGGAGTTCTCAAGCTCGAGCTCGAAGCGCGCTGCGGCGGCCGCCTCGGCCTCGGCAGCGCCGGAAGAGGCGGCAGGAGCGGAGGTGGGGGCGGAAGGCGCAGCGCCTGCAGGCGCCGCAGAGGAAACGGAGGAAGGCAAGGGTGCGTAGGCGAGGAAGTCGTCATCCTCGTCATCTCTCGCGTCGTGGGCTGCCGCGGCCGCCGCCGTCCGCGTCCCCGTGACGGGCTGCGGCCCGACGGCAAGCCCGGACGCCCCTTCGCGCGGCAGGCGCAGCGCGCGCAGGAACTCGAACGCGGCATAGGCCGCCAGCAACAGGGCCAGCGACCACAAGGCCTCACGCATGAGCGGCGATCCTCCACGAGGCACGGTCACCCACGCGGAATCGGCAGCGATCTCGCAGCGGGCGACGGCGGGAGTTCAGGAGAGGGCGCATGAGGGCAACAGAGGCTCGATGCACCGATAATACTTGGCCGCGGCAGCCGCCGCCAAACCCGCCCCGACCGACCATGGAACTCGACCCCGACACCCTGCTCTTCTGGCTCAAGAAGCTGGTCGCAGTGCTCGCGCTGCCACCGGTGCTGCCGCTGCTGCCGATCGTGATCGGCCTGATCACCCTGCGCCGACGGCCTCGGCTCGGCCTGGCGCTCGCGTGGGCGGGCGTGGCGCTGAACCTGCTGCTGATCTTCCCGCCGAGCGTGGGGTGGCTGGTGGCGCGCGTCGAATATCCGCAGATGCTCGATCGCGCGCGGGCGCGCGAGGCGCAGGCGATCGTGGTGCTCGGCGCCGGCAAGCGCACGCACGCGCCCGAGTTCGGCGGCGAGACGGTCAACCGGCTCGCGCTCGAGCGCCTGCGCTACGCTGCCGCGCTCGCACGCGAGACCCGGCTGCCGGTCCTGGTGAGCGGCGGCGCACCGGCCGGCGACACCCCCGAGGCCTACCTGATGGAGGCCTTGCTGCGCGACGAATACGGCGTGCCGCCGCGCTGGGTGGAATCGGCCTCGCGCGACACGCGCGAGAACGCACGTTTCTCGGCGGTTCATCTGCAGGCTGCGGGGGTGAAGCGGATCCTGCTGGTGACCCACGCGATGCACATGGAGCGCGCGCGCCCCGAGTTCGAGGCCGCCGGACTCGACGTGATCCCGGCTCCGACGGCCTGGCTGGGCGGCGGCGACAGCCCCGGCGACGCCCAGCCCCTGCCTTTCGCGCCAAGCCAGAACACCGCCTACGCGGCCTGGTTCGCGCTGCACGAGCTGCTGGGCCGGCTCGCCTACCGCTGGTCGCGCTGAGACCTGCGGGGAGGTCAGAACACGACGACCGCCCCGTCGTACCGCAGGGCACCGGCAGACCGTCTCGCCGTTCATGAAAAAACCCGCGCCCGTCTCTGAAGGCGGATGCGCGGGCGGGTGCGGTCGCGGATGCGGCAGCCTTCAGCCGCCGAAGTCGTCGAGCATGATGTTCTCGCGCTCGACACCGAGGTCGAGCAGCAGCTTGATCACCGCGGCGTTCATCATCGGGGGACCGCACATGTAGAACTCGCAGTCTTCGGGGGCCGGGTGGTCCTTGAGGTAGTTCTCGTACAGCACGTTGTGGATGAAGCCGGTGTAGCCGGTCCAGTTATCCTCGGGCAGCGGGTCGGAGAGCGCGAGGTGCCACTTGAAGTTGGGGTTCTCGGCAGCGAGCTTGTCAAACTCCTCGACGTAGAAGGCCTCGCGCATCGAGCGCGCGCCGTACCAGAAGCTGATCTTGCGCTTGCTGTGCAGACGCTTGAGCTGGTCGAAGATGTGCGAGCGCATCGGCGCCATGCCCGCGCCGCCGCCGACGAAGACCATCTCGTGGTCGGTGTCGCGCGCGAAAAACTCGCCGAAGGGACCGTACACCGTGACCTTGTCGCCCTTCTTGAGGTTGAACACCCAGGACGACATCTTGCCGGGCGGGACATCGTCGCGCCCCGGCGGGGGCGAAGCCACGCGGATGTTGAACTTCACCACACCCTTTTCGTCGGGGTAGTTCGCCATCGAGTAGGCGCGGATCGTGGTCTCGTCGACCTTGGAGACGAAGCGCCACAGGTTGAACTTGTCCCAGTCGCCGCGGTACTCGTCCTGGATGTCGAAGTCCTTGTAATTGACCACGTGGGGCGGGCACTCGAGCTGCACGTAGCCGCCGGCGCGGAAGTGCACGTCCTCCCCTTCGGGCAGGCGCAGGGTGAGCTCCTTGATGAAGGTGGCGACGTTGGGGTTGGACTCGACGGTGCACTCCCACTTCTTGACCCCGAAGACCTCTTCCGGGACCTCGATCTTCATGTCCTGCTTGACCGGGGTCTGGCAGGACAGACGCCAGCCTTCCTTGGCGTCGCGCTTGGTGAAGTGGGACTCCTCCGTGGGCAGCATCGAGCCGCCGCCTTCCATGACCACGCACTTGCACTGCGCGCAGGTGCCGCCGCCGCCGCAGGCCGAGGGCAGGAAGAGACCGTTGCCGGCGAGCGTCTGCAGCAGCTTGCCGCCGGCGGGGACGACGATCTTCTTCTCGCCGTTGATGTCGATGGTGACGTCGCCCGACGAAACCAGCTTGGAGCGGGCAGCGATGATGAACACGGCCAGTGCGAGCACGATGGCGGTGAACATCCCGATGCCGAGGATGATTTCGGTATTCATCGTTGCACGGTCTCCTTAGAGCTGCACGCCCGAGAACGACATGAAGCCGAGCGACATCAGGCCGATTGTGATGAAGGTAATGCCCAGGCCCTGCAGGCCCTCGGGCACGTCGCTGTACTTGAGCTTCTCGCGGATGCCGGCGAGCAGCGCGATCGCCAGCGCCCAGGATGCGCCCGAGCCCACGCCATACACCGCGCTTTCAGCAAGCGTGTAGTCGCGTTCGACCATGAACAGCGAGCCGGCCATGATCACGCAGTTGACCGTGATCAGCGGCAGGAAGATGCCGAGCGCGTTGTAGAGGCTGGGCATGTACTTGTCGAGCAGCATCTCGAGGATCTGCACGATCGCCGCGATCACGCCGATGTAGGACAGCAGGCCGAGGAAGGACAGGTCGACCTCCGGCAGCCCCGCCCACGCCAGCGCGCCTTCGCGCAGCAGCAGGTTGTACATCAGGTTGTTGGCCGGCACGGTGATCGCCTGCACGACGACGACCGCCACGCCCAGGCCGATCGCGGTCTCGACCTTCTTGGAGATCGCGATGAACGAGCACATGCCGAGGAAGAAGGACAGCGCCATGTTCTCGATGAACACGGAGCGCACGAACAGGCTGATGAGGTGTTCCATTTCAGTAGGCCTCCTTTTCCACGACCTGCGGCGCCATCCGGAAGGCAGGCTTCTCGACCTGCTCCTTCTTCCAGGTGCGCAGGCCCCAGATGATCAGGCCGATCAGGAAGAAGGCCGAGGGCGGCAGCAGCAGCAGCCCGTTGGGCACGTACCAGCCGCCGTCCTTGGCGAGCGCGATGATCTCGATGCCGAACAGCTTGCCGGCACCGAAGAGCTCGCGGATCACGCCGAGCGTGATCAGCATCGCGCTGTAGCCGAGACCGTTGCCGATGCCGTCCATGAAGGACAGCAGCGGCGGGTTCTGCATCGCGAAGGCTTCCGCACGGCCCATCACGATGCAGTTGGTGATGATCAGGCCGACGAACACCGAAAGCTGCTTGGACAGGCTGAAGGCGTAGGCGCGCAGGAGCTGGTCCACCACGATGACCAGCGAGGCGATGATCACCATCTGCACGATCATGCGGATCGAGCTCGGGATCTGGCTGCGGATCATCGAGATGAACATGCTCGAGCACGCCGTCACCAGGGTCAGCGCGATCGACATCACGACCGCGGTCTTGAGGTTGGAGGTGACCGCGAGCGCCGAGCAGATGCCGAGGATCTGCAGCGCGATCGGGTTGTTGTTGAGGATGGGGTTGAGGAGGACTTCCTTGACGGTGGGCTTGGACATGATCAGACCCCCTGGGTGCGGAGTTTGGCGAGATAGGGGCCAAAGCCCTGTTCGCCGAGCCAGAACTGGAGCAGCCGGTCGACGCCGTTGCTGGTCAGCGTGGCACCGGCGAGGCCGTCGACCTGGTGCTTCGCGTCGGGGCTGGCCGGATCGACCCCGCCCTTGACGATGTGGATCGCGGGCTTGCCTTGCGCGTCGAACAGCACCTTGCCGGGCCACAGCGCCTTCCACTTCGGGTTGTCGACCTCGCCGCCGAGGCCCGGTGTCTCGGCGTGCTGGTAGAAGCCGAGGCCGACCACGGTGTTGAGGTCGCCCTTCAAGGCGACGAAGCCATGCAGCGTGGACCACAGGCCGTAGCCGCGCACCGGCAGGATCAGCGATTCGAGCTTGCCGTCCTTCTCCACCATGTAGACCGTGGTGAAGCGCTCGCGGCGCTTGATCAGCGCGATGTCTTCCTCGCCGTCGAGGGCGTCGGAGAGCTTGGGATCGCGCGCAGCCTTGAGCGGGTCGAAAAGCTGGGCATCGTGGGCGTCGGTGTATTCGCCGGTCTGCAGATCGACCACGCGCGCCTTGATGCGCCCGGCGAAGAGATCCTTGACCTCGCGCGAAGACATCTCGGCATCGCCCAGGCCGGCAATCGAAAGGATGCTGCGCTGCTTGTCGAGCAGGCGGTTTTCCACCTGCACCGGCTTCAGCGACACCGCCGCGCCGGCGACGAAGACCGAGCTCACCAGACTGACCGCGAGCGCCACCATCAGCGTTCGGCTTGTGGATTCTCTATTGGACATTGCGCGCAAGCCTCCGCTTGATGTTGGCCGTGACCACGAAGTGGTCGATCAGCGGCGCACAAAGGTTGCCGAACAGGATGGCGAGCATGATGCCTTCGGGGAAGGCGGGGTTCACCACGCGCACCAGCACGGTCATGATCCCCACCACCGCACCGAAGATCCATTTGCCGGTGTTGGTCATCGAGGCCGACACCGGATCGGTGGCCATGAACATCATGCCGAAGGCGAAGCCGCCCATCACCAGGTGCCAGTGCCAGGGCACGGCGAACATCGGGTTGGTGTCGGAGCCGATCGCGTTGAACATCAGGCTGGTGGCGACCATGCCCAGCATGACGCCGGAGACGATGCGCCACGAGGCGATCTTCATCACCAGCAGCACCGCACCGCCGATCAGGATGGCGAGCGTGCTGGTCTCGCCGATCGAGCCATGCACCGTGCCGAGGAAGGCGCTCATCCAGTCGATGCCGGCGCCGGCCACCGCCTCGATCCCGCCGGCAGCGCCGAGAGACAGCATGGTGGCCCCGGTGAAGCCGTCGACCGCGGTCCACACCGCGTCGCCCGACATCTGCGCCGGGTAGGCGAAATACAGGAAGGCGCGGCCGGCGAGCGCCGGGTTGAGGAAGTTCTTGCCGGTGCCGCCAAAGACTTCCTTCGCGATCACCACACCGAAACTGATGCCCAGCGCCACCTGCCAGAGCGGGGTGTCGGGCGGCAGGGTGAGCGCGAACAGCACCGAGGTGACGAAGAAGCCCTCGTTGACCTCATGCTTGCGGATCGAGGCGAACAGCACCTCCCAGAAGCCGCCGACGATGAAGGTCGTCAGGTAGATCGGCAGGAAGTAGGTCGCCCCGTGCAGGAAGTTGGCCCACAGGCTCGCGGGATCGAGCCCGGCCAGCGCGCTGGTGAGCGCGATGCGCCAGCCTTCCTGCGCCGCCATCAGCTCGGCGCTGCCGGCGAGGATGGTGTTGGCCTGGTAGCCGACGTTCCACATGCCGAAGAACATCGCCGGGAAGGTGCACAGCCACACCGTGATCATCATGCGCTTGAGGTCGAGACCATCGCGCACATGGGCGGTGTTGCGGGTGACCAGGGGCGGCTTGTAGAGCGCGGTGTCCACGGCCTCGTACAAGGCGTAGTACTTCTCGTACTTGCCGCCCTTCTCGAAATGATGCTCGATGCTGTCGAGCCAGGAGCGCAGACTCATGCTCAACCCTCCTTCTCGATGCGGGTCAGGTTGTCCCGCAGGATGGGACCGTATTCGTACTTGCCCGCGCACACGTAGGAACACAGCGCGAGGTCTTCCTCGTCCAGCTCGAGACAGCCGAGCTTCTGCGCCATGTCGGTGTCGCCCACGATGAGCGCGCGCAGCAATTGCGTGGGCAGGATGTCGAGCGGCATCACCTCTTCGTAGTTCCCGATCGGCACCATCGCGCGCGGCGAGCCGTTGGTCGAGGTGGTGAAGTCGAACAGCCTGCCCGGCGAGAGCTTGGAGATGTAGAGGTTCATCACCGAGTGCTTGTTCGCCCCGGCGCGCAGGTAGTGCAGCATCTCGCGCTCGGAGCCTTCTTCCAGGCAGGACACCTGCAGGTGGTAGCGCCCGAGGAAGGCGCAGGCTCCGCGCGAGGTCCGCCCGCCGAACACCGAGCCGGAGATCACGCGCACCTTCTTGCCGGTCTTCAGTTCGCCGGCGACGAGCTCGTCGAGGTTGGCGCCGAGGCGGGTGCGCACGAGGCGCGGCTTCGCGGCCATGGGGCCGGCGATCGACACCACGCGCTCGGTCCACAGGCGGCCGGTGGAGAAGAGCTTGCCGATCGCGATCGCGTCCTGGTAGTTGAGCGACCACACCGACTTCTCGGCATGCACCGGATCGAGGAAATGGATGTGCGTGCCGGCGAGGCCGGCCGGATGCGGGCCGGCGAAGGTCTCGGTGCGCACGTCGGCCAGCCCGGAACAGGGCATCCGGGTCCCATCGGCGTGGCACACGACGACCGGCGCGATGCGCGCGAGCACACGCACGCCGCGAGCGAAGTCGTCCGTGTGCTCGGCGATCACTACGGTCGGGTCGGCGGCGAGCGGATGGGTGTCGATCGCGGTGACGAAGATCGAGTGCGGATTCGCGTCGATCGCCGGCACCTTGCTGAAGGGCCGCGCGCGTAGTGCGGTCCACAGTCCGGAGTCGATCAGCTTGCTGCGCACCGTCGCGTCGTCGAGCCTGTCGAGTTCGGCGTCCGTGTAGCGCGTGAATTCGACCGCATCATCGCCGTCGAGGTCGATCACCACCGACTGCAGCACGCGCTGCTCGCCGCGATGGATGGCGCTGACGGTGCCGGCACCCGGCGCGGTGAAGACCACACCGGGCGTTTTCTTGTCGGAGAACAGGACCTGGCCGAGCTTCACCCGGTCACCGACCTGCACCGCCATGGTCGGTTTCATGCCGTGATAGTCGAAGCCGACGACGGCCACGCTGCGCACCGGCCTGCCGGCCTCGATGCGCTGCTCGGGCGCGCCGGCGATGGGCAGGTCCAGACCGCGTTTGATTCTGATCATGCGCTTCTCGCCCGTTGATTCCACTGGAGGCACGGGCGCCGTCAACGCATCCGGGAGCGCCAGGCGTCCGGACGCCGGAGGCGGTCCCGCGTCGATAAACGCGCGGATTATAAAAGATTGTTACCAGACGATCACGCCGGGGAATACCCGAAGGCAGCGAACTAGGTGAAATCCACAATACGCCGAGCGCGCCATCAACCGGCCAAGAAATTCCGTTCGCATGAGAATGCTGCAAATGGGATGCGCTCCCGAAGCACGCGAGGCGCCCTCCAAAACGACAGCTCACGCTCAGCATGGTAGAAGCTCGGCGCAAGGGAAGTCGGGGATGGACTTCCCGTGCGCCGGTCACGCTCACACGCGCTCGAACACCCCCGCCGCACCCATGCCGGTGCCGATGCACATGCTGATCATGCCGTAGCGCAGGCCGGGGTCGCGCTGCATCGCCGCCATCAGGGTGGCGGTGCGGATCGCGCCGGTGGCACCGAGCGGGTGGCCGAGGGCGATCGCCCCACCGAGCGGGTTGACCTTCGCCGGATCCATCCCGAGCTGGCGCATCACCGCCAGCGCCTGCGCGGCGAAGGCCTCGTTGAGCTCGGTCCAGCCGATGTCGGCCAGCGCCACGCCGGCACGCGCAAGCGCACGCGGGATGGCCTCGACGGGGCCGATCCCCATGACCTCGGGCGGCACGCCGGCGACCGCGAAGCTGGAAAAGCGCGCGATCGGGGTCACGTCGTAGCGCTTTAACGCGGTCTCGCTCATCAGCAGCACCGCCGCGGCGCCGTCGGACATCTGCGAGCTGTTGCCCGCGGTCACCGAGCCGCGTGCGGCGAACACCGGCTTGAGCTTGCCGAGCCTGTCGGCAGCGGCGTCCGGACGCGGGCCCTCGTCGTGCTCGACCAGGCGCTCGGTGATGCGCACCGTGCCGTCGACACCCGGGGCATAGGACTTCACCGCATAGGGCAGGATCTCGTCCGCGAACTGGCCGGCGGCGATCGCGGCGCAGGCGCGCCGGTGCGACTCGACGGCGAACGCATCCTGGTCCTCGCGGCTCACCTTCCACTGCTGCGCGACCTTCTCCGCGGTCAGGCCCATGCCGTAGGCGATCGAAACGTTCTCGGCGCGGGCGAAGACCTCGGGGTTGAGGCTGACCTTGTTGCCCATGATCTGCGGCATGGCGCTCATGCTCTCGGTGCCGGCGGCAATCATCACGTCCGCCTCGCCCAGCCGGATGCGGCTGGCGGCGTCGGCCACCGCCTGCAGACCGGAGGCGCAGAAGCGGTTGATGGTGATGCCCGGCACACGATCGGGCAGGCCGGCCAGCAGCAGGCCGATGCGCGCCACGTTCATGCCCTGCTCGGCCTCGGGCATCGCGCAGCCGGTGATGACGTCGCCGATCTCGGTGGCGTCTAGGCCGGGCACCTTGGCGACCACCTCGCGCAGCACCCTGGCGAGCATGTCGTCGGGGCGCACGTGGCGGAAGGCGCCGTTGCGCTTGGCCACCGGCGTGCGCACTGCGGCGACGATGTAGGCGTCCTGGATCTGTTTGCTCATTGTCTGGTTCTCCCTCAGTTGCGCAGCGGCTTGCCGGTCTGCAGCATGTGCGCGATGCGCTGCTGGGTGGGCTCGGTCTTGAGCAGCTCGACGAACTGCGCGCGCTCGACGTCGAGGATCCACTGCTCGCTCACGCGCCGGTTGGTGTCGACCTCGCCGCCGCACAGCGCGGTGGCCGCGGCCTTGGCGACGCGGTAATCGTGGGCGGAGATGAAGCCGCCCTCGGCCATGTTCACCAGCATCATTTCGCAGGTGGCGATGCCGTTGCGCCCGGCCACGGTGACCGCCGGGTTCGGCAGCGCCGGGCGCCAGGCCGACTCGGCCATGGCGCGCGCGCGGCGGATCGCAGCAAAAAGGATCTCGTGCGCGTTGAACAGCACATCGTCGCCCGCCCGACCGAAGCCGAGCTGCACGGCCTCGAGCGCGCTCTTGGCCACGGTCGCCATGGCGATGGTCTGGAAGGCGTTCTGGATGTAGGGGAACACGTCGCCGCCCGCAGCGCGCTGCGCCAACGCATGCGCCTGCAGCGCGAACTCCTTGCAGCCGCCACCGGCCGGGATCAGGCCGACGCCCGCCTCGACCAGGCCGACATAGCTCTCGAGCGCGAACACCCGGTGCGCGGCGTGCATGACGAACTCGCAGCCGCCGCCCAGCGCCATGCCCTGCACCGCGGCCACCACCGGCACCTGTGCGTGCTTGATCGCCATCGAGGTGCGCTGGAACTTGGCCACCATGGCCTCGAGCAGGTCGAACTGCCCGGCACGGCAGGCCTCGCCCACCTGCTGCAGGTTGGCACCCACCGCGAACGGCGCCGGCTGCCAGATCACCAGGCCATCGAGCTCGCGTTCGGCGCGTGCGATCGCCTCGAGCAGGCCGTCCATGACCTCGTCGCCCACGGCGTGCATCTTGGAGGTGATCGACACGATGCCGATGCGCGCATCCTGATCGGCGCGCCGCCAAAGGCGCACGCCGGCGTTTTCCCACAGGGTCTCGCCGCGGTCGTCCGGCGCCTCGCCGAGCACGCGGTCGGGGTAGAGCTGGCGCTGGTACACCGGCAGCGCGGAGCGCGCCTTCAGGGTGTCCTCGGCCGCGCTGTAGGAGCCGGCCGGCGCATGCACACCCTCGCGCTCGAACACCCAGGCCGGCAGCGGCACCGCGGACATGGCGCGGCCATGCGCGATGTCGTCGCGGATCATTTCGGCGACTGCCCTCCAGCCCGCAGCCTGCCAGGTCTCGAACGGCCCCTGCGCCCAGCCGAAGCCCCAGCGCATCGCGAGGTCGATGTCGCGCGCGCTGTCTGCGATGTCGCCCAGATGCACCGCGCAGTAGTGGAACACGTCGCGAAAGATCGACCACAGGAACTGCGCCTGCGGATGAGGGTGCGCGGCGAGCTGGGCGAACTTCTCCGCCGGGTTCTTGAGCTTGAGGATCTCGGCCACCTCGGGGAGCACCTCGCCGCCGCTCTCGCGGTAGTCCTGCAGATGCAGGTCCAGCACCTGGATCTGCCTGCCCTGCTTGCGGTAGATGCCGCATTTGGTCTTCTGGCCGAGCGCGCCCTTGGCGATCAGCGCCTGCAGCCACTCGGGCGTCCTGAAGTGCGCGCACCAGGGGTCGTCGGGCAGCGTCGCCTGCATGGTGCCGAGCACATGCACCAGGGTGTCGAGGCCAACCACGTCGGCGGTGCGGAAGGTGGCGCTCTTCGGACGGCCGATGCGCGGGCCGGTGAGCAGGTCCACCTCGTCGAAGGCCAGCCCGAGGCGGGCGGTGTGGTGCAGCACGGCGAGGATGGAGAACACGCCGACGCGGTTGGCGACGAAGTTGGGCGTGTCCTTGGCACGCACGATGCTCTTGCCCAGGTGCGTGGTCAGCCAGGCCTCGAGGCCGTCAAGCAGCGCCGCGTCGGTGGCGGCAATGGGGATCAGCTCCACCAGCGGCATGTAGCGCGGCGGGTTGAAGAAGTGGATGCCGCAGAACTGGCTGCGGCGATCGGCCGGCATGCCCGTGGCGAGCGCCTCGATCGACAGTCCGGAGGTGTTGGAGGCGAAGATCGCCCCCGCCTTCAGGTGCGGCGCGACCTTGGCGTAGAGGTCGAGCTTCCACTCCATCTTCTCGGCGATCGCCTCGATGACGAGGTCGCACTCGCCCAGGCGGGCGAGGTCGCTGCCGTAGTTGGCGGCCTCGACGTACTGCGCGCGGTCCTTGGCGGCGAAGGGCGCGGGGTCGAGCTTCTTCATGCCGGCGAGCGCCTTGTCGACGACGCCGTTGGCCGGGCCTTCCTTGGCCGGCAGGTCGAACAGGATCACCGGCACGTCGGCGTTGGCGCAATGGGCGGCGATCTGCGCCCCCATGACACCGGCGCCGAGCACGGCGACTTTACGGATGATGAGACGGCTCATGCGGTTCTCCGGATGGCGGGAAAATGCTGAACTCAAGCATTGGTTTTGGGAGATGCGCGTCCCGTGCGCGCATGGCTCTCACGTTACGCCCGGCGATCGGCAGCAATCAAAACGGCCCGCACCGCCAGGAGCGCGGGCCACGGATGAAGCGTCGTTCAGAACGACATCGAGTACTGTGCGCCAAGGATCCAGACGCTGGAATCGTATTCGCCCTTGACGAGGCCCTTGCTCAGATCAGCCGCGTTGCCGTTGTTGATCTTCGTGTCGTCCACGTACAGGTAGGACACGCCCATGTCGAGCGCGGAAGCCTTGCTCGGCTTCCACTGCCCACCGAACGAAAACCAGATGCGGTCGTTGTCGGGCAGCGAGGTCAGGCGCTTCTCGGCGTTCTTGACCGGCGTCTCGTCGAAGGCCACGCCGAACTTCAGCTTCCATGCGTCGTTGAGCTGGTAGTTGGCGCCGAGCGCGACGCGCCAGGTGTCCTGGAAGTCGGTATCCAGGGTCTGAGCCAGGGCTCCGGAACTGCGCATGATGTCGACCTTGTCGACGCTGCTCCAGCCAGTCCAGGAGATATCACCAAGCAGCTCCCACTTCGGGTCAAGCTCGTGGGCGACACTGAAAATAAACGTATCAGGCAGTTCCACTGTGGCATTCGCACCAGACGAGCCCACAGTGTTGAACACCGGATTCGGCCCCGTCACCGACAGGCTTCCCTCAAGTTCGTGCTTGATCTTCGAGCGATAGGAGACGCCGACCTTGGTCGCATCGGAAACAGTGAAGAGTGCCCCGACGTTCCAGCCCCAGGAGTCATCATCCGCATCAAGCGTGGCGAACGACTGGCTCAAAGGACGGGGAATAGGCACCCCACCTGCACCCGCCGGGAGATCCACGATACCTGCCCGGCGCACGTACTCCGCCTCCATGCGCTGCCAGTTCAGACCAAAGCCGAACGAGACCTTCTCATTCACGCGCCACGCAATCGACGGGTTGATGTTGATCGTCTTGATATCGAACTTGATCGAGTGTGCCGAGCCGATCCAGTCACGGTTGTACTCCGTCACGAGGCCAAACGGGGCGCCCATGCCGACACCGACGTAGAGATCCTTGTTCAGCGCCCACGACAGGTAAGCATTCGGCAGCGCCGCCCAGTCTCCTGCGTCCTGAGCGTTGCCGGAGAGCACGCCCGCGCTCGACCCCTGATCCGTAAACTTGAAACTCGGCCGCACCAACGACAGCCCCGCGGACACCTCGCGCGCCTGCAACTGCGTCATGCCGGCCGGGTTGAAGAAGATCGTGCTGGCGTTCTCGGCCACCGCGGCCGAGCCGGCGTAGGCGTTGCCGATGCCGCTGGCGTTCTGTTCCAGCAACTGGAAGCCGGCCGCCGAGGCGGTGCCGCTGGCAAGGGCCAGCATTGCTGCAGGCAGCACACGGGCGATCAGGGTTTTCTGCATTTCGGGTCTCCTCACTTCGATCAAAAAATGCCCCGGGTTTCTCCCGGTGGCGTGCCTGGCACCTGGTATCGGAATCTGCACCCCGGCGCCCTGGGGGGGTGCGACTGATTGCTGCAAACCATCCTGCATGCCCGGCTGCGGTCGCCATCTCTCGCAGCAAGGTGGCCGTACATGCGAGTCACCTATGATGTCCGCACCATCCGCCACCTCGCTGAGGGGTTTCTAGTCGGGTTTTCCCTTGCTTTCACAATAGTTCAACGGACCGCCCGTATGCGGCGCGAAGCCGGTGCCGAAGATCACGCCGGCATCGGCCAGATCGGCATCGGCAACCACGCCCTGCTCGACGCAACGCCGGGTCGCGGCCAGAAGGGGCGCGAGCACACGCTCGGCCAGGCCGGCGGGGATGGGCGGCGGCGCCTCCGACGCGGGCTTGCCCCGCAGCCTGCTCAGAAGTCCGCCGAGCAGCCCCTTCGCCGCGTCTTTGCCTGTTCCCTTCACCACCTTGCCATCCACCCAGCGGTAGTACCCCTCGCCGCTCTTGCGTCCGAGCTTGCCTTCGCCGACCAGCTTCAGCAGCCGCGCGGGCGGCTCGGCGCCCTCGCCCGCGAGCGCCTTGCCCGCGGCCACGGCGATGTCCAGGCCCACGGTATCGACCAGTTCCACCGGTCCCATCGGCATGCCGAATTCGACCAGCGCAGCATCCACCGTCTCGGGCGCGACGCCTTCCTCGACGCAGCGCAGGGCCTCGAGCATGTAGGGGCCGAGCACGGCATTGACCAGAAAGCCGGGCGCGCTCTTCACCGGCAGCGGCAGCTTGTCGATGCGGCGCACGAAGCCGGTGGCGCGGCGCAGCACCTCGGCGTCGGTAGCCTCGCCCTGCACCACCTCGACCAGCGGCAGCATCGGCACCGGGTTGAAGAAGTGGATGCCGACCAGGCGCGAGGGGTTCTTCAGCGCGGTGGCGATGTCTTCCAGGCGCAGGCTGGAGGTGTTGGTGGCGAGCACCGCATCCGGCTTCGCGCGTGCCTCGAGGTCGGCGAACAGCGCGCGCTTCGCGTCCAGGTTCTCGAAGATCGCTTCGATGATCACGTCGGCGCGCGCGGCGCCCTCGCCCTTGGGGTCGGGGATCAGGCGGTCGAGGGTGAAGCGCACCTGCTTCGCATCGCCCTTGTGGCGGCGGTCGAAGAGCTTGGCGGCGCGGGCGATGGCGGGGGCGATGCGCTCGACCGACTGGTCCTGCAGCGTCACCGTCATGCCGCGCAGCGCGCACACCGCGGCGATGTCGCCGCCCATCACGCCGGCGCCCACCACATGCACATGACGCGGCGCGAAGTCGCTGTCCTTGCCGAAGGCCTTCAGGCGCTCCTGCAGGTGGAAGACGCGCACCAGGTTGCGCGCGGTGGGCGAGGTGAAGATGGCGTCGAGCGAGGACGGGTCGCTGGCTGGCACGTCGAGCGCGTTACCGCCGTACTTTTCCCAGATATCGACGATGGCGAAGGGCGCCGGATAGTTGGCACGGCTGACCTTGCGTGCGGCCTGGGCGCGCGCCTTGTCGGCGACCATCTTGCGCAGCGGGCCGTTCATGGCCCAGCGCGTGGCACGCTCCTGCACTGGCAGTTTTCGGGCGGGCTTGCCGCCGAGCGCCACGATGCGCGCGGCCGACTCCATCACCCGCGCCGGCACGCAGTCGTCGGCCAGGCCGAGGCGCTTTGCCTTCTTCGCATCGACGCTCTTGCCGGTCAGCATCAGATCGAGCGCCGCGGCCGGGCCGATCAGCGCGGGCAGGCGCAGCATGCCGCCCCAGCCGGGCACGATGCCGAGCATGACCTCGGGGAGCGCGAGCTTGGTGCCCGGCTCGTCGACCACGATGCGGTAGCGGCAGGCGAGCGCGAGCTCCAGGCCGCCGCCCATGCAGTGGCCGCGGATCAGCGCCAGCGTCGGGTAGGACAGCGCGGCGAGGCGCTTGAACAGCAGCCAGCCACGCTCGACCAGCATGCGCGCGGCGAGCACCGAATCCAGCCGCGAGAACTCCTCGATGTCGGCGCCGGCGATGAAGCCGGCCGGCTTGGCCGAGGCGATCACCAGCGCCTTGGGCGGCGCGGCGTCGAGCGCGTCGAGCACGCGGGCGAATTCGCTCATCACCTCGGACGACAGCACGTTCGCGCTCGCGTCCGCCTTGTCCAGCTCCAGCCAGGCCAGGCCGGTGTCTTCACGGCGCAGGCGCCAGTGCTTCCAGTCTTGTTGCATGTTCGCGCTCATCACACCGTCTCCACCAGCATCGCCCCGCCTTGCCCGCCACCGATGCAGATGGTCGCCAGGCCGCGCCCGCCGCCCTTGCGGCGCAGCACCTCGAGCAGATGCAGCACGATGCGCGCACCGCTCGCGCCAACCGGGTGGCCGAGCGCGACCGCGCCGCCATCCACGTTGAGCCGTGACGCCTCGGGAGCACCCGGCGCATCGACGCCGAAGTGCGTGCGGCAGTAGTCGTGGTCCTCGAAGGCACGCAGGCAGGCGATGACCTGCGCGGCGAAGGCCTCATTGAGCTCCCAGGCGTCGAGATCATTGGGCGCCAGGCCATGGCGCTGCAGGATCGGCATCGAGGCGTGCACCGGGCCGAGCCCCATCTGGTCGGGCGCGAGGCCCGCCCACTGGCTATCGACGATGCGCCCGAGCGGCTTCAGGCCATGGCGCGCGACCGCCTCTTCCGAGGCCAGCACCAGCCAGGCCGCGCCGTCGGTGATCTGCGAGCTGTTGCCCGGGGTGACGCGACCGTATTTCTTGTCGAAGAAGGGTTTCAGCTTGGCGAGGTTGGCCATCGAGGAGTCGCGCCGCACACCGTCATCGGCCGCATGGACCTGGCCGTCGCGGTCGATCAGCGGGACGATCTCGTCGGCGTAGTGCCCGGCGTCCTGCCCGGCGCACACGCGGCGGTGGCTCTCGACCGCGAAGGCGTCCATGTCCTCGCGCGTGATGCCGAACTTCCACGCCAGGTTCTCGGCGGTCTGCCCCATCAACTGGCCGACGATCGGGTCGGTGAGGCCCTTCATGATGCCGATCACCGGAGCGAGATGGCCGAGGCGGAAGCTCTTCAGCATCGCCAGCCGGTCGCCGGTGCTGCGTGCCGCATACCAGCCGGCGAGCCAGCGCACCATCTTTTCGGAGAACAGCAGCGGCGCATGCGAGAGCGCATCGACACCGCCGGCGAGCACGAGCTGGCTGCGGCCGCACTGCAGGTTGGCGATCGCCGAATCGATCGCCTGCATGCCCGAGGCGCAGTTGCGCATCACCGTCCAGCCCGGCACCTGGTTGCCGCAGCCCAGGCGCAGCGCCACCACGCGGCCGATGTTGACCTCGTCGGGCGAGGGGCTGGCGCAGCCGAGGATGACCTCGTCGAGCTGGTCCGTGGCAAAGGGCTGGCGCATCAGCAGCGCGCTGCCTGCGGCAGTGGCGAGGTCGGAAGCGGTGAAGGGGCCGGGCGCGTTCTTCGCCTTCAGGAAGGGCGTGCGCGCGCCATCGACGATGTAGATCGGCCTGGGCGCCGGACTCGCCGCCGTCTTCCCCGCGGGACGCGCGTGCTTGCCTTCGGAATGCCGTGCGCTCGCGTTCATGCACTCACCTGCTGCGCCGGCGAACGCTCGGGCATGGCCTGGACGGCGGCCTTGAGGTCGAGGTCGTAGGGGAAGTCATCCACGCGGATCACCTTGTTGCGCAGCGCATTGCGGCGCTCGACCAGCGCGAACTCGCGCTCGTCGATCACGCCGGCGTGCAGGGCCACGCGCCAGATCTCGTCCACATCGCCCGAGGCGAGGTTCTTCGGATCGAAGCGGCCCTGGCGGCGGGCATCCTTGAGCTTGGCCTCGACCGGCTCGGCGGCCAGCGTCGCCGCGAGCGCGGCCTCGAGCGCGCCGACCGGGTCCTCGATGTCGGTGGGAAGATGCACGTCCGCGGTCAGACGGTCGCGCGTCGGCGAGGGTTCGAGCAGCAGCGTGGCGACCTTGTGGCCGAGCTTGTCCGAGGGCACGACGTAAGGGCGACCGAGCGGGAACACCACCACGCGGCGTAGCACGAAGGCGAAGAGCTTGTTGGGGAAGTTCGCGATCACGCCCTCGAAGGCCTGCTGGATGCGGAACATGCAGTCCCAGATCGCCCAGTGCATCAGCGGCGCGTCGGCACTATGGCGGCCTTCGGACTCGTAGCGCTTGAGCGTGGCGGTGGCCAGATACATCAGCGACAGGATGTCGCCCAGGCGCGCGGAGAGCTTCTCCTTGCGCTTCAGGGCGCCGCCCATGGTGCCCATGGAAATGTCGGCGATGAAGGCGAAGGCGACCGAGAAGCGGGTGAGCTGCTGGTAGTAGCGCCGCGTCTCCGGCGCGACGTCGCCGGGGACCTTGACGAAGTGCGACCCGGTCAGGCCCATGATCAGCGCGCGCGCGGCGTTCGACACGGTGAAGCCGACGTGGCCCCACAGCGCCTTGTCGAAGGCGTTCAGGTCGCCCTGCTGCGCGGCGTGCATCTCCTTGAGCACATAGGGATGGCAGCGGATCGCGCCCTGGCCGAACAGGATCAGGCTGCGGGTGAGGATGTTGGCGCCTTCGACGGTGATGCCGACCGGGACCTGCTGGTAGGCGCGGCCGAGGAAGTTCTGCGGGCCGAGGCAGATGCCCTTGCCACCGATCACGTCCATGCCGTCGTTCACCGTCTGGCGGGCGCGCTCGGTGACGTGGTACTTGACGATGGCCGACACCACGGAGGGCTTCTCGCCGAGGTCGATCGCGCCAGCGGTCATCACGCGCGCGGCATCGGACAGATAGGTGTTGGCGCCGATGCGGGTGAGTGCTTCCTCCACGCCCTCGAAGCGGCCGATCGCGGTCTTGAACTGGTAACGCACGCGGGCATAGGCGCCAACGGCACGCGCGACCATCTTCTGCATGCCGGTGTTGGAGCCGGGCAGCGAGATGCTGCGCCCGGCGGCCAGGCACTCCATCAGCATGCGCCAGCCCTGGCCGGCCATCTTCGGCCCGCCGATGATGAACTCGAGCGGCACGAACACGTCCTTGCCGCGCACCGGGCCATTCATCCACACCGCGTTGAGCGGGAAGTGGCGGCGGCCGATGTCGACGCCGGGGTGGTCGTGCGGGATGAGCGCGCAGGTGATGCCGAGGACCTCGTCACCGCCGAGCAGCCGGTCCGGATCGTAGAGGTGGAAGGCGAGGCCGAACACGGTGCACACCGGCGCGAGGGTGATGTAGCGCTTGTCGAAATTGACGCGCATGCCGAGCACTTCCTCGCCGTTCCACTCACCCTTGCAGACCACGCCGGCGTCGGGAATGGAGGCGGCGTCGGAGCCCGCCCACGGGCTGGTGAGCGCAAAGGCCGGGATCTCCTCGCCGGAGGCCAGGCGCGGCAGGTAGTGCTGCTTCTGCTCGGGCGTGCCGTAGTGCAGCAGCAGCTCGGCCGGGCCGAGCGAGTTGGGCACCATCACGGTGACCGCGGGGGCCGAGGAGCGCGTGGACAGCTTGGTGACGACCTGGGAGTGCGCGTAGGCCGAGAAGCCCTTGCCGCCGTACTCCTTGGGAATGATCATGCCGAGGAAACCCTTGGCCTTGATGTACTGCCAGACCTCGGCGGGCATGTCGCCGTGCTGGGTGCATTCCCAGTCGCGCGTGAGGCGGCAGAGCTCGTCGGTCTCGTTGTCGAGGAAGGACTGCTCCTCGGGGGTGAGCTTGGGCCACGGGTAGGCCTGCAGCTTTTTCCAGTCGGGATCGCCGGCGAAGAGCTCGCCTTCCCACCAAACGGTGCCGGCCTCGAGCGCGTCCTTTTCGGTCTGCGACATCGTGGGCAGCGCCGCGCGGAAGGCCTTGAAGATCGGCGCGGTGACCCGGCCGCGGCGCAGCGAATCGCTCAGGAACACCCACATCGCACCGCCGAATACCAGCATCGCCAGCAGCGTCCACCCGAAGCCCCAGTTGCCCGCCCAGCCCGCAGCCAACAGCCACGCCAGCCCTGCCACCAACCAGGCAAAAAGAGGCGCTCGCCCGTAGGCGAGCGCGCCTGCCAAGGGAGGGAGGGAAACCAGCAAGATCCACAACATCGTCATCTCCTCGTACCAGCCGGGCGGCCTGCGCCGCGCCAGCTCATCGAAATCAGGCGTTCGCGCCTGGCAGCGGGGCGCGCAGCCCGCCGAGCAGGAAGCTCATCAGGCGCGGCAGCAGGCGCTGCGGGTCGTCATCGGTCGCGGACAGGCCAGCGAGTTCGTACAGGCCGCCCAGCCCCGAAATCGCGAACGCCATCGCCCCGGTCATGAAATGGAAGCGCCACAGGATCTCGGCGCGCGGCACTTCCGGCAGTGAAACGAACAGCGCACCCAGGAAACGATCCATCACCTCGGCGTATTCCTCGGCGAGAAACTGGCGTACGAAGGCATTGGGCTCGTTGTAGGTACGCGCGAGCAGGCGCATGAAGCTGCGTCCGCCGTGCTCGGTGTCGGCCGCCATGCGCAGCGCGGTGCCGAAGAAGGCCTCGACGATGCCGCTGGGCCTGAGCGGCGTACCGCCGGCTTCGCCCTCGAGCCGGTCGAGCTCGGCCAGACGTTCCTGATTCAGCGCGGTCAGCCGACGGCGGAACACCGCCTGCACCAGCGCATCCTTGCTGCCGAAGTGGTAATTGACCGCAGCGAGGTTGGCATTGGCCGCGCTGGTGATCATGCGCATCGAGGTGCCGTCGAAACCGTGTTCGACGAACAAGCCCTCGGCCGCATCGAGGATGCGGTCGCGGGTGTCCTGGGGCGCGGTCGGCGGCACTGCAGTCATCGGCGGCTTCTATTTCAAACGTTTGTTTGAATCATACCTTCGATTTATGTGCTGTCAAGCGGATTTGATTCTTCGTGTGAATCTCCCTGCGGTTTGACTCGTACCCTCGCACGCAACAGAATCGGGCGCCCCCCGCCCCAGCAGAGTCCCGATGAGACGCGCCCCCTCCGCAGCCCTGCCCTCCCCCGCAACCGGCGAGCGCCACGACTGGCAGACGCTGAAGAGCCTGTTCCCCTTCATCTGGGCCTACAAGGGCCGGGTGATCTTCGCGCTCGCCTGCCTGGTGGCGGCCAAGGGCGCCAACGTGTCGGTGCCGATCATCTTCAAGCACCTGATCGACGGCCTCACGATCACCCCCGAGCAGGCCTTCATCGTGGTGCCGGCGGCGCTGCTGCTGGCCTACGGCGTGCTGCGCTTCTCGACCTCGCTGCTCACCGAGCTGCGCGAGGTGGTGTTCGCGCGCGTGACCCAGCAGGCGGTACGCGAGATCTCGCTGCGCGTATTCCGCCACCTGCACGCGCTGTCGCTGCGTTTCCACCTCGAACGCCAGACCGGCGGGCTCACGCGCGACATCGAGCGCGGCACGCGCTCGATCGGCTCGCTGATCAGCTACACGCTGTATTCCATCCTGCCCACGCTGATCGAGATCGGCATGGTGATCGGCATCCTGCTCGCGAACTACGACGCGGTCTTCGCGCTCATCACGCTCTGCGCGCTGACGATCTACATCGTGTTCACCGTCAAGGTGACGAACTGGCGCACCGCGCTGCGGCGCGAGGCCAACGAGCTCGACTCCGCCGCCAACGCGCGCGCGATAGACAGCCTGATCAACTACGAGACCGTCAAGTACTTCAACAACGAGGAGTTCGAGGCGCGGCGCTACGACGAGCAATTGCAGAAGTGGACCAAGGCGCAGGTGACCAACCAGTACTCGCTGTCGGCGCTCAACGTCGGCCAGGCGGCGATCATCGCGGTCGCGGTGACGGCGATGATGTGGCAGGCAGCGGGCCGGGTGGCGAGCGGCGAGATGACGATCGGCGACATCGTGCTGGTCAACGCCTTCATGATCCAGCTCTACATCCCGCTCAACTTTCTCGGCGTGCTGTACCGCGAGATCCGCCAGTCGCTCACCGACATCGAGCGCATGTTCGGCCTCATGCACACCCACCGCGAGATCGCCGACGCGCCCGACGCCCATACGCTGCCCACCGGCCCGGCGAGCGTGCGCTTCGAGAACGTGAGCTTCGCCTACGACGCCAAGCGCCCGATCCTCTTCGACGTGGACTTCGACATCCCCGCCGGCAGCACGATGGCGGTGGTCGGCCACTCCGGCTCGGGCAAGTCCACGCTCGCCCGCCTGCTGTACCGCTTCTACGACGTGCAGGGCGGCGCGATCCGCATCGACGGCCACGACCTGCGCAGCCTCACCCAGGACAGCCTGCGCGCGGCGATCGGCATCGTCCCCCAGGACACGGTGCTGTTCAACGACACGCTGTACTACAACATCCACTACGGCCGCCCCGGCGCCAGCCGCGAGGAGGTCGAAGCCGCTGCGCGCGCCGCACAGCTGGAGGACTTCATCCGCCAGCTGCCCGAGGGCTACGAGACCCGGGTCGGCGAGCGCGGCCTGAAGCTCTCCGGCGGCGAGAAGCAGCGCGTGGCGATCGCACGCGCGCTATTGAAAAATCCGGCGATCCTGATTTTCGACGAAGCCACCTCGGCGCTCGACTCCCGGACTGAAAAGGCCATCCAGGCGCAGATCGAGTTGGCCGCAGAGGGGCGTACCGCGCTGGTAATCGCGCACCGGCTGTCGACGATCATGAACGCCGACGAGATCATCGTGCTGGACAAGGGCCGCATCGTCGAGCGCGGCCGCCACGCTCCGCTGCTGGCGCAGGGTGGCGCCTATGCGCAGATGTGGCTGCTGCAGCAGCAAGAAGAGGAAGCCGGCAGTACGCCGACCGACCGCGACGACGAGCACCCGGAAGGCGAGTCTTTCGCCGCGCCTGCGGGTGGCGTGGCGTAGACTGATCGGATAGTCCTCGCACAAGGCCCGCATGGAAGCCCACGAAAGCTTTCCCTTCCTCAAGGAAATCATCCTCTTCCTCGCGCTGAGCGGTGTGCTGATGCCGCTGCTGTCGCGCCTGAAGATCAACCCCGTGCTCGGCTTCCTGTCGGTCGGGGTGCTGCTCGGCCCCTACGGCCTCGCCTCGCTCGCAAAGGCCTGGCCGCCGCTGTCGTGGCTCACCTTCGCGCGCCCCGACCAGGTGGAGTTCCTCGCCGAGCTCGGAGTCATCTTCCTGATGTTCATGATCGGCCTGGAGATGTCGGTCGAGCGCCTGTGGTCGATGCGCCGGCTGGTATTCGGGCTCGGCGGCCTGCAGGTCGCGCTCTCGGCAGCGGCGGTCGGGGGGCTCGCGCTGTGGTTCGGCAACGGCATCGAGGCCGCGGTCATACTCGGCGTGGTGCTGGCCTTCTCGTCCACCGCGATCGTCATGCAGTTGCTGATCCAGCGCCACGAACTCGGCACGCCGCTCGGCCAGGCCTCGTTCGCGATCCTGCTGTTCCAGGACCTCGCGGTGGTGCCGCTGCTGGTGCTGATCAGCATCCTCGGTGCCGCCTCGGGCGAGGGCAGCTTCGCGAGCCTGCTCGGCCTCGCGATGCTCAAGGGCGTGCTCACCGTGGTGGGCATCTACCTCGTCGGTCGCCGCGTGGTCCGTCCGCTCTTCCACCAGATCGCAGTCGACAAGCAACCCGACACCTTCACCGCGCTCACCCTGCTGACCACCTTGGGCGTGGCGGCGCTGACCTGGGTGGCCGGCCTGTCGATGGCGCTCGGCGCCCTGCTCGCCGGGCTGATCATTGCCGAGACCGAGTTCCGCCACGAGGTGGAGATCACCATCGAGCCCTTCAAGGGCCTGCTGATGGGCCTGTTCTTCATGTCGGTGGGCATGGGCATCGACCTGCGCGCGCTGCTCGCCGAGCCCTTGTGGATTCCGCTCTCGGTGGTCGGTCTGCTGGCCATGAAGGCGCTCATCGTGTTCGTGCTGCTGCGCGTTTTCGGCCTGTCCTGGGGGCGCTCCGCCGAGGGCGGCCTGCTGCTCGGCCAGGGCGGCGAGTTCGCCTTCATCGTGATCGGCATGGCGCTCACGCTGGGCCTGCTCGAGCGCGATGTGGGCCAGTTCATGCTGATCGTGGTCGGCGTGTCGATGCTCGCCGCGCCGGTGATCGCGCGCCTCGGGCAGAGCCTGGGCGACCGCATCGACCGCCGCATCGCGCCGCCTGCCGAGGCGGACGACGCCGAGCTCGGCGAGCTCGGCGGGCATGTGATCATCGCCGGCTACGGCCGCGTCGGCCAGCTGGTCGGGCAGATGCTGGAAGAGCAGGGCGTGGGCTACGTCGCCATCGAGAACAATGCCCAGCTCATCGCCCACCAGCGCAAGGCGGGGGTGCCGCTGGTGTTCGGCGACGCCAGCCGCCCGGAGCTGCTGCGCAAGCTGCGCCTCGACCAGGCGCGCGCGGTGGTGCTGACCATGGACCACACCGCCGCCGCGATCCACGCGGTGCACGGCATCCGCCGCATGGTGCCGATGATGCGGATCATCGCCCGCGCGCGCGACGAGAAGCATGCCCTGCTGCTGCGCGAGGCCGGCGCCTCGGTGGTGGTGCCCGAAACCCTCGAGTCCAGCCTCAAGCTCACCGGCTGGGTGCTGGAGACCCTCGGCATACCCCCCGATGCCGCGCTACGCCTGGTCGAGCTGGAACGCGAGCGGCGCATCGTCGCGCTGCGCGACACCGGCAACGCCTGACCGCCCCCTGACGAATCCCGCCCACATGATCCCGCAGCACAACGCCCTCCAGATCCTGCGCAAGCCGCGCATCGCGCTCCTCGCCACCGGCGGCACCATCGCCGGCACGGCCGGCTCGGCCACCGACACCCGCGATTACACCGCCGGCCAGCTCGGCCCCGCGGCGCTGCTCGCCGCCGTGCCCCAGTTGGCCGAGCTCGCCCGCATCGACGCCACGCAGATCTTCAGCGTCGACAGCAAGGACATGACGCCACAGCACTGGCTGGTGCTGTCGCGCCGGGTGCAGAGGCTGATGGACGACCCCGCGGTCGACGGCATCGTCATCACCCACGGCACCGACACGCTGGAAGAGACGGCCTGTTTCCTCAACGTCACCGTCGCCACCACCAAGCCGGTGGTGATGACTGCGGCGATGCGCCCGGCCACCGCGCTATCGGCCGACGGCCCGCTCAACCTCTACCAGGCGGTCGAGCTCGCCTGCCGCCCGGCGGCCGCACGCTCGGGCGTGCTCGCGGTGGTCGGCGACCGCATCCTGCCGGCCGCGGCCCTCGCCAAGCGCCATCCCTCGGCGGTCGATGCGTTCTCGTTCGAGGGCGCGCTCACCACGCTCGCCAGCGACGCCGCGCTGCACGCGCTCGCGCCCTCGCGCTACAGCCGTGTCGTGCTGCCGGACGAGTTGCAGCACCTGCCGCCGGTGGAGCTGCTCACCGTCGCTGCGGGCAGCTCGCCCGCACTCGCCTCGGCGGTGGCGCGCGCGCTCGCACGCGCCCAGCTGCTCAATGGCGCCGCAGGCCTGGTGCTGGCCCTGCCCGGCAACGCCAGCCTGCCCGAGGCCTGGCGACCCGCGCTGGAAGAACTGCCCAACGCGGTACCGGTGGTGCTCGCCAGCCGCTGCGGCGGCGGCGTGCGGCGGCACCATGGCAACGCCCCCGCCAACTGGCTCGACGCCGGCGCGCTCGACCCGCTCAAGGCGCGCGTGCGCCTGATCGCGGGCCTCGGCGCCGGATTGCGCGGCGCACGTCTGCGGCGCTGGTTCGAGCGCGCCTGACGCGGCGGTGCTTGCGTCGCCCCGGCGCGCCCCTCACAGCCCCGGATCGGTGCCGCCGCCGGCGAGCGCGGCCTCGACCATGCGCCGCGACAGATGCGGCGCGAAACCCTCGATGAAGGCGTACACATAGGCGCGCAGCCAGGCGCGACGGCGCAGGCCGATCCGTGTCGTGCTCGACTCGAACAGGTGGGCCGCATCGACCATGCCGAGCCTGCGATCCTCCGCGGGGTCGTAGGCCATGCGCGCGAGGATGCCGATGCCCAGGTCCATCTCGACATACTTCTTGATCACGTCCGAGTCGATCGCGGTGAGCACCACCTTGGGCTTGAGGCCGCGACCGAGGAAGGCCTTGTTGATCTGGCCGCGGCCGGTGAAGGCGTCGTCGTAGGTAATCAGCGGATAGCGCGCGATCGCCTCGAGCGTGAGCGGCGCGGCCTGCAGGATGGGGTGGCGCGGGGTGGCGACCACGCAGCGGTTCCACTGGTAACAGGGCAGCATCACCAGCTCGTCGTACTCGGCGATCGCCTCGGTGGCGATCGCGATGTCGGCGCTGCCGTCGAGCACCATCTCGCAAACCTGGCGCGGATTGCCCTGGTGCAGCTCGAGCTTGACCTGCGGGTAGCGCTGCATGAAGCGGCGGATCACGTCGGGCAGCACGTAGCGCGCCTGGGTATGGGTGGTCGCAATCGACAGGCGGCCCACGGCCTCGTTGGCGAATTCGTCACCCACCTGCTGCAGGTTGTCGAGGTCGCGCAGCACGCGCTCGGCGATCGCCAGCACCGCCCGCCCCGGCTCGGTGACCGCCACCAGGCGCTTGCCGTGGCGAGTGAAGATCTCGATGCCGAGCTCGGACTCGAGCTGGCGGATCTGCTTGGACACCCCCGGCTGCGAGGTGAACAGCGCGTCGGCCGCCTCGGAGACATTGAGCCCGCGACGGGCGACTTCATGCACGTAACGCAGTTGCTGCAGGTTCATGGCGCGCTAGATATAACAACCAGTTCTTAAAGTCTAACTGCAAACCGCTTCTTGCGCTTAACTGAAGTCCTTACGATGCGCCGCAACATCCAGGAGCGCGTTACATGGACTTCGCCTACACCATCGCCGGGTTCGCAGTCGGTGCCATCGTCGGTCTGACCGGCGTTGGAGGCGGATCCTTGATGACGCCGCTGCTGGTGCTGATGTTCGGCATCCACCCCTCGGTCGCCGTCGGCACCGACCTGCTCTACGCCGCGATCACCAAGGCCGGCGGCACCCTGGCGCACGGACTCAAGGGCACGGTGGACTGGAAGATCACCCGCCTGCTCGCCACCGGCAGCATTCCCGCGGCGGCGATCACGCTGGCGCTGATCGGACACTTCGCGCCCGGCGGCATCGAAGGCGCGGCCCACCTGATCCAGGTCTCGCTCGGCGTCGCCTTGGTGCTGACCGCGGTGGCGCTGATCTTCCGCAAGCGCATCCAGGCCTATGCCGCGACGCGCTCGGGTGGCCGCCCCGCCGATCCGGCGCGCACCGCCCGCCTGACCGTGCTCACCGGCGCCGTGCTCGGCGTGCTGGTATCGATCTCCTCGGTGGGCGCCGGCGCGCTCGGCGTCACCGCGCTGTTCTTCCTCTACCCGGCGATGCCGGCGCTACGCATCGTCGGCTCGGACATCGCCCACGCCGTGCCGCTGACCGCGGTCGCCGGCATCGGCCACTGGTTTCTCGGCAGCGTCGACTGGCTGCTGCTGGGCAGCCTGCTGGTCGGCTCGCTGCCCGGCATCTGGCTCGGCAGCCACATTTCCACCAAGGTACCCGACCGCGTCCTGCGCCCGATCCTGGCGACGATGCTGGTGCTGGTCGGCGCCAAGCTGATGGCGCACTGAGCCGCAGCGACCAAGCACGCGACGCCCCTCCCCGGCCCGAATCCACGCATACGACAGAGAGAGCCCATATGTACCAATACGACGAACACGACCAGCGCCTGCTCGACCAGCGCGTCGCCCAGTTCCGCGACCAGATGCGGCGTCACCTGGCCGGCGAGCTCTCGGCCGACGAGTTCCGTCCGCTGCGCCTGCAGAACGGGTTGTACATCCAGCGCCACGCGCCGATGTTCCGCATCTCGGTGCCCTACGGCCACCTCGCCAGCCGCCAGCTGAGGAAGCTCGCCCACCTCGCGCGCAGCTACGACCGCGGCTACGCCCACTTCACCACCCGCACCAACGTGCAGTTCAACTGGCCGAAGCTGGAAGACGTGCCGGAGATGCTCGCCGAACTGGCCAGCGTGCAGATGCACGCCAACCAGACCTCGGGCAACTGCATCCGCAACATCACCGCCGACCCCTTCGCCGGCGTGGCCGCCGACGAGGTCGCCGATCCGCGCCCCTTCGCCGAGATCCTGCGCCAGTGGGCGACCTACAACCCGGAATTCGCCTTCCTGCCGCGCAAGTTCAAGATCGCCTTCAACAGCGCCGCCGAAGACCGCGTGGTGCTGCGGGTGTACGACATCGGCCTCGATCTGGTGCGTAACGAGGCCGGCGAGCTCGGCTTCCGCGTGCTGGTGGGCGGCGGCCTCGGCCGCACCCCGATCCTGGGCGAGGAGATCAAGCCCTTCCTGCCCTGGCAGCACCTGATCAGCTACTGCGAGGCCATCCTGCGCGTCTACAACCGCTGGGGCCGCCGCGACAACCTGTGGAAGGCGCGCATCAAGATCCTCGTCAAGGCGCTCGGGCCGGAAGAGTTCGGCCGCCAGGTGGAGGAAGAATGGGCCAACGGCAAGGACGGCCCCAACACCATCACCGCGGCGGAGCTGGCGCGCGTGTCGGCCCACTTCGCCCCGCCTGCCTACGAGACCCTGCCCGCGCAGGACGCCGCCTTCGACGAACTCCTCGCCGGCAACAAGGCCTTCGCCACCTGGGTCAAGCGCAATGTGCGCGCCCACCGCCAGCCCGGCTACGCGGCGGTGGTCCTGTCGCTGAAGAAGACCGGCACCGCCCCGGGCGACGTCACCGCCGAGCAGATGGACCTGATCGCCGATCTCGCCGACCGCTTCAGCTTCGGCGAGGCGCGCATGCTGCACGAGCAGAACGTCGCGCTCGCCGACGTGCGCCGCACCGACCTCTTCGAACTGTGGCAGGCGGCGCGTGCCGCCGGCCTGGCGACGCCGAACATCGGCCTGCTGACCGACATCATCTGCTGCCCCGGCGGCGACTTCTGCAGCCTCGCCAACGCACGCTCGATCCCGATCGCCGACGCCATCCAGCGCCGCTTCGACGACCTCGACTACCAGCACGACATCGGCGAGATCGACCTCAACATTTCCGGCTGCATGAACTCCTGCGGCCACCACCACGTCGGCCACATCGGCATCCTCGGCGTCGATAAGAACGACGAGGAGTGGTACCAGGTCAGCATCGGCGGCACACAGGGCAACGGCACCACGCTCGGCAAGGTGATCGGTCCGTCCTTCGCCCTCGACGAGATCGTGGGCGTGATCGAGAAGCTGCTCGAAACCTACGTCGAACTGCGCCATGAGGACGAGCGCTTCATCGACACCGTACAACGCGTCGGCACCGAGCCCTTCAAGGCACGCGTGTATGCCGACCGCCAGCCGCAAAGGAAAGCCGCCCATGTCTGACAAGATCATCAAGAACGGCCGCGTCGTCGCCGACGACCGCCTGACCGTGAGCCTCGCCGAAGGCGAGGTGCCTGCCGACATCGCGGTGCCCGCCGGCCCCGTGCTGGTGCCGCTCGCCGTATGGCAGGCGCGCCGCGAAGAGCTGCTGGCGCGTGCGCGCAGCGGCGAGGTGGGCGTGTGGCTGGCCGCGGGCGAGGACGTCGCCGCACTCGCTGACGACCTCGGGCTGCTGCAGATCGTCGGCCTGCACTTCCCCAAGTTCACCGACGGCCGCAGCTACTCCGCGGCAACCTTGCTGCGCACCCGCTACGGCTACCAGGGCGAACTGCGCGCGATCGGCCAGGTCCTGCGCGACCAGTTCAACTACATGACGCGCTGCGGCTTCGATGCCCTGCAGCCGCAAGCCGAGCGCTACACCGACGAACAGCTCGAGGCGGCGGTGGCCAGCATCGACGACTTCACCCAGCCCTACCAGCGCTCGGTGAAGGACCCGCTGCCGCTGTTCCGCCGCGTCGAACGCGGCACCGGCCGCGAGGTGCAGCAATGAACGCCGCCGTCAGCCTGCTGCGCCCCGCCCCGACCAACGCCGCCACCCGCCCGCAGCTCACCGACGCACTGCGCGCCACCGTGGGTGCCAAGTCCGCAGCCACGCTCGCACTGCTGCGCGAGGCCGTCGCCGAGTTCGGCGCGCACGGCGAGCTCGCCTTCGCCAACAGCTTCGGCGCCGAGGACATGGTGCTGACCGACCTCATCCTGTCGAACGGCCTGCCGATCACCATCTTCTCGCTCGACACCGGGCGGCTCCCCGCCGAGACCTACAGCCTGATCGGCGAAGTCGAGCGCCGCTACGGCACGAAGCTCGAGATCTACTTCCCCGACGCGGGCGCGGTCGAAACCTATGTGCGCAGCCACGGCATCAACGCCTTCTACGACACGGTCGAGCTGCGCAAGGCCTGCTGCGGCGTGCGCAAGATGGAGCCGCTGCGTCGCGCGCTCACCGGCCGCAAGGCCTGGATCACCGGCCTGCGCGCAGCCCAGTCGGTCACCCGCTCCGGCCTGCCGGTACGCGAGACCGACACCGCCAACGGGCTGGAGAAGCTCAACCCGCTGTCGGACTGGAGCGAGACCGAGGTGTGGGCCTACATCCGCCTCGCCGAGGTGCCCTACAACGCCCTGCACGACCAGTTCTACCCCAGCATCGGCTGCGCCCCCTGCACCCGCGCGATCGCGGTCGGCGAGGACGTGCGCGCCGGACGCTGGTGGTGGGAAAACCCGGAGACCAAGGAGTGCGGTCTCCACGTCAAGGCGAGCTGAGCCATGAACGGCAAGCACCCCGCCCAGGGCACGCACAGCCCCGCGATCGGTGCCGGCCGCCGCAGCCTGCAGCAGCGCCTGCTCGCGCTGCGCGCCGGACTCAGGGCAGCGCTGCGCGCCTTCAGAACCCATCCGATCAAGCATCCGCAACGGTAACCGCACCATGTCCACGCTGACCAAACAGACGCTGTCCCACCTCGACTGGCTCGAGGCCGAAGCCATCCACATCCTGCGCGAAGTCGCCGGCCAGTGCGCCAACCCGGTGTTGCTGTTCTCCGGCGGCAAGGATTCGATCTGCCTGCTGCGCCTGGCCGAGAAGGCCTTTCGCCCGGGCCGCTTCCCCTTCCCGCTGATGCACATCGACACCGGCCACAACTACAAGGAAGTCACCGACTTCCGCGACCGGCGCGCCGCCGAACTGGGCGAGCGCCTGATCGTGCGCTCGGTGGAAGACTCGATGGCGCGCGGCACCGTGGTGCTGAAGCACGCGGGCGAGTCGCGCAACAAGCACCAGTCGGTGACGCTGCTCGAGGCGATCGAGGAGTTCGGCTTCGACGCCTGCATCGGCGGCGCCCGCCGCGACGAGGAGAAGGCGCGTGCCAAGGAACGCATCATGAGCTTCCGCGACGAGTTCGGGCAGTGGGACCCGAAGAACCAGCGTCCCGAGCTGTGGAACCTGTACAACGCGCGTAGCCACAAGGGCGAGAACATCCGCGCCTTCCCGATCAGCAACTGGACCGAACTCGACGTGTGGCAGTACATCCAGCGCGAGCAGCTGGAACTGCCATCGATCTACTTCGCCCACACCCGCCCGGTGGTGCGCAAGAACGGCCTGCTGCAGCCGGTGACCGAGCTGACGCCGGCGAAGGATGGCGACGTCGTGGAGGACGTGCGGGTGCGCTTCCGCACCGTGGGGGACATCACCTGCACGGCGCCGGTGGAATCCGACGCGGACACCGTGGAGAAGATCCTCGCCGAGACGGCGACCACCACGATCACCGAGCGCGGTGCGACGCGGATGGACGACCAGACCTCGGAGGCGTCGATGGAGCAACGCAAGAAGGAAGGCTACTTCTGAGCGCATCCGCGCTCGTCGCAGCCCCCACCCCCCACTCTTCGCACCTCACGCCTGACCTTTGCACGGAATCATGACCATGTCCGCCCTCGAGCACCTCCCCGAAATCGACAACGGCTTGCTGCGCTTTCTCACCTGCGGCAGCGTCGACGACGGCAAGAGCACCCTGATCGGCCGCCTGCTGTTCGACACCAAGACCATCCTCGCCGACACCCTCAACGCCATCGAGAAGACCTCGGCCAAGCGCGGCATGAGCGCGGTCGACCTGTCGCTGCTGACCGATGGCCTGCAGGCCGAGCGCGAGCAGGGCATCACCATCGACGTCGCCTACCGCTACTTCTCCACCGGGCGGCGCAAGTACATCATCGCCGACGCCCCCGGCCACGAGCAGTACACCCGCAACATGGTGACCGCCGCGTCCACCGCCAACCTGGCGATCATCCTCATCGACGCGCGCAAGGGCGTGCTGACCCAGACCCGCCGCCACTCCTACCTCGCCAGCCTGGTCGGCATTCCCCATCTGGTGGTCGCGGTCAACAAGATGGACCTGGTCGACTACGACCAGGCGGTGTTCGAGCGCATCAAGGGGGAATACCTCGAATTCGCCGCCAAGCTCGGCATCCGGGACGTGCGCTTCATCCCGATCTCGGCGCTGGAGGGCGACATGATCGTCGACCGCGGCGAGCGCCTGTCCTGGTACGACGGCCCGACCCTGCTCGACATCCTCGAGAACGCCCCCGCAGCCCACACCGAACAGGCCGAGGACTTCCGCTTCCCGGTGCAGTTCGTGTGCCGACCGCAAGAGTCCGCCAACCCCGAACTGCACGACTATCGCGGCTTCATGGGCCGGGTCGAATCGGGCGAGGTCGCGGTGGGCGACGCGGTCACCGTACTGCCCTCGGGCGCCAGCAGCCGGGTCAGGAAGATCGAGCTCGGCGGCGTCGCGCTGCCGCGCGCCATCCACGAGCAGTCGGTGACCCTGCTGCTCGAAGACGAGATCGACATCTCGCGCGGCGACCTGATCGTGAAATCCGCCGAGGCGCGGGAGCCGGTGAAGCAGATCGAAGCCACGGTGTGCTGGCTGTCCGAGACCCCGCTGTCGCCTGCACGCACCTACCTGGTACGCCACACCACGCGCGAGGTGAAGGCCAAGCTCGCGAAGATCGACTACCGCCTGGACGTGAATACCCTGGAACAGGAGGCCACCACCGGGCTGGCGATGAACGACATCGCCCGCGTCACGCTCAAGCTCGCCCAGCCGATCATCGCCGACCGCTACACGGAGAACCGCGCTACCGGCGCCTTCATCATCATCGACGAGAGCACCAACAACACCGTAGGCGCGGGCATGATCGGCTGATCGCCGCCCTCCCTCCGCAGCGAGCGAACCCCGGCCCCCGCAAGGGCGCCGGGGTTCTCCATTTTGGGGACGAAGAAATTCCTACCGCATCACAGAACATGACAATCGGGCATCAAATTTTCTATAATGAAATTCCATACGACTATTTTCAGGTCTTTTCAGCACCTGCAAGAGTCATCCCCGGATCGCACCGAAAACCGCTGCCTGCCATCTTCATCCGTCCTCGAGGAGGTCTCCCGATGCTCAAGCGAATCACCCTCGTCACCGTCGCCACCTTGGTCCTCGCCGGCTGCGCCGCCACCCACGTCGCCATCAGCAAGCGCGACCTCGATGTGCAGACCAAGATGTCCGACACGGTCTTCCTCGACCCGGTCGGCCCTGACAAGCGCACCATCTTCCTGCAGATCCGCAATACCTCCGACAAGCCCGACCTTGCGGTGAATGACGAGATCGCCGCCGCGCTGCAGACCAAGGGTTACACCCTGCTGCAGGACCCGGAGGCGGCGCACTACGTCCTGCAGGCGAACATCCTGCAGGTCGGAAAATCGGCACCCACCGCGATCGAGGCGGCGATCGACCAAGGCTACGGGGTAGCCGCCTCGGGCGGCCTGGTCCTGGGGGCGGGAGCGGCATACGCCGGCGGCGCCAGCGGCCGTGGCATCGCCGCCGCCGGCCTGATCGGCTCGCTGGCCGAAGGCATCGCCGGCGCCGCGGTCAAGGACGTGTATTTTTCGATGATCACCGACCTGCAGATCAAGGAGCGCATCCGCGGTGCCGGCAAGGCAAGGGTGAGTTCGAACCACAGACTGCGCCAGGGCAACAGCGGTGGTTCGCAGGTGTCGTACGACGAAGAGTCGTCCTACAAGACTTATCAGACCCGCATCGGCTCGACCGCGAACAAGGTCAACCTCGCCTTCGAGGAGGCGCTGCCCGAGTTGAAGAAAGGCCTGATCAATTCGATCTCCGGGCTGTTCTGAACGCTCGCGGGCTTCATCTGCCCCAGCACGCCGCCGGGTGTTCGATAATCACGGCGGCGCCTTGCCAATCCGGCGCCCTTCGACCGAGCGCCACCATCATGACCGACCGCAATCCCTCCGACACCGCGCGTACCCGCCTCGACAAGTGGCTGTGGGCGGCACGTTTCTTCAAGCACCGTACGGGCGCAACCGAGGCGGTCGATGGAGGAAAGGTCAAGCTCAACGGAATGGCGGCCAAACCGGCACGCGAACTCAAGGTCGGTGACCGCCTCGACATCACGATCGGCGAGGATACGCGCACGGTGATCGTGCGCGCGATCGCGGACAAGCGCGGCTCGGCCGCCGTGGCGCAGGCGCTCTACGAGGAGACCGCGGAAAGCATCGAGGCGCGCGAACGCGCCCGTGAATTGCGCAAGTTCGCCGCCGCGCCCGGCACCGACCTGCACGGCCGGCCGACCAAGCGCGACCGCCGCAGGATGGACCGCTTCGGGGGATGCTGAGCTCGCGTCCCCAAGCGCGAGCCCTCGCGGTGCCCGATCCGTACCGGCTCCGCTCCGACTCCCGTGCCTCAGTCGAGTACCAGCGCCAGCGCGATCGGCAGGAAAACCACCGCAGCGAGGTTGCCGATCAGCACCATCGAGGCCACCTTGTCGGGCTCCTGGTCGTAACGCTCGGCGAACATGTAGTTCAGCACCGCCGGCGGCAGGGCGCCGAACACGAGCAACAGCGCCTGCTCGCGCGGCGGAAGCTCGAGCATCTGCAGCAGGGCCCAGGCCAGCGCCATGCCCACCACCGGGCGTAGCACCGCACCGAAGAGGCCGAAGCCGACGGCGCTGATGCGCGAATCGGCCAGGCGCACGCCGAGCGCGAACAACATCAGGGGGATCGAGATGTCGCCGACCATCTCGATCGACATCAGCAGCGGCGGCCACACCTCGATGCCGAGGAAGCCGACCGCCAGGCCCGCGATCGTCGCCAGGATGGAGGGCGAGCGCCACACCGTGGTCAGCTTGGTATGGTGGTCCAGCAGCCAGGCGCCGTAGGAGAAGTGGATCACGTTCGACACCACGAACATCACCACCGCCGGAGCCAGCGCCGACTCGCCGAAGGCGAGCACCGCCAGCGGCAGGCCGAGGTTGCCGCAGTTGTTGAACATCATCGGCGGCACCAGCGTCTTGGTGGCGATCCCGGCCGCACGCGCGACCAGCCAGCCGGCCACACCGGAGCCGACGATGATCACCACGGTCGCGAACAGCAGCGGCAGGTATTCGCCGAGGCGGAAGTCCTTGCCGACCAGCGCACCGAACACCAGCGCGGGCACGAAGACATCCATGTTCAGCTTGTTGGCGTGCGACAGGTCCGGCTTCATGCGCCGGCCGACGAAATAGCCCAGCGCGGTGATCGCGAACAGCGGGAACAGGATGGAGACGATTCGGATCAGCATTCAGGGCAAACCGGGAGCGGACTGAAGGGGGTGCGACGGATGCGGTCACGGACAAGCCCGTCGTCGCGCGGTCCCCGCGGACGAAGCGAGCTTGTCCGCGAACGGACGCGAGCCGGGATCAAAGCACGTAACGCGCCAGATCCTCGCGCTGGGCGAGCATGACGAGCCGGCTGTCGACATAGGCGGCGTCGACTACCACGGTCTGCTCCGCACTGCTGCGCCCGGCCTCGAAGGAAACCTCTTCGAGCAGCTTCTCCATGACGGTGTACAGCCGGCGCGCGCCGATGTTCTCGGTCTTCTCGTTCACCTGGTAGGCGATCTCGGCCAGGCGGCGGATGCCGTCGTCGGCGAACTCCAGCTTCACCCCGTCGGTGGCGAGCAGCGCCTCGTACTGGCGCGTGAGGCAGGCGTCGGTGCTGGTGAGGATGCGGGCGAAGTCCTCCACAGACAGCGACTCCAGCTCGACGCGGATCGGGAAACGCCCCTGCAGCTCGGGGATCAGATCCGAGGGCTTGGACAGGTGGAAGGCGCCGCTGGCGATGAACAGGATGTGATCGGTCTTGATCATGCCGTACTTGGTGGAGATCGTCGTGCCCTCGACCAGCGGCAGCAGGTCGCGCTGCACGCCCTGACGGGAGACATCTGCGCCCTGCACGTCGCTGCGCGCGGCGATCTTGTCCACCTCGTCGAGGAACACGATGCCGTTCTGCTCGACCGCGCGCACGGCCTCGAGCTTGACCTCCTCGTCGTTGATCAGGCGCGCGGCCTCCTCGTCGGCGAGCAGCTTCATGGCCTCGCGGATCTGCAGCTTGCGCTGCTTCTTCTTGCCGCCGCCGAGGTTCTGGAACATGCCCTGTATCTGCTGGGTGAGTTCCTCCATACCCGGCGGGGCGAAGATCTCGGCCTGCATCGAGGGCGCGGCGACCTCGATCTCGATCTCCTTGTCGTCGAGTTCCCCCTCGCGCAGCTTCTTGCGGAATTTCTGCCGGGTGGACGAATCCTGCGCCGGCTCGGGCTCGGCGTTGAAGCCGACCGGGCGCGCCGGCGGCAGCAGGGCGTCGAGCACGCGGTCCTCGGCGGCATCCAGCGCGCGGTCGCGCACCGACTTCATCGCACGCTCGCGCCCGTCCTTGACCGCGATCTCCATGAGGTCGCGGATGATGGTGTCGACGTCGCGGCCGACATAGCCGACCTCGGTGAACTTGGTCGCCTCGATCTTGATGAAGGGCGCGTTGGCCAGGCGCGCCAGGCGGCGCGCGATCTCGGTCTTGCCGACGCCGGTGGGGCCGATCATGAGGATGTTCTTGGGGGTGATCTCGCTGCGCAGCGGCTCTTCCACCTGAGCGCGCCGCCAGCGGTTGCGCAGCGCGATCGCCACGGCCTTCTTGGCCTTGTCCTGGCCGACGATGTGCTTGTCGAGTTCGGAGACGATCTCCGGCGGGGTCATCTGGGTCATGCGGTCAGCCTCAATCCAGCACTTCGATGGTGTGGTGGTGATTGGTGTAGATGCACAGGTCGCCGGCGATGGAAAGCGCCTTGGACACGATTTCCCTGGGCTCGAGCTCGGTATTCTCGAGCAGTGCGCGCGCGGCCGACTGCGCGTAGGCGCCGCCGCTGCCGATGGCCACGATGCCCTGCTCGGGCTCGAGCACGTCTCCGTTGCCGGTGATCACCAGCGAATGCTCGCGATCGGCCACCGCAAGCATGGCCTCCAGCCGGCGCAGCATGCGGTCGGTGCGCCAGTCCTTGGCGAGCTCGACCGCGCTGCGCAACAGGTTGCCCTGGTGCTTGTCGAGCTTGGCCTCGAAACGCTCGAACAAGGTGAAGGCGTCGGCGGTTCCACCGGCGAAACCGGCGAGGATCTGACCGTTGTAGAGCGTGCGCACCTTGCGCGCGGAGGCCTTGATGACGATGTTGCCAAGGGTGACCTGGCCGTCGCCGCCGAGCGCGACGCGGTTGCCGCGCCGCACCGACAGGATGGTGGTGCCGCGATACTGTTCCATGAAGGATTCTCCGTCCCCGCGGAAATCGGGGCTGGTGTGTTGTTCAATGACGCAGGGTGACGTGAGCCACCTTGTCGACGCTCATGACCCGCAGCAGGCCGGCGACCATGGCGTTCACGTCGCGAAGACAGACGAGTTTACCTTGAGCCTGCAACGTGGCGAGAATATTGAAGAGCGTGCCGGCGCAGACGAAATCGAGCCGGCGCAGGTGCCGGCAATCGATCCGGACCTCGCGGCGCTCGACCGCGAAGGCGGCGAGGCGCCGGAGGGTATCGTTGGCAGCCCCGCAGAGCTCGCCCTCGAACGCGAACGCCTCCGGATCGGTCGGCTGCGCCTCGTCCGCCTGCGCCGCGCGCGCCGTGGGAGCGTCGCCGCGCCCCTCCCAGGACGGCGGGGACTCCTCGAAGGTCACCGCATAGTCGACCGCGACATCCTCGAAGCGCGCCTGGTCGCCGGCGTACTGCAACAGCTCGAGCAGCATCAGCCAGGTATCGCGCGCCTGCGCCCTCCCGGGGGATACGGCCTGCGACAGGATGTCGGCGAGCGCGCGCACATTGACCAGCCTCACCTGAAGCCGCTCGGCCGCCAGCCCGGCAAGCAGGCCGCGCCAGACGGCGCAGCCCGCATCGTCCACCCCGCGCACCTTGGCGACGTCGATGCGCACCCCGCCGCTGCGGCGCGCGATCTTGGCGAGCTGGGCGAACTGGCGCTCGGCGGCTGCCGAGAGCTGCCCGCTCAGGTTGACCAGCGGCAGCTCGGTGCCCGCCGCCTTGCCCGCCACCCGCGACAGATCCTCCCAGGGCGGCGGCGAGCGCTCGAAGCGGGTGGCGTAATCGAGCACGCGCGACTCGAAGCGCTGGCGCTCCCCGCGCAGGCGGTAGAGATCGAGCAACATCAGCCAGGCACCCTCACCGCCCTCGCCACCTTCCGCGCCGACGGCGGCCTCGAGCACGGCGAGCGCGTCGTCGTCGCTACCGTTCGCATACAGCACCGCAGCCTCCTCGAAGGCCGCGCCGATCCCGCTTCCGCACTCGCGCACCTCGACCTGCCCGGCCACGCGTGCGAGCGCGCGCCCGTGGTCGGTGCCGGTGAAGTCGAGCGCGGACAACTCGGTAGGCGGGGGACGCTCGTCGCGCAGGGTGTCCGCTCCCGGCCCGGCTCGCGCGTCGCGCGGTGCGCCGGGCGCGGGCGAAACGGGTTTCTTGCCGAAGAAGGGGAGCGCCACGTCCGTATTCCGATGTCGCGGACGCCCCATGCGAGCCGCCGCAACCAACGACATTCACAGAAAAGCGCTTTTGCAACAAGCAATAAGCGCGAGAAAAATCCATCGATCAAGAACGCGACAGACGTGCATTCGGTGCCGCGGCTCGGCTAGAATGCTGCAATGCAACCGAAAACCGTTCCCGACGCGGGCGGCGAATCGCTCCCCGCGTCGTCGCGTTTTTCCCTGTCCGTCCGAGTCTATTACGAAGACACCGACGCAGGGGGTGTCGTCTATTACGCAAACTATCTCAAATTCTGCGAGCGCACGCGCACCGAATGGCTGCGTGCGCTCGGCGTCGCCCAGCACGCCTTGCTCGACGAGCAGGGCGTGGGTTTCGTGGTGCGCTCGGTGCAGGCCGACTACCGCGCTCCGGCACGCCTGGACGACGCGCTCGAGGTGAGCGCCCGCATCGCCAGCCGGCGCCGCGCGAGTCTCGTGTTCGACCACGAGATCCGCCGCGGCGGCGAACTTCTCTTCACCGCGCAGGTCCTCGTGGCTTGCGTGGACATGCGGCGCATGAAGCCCGCAGCCCTCCCCGCCTCCCTGCACGCCCTTCTCGAAAGCCCAGCATGACCGTCACCCACGACCTCTCCATCCTCAGCCTGATCTCCCAGGCGAGCGTCCTCGTCCAGCTCGTCATGGCGCTGCTGGCAAGCCTGTCGCTCGTCTCCTGGTACTGGATCTTCCGCAAGGCCTTCCAGATCCGCCAGGCGCGTGCACAGACCGACGAGTTCGAGCGCGACTTCTGGAGCGGCGGCGACCTCAACACCCTCTACGAGTCGGCTGGCCGCCACCAGTCCGAAGGCATGGAGCGCATCTTCGAGGCCGGCTACCGAGAGTTCACCAAGCTGCGCGGCAAGGGCCACGACCACGGCGCCACGCTCGACGGCGCCCGCCGCGCCATGCGCGCCACCTACCAGCGCGAGATCGACGACCTCGAGGCCCACCTCGCCTTCCTCGCCTCGGTGGGGTCGGTGTCGCCTTACATCGGCCTGCTCGGCACCGTGTGGGGGATCATGAACTCCTTCCGCGGCCTCTCCAGCGTCGGCGCCGCCACCCTCGCGCAGGTCGCGCCCGGCATCGCCGAAGCCCTGGTCGCCACGGCGATCGGCCTGTTCGCGGCGATCCCGGCGGTGGTGGCCTACAACCGCTTCGCGCACGACATCGACCGCCTCGGCATCCGCTTCGAGAGCTTCATGGAAGAGTTCTCCAACATCCTGCAACGCAACCTGCGCTGACCCGGACGGAGTTCCAACGATGCGCCAACGCCGTCTCATGAACCAGATCAACGTCGTGCCCTACATTGACGTGATGCTGGTGCTGCTGGTGATCTTCATGGTCACCGCGCCGATGATCCAGCAGGGCACGATCAACGTGCCCTCCGCCGGCGCCGGCACGCCGCCGCCTCAGTCCGAGGCCATCTTCATCGAGGTCAAGGCCGACGGGGCCTATGCGCTGCGCGCCAGCAACAGCGGGAGCTCGCGCCCGGTGCGCCGCGACCAGCTGTCGACCGCGCTCAAGGACGCCCTCGCGAAGAACCCCGAGCAGCCCTTCCTGGTCGCCGCCGACAGCAAGCTCGACTACCAGAAGGTGATCGACGTGCTCGAGACCGCGCGCGACGCCGGAGTGCGCAAGATCAGCCTGGTCACCCAGAGCGCGACTTCGCAGAAATGAGGGACCGCCCCGCACCGCACCGCCGCGAGCCGCCTGGCAAGTGGCAGTCCCTCGGGTTGACCGTGGCGGTCCACCTGGGATTGTTCCTGTTCCTGTTCTTCGGCATCCGCTGGCAGAGCCCGCCGCCCGCGGCGCTCGAGGTCGGGCTGGCTTCGGCACCGGAGCGCAGCGCGCCAGCCGCAGCGCGCCCGCAGCCGGCGCCGGAGCCCCGGCCGGAGCCGAAACCCGAACCGAAGCCCGAGCCCAAACCGGAACCGAAGCCGGAACCGAAGCCGGAACCCAGACCTGAACCGCCCAAGCCCCAGGCCAAGCCCGAGATCGTCGCCAAGGCGCCCGAGAAGAAGCCGGAGCCGCCCAAGCCCGAGCCACCGAAACTCGAACCCAAACCACAACCGAAGCCGGAGCCCAAGCCTGAACCGAAGCCCGAGCCCAAGCCCCAACCCAAGCCGGAGCCGAAACCCGAGCCCAAGCCGCAGGCCAAGCCCGAACCCAAGCCCCAGCCCAAGCCGGACACCAAGCCGATCGACGACTACATGGCGCAGCGCCTCGCGCAGGAGACCCAGCGCGCCGAGCAGGCCCGCCTGTCCAGCCTGATGGCGCAGGAAGGTGCGCGCGCGGCCGCGGCCGGTCCGAGCCGCCAGGGTCCGCCCGGTGGCGACATCGACAAATACCGCGCGGCGATCGCTGCCAAGGTGCGCGGCAACCTGTTGCGCCCGCCCGGCCTGTCCGGCAACCCGGAGGCGGTGTTCGAGGTCGACCAGCTGCCGAGTGGCGAAGTGCTCAATGTCCGCCTCAAGCGCTCGTCCGGCGTGCCCGCCCTCGACGAGGCCATCGAGCGCGCGATCCGGCGCTCGAGCCCGCTGCCGCTGCCGGACAACAAGAACCAGTTCGAGCGTACCCTCGAACTGAAATTCCGTCCGCTGGCGGACGATTGAGTCCGTCATGTCTATAATCCGCGGCTGGAGAAAACCCCGCATGATCAAAACACTGCACGCATTCCGCCTCTTCCTCGCCGGCCTGCTCGCCAGCCTCGCGCTGGGTGCGCACGCCCAGCTCTCGATCGAGATCACCGGCACCGGCGCCTCGCGCTTTCCGGTCATCATCCCGATCTTCGAGAACGAGGGCCGCCTGCCGCAGAGCGTCACCGACGTCGTGCGCGCCGACCTCGAGCGCAGCGGTCTGTTCACCCTGATCGACACCGGCCCGCTGCCGATGCCCGAATCGGTGGCGCCCGACCTCGCCGCGGTGCGCAGTCGCGGCGCCGACGCGGTGCTCACCGGCAGCCTGATCCCGATGGCCGACGGCCGCTACGACGTGCGCTTCCGGCTCTTCGACGCGCAGAAGCAGCAGGAACTCGGCGCCATGTCGCTGCCGATGAGTCCGGCGCAGAACCGCCTGGTCGGCCACCGCATCGCCGACTTCGTGTACGAGAAGCTCACCGGCCTGCCGGGTTACTTCGCCACCCGCATCGCCTACGTGATCAAGTCCGGTCCCAACTTCGAGCTCCAGATCGCCGACGCCGACGGCATGAACGCCGCCACCGCGCTGCGCTCGCGCGAGCCGATCATCTCGCCTTCGTGGTCGCCCGACGGCCAGCGCCTGGCCTATGTGTCCTTCGAGCAGAAGAAGCCGATCGTCTACGTGCACACACTCGCCACCGGCCAGCGTCGCGTGGTCGCCAACTTCAAGGGCTCGAACTCCGCGCCGAGCTGGTCGCCCGACGGCAGCCAGCTCGCGGTCGTGCTCACCAAGGACGGCCTGTCGCAGCTCTACGCGATCGGTGCCGACGGCTCCGGCGTGCGCCGCCTCGCGCAATCCTCCGGCATCGACACCGAGCCCTTCTGGGGCGCCGACGGCCACATCTACTTCACCTCGGATCGCGGCGGCAGTCCGCAGATCTACCGTATTCCTGCCAGTGGCGGCAGCGCCCAGCGGGTGAGCTTCGAAGGCAACTACAACGTGACGCCGCGCCTGTCGTTCGACGGCAAGTTGCTCGCCTTCATCACCCGCAATGCCGGCCGCTTCCAGGTGGCCGTGCAGGACGTCGCCACCCGGCAGACCACCATCCTCACCGATTCGGCACGCGACGAATCGCCCAGCTTCGCCCCCAACGGCCGCATGATCCTCTACGCCACCGACACCGGTGGCCGTGGCGTGCTGTCGGCGGTGTCGACCGACGGGCGCATCCGCCAGCGGCTCACGGTGCAGGCCGCCGATGTCCGCGAACCCGCCTGGGGTCCGCAGATCCGGTAACCATGAAGCGGCAACAAAGCCGCATACCCCTCTCTGCTGTCATCAACACTCGTACTGGAGCATCACCCATGAAGAAACTCGTCCTCCCCGCGCTGCTCGCCCTGACCCTGGCCGCCTGCTCGAGCACCGGCCCCGAGAACGGCGCCGCCTCCGTCCAGGACCGCGGCACCGGCGTCGCCACCGTGACGGCCGGCAGCGCCAAGGGCAGCGGCATCGCGGCGCTCACCGACCCCAACAACATCCTCTCCAAGCGCAGCGTCTTCTTCGACTTCGACAGCTTCGTGATCAAGCAGGAAGCCCGCCCGCTGATCGAAGCCCACGCCCGCTTCCTGGTGCAGAACCCGCAGATGAACATGCTCGTCCAGGGCAACACCGACGAGCGCGGCAGCCGCGAATACAACCTCGCCCTCGGCCAGAAGCGCGCCGACGTCGTCAAGCAGGCCCTCATGCTGCTCGGCGCCAAGGAATCGCAGATCGAGTCCGTGAGCCTGGGTGAAGAGAAGCCGCGCTGCGAAGACCGCACCGAGAACTGCTACGCCGAGAACCGCCGCGGCGACATGCTCTACACGGGCGAGTTCTAAGAGAGTCCCGACATGAAACGCCTTCTGCCGCTCGCCGCAGCGTTCGTCCTCATCCCGAGCGCCCCGGCGCACGCCCAGCTCTTCGGGGGTGACACCGAGGCCCGCAACCAGATCTTCCAGCTCCGGCAGGACGTTCAGGGGCAGATCGAGACCACCAGCCGCGGCCAGCTCGAGCTCGCCATGCAGAACGAACAGATGCGCGCCGAGCTGGCGCGCCTGCGTGGCCAGATCGAACTGCTGACCAACGAGGTGGAGACGCTCAAGCAGCGCCAGAAGGATTTCTACGTCGACCTCGACGCCCGCCTGCGCCGGTACGAATCCGGTGCGGCGGGCGCCGCCTCCGCCGCCCCGGCCTCCGGGGATGCGGCGCCGGCGGCACCGGCTGCGGCCGCAGCGCCCCCGCAGGCACCTGCCCCCGCGCCAGCCCCCTCATCCGCGAACACCGAATCCGCCGACTACCAGGGCGCCCTCGCGCTGCTCAAGAACGGCAAGCACAAGGACGCGCAGACCGCGTTCGAGCGCTTCATCACCCGCTACCCGGCAGGCAACTTCACCGCCGGCGCCCACTTCTGGGCCGGCAACGCCGCACTGCAGGCGCGCGACGTCGCCAGTGCGAATCGCCATTTCAAGACGGTGATGGACAAGTACCCCAAGGAGAACGTCGCGCCCGACGCCATGCTCGGCCTGGCCAACAGTCAGCAGGCCATGAACGACGCCGCCGGTGCCAAGCGCACCCTGCAATCGCTTGTCGAGCGCTATCCGCAGAGCAACGCTGCTCAGGTCGCCCGCCAGCGCCTGAGCGCGCGCTGATCCATGTCCGCTGTCGAAACGGCGCCGGCGACGGCCGTGCGCCTCCGTATCACCGAGATCTTCGCCTCGCTGCAGGGCGAATCCACCCGCGTCGGCCTGCCCACCGTGTTCGTGCGCCTGACCGGCTGCCCGCTGCGCTGCACCTGGTGCGACACTGCCTACGCCTTCAGCGGCGGCGAGACACGCACGCTCGACGACATCCTCGCCGAGGTGGCCAGCCACGGTCTGCGCCACGTGTGCGTGACCGGCGGCGAGCCGCTCGCACAGAAGGGCTGCCTACCGCTGCTCGCCGCCCTGTGCGATGCCGGCCACGACGTGTCGCTGGAAACGAGCGGCGCACTCGACATCGCGGGGGTCGATCCCCGCGTGTCGCGCATCGTGGACCTCAAGGCCCCCGGCTCGGGCGAGCTCGCCCGCAACCGCTGGGAAAACCTCGCGCTGCTGTGCGCTCACGACGAGCTCAAGTTCGTGCTCGCCGACGCCGCCGACTACGCATGGGCCAAGCAGCAGATCGCCGAGCACCGCCTCGCCGAACGCTGCGGCGTGCTGCTGTCGCCGGTCGCCGGCGCGCTGGACCCTGCCGAGCTCGCCGGATGGATCGTGCGCGACCGCCTGCCGGTGCGCTTCCAGCTCCAGCTCCACAAGATCCTGTGGAACGACGCCCGCGGCCGCTGAGCGCCGCTGTTCCGGCCCGGCGACGCCGCGAGCAGATCCACCCCGCCCCGCCATCCAGAATGACTACGGAATGACCAGCCTCCACACCCCGCCCCGCGCCGTCGTGCTGCTCTCCGGCGGCCTCGATTCCGCCACCTGCCTCGCGATCGCGCGCGACATGGGCTTCGAGACCTACGCGCTGTCGGTCGCCTACGGCCAGCGCCACGCCGCCGAGCTCGCCGCCTCGAAGCGCGTGGCGCAAGCGCTCGGCGCGCGCGAGCACCGCACCGCCAGCGTCGAACTCGGCCAGTTCGGGGGCTCGGCGCTCACCGACCCCGGCATCGCGGTGCCGCTCGATCAGGACAACACCGGCATCCCGGTGACCTACGTGCCGGCGCGCAACACGGTCATGCTGTCGATCGCACTCGCCTGGGCCGAGGTGCTCGGCGCCAACGACATCTTCGTCGGCGTGAATGCGGTCGATTACTCGGGCTACCCCGATTGCCGGCCGGTCTTCATCGAGGCCTTCGAGCACATGGCGCGGCTGGCCACCAAGGTCGGCGTCGAGGGCGCGCAGCTGCGCATCCACGCCCCGCTGATCGAGCTCTCCAAGGCCGACATCATCCGCCGCGGCACCGCCCTCGGCGTGGACTACGGCCTCACCGTCACCTGCTACCAAGCCGACGACGACGGCCGCGCCTGCGGCCGCTGCGAAGCCTGCCGCCTGCGCGCTGCCGGTTTCAAAGCCGCCGGCGTGCCCGACCCGACGCCCTACCAGCCGCGTTCGGCCTGAACCCCTGCCGCGCCATGGACCACGCCCTCGTCTCCGCCTCCACCATCGTCTGGCTCGGCTTCGCGATCGGCGCCGCGTTCGGCGCTTCCAGCCAGCGCACCGGCTTCTGCACCATGGGCGCGGTCTCCGACGCGGTGAACATCGGCGACTGGACGCGGATGCGGATGTGGGCGCTCGCGGTCGCGCTCGCCACCCTCGGCACCGGCGCGCTGCACGCCCTCGGGCTCTTCGACCCTGCCAAGACCCTCTACACCGGCGCCCGCCTGCCCTGGCTGTCACACATCGTGGGCGGACTCACCTTTGGCGTCGGCATGACGCTCGCATCCGGCTGCGCCGGCAAGACCCTGATCCGCATCGGCGGTGGCAACCTCAAGTCGGTCGTGGTGTTCGTCTTCCTCGCCATCGGCGCCTCGATGACGCTGCGCGGGCTCACCGGCGTGTGGCGGGTCGAGTTCCTCGACCCGGTGGCGCTGCAGCTGCCCCACGGCCAGACCCTGCCCGCCTTCCTCGCGGCGGCCGGCATGGAGGCAGGCAAGGCCGCGCTCGCCGCCAGCGTGCTCGCCGGCGGCGGCCTGCTCGCCTGGGCGCTGGCCAGCCGCGACGCGCGCCACCCCGAGGTGCTGCTCGGCGGGGCCATCGTCGGCCTCGCGGTGGTGGCCGGCTGGTACGTCACCGGCCACCTCGGCCACATCGCCGAGCACCCCGACACCCTCGAGGAGGTCTTCCTCGCCACCAACAGCGGCCGCGCCGAGTCGCTCAGCTTCGTCGCCCCGCAGGCCTTCACCCTCGAGCTGCTGCTGCTGTGGAGCGATGCCAACCGCCAGATGAGCTTCGGCATCGCCAGCGCGCTCGGCGTGATCGCCGGCGCGGCGGCGATGGCGCTGGCCACGCGCAGCTTCCGCATCGAGAGCTTCCGCGACCCCGCCGACCTTGTGCGTCACATCGCCGGCGGCCTGCTGATGGGCTTCGGCGGCGTCACTGCGCTCGGGTGCACGCTCGGCCAGGGCGTCTCGGGCCTGTCGACCCTCGCGCTCGGCGCCGCGATCACCACCGCCGCCATCATCGCGGGAGCCGTTGCGACGATGAAGCTCCAGTACTGGCTGCCGACCCGCGCAGGCTGAAGAGGCAAACCGCCGGCCGCTCTGCCCCGACGAGCCACCCTGCGGCTCCATCGGGGGACCGCGAAACCGGCAAGGCGCTTGACGACGTTTCCATCGGCCATTATCATTCGGCCTCGCTTTTGGGTCGTTAGCTCAGCTGGTAGAGCAGCGGACTTTTAATCCGTTGGTCGCAGGTTCGAATCCCGCACGGCCTACCAAATATTCAAGCACTTACGCCAATCCTTCGGGGTTGGCGTTTTGCTTTCTGGCTTCGTGTAGCCACCATGTAGCCAAATCCGGGCGGTGTAGCCATCGTGACCGGCCAGACCTCGCGAAGGTCGGCGGGGGTATCGGCGCGGGGCAGGCCTCAACGCTACCGGCTCACGGCTACCATCAGACGGCCCCAGAATCGACCAGCGGGTAGCCGGCAGGATGTAGGTCAGTACGCGGGACGTTCTCGGCTCCTGCGGAGCTTCGACGGCCCTCTCGGCAAGGTCAGCGGAAAACGCGGCTGGCCGAAAAGGAAGGCGTCATCACTACCGGTTCCAGTCTGCAAAAGCCTGCGCGCACGCCGTTCGCACGTGTGGATACCTGCGCTCGATGGCGATGGAGCGGTCAAACTTCAGGGGGGAGTCATGCAGGGCCATGTAGGCAAGTTGAGCTCGAAGTAATGGGTGAGAGATATCCCCATTCGTGATCTTCATAACCTGATCCATACTCATGGACATGGCTCTTGCACCAATGCCTCCCCATGTCAGGCTCCTACAGTCCTCGATGAGGATCTCGGCTTTGTCAAACGGGATTAGCTCTCCCTGTATGTACGCGCAATCCGCCGGATTCAGCTTGCAGTACAGCCAAGACGCTTGAGCTGGCGCAGCAAAGGCAAGCAGGCACGCCACGACCGTTGAAATTTTGCGCATGCGATGCTCCATGAATATAAACCATCGTATGCCGCTGCCACGCTAGAAGTCAAAAACTTACCGCATAGTTACAGGTCAGCGGAAAGTGGCGGCGAGGGCCGCATTACAAATCCGGCCCTGAGAACGAAAAACCCGCCACGCGGGCGGGTCTCGTTCCGGATTCATCGGGCTGCGCGCCTTGGTGCGGATTGCTCAAGCCGATGCGCCGGTGCGCGGCTTCGGCGCTCCCGTATTCGGCGGCGGCGGCAACTGCGACACCGGCCGCGACTCGGCCCATTCCTGCACCTCGCGCACCAGCCAGCCGACGCGCTGGCCGGACAACTGGCGGCGCTTGGGGAACTGTCCGTCGCGCTCCAGGCGCTCGATGGTTGCGGTGGACAAGGCGACGACCTGGGCGACGGTGGGAAGGTCCATGAAAATGGGGGTGACGGGGATCTTCTTCGCGCTCATTCTGCACTCTCCTTGAGTCCCACCTTCATTTCCTCGCTGGCGAGCACGTCGCGCAGCCAAGTCGCCCGCATCGCGGCGTGCTCTTCCCCGATCGACGCCAGGGCGCGCGCCTGGTCGACGCTCTCGGTTTCAAGGATGGACTTCAGCGGTTGGCCAACGTCTTCCAGCGCGCCGGCCGCGCGCTCCATGGTATCGACAAGTTCGGTGCTCACGGTTTCACCTCGGGCTGTTGGCTGGGGATCAGTTGTGATGCGGCGTAGCTGCCGACCTCGGCCATTGCGCCGATGCTCTCGAGCGAGTTCGACAGCGAGCATAGCAGGGCGTGCACGTTTCTCGAGTCCTGGAAGAAGCCCGAGCGGGTCGCGCTCTCGCCGTCATCGCTCACCATGTGGCCGATATGCTCGGTCACCTCGGCCAGCCGTAGCGCCTCGCTGGCGGCGGCGTCGGCAAGGTCGGTCAATTGAAACCAGTCGGCGGGCGTCAGTTGGTCGTGCGCCCGCTGCATCAGTAGGTGTATGGATTCGTAGACGGGCCGTCTCATGATGCACCCCCTTCCACCTTCGCCAGGGCAGTGCGCAGTGCAAGAAGGGTGCGCCCTTCGTCGGTGTGCTCGGTCGCGCGGAACTTCTGCCGGGTCAGCAGCCGCTCAGCGGAGGTGCACGCCTGGTGCAGATCGGGCGCGGCGGCGATCAGGTCGACGTTTGCGTCAGCCTCCTTGATCGCGGCATCGCCCGAGCCGATGGCAGACCAGACTTCGCAGACGATGCCGGCGTCGGGGCCGATCTGCCGATGGCTGTGTTCGCGCCAGGGGCCGGGGGTGAAGCTGGCGGAAATCGCGGGCGTGGACGGCGCGAGTGCGCGCGTGCCGGGTGAGGGGGTGTGCATGGTGGAGCTCCTGGATTGCGGTTTCGTTCTCCGCCTCCCGTCGCCAAACGGGGTGAGCGGAACCGTGTCGGGTTGGCGAACCGGATCCAGGGACCGGCAGACCTTGCGGTCTCCCAACACGGCCCGCCCATAGGGCAACACCATGCAACGGACGTAAAAAAACCGCGCTGCGGCGGTTGTCCGCCTGGATTTACCCGGTCGCCAAACCGGTGCGCCGTTGTCTGCAGCGCAGGCGGATCATGCACTCCGGATTCTCCCGGGTCAAGCGCTACTGCGATAGCATTGCTCAGAATCCGCAAAGCGAGGCATCGATGGCGTTCGAGACTACGGAGAGTCATTTTGACCAGTTGATACATGCCCTTCGGGATGCACGGCCGCCCCGGGCTTGGAGTTCGAGTACCGCAACTCGGATTCTTCGATCGATCGCTGCGCAGGGCTGGGCCATGAAGCATGAGATCGAGGATTTGCTCATGGCGATGGATCGGCGCCTGGACTGTTACGGCGCAGGTGATCCCGACTGTTTGCTCGCAATGTTCGGGCTTCGTTGGGACGACGTGGCCTTTCGGCCGAGGAGGTTGGCACGAGATGCGATGCTTCATGAGGCGCTGCCAGCAGCCAATGTCGCCTTCCTGTTGATCCACCTCGAAGAGCTCGGATTCCAGGTCGATCCTGCGCCATTGATAAGCGAACTGCGCCCCTCACTGGAAAAGCGCCCTCTGCTTTCAAGCGCTGAGCTCTCAGTGTTCTGGTACTCGCAGACTCGGGGAAGAAATCCTCCGTGTCGAGTGAAACCTCATGGGACTCAATACGGCATGCGGCCCTTGCAGTCCTGGAAGACCCCTGAAGGCTATCGAGTGGAGCTGCACGGGGACGAGTCTGGGCACGTCGCGCTCCTTGAGGTTCATTCGCCGCGCTTCCAGCGTCGCCCCGAGCCCGTCGAGACCGTTTGCCCGGATTGCGGACACACCTATCGCCGGGGTGATCCTGAGTCCAGCGAGTTCCATCGCCGAGAGCACAGAAAGCGGATGCGGTATCTGAATCCACAGCCACATGCGCGCATGTTGGCGGCTCGGCAGTCCGAGCCCGATCCCGAGCTGGTGACCTCATTCTCACCGGCCTGGAAGCACCGGGAAATGTATGACCGCGCTTATGCGTTCAAGCGTGAATTCCGATATGACTTCATTCAGTGGCAATCGCCCAAGGGCGAAGATGATCGCCAGGCCCACGGTTACCTGATAGCCGATGAGGCGGGTGCGATCGTTGGGGCGTGCGCCTTTCGCTGGCGTGAAAGCCAATGGGGGCTGCAGTGGGTATGGATTTCTCCGCTGCATCGCCGTCAGGGGCATCTCGGACAACGCTGGCAGGCCTTCCGCAAGCGCTTTGGTGACTTTCAGGTCGAGACTCCAGTTTCCGACGCAATGCGGGCGTTCTTGGCGCGGCGAGGCGACTCTGCTCTTATCGAGGGTGAAGCCGCTCACCCAAACGAGCGGCCGTGATTCCTGCCCGTCTGCGAATCTGCAGGGGCTGCCGACACGGGGCGAACGTAAGTTTTCTGTAGTCCTCAAGGGGTGGCATGCGCCTTGACCTTCGCCCACCGTCTTTGCGCAGCTTCTCGGCACCGCTCGCGTCCTTCGTTGCTGGTTGGCCCCGTGCTCAATCCGCCATGCAGCTTGCATCGACCGTTGCGGTAGATCGCGGCCAGCTTGCACGGCGTACCCGCCCTGGTGCGTGCGCCACAGGTCAGGCCGACGAGATCGTGCGGCAGCGGTGGATAGACGGGCGGCGGATACTGATAGCCGCGCTCACGCCATTCGTTTGCGAGGCGATCATGCTCGGCGTGATACTCGCGCCATCGGCGGCGGCGCTCTCGATCCGGATCAGTCGGCATTGCGTTCATCGTTGTTTTCCCCGTGCTGCTTCCTTCGCGCGCGCGTACTGGTCGCATAGCGGAGATTCCCTCGCGCGCGCGTACATCTCCAAGTGCGGAAGCGGTGCGTACCTCACTGCGTACCGCCTCCTTGCGTACCTGCACTGCGAGCTCGCGGGCCTCGTACTGCTCTGCCCATGCGTGAGCGGCATCGGCAGGATTGGCGGCTGTGCAGTTGCACAAAGAACTGACGGCGCCCTTTTCGCAGCTTCGATCTTGCCCTTTAGGGACTCAAGAAATGCAGGGTGCGCCTCCGCCTGCTCCGCGCGCGCGTACATTTCACCAATCGCCCTTTTAAGGACTCGCAAAACTCGCCCCTCTCGCGCGAACAGACCGCAACGAGGGGCGCCGATCTTGGCGTCGGCGAGGATGCTGTCGCGCTTGCCCTGCCTCGGACGCGAGACGGTCGCGGCCAGCGTATTCGACATCGACGCCCTGAAGGTCACACAGGTTCTGCGCGCCCATCTGGCGGGCATTCCTGGAGCTGACGCAGCTCCCGCCGAACGTCGCTCACCTGCGCGGACAGCACCGCATTGAGCCGCGCCCCCTCGTGCCCGATCTCGATTGCGACGAACTGCTGAGCGGCGCCGGTCATCACCTCGCCGAGCATGCGCGACTCGCGCGGGGTGAGGATCATCACCGCCTCGCCGATCTCGAGCACCGTCGTGCCATCGGGGCAGAGGGTGCGGGAAATGGGACGCGCGGGCTTGTGCTGCTCCATCGGAACGAACACCCCGCGCTGCACTCTGCGGATGCGGCCGTTGTCCAGCAGGTAGCCCAGCCGGTCGTCGATGGTAGTCAGCTTCAGGCCCGTCATCTCGGCCAGGACCTCGCGGGTCACGATCTGTTCGCGGGCGTGCAAGTCCTGAATCGCTTCGAGCACGATCTCTGCCGTCGATCGCTTCGGATTCGTGGTCGTGTCGGTCATTCGCTACCACCTCACTCCCCGGACATTCCAAGGTGCTCGCGCTTGAGGCGGTGCAGCAAGCGATCCAACTCGCTGCGGGCCGCTCTCAGCTCGTCGAGCTGATTGCTCTGTCCGTTGAGTTTCCGGTTCAGGGCCGCCAGGGCGGCTTCGGCCGCGGTAATTGCGCAGGTCGGGCGGCGGACTTCCTCTGCCGCGGCAAACGCGCGCCTGAACGTGATGGGGGCGTCGGCAAGGTCGTCGATCGCCGCATTGGTCACATCTGCCGAACGTTCGACCATCTCGAGGCGCAGCGCCGCAATCGCCTCGGCGAGCCGGCGGCGTTGGCACGGATCCTCTGTCAGCTCGAACCGGCGCTCCAGAAGCGCGACCCGCTCGCGGTGGCGCTTGACCTCGGGATGGTCGGCGAAGGTTGATTCGGGAACCGCCGCGATCTGGCTGGCGATCTTCATCTGCTCCGCCTTCGCGGCTTCTCGCTCGCGGATGCCGCTCAGCATGCTGGCGACTCCGTTGGTTGATTCGTTGCTCATGGCTGTATCTCCTTTACTGGTCGTGGCTCTGTTGGTGGTCGATCTGTCTGGTTGATGCGGATCTGGTGGTTTCATGGGGCTGGTGGTGGTCGTCCGTTGAGTTCATCCAGCCAGTCACCCGGCCGGGGTGGAATGCACACCTCAACCTCGATGCCTTTGAGCGCCAACCGGTGTGCGGCTCGATACGCTGCGGCCTGTCCAGCAAAGTTGGCGTCATGGTCGGCAAAGATGACGACATGCTCCACCCCTTCGGGAGGCTCGAAGGTTTCGATGCCCGACGTGCTTATGCAGGACCATGTGGGCACCTCGAACAGTTCGGACGCCGCGAGCGCAGTCTCGACACCCTCAGCTATTCCCAAAGATCGAGAAACGGGCGTCAGGCGGATTGCAGCGCCTGAGAGAGGTAGCCCCTGCATGAGCTTCTTCGGAGCCGGTACGGGCGCTTTCGTGCCGTCCTGAATGAACGTCCGGTGCATCGACAATGCGCGACCGGCTGCATCGGTTACGGTGGCGAGCATTGTCGGGAACGTACCCAGCACCGCGCCGCCGTCCCGGTATGGCATCCCCGGATGCAATCGAATCGACTCGGGCAGGTCGTACAGGCGCAGACCGCGCCCAGCCAGGTAACGGCAGGCCTCGTCTCCGCGTTCGATTGGCCGGGACTCCCGGAACACGCGGCGCAATGCACTCAGCTTGTCCTCGTCGGTGCGATCGGTCCTGGTGGTGGCCGGCCTGACCGTGCCGGCGATGCGCTCGACCTCGGCGGCCACATCCCGGAAGCTCAGGCCGGTGATGCCCATTGCCAACTGCACACCGTCACCCGCACCACAACCGGAACAGAAGTAGGTGCCTCGGCCTTCCTTGTCGTCGAAGCGGAAGCGGTCTTTGCCGCCGCACATCGGGCAGGGGCCATGCTTGCCCGATAGCGCGCGCTCGTCCATGCCCAGGATCGTCAGAATCGACCGCCAGCGGCCTTGCGCAATCTGGCGAACCTCCAGACGTTCAGACATGGTTGCGGCCCTCCTGCTGCTTCTCGCGGGCCTTGGCAAATGCAATCTGCTGCGATTTCAGCCAGGACAGCAGTTCAGCGGTCGGCGTCGCCGGCACCTCGCGCATGTTGCGCGGCCACACGTCGAACATCGCGCGGTACTTGTGCGATACCCAGCCGGAGGAATAGCCCTTGTTGCGCGCTACCTGAAGCAACTGCGAATAGACGTGCTGCTTGCGGTCGGGCGTTGCGGGCTTCTTGGCCTTGCGGTCGAATCGCTCCAGCTCACCGTCGATGACCTCGATGTCGTTCTGGCGTTCGGGCTCGAAGCTGCATTTCGGACACTTGCGGATGCCGGCCGGCTTGACGAACTTGCAGCCCGGGCAGGGCTTGGGCTCGGGCTTCTCACGCTCTTGGCGGCCTGACTTGTTCGGGCTGCCGTCGCACAGTTCCAGCGGCAGGTCATCGAACGGATGGCCAATGCGCTCCACGCTGCCGGAGTGGTCCAGCAGCAAGGCGTGAGTCTTGCCCGGCGCAGGGCGCAGGACGCGACCCACCATCTGCAAGAACCTCGTCAGCGACTTCGTGGGGCGCGCCAGAATCATGCAGGCGGTGTCCGGCACGTCGAACCCCTCGGACAGCAGCGCCACATTGGAGAGCACCGTGAAGTCGCCACGCTCGAATCTCCTGAGAATGTCGGCGCGGGTGTCGTCGTCCATGTAGCAGTCCAGGTGCTCGGCCTTCACGTCAGCGGCCTGGAGCCGCTCGACGATGTGTTTGGAGTGCGCAATCGAGGATGCGAACACAATCGTCTTGCGACCTGACCCCAGCTTTAGGAAGTGCCACACGATGTCGCCCACCAGCTCGGGGCGGTCGGTAGCTTCGTCGATGTCGGCCTGCCGGAAGTCCATCTCACCCTCGGCCGTGCGCACGCTTTTCGCGCCGCTCATGTCCGGCTTGCTCGGGCAGTAGATTTCGATGTCCGTCAGGTAGCCGTCGTCGACGAGTTCTTGTACCGTCGCGCCGACGACAAGCTCCTCGAACAGAGGCCGGCCCGCCAACTCGGGATAGCTCTTGCCCAGACCTCTGGCGAACGGTGTTGCCGACAAGCCGACGCAGGGGACGCGGTTGTAGCGGAACAGCAGGGTCCGGTACTTCTCGCTTCCGGCGACCGCATGTGCCTCGTCGATGATGAACAGCGCCACGTCCTCGAACGTGTAGTTCCGGGCGTGGATGGTGTCGATGCTGCACACCACCACCCGATGATGCAGGCCGGCGGTGTTCTCGCCTTGAGCAATGCCCACGTCCAGGCCGGCGGCGCGCAGGGCGGCGGCGAACTGGTGCACCAGTTGCTTCCGGTTCGCCAGGACGACGACGCGACCGGCGGACTTGGCGAGCGTCATCTGCACGATGGCGGTCGCCACCCTGGTCTTGCCCGCGCCCGTGGGCAGGTAGGCCAGCACGCGGCGCTTGCCCGAGCGCAGGATGGCGCGGATCGCGTCGACAAGGGCTTGCTGATACTGGCGGAGAGAAATGATCTCGGCCCGAGCCAGGAGGTTAAGGATGGTCGTCATCACTCGCCCTCCTGCTCAGGGTCGGCCGTGAAGTCACCCCACCCATCTATATCCCCTATAGAGGTGGTAGGTGAACAACCCCCCCCCTCCTTGGCTAGGGAATCTCCATTCGACTCCATTCCATTCCGGGGTCGAGGGCTCATCGAGCCTTCGCCGACTTCTCGACGATCTTTCGGCGAATACTCACCGACACAGCGGCGAGCCCTCGCTGATGTCTCGGCGATCTCTCGTCGAATTTCCGGGGTGATTTTGCCGACGGTGCCGTCTGGGGCCGGGTGCCGGTAGGTCGGGCGCTCGATCTTCTGGTGCCGGTCCCACCCTGTGACGATCAGGTACGGCTCGCCGTGGGCCGCGTACCGCGCAACGAGTCCGGCGCGGCACAACTCTTCCACCCAGGCGGCAACGTGGTCGGCGGACACATCAAGGTCCTGCGGGAACACCTCGGCCTTGATCCGGCGGGAAGAGTCGGAGTGGATGCCATTGTCGTCGCAGAAGTTCAGCAGGCCGATGAAGGTGAGGCGAGCACTCAGGCAGCAGTCGCCAATCTGCCCGGAACTCCAAAGTTCGGGCTTGATGGTTCGGATTCGGGCCATCACGCACTCCCTTTGCGCACGCGATAGCGCGCCGCGGCTTCTCGGGTTGCGTCGTCCTGGAGGTCAAGCGTGTATTCGGCAACCGTGCGGCCGTTCTCTGCGACCTCACGGCTGACGATTTCCCAGCCGTCATCCTTAAGGAAGCGGACATAAGCGGCGAGTCGCCACGACCGGACGAATCCAGATTGCCGAATGGCGCCATCGACCAGCGCCAGCAGTGCGGATTCCTTGACGCTGTTCGGCTCGGGGAAGATCGGGAGCGGCCGTGGCGGAATCGTGTCCGGAAATAGATCTTGCGCGATAGAATGGCGGCGCGGTTCCAAGGCGCTCGCATTCACTTCGGTGGGGCGGGCGCTTCGCATTTAGGCCACCTCCCCGCTGAGCAGGCGCTCGATGGCCTCGGCAGGCCACGCGAGAAAGCGGGAAGGCAGCTTGTGCGGCCGGACGCCGGCATAGTGCCCGTCACGGCAAACTGCGGCGCGCAAGGTCTGCGGTCGGATGTGCAGGGCGGCGGCGGCCTGCTCGGTCGAAAGGGTACGGGCTACGATCGGCGCATCATTGCGCCATGCGGTCGGGGTGGTTTGGCTTTGCATTGTGCGGGTTCCTTTTTCAAGAAACCGACGTTTGCGCTTGGCGGGATGCCTCGCCGCCCAACGTCAGCACACGCAAAGACCTGAATCCGTGTTCGCTTAGCCGGAAATCCAGCCTAACGCATTGATGTAATTGTATAATTACGCATCCGAGCCTTTCACCCAACCGACCATGCCGCGCTTCGAAGTCAAGCAATCCGCCAAGCTCAATCTGACGTCCTACTCGGGCCTGGCGTTGATCGGGCAGTGCTGCCAGGCGGCACAGGTCGAGGCGGTGATCGACCCGAGGCTGCCGGTGTCGCAGGGTATGCGGAGCTCGGACCTGGTCAAGTCGGTGGTGGGGCTGCTGAGCCTGGGCAAAAGCGACTTCGAGGCGATCGAGCCGTTTCGCGGCGACCGCTTCTTCAAGGAAGCGCTCGGGCTCGCCAAGGTGCCCGGCAGCGTGTGGATGCGCCAACGGCTCGATGCCCGCGCGGCCGAGCTGCGCGAGCTGACCGACGAGCTGAGCCTGCGCCTGCTCGAGCGCACCGAGGCGCCGATCACGGCGCACAAGGGCTACGTCTGCGCCGATCTGGACACCTTCGTGATGGACAACTCCGACACCAAGAAGGAGGCGGTCAGCCGCACTTACCAGGGCGTCGATGGCTACACGCCGATCGCGCTGTACCTGGGCAACGAGGGCTGGAACCTCGGCCTGGAGCTGCGCGCGGGGTCGCACCACTCGGCGCTGGAGACCGAGTATTTCTTCGAGCGCGCGTTCCCGCGCCTGCGCCGGGTGTGCGCGGCCGATGCGAAGCTGCTGTGGCGGGCCGACAGCGGCTTCGACAGCGCCCGGCTGCTGTTCGCGCTGGCCGACGAGCGCGATCGCTGGGCAGCGCTGGGGCGTTCGTTCGACTACCTCACCAAGTGGAATCCGCGCCGTCAGGACAAGACCGCCTGGGTGGACCGGGCCGAGGCCGCCGGCGTCTTCGAGGAAGTGCGCGCGGGCAAGCGGGTGGGGCTGCTGGACCTGAAGATCGACCGTGCCTGGAAGAAGGCCAAGCGCACGCTGCGTCTGGTGGTGCGGGTGACCGAGCGCACGATCGACAAGAAGGGCCAGCACCTGCTGACCCCCGAGATCGAGATCGAAGGCTGGTGGACCAGCCTCGAAGTGGCGATGGCCGACGTGATCGAGCTCTACAAGCACCACGGCACGCACGAGCAGTTCCACTCCGAGATCAAGACCGACCTGGACCTCGAGCGCCTGCCCTCGGGCAAGTTCGACACCAACGACGCGGTCATGCATCTGGCCGCGTTCGCCTACAACTGCCTGCGCCTGATCGGCCAACTCGGGCTGACCGGCGAGCTCTCGCCGATCCGTCACCCGGCCAAGCGCCGACGCATCAAGACAGTGCTGCAGGAGGTGATGTACCGTGCGGCGAAGTTCGTCGAACACGCCCGCCGCCTGGTGCTGGACTTCGGACGCGGCGTCGCCGCGCATGTGAAGGTGTTCACCACGGTGCAGGCGCGACTGTGCGCGGTGGCTTCGCCGTGATGCAAATCCGACGGCCGGATTCTCCGAATCGAGGCCATTTCGCTGCGGCGAAAGGGCGACGGCCGCGTGGGAGCAGGAAAATGACGTAGCGCACCCCCCGTAAGCCCGGCTCGCCGGGCCTCCGGGCCGTGAAAGGACGGTGCTCGGGGCTGCGGTGAGCTGAGATTGGGAGTCAGGCAGCAGAAAAATCATGCGCTGGGGCTCGCGGAGCGGGTACGCGCTGAAGACAACACGGATTCAGGAAAGATATTTACCCCTACGGTATGCCCCGCAAGTGTCCCCCTATACCCCAGTTTGGGGGACACCCCTCACTCGCCACCCCTGATTTCTTTGTATTTGCGGAGTCGGCCCCACGCCTTCTTGAATACGTGTTCCGTCATGTTCTTCAGCTTGGCGCGGACTTCCGCCCTTAGTCCAGGCTTGCCAGCTGCACGAGGCGGGAGGTGCATTGGGTCATACCCCATCTCGCGCAGTACGCGCAGAATCTCGGACTCCTGATGCCTCTGCCGGCCCAGCGGCGCGGCGACCGGCAGCACTCGCGCCGGCTCAGGCGTCGGCGCAGGGGCTTCGACCTGCTGCGCTGCGACCTGCTCGGCGAATTTGACGAGGTATCCCTTCAGGACGCAAAGCATGTCGGCAGTCACATCAACCCGCGCGCCGAACTCAATAGCTTCTGCGAGACCGGGCTGAAAGCCTCTGCTAGCGACGAGACTCAGAAAGGGCGTGCCGCGATTCAATCTTTGCACCCCATGCCTAGCCAGCAAATGCAGGTCTCGCCTCGACAGCAGATATATCCCTTCCTCATGGATAGTCTTTTCTATCTCGAGGCGGGTGGCTATGCCTTCGCTGAGTCGCCTTTTTGCGGCCTCTGCAATTTCTCTCTGAGTAAGGGGGCCTTTGCGCGCTGCCTCAGCATCTATCTCGACCTCAACCGCCTTCGCCAACATAGCGCGCTGCACGGGGCCTGAGTATTTCGGGTTCGCCTTCGACCGGGGTATCAGGGCGCAGATGGGCAACTTGTCGTGCGCGTCGATTAAGTCGGCAGCGGTGAATGTCCTGCCGGTGGTTTTCGATAGCCATTCGGCGGCGGCGTCGAGCCGCACGGTGCCGTGCTTGAGTTCCATCTGCGCTCCATCGTGCGCACCATCGGGATAGGTGCCGCCCCAGGCCGGCGATGGTGTCCGGCTTTTCCCTCCGTCGAGGTAGGGGCGGCATTGCTCGGTCAGGCCACCACGCGCAGCGCGAGGGCGGCCTCCTGCTCGGTCGGCAGTTCGATGCCGGCCTGATCCAGAATCCAGGCTTCAATCTTCGTGTGCCACTGGCGCAGCAGGTCAATCGGGCGGACACGGTAATGCTTCTCAGCGGTCGCGCTCGGCTTGTGCCCTTGGATTTGCGCCACGATGCCGGCGGGAACTTCGCACCACTCGGACAGGCTCCCGAAACTTCGGCGCAGGCCGTGAATCGTGATGTTCGGCAAGCCGGCATCCCTCAAGGCGCGGTTATGGGCAATGCGCGGCTCTTGCAGGTAGCCAGAAGCGGCGGTCTTGCTGGCGAATACCCAGGGCGAAGGCTCCCAGGCGTCGAGGTCGTTTTTGATGCGCTTGCCGTGAAGGATGCGCCACTCAGCCGGCGGGGTGTCGTTGCGGCGCTTCAGGTCGCGCAGCAGGCCGGCGACGTAGGGCGTTAGCGGAATGGTGCGCTCGCCTTCCACCTTGTCCCGGATGATGATCTTGTTCCAGCGAAAATCCACGTCCTCCCACCGCATTTCGGCCACTTCCTCCCGGCGTGCGCCAGTCAGCAAGGCCACTTGCAGATAAGCGGCCTGCACCGGGTTGGCAATGGCACGCACTTGCTCGAACCAAGGGCGCAGCATTTCGCGCTCTAGTGCGTCCTGCTTGGCTTGGCGCTTGGGCAGTTCATCGCGGGCGATGCGACCGGCGCAGGCGTCGACTTGAATCTGTCCCTGGTACTCCGGGCGGTCGGCGCACCAGTTGAGGAAGGCGCGCAGCAGGCGGAACGCGAGCGCGGCCTGAGTCGGGCGCTTGGCGGCATCGTCTTTCAGGAAGGCGCGCACGGTCGGCGCGTCAATCTTGCGCAGCGGCAGCGCCAGCAAGGCGCGCAGGGTTCCCGGCTGGGTCTTGCCGTCCTCGGTCGTCCTGCGGCCTCGGGTGATGGTCTCGCCACCCTCCTTGCTCAGGTTCAAATGGTCCTGATAGCTCCGGGCTCCCCACTTCGGCCGGCGGGCCTCGATGTAGGCATTCCAGGCTTCCAGGGCGGGCGCTTCCGTGCGGCGGGCTTCCTCGCGTCGGGCTTCGGCCTCTGCCAGCTTTGCGGCCTTTTCCTCGCGCGGGTCGGTGCCCTGGTCGACAAGCGTTTGCAGGCGGCGGGCTTCGCTGCGTGCGGCGTCGAGGTTCCAGGCTCGCACGTCCCCGATGGTGATGCGCAGGGTGCGGCGGTTTAGCTTGCTCTCGAAGATGTACGCCTTCCCCTTGCTGTCATCCCGCGTCGTGCTGCCCGGCGTAGCACGTACGGCAAGCCGGGGCGCTTCGGTGTCCCACAGGAAGGACTGCACGGCACCATCGGCGCAGGTGAAGCGGCGGATGCGGTCAGGGGTCAGGCGCTCGCGTTGCATGCTGTCAGCTCCGGCTAGTTTGGCTACACGGCGCTTCCATGTAGCCACCATGTAGCCAAATTCTACCAATACCGATCAACATCAAGCAATGCTGAAAAACATCTTTCCTCTTATTTTTCAATGATTTTACACGGTCTCACGCATGCCACTCAACGTGATAAAACGTGATTTCCCTCGGACTTTTAATCCGTTGGTCGCAGGTTCGAATCCCGCACGGCCTACCAAGTTTCACGGAAAATGCCCGGACTTCGGTCCGGGCATTTTCTTTTTGCGTCAGTCCCGCAGGAGCCCCTCCCTGCGCATCCGGGGCGATGCCGACGCCTGCCTGGTGTTCGTCAAGGACACCCCTGTTCCGCGCCGGCGAGCTCGAGGGCCGCAAGAACGTCCGCGAGCTGTTCGACCTGCGCAACTTCATGGGCACGTTGCGCGGCACCGGCAGCCCGAGCACCTTCTCCGCAGCCGATGCGCGCAGCTGCACGAACCGGCTCGATGGCTTGCTGCGACGCAATACGAAGCCATGGACCGACAAGGCCTGATCTGGTATAGTTCTATTTGGATTCTTGGCCGGTTTGGAATGTACGCATTCAATCCGGCGCGACCGTGCGTGACGCAGCGCGTCATCGTCATCCCGCAGCGATCCCGAGCGCCCCGCGTACGCTCTTCGATCTCGCCTTCGCTGCACGCCTCCGGCTTCTTGCCTGGATGCGCAATCGCAACATTCCAGCCGGCCCGCCGATCTGGTGCCGTCTTTTTTTTGGTCGCTGCCGCACAAGAACGTGGCGGTCGGCCCTTCCGAGGCCCGTGCACGGCGGAACGCGCCTCTCCGATCCCGCACACGAGCGGGCACCGGAACCCCTACAGGAGCCCCGACATGGCCAAGGAAGAACTCATCGAAATGCACGGTTCCGTCACCGAGGTGCTGCCCGACGGCCGCTACCGCGTGACGCTGGACAACGGTCACAACCTGATCGCCTACTCGGGCGGCAAGATGCGCAAGCACCACATCCGCATCATCGCCGGCGACAACGTGTCGCTGGAGATGTCGCCCTACGATCTCAGCAAAGGCCGGATCACCTTCCGCCACCTGCCCGGTCGTCCGGCCGGTGCCGCCGCAGCGCCCCCGCCGCGCCGGCGCTGAGTCCTCGAGGCGGCATCGCGGCGCCCTCGAGCCCCACGCGGCCCCTCGGGGGCCGCGCGTCGTTTACGCGCCCCCTTTCCCGCTCCACGCGCGGAACGACCAGGCACAAGGCGCTGTCTCTCCGGGGCATGACCACTACCCCCCAGAGGAGACCGCCACGATGCAAGCCACCCCCAGCCGTGCGCAACACGCCACCGAAGACGAGCGCGGCCAGTTCGACAGCCTGCTCCCCGCCGCCCGCCTCGACCGCCGCGGCTTTCTCGCAGGCATCGCCGCCACCGGCTTCGCGCTCGCCGTGCAGCCTGTCCATGCCAGCACCGTGATCAGCACGAGCGGCACCGGCCTCGCCACGGGCACGGCCGCCATCGCCGTCGAGGGCGGCGAGTTGCCGCTCTACTACGCGCGGCCCGCCGCAGGCGACAGGTTGCCGGTCGTGCTCGTGGTGCAGGAGATCTTCGGCGTCCACGAACACATCCGCGACGTCTGCCGCCGCCTCGCACACGCGGGCTACCTCGCGATCGCGCCTGAACTCTTCTTCCGCCAAGGCGATCCCACCACCCAGCCCGACATCCCCGCGATCCTGCAGAACATCGTCGCCAAGGTGCCCGACGCCCAGGTCATGGGCGACCTCGACGCCTGCGCCGCATGGTCGGCGAGCCAGGGCGGCGACCCCGCCCGCCTCGCGATCACCGGCTTCTGCTGGGGCGGGCGCATCACCTGGCTGTACGCCGCGCACAAGCCATCGGTAAAAGCCGGCGTGGCGTGGTACGGACGCCTGAGCGGCGCCGTTTCGGAGTTCACCCCGCAGCACCCGCTCGACATCGTCGGCAGGCTGCACGCGCCGGTGCTGGGGCTCTACGGCGGCCAGGACCAGGGCATCCCGCTCGCCGACGTGGAGAAGATGCAGGCGGCGCTCTCCGCTGCGGGCGGCCGCAGCACCATCCACGTCTATCCCGACGCACCCCACGCCTTCCACGCCGACTACCGGCCGAGCTACCGCAAGGCCGAGGCCGAGGACGGCTGGAAGCGCGCGCTCGCGCACCTTGGCGCGGCGCTCGGCTGAGCACTCGCCGCCGCACACTGCGCCGGCGGGTACCGCACGGCATGCGACATCCCGACGGGTGCCGCATGCACCAGGCCGGAGCCCGCGACCCAGCCGAACACCAGGCCGCTGACGACCGCGAGCACCGTGCCAAGCCACCTCCACCACCGTCCGTGCATGCCACCACCCTCCGCTGCGCCGGCGCTGCCTTGCCGGCATCGGCTGGTTGGACGGCAGGAGCGGGTCAGCGTTCCATCGGATCGCCCGCGGGCCGCTGCGCAGCCTGCAGCTCGCGCAGCAGGCGCGCGGCGATCAGCCCGTTGATCAGGCCGAACACCACCGCCGCGAGCGCGAACACCGGGGTGAGGTAGAACACCCCGTCGTGCGGCACCAGCCACAGGCGCGCGACCACCAGCTGTGCGCCGATGTGGGCGAATGCCGCAAGGATGCTGTGGCTCACCGGGCCGAACCAGCGTGCCGGCAGGCGCACCGCCAGACCGAGCGACACCAGGCTGGCGAGCGCGCCCGAAAGGCTCAGGAAGAAGCCGGGGGCGAGGAACTGGCCGAGCAGCAGGCTGCCGGCGAGCACGCGCAGCAGCGACACCCACACCGCCTCGCGCCAGCCCCAGCGTGCCAGCACCACCAGGGTCACGATGTTGGCCAGCCCCGGCTTGACCCCGGGCAGCGGCAGCGGGATCGCCGCCTCGGCCACGGTCAGCACGATCGCCGCCGCCGCATGGCGGGCGATGCGGCGGTCCTCGGCGGTGGGAGTCAGTTCAATAGTTGAGGGAGTCATAATCCGCAGCCCGCCCGGTGAGGCTCAGGCTCACCTCGTTGGGCGCGCAGATCGCCACCGCGCCGGCCTGGGTGAGCCAGCCCTGACGCACGCAATACTGGCGCGGCCCGGGATCGGAAGCGACACGCGCGCGCCCGGGCCGGATCTCGATCACCGTGACGCCAAGCGGGCCGGGCACCTCGATCGTGCGCTCGGCTGCCAGGTCCACCCGCGCCACCACCTTGCCGCCGGCACGAACCACCGCGCCGTCCGGCGCACCGCCTTGCCACAGCGCGAGCAGCGCATAGCCGCACACGAGCAGCCCGCCGATCGCCACCAGGACATCGCCGGGCCGCAGCAGCCCGCGCCAGTCCGCAAGCTCCAGCCTCACCGCCCGTTCCCGTCTCCGGCCGCATCCACGATGCCGGCAGCGCGGTCCGCCGCCCGGCGCGCCGTCGAGCGGTGGCGCACGATGACCTCGACCTGGCCGCGGAAACGCTCGGCCAGCCACTCGGCGATGTACACCGAGCGATGCTGGCCGCCGGTACAGCCGATCGCCACGGTCAGGTAGCTGCGGTTGTCGCGCACGTAGGCGGGCAGCCAGTTGGCGACGAAATCGTGGATGTCCTGCGACATCCGCCCGACCTCGGGCACGCCCTGGAGGAAGTCGATGACCGGCTGGTCGCGCCCGGTGAGCGGACGCAGGCGCGGGTCGTAGTGCGGATTGGGCAGGCAGCGCACATCGAAGACGAGGTCGGCATCGAGCGGGATGCCGTACTTGAAGCCGAAGGACTCGAACATCAGCGTCATGCCCTCGGCCGGTGCCATCTGGATGAAGTCCTTCACCCACGCGCGCAGCGTGTTCGGGTGCAGGTCGCTGGTGTCGATGCGGTGACCGAGCTCGGCCACGCTGGCGAGCGCGTCGCGTTCGCGCTGGATCGCTTCTTCGAGCGTGTAGCCGTCCACCGCCATCGGATGGCGCCGGCGCGTCTCGGAGAAGCGCGCGATCAGCGCGTCGTCGCGCGCCTCGAGGAAGATGAAGCGCAGGTCGCGCACCGTCGAGCGCAAGACCTCGACCTGCTGCGGCAGGGCCGCGATGCTCGCGCCCGAGCGCATGTCCACCGCAACCGCCACCCGCCGCCAGCCCGCACCGTGCAGGTGCGCCGCCAGCTGTGGCAGGAGCACCGCCGGCAGGTTGTCGACCACGTAGTAGCCGGCATCCTCGAGCACGTTGAGCGCGATGCTCTTGCCCGAACCCGACAAGCCGCTGATTAGAACGATCTGCATTGCCCTTCCGGATGAAAAAGCCCGCCCACACTATAGCCCAGTGTCGGCGGGCGGGTCCTGCACGCGGGGACGGCGGGCTTCCCCCGCCCGATCAGCCTTCGCGCTTCCTGCGATCGGCGATCTTCACCCACAGGTCGGCATTCACGATGCCGAGCGCGCGCGGGTCGAACTGGGGCTCGAGGCGTCCCTGGGCCTGCTGCGCCTCGTAGTCCTTGAGCGCCAGCAGCGCCGGCTTCTGCAGCACCAGGATGGCAAAGATGTTGAGCCACGCCATCAGGCCGACGCCGATGTCGCCCAGGCCCCAGGCCAGGTCGCTGGTGCGCACGCAGCCATACAGGGCCGAACCGATCAGCGCCACGCGCAGCACGAAGATCAAGGCCTCCGAGCGCAGATTGCGCGTCAGATAGGCGACGTTTGTCTCGGCGATGTAGTAGTAGGCGATCACCGTGGTGAAGGCGAAGAAGAACAGCGCCACCGCCACGAACATCGAGCCGAAGCCCGGCAGCACCTGCTCCATCGCCGCCTGGGTGAAGCCGGTGCCCGCCGAGATGTTGGCCAGCCCGGTGAACACCTGCGCGCCGTCCGGTCCGGTGACGTTGTAGGTGCCGGTGATCAGCACCATGAAGGCGGTCGCCGAGCACACGAAGAGGGTATCCACATACACCGAGAAGGCCTGCACGAGGCCTTGCGCAGCCGGGTGCGGCACTTCGGCGGCAGCGGCGGCGTGCGGGCCGGTGCCCTGGCCGGCTTCGTTGGAATACACGCCGCGCTTGACACCCCACTGGATGGCCAGGCCGATCATCGCGCCGAAGCCCGCGTCGAGACCGACGGCCGAGGACAGGATCAGGCGGATGACCTCGGGCACCTTGTCGACGTTGAGCGCCACCACCACGGCCGCGGCGAGGATGTAGCCGAGCGCCATGAAGGGCACCACCACCTGGGTGACCTGGGCGATGCGGCGCACGCCACCGAAGATGATCAGGCCGAGCAGGATCACGATGATGGTGCCGGTGACCGCCGGCGCCACGCCGAAGGCGTTTTCCATGCTGGCCGCGATGCTGTTGGTCTGCACGCCGGGCAGCAGCACGCCGCACGCGAACACGGTGGCGACCGCGAACACGATCGCATAGACGCGCCAGCCCAGGCCCTTCTCGATGTAATACGCCGGACCGCCACGGTAGAGGCCGTGGTGTTCGGTCTTGTAGATCTGCCCGAGTGCCGACTCGACGTAAGCCGTGGCGGCGCCGAGGAAGGCCACCATCCACATCCAGAACACCGCGCCCGGACCGCCGAAGCCGATCGCGGTGGCGACGCCGGCGATATTGCCGGTACCCACCCGACCGGAGAGCGCGATGGTGAGCGCCTGGAAGGACGACACGCCCGCCGCGGAGCTCTTGCCGCGGAACATCGCCCGCACCATCTCGCCGATGTGGCGCACCTGCATGAAACGGGTGCGGATGGAAAAGTACAGGCCCACGATCAGGCACAGGTAAACGAGGGCGGGGCTCCAGACCCAGCCGTTGATCCAGTCGACGGTCGCTTGCATTCTTGTGTTTTCCCGAGAAACGAGCCGCGATTGTATCTGCTTGTTGCGAGCGGATGAGCGGCAGCATCGTTGGGAATAACCCGGACACTGCCCATTCAACGCCCTCCGCCGGGCTCCGCCCGAGCCGGCCCGCCCGGGGGCGCCAGAGCCAGCCACGCACTGCCCAGCAGCAGGAGCACGAGCCCGCTCCACAGCAGGGAGATCAGGGGGAAGACCTTCACCACGACGAACACCGCCCGGCCTCCAGCGCGTCCCGCAAGCGCCTCCACCACACCCGCGGGGGAAACCCAGAACTGCACCGCATGCTTCCAGCCCTGATCGACCAGGGGGTCGAGCAGATAACCGGGCCTGCCCATGTGGCGGGCGTAACGGTAGTCCAGCATCTCGCAGATCTGCCGCAGCGGGCCATCGTAGCGCTCCGGGGGCGCGCGCGAGTCCCGGTAGAGCGTCTCTCCGTCGAAGGTCCTGCCCGAGGGAGCGCGCGCCTCGATCGCGGTCAGCGCATGCACGCCGGCGGCGCCACCGACGCCTCCATCGCCTGCGCTCGCGACCCTCAGATCGACCAGCCTGAAGGCGTAGCCGTGGCGATCGCGCGTCCACGCGCTCGGCGCGCCGTCGAAGACGATCTCATGCTGCGAGTAGCTGTTCAGCGCGGTTGCCAGCAGGCCGCCGGAAAGGGCCAGCGCGACCCCCGCGTGGATGGCCAGCAGTGGCAAGGCCGGCGCAATCCCGCGCAGCCCATGCCGATGCACCATGAATACCGTCCACGCGCCACCGCCGAGCGCAAGATACGCACAGCCCGCGAGCACGGCGTCGAACTGCGGCAGGAGCGCCACGATCTGCTGGGAGAGGATCCCCGCACCCTCGTAGTGCCGCGTCATCAACCCGCCCCAGGCTGCGCTCGCCCCCGTCACAGCCAGCGCCGCCAGCAGCGACAGGCGGCCCGCCCCGACCGAGATGCGGCGGAAGAAGTACCAGCCTCCAGCCAGTCCGGCCCCGGCCAGCGACGGCAAGAGGCCGCGTGCGAGCACATGGCCGTCCACGTCCCACTGCTCGAAGGCCGCGCGCAGCGCCTCCAGTTCGCCTCCGCTCACGAGGTTGGCGAGCATCGCGAGGAAGGGCTTGTATTCCTCCGGACGTGGCGCGCCGCTCGCCGCCGCAGCGGACGCAAGCAGCAACTGCACCACGGCGACAGCGGCTGCGCCCAGGAAGCAGAGCTGTGCCAGCCACAGGCCCAGGCCAGCGGACGAACGCGCACCCCCCTGCCGCAGGCTCGCGCCGGCATCGCGACCGGAAAACGCTGCGACGAGGGCGAGCACCAGCAACGCGCTGCCGAGCGCACCATGTGCCACCCAGGACTCGGCCCCCACGTAGCGGTGCGAGCTCGCCAGCACCGGATTGCGCGTCACCGCCATCACGCAGGGCACCGCCGCAGCGGCCAGCACGGCGGCCAGCGGCATCATGCGCCAGTGCCTGCGGCCCACGCCCCAGCCGTTGATCCCGTGCAGGTGCGCCCCCAGCAGGCACCACAGGACGAACACCGCGGTCTGGACCGGATCCCAGTGCCACACCTGGCCATACATCGCATCCTCGAAGGCCCACAGCATGCCGAATCCGATCCCTGCGGTGAGCAGCAGCCAGGCCCTCCGCGCACGCATGCGCGCGCGCGCCGGCCACCTGCCCTGCCCGCCGCGCAGGGCGTCGAGCGCAGGCCCGGCGAGTGCCAGCACCCAGGCGTAGGCGGCAATCACCAGCGGGGCGTGGAACAGCATCCAGGGTTTCATCAGGTGCGCGTTCATGCCCTGCGAGGGCGACTGTGCCAGCCAGTCGGCGGGCGTTGCGGCGAAGGGAGCCAACCACAGGACGACCGCGCCATAGGCGGCGACGATCGCAGCCGCCACCGAGCGACGCCCGCTGTCCAGTCCGGCGCGGGCGCCACTCGCCGCCAGGCTCGCGCAGCAGGCCACCAGCAGCAGCGTGGTGCCTTCATCGCCGCCCCACAGGTTGGCGATCTTCAGGTGCAGCGGCAGCGCTGTGCTGCTGTACAGCCAGACGTAGCGCAGCGCGAAATGGTCGACTGCGAAGTGCCAGCCCAGGGCGAGCGTGCAACTCCAAAGCAGCGCCGCCGACAGGGCGAGCGCACTCGCGCGCCCCGTCGATCTGCACGCCGCATACGCCCCCAGCGCCGCTGCGGCGGCGAGGACGAACGCCCCCAGCTCCGCCCGGCATGCCAAGGCGATGGTCGCGGCGGCGACCAGCATCCAGACCGCCAGGTCACGACGTGGCGCGCTCACTTCAGCATGCCTCCGCCCGCAGCACTTCGGGGTAGTAGCACATGTGGCCGGTGGCGCAATGCGCCTCGGACGGCCGCAGGCGGGTGGCGAACGCGCGCACCGCGGCGGCATCCGCCCCTGCGCAGACCCGGTCGAGCACGGACCTCACCATGCGCACGCTCGCCAGTTTGCGCGCCGTCGGCGCCTCGCGCCCGGCGATCTTGACCGCGGCCACCCGTCCGCGCCTGAGCGCGGGCAGCGCGCACAGCCCGCATGGTCCGAAGGGCAAGCCTTCGGGCGTGGTGCTGAAGCCGCAGGAAAAGCGGTACCACAGCCAGCGCTCGTAGGCCTCGTCGTTCTCCTGCAAGCGTGCGGCGAGGCGTGCCGACAGCTCCCCGCCGTCGCGCCGACGATGGCGGAAGCGGTAGCGGTCGAGGCAGATCGGCCCGCCCAGTTGCCCCGGGAGGTGGATCGTGTGGCAGGCGCCCTCCTCGAAGATGCAGCCATCATTGAGCACGAAGGCTTCGATCTCGATGTCCGGCACCTCTTCGGCAATGGCCGTGGCTTCGGCGAGGGTCACGTCGCGCGGCAGGATCAGCCGGCGCGCACCGAGGGCTTGGCACAGCCGCGCCGCCGCCGCGTTGCGGCAGGTCGCCACCGAACTGACGTGCACGCGCAGCGCCGGGAAACGCGTCGCCAGGCGCTCCACCAGGCCCAGGTCGCTGACGATCAGGGCATCGCCACCGAGGTCCGCAAAGCGCCCGGCGATCTCTTCCGCGGCCTCGATCTGCGCTGCAGCGTAGTGCTGGGCATTGAGCACCAGCGACAGCGCGGCAGCGTGGGCATGCGCGCTCCGCACCGCCTCCGCCAGGTCTGCATAGCTCGCAAGATTGCCCGACGGCCGGCGATTGGCGCTGATCGACTGGAAGCGTCCGCGCCAGTCGGGCGGCACCAGGCCGCAATACAGCTCGGTGGCGCCGGCCTCGGCGAGCACTGCAACCTCGGCGACGCGCGAAACAGGCGCGACGATTCTCACAGCGGTTCTCCGGCAACGACCAGGCGGGCGATCCGCCCTGCGTCGGCGGCCCGCCGCAAGGCCTGCGCCATCGCGTCCGAATGGCGGCTGAACAAGGTGTTGCCGAGCTGGATCGTCCGGCAGGCATCGTCCCGTCCCGGGCGTGAGGCCTCGGCGGCAAGGCGCAGGCACTCCTTGCGGCAGCGGCGTCCGACGGCGAAGCGCTCCGGCCCCTTCATGGAAAGCCCACCCGCCCGGCACATGCGGCCCTTGGCCACATAGACGCAGGGCAGATGCACGCCGGCGGGGAGCGGCAGCCCCTCGAGCGCCCCATCGTCGGCAAAGACCGGCATGTCGAGCTCGAGCCGGAGGATGCCGAGGCGCTCGAAAAGTGCGCGCATCGTCGGCGCGGCCAGGCCGTGACCGCAGCGCCCCGCCCAGCCGGGATGCAGGCGCGGATCCTTGGTCATGCGGCACAGCACGCGGCCCGCCACCGGAAGCAAGGCCGGAAAGCGCGTGTGCAACTCGTGCGCCACACCCCAGTCGTTCGCCACCACTTCCGTCCCGGCGGGGAGCATGGGCAGCAGCCCGTGCAGTCGGGCCAACACATCGGGCGAGGCGACCGGCGTGAGCAGGACGAAGCGCAGGCTCGCCTCCTCCACCCACCGCAGCGCCTCGCGCAGCACCCGCTCCGAAGGCAGCAAGTGCTCGCAAAACTCGCTGCCGAAATGAAGATGCGTCGGCTGCAGCCCCGCGAGCCAGGCGGCCAGGGCAGCATCGCCATGGATGCGCAGCCAGTGGCGTTCGCGCTCCGCGGGCCCCCCCGCCGCCCACGCCAGATCGACTGCGTGCGTTGCCGTCACCGCCAACTCGGAAAAACTCATCACGCTTTCTCCCCGCGGCCTCGGGTGCCGCGACAAGGGATCGAAAGGGCATGGAGCGCCGCAGCCGCGCGACGCTCCCCCCTTACAGGGCCATGATCACCGACTTGCCCTCGGTGTACAGGTCGAGCACCGCGCGCCCCATCTCGCGGCCGATGCCGGACTGCTTGTAGCCGCCGAAGGGCATCGAGGCGTCGAGGATGTTGTGGCAGTTGACCCACACCGTACCGGCCTTGATCTTCGGCACCAGCCGGTGCACCCGCGACAGGTCGTTGGACCAGATGCTGGCGCCGAGGCCGTATGGGGTGTCGTTGGCGCGGCGGGCGACCTCGTCGAGATCGTCGTAGGGCATCGCCACCACCACCGGGCCGAAGATCTCCTCGCGCACCACGCGCATGTCGTCGCGGGTATCGACCAGCACCGTCGGCTTGACGAAGTAGCCCTCGCCCTCACCCGCTGCGCCGCCCGCCAGCGCGCGCGCGCCCTCCTCGAAGCCGCTGCGGATGTAGCCGAGCACGCGCTGCTGCTGGACGGCCGACACCAGCGGGCCGATCTGCGTCGAGGGCTCGATGCCGGCGCCGAGCTTCATGTCCGCGGCGATCCCCGACAGCCCCTCCACCACGCGCTCGAAACGACTCTTGTGCACATACAGGCGCGAACCCGCGCAGCACACCTGCCCCTGGTTGAAGAAGATCGCCTGCGCCGCGCCCGCAGCCGCTACCGCCGGGTCGGCGTCGTCGAGCACGATCACCGGGCTCTTGCCGCCCAGCTCCAGCGACACCCGCGTCATGTTGTCGAGCGCGGCCTTGCCGACCAGCTTGCCGATCTCGGTCGAGCCGGTGAAGGCCACCTTGTCGACGCCCTTGTGCGCGGCCAGCGCCGCACCCGCGGAGTGGCCGTGGCCGGTGACGACGTTGAACACCCCCGCGGGGTAGCCCGCCTGCTGCACCAGCTCGGCAAAGCGCAGCGCCGACAGCGGCGTCTCCTCGGCGGGCTTGAGCACCATCGTGCACCCGGAGGCGAGTGCCGGCCCCGCCTTCCACGCCACCATCAGCAGCGGGAAGTTCCACGGGATGATCGCCCCCACCACGCCCACCGGCTCGCGCCGGGTGTAGCCGAAGAACTCGCGGTCGCGCACCAGGGGGACCGACACCTCCATCGTCGAGCCTTCGATCTTGGTCGCCCAGCCGGCCATGTAGCGCAGGAAGTCCACCACCAGCGCCACGTCGACCGCACGCGCCATGGTCACCGGCTTGCCGTTGTCGAGCGCCTCGATCTCGGCCAGTTCCTGCGCATGCGCCTCCACCAGCTCGGCCAGGCGCAGCAGCAGGCGCTCGCGGTCCACCGGTCGCATGCGCGGCCAGTCGCCCTGCTCGAAGGCGCGCCGCGCCGCCGCCACCGCGCGGTCGATGTCGGTCGCCTCGCCCGCCGGCACGCGATCGAACACCTGCCCGCTGGCGGGATCCACCACCTCGAGCATGCCACCGCCGAGGGCCTCCACCCATTCGCCGCCGATCGCCATGCGCTTGGGCTGCGCCAGGAAGCGGCGCGTGTCGTCGCTCAGCAGTTCACCCTTGTATCGGTCCATTCCTCGTCTCCGTGTTTGATGTGTGTTGCCCGGGACGGCCGCAGGCCGCCCCCTCAATAGTTGAAAATCAGCACCGCCTGCAGATAGACATTGCGGCGGTCGTTGCCCTGCAGCGCCTTCACGTCCGCACCGCGCGGCTCGTAGAGGCCGATCAGGGGCACGAAGGTGAAGTGCTTGTCGATCTGCCAGAACGCGAACAGATCGAACTCGCGCCCGGCCAGGTCCGCGGCCTCGCCCTCGGGCGCGAACTTCCAGTACTGCACGCCGATGGAGAGATCCTCGCGGGGTGCCAGGCTCAGCTCCACGCGGTCCACCCGATTGCCGCTGTTGGCCGGGCCGGCGTAGTTGGACGCGACCTCGCCCTGGAACCAGGTCCCCAGGCCGCGGCTGAGGCCGAAGAACAGCGGGTCGAAGGCCTCGTTGCGGGCGGTGGCGGACTTGTCGGCGGAGAAGCGTGCGTGGCGGTAGTCGAGCGTGGGGCGCCAGGGCAGGTCGGCGAAGGTCCACCCGCCCTCGACGTGCCAGGCGTCGGCGTCGTTCTTCACCGCGGCGCTGCCGCCGCGCTGGTCGACGTACTCGAAGGCGAGGAACAGGTTCTCCACGCCGAGGCTGCCCTGGCCGCGTACGCTGGCGATGCGCATGCCGTCGCGACGGTCGAAGATGCCCAGCCCGGCGCCCTGGTCGACGTCGAGCACCTTCATCCAGCTCAGCCCGAGCGTCCCATGCGTCTCCGACACATACTCCAGGTTCGCGCCGCCGAGCTCGGTGTCCTGCTGGTAGGGGTTGCCCGACTGCAGCCAGAAGGCGTCGCCGCGCCAGGGCCCCTCGGGATCGATGCGCACGATCGCGGTGTTGCGGAAGCTCTTCTTGGCGGCGAGGTAGTAGGCCCCGCCCCGATCCACGTCCACACCGAGCGCATCGAGCCCCTTGCCGAGGTTGATCCGGTCGCTCGCGATCAGGAAGCCGTCGCCCAGCACGAACTGCTGGCGGCCGAACGAGACGTCGAACGCGCCACCTGCGCTGCGCCAGCCGACGTACGCATCCTCCAGGTCGACGTCGCGCTCGCGGCCGTCGGTATAGCCGCCGGCATCGCCGTCGCCCCAGGTGCCTTGTGCGATCGCGCCCAGGCCGCCGTACAGCTTGCCGCCGCCGGCACGGGTGGTGCCCGCCAGCACGCCATGGATGAAGCCCTCGCGCCACTGCCTGCCGCCCTCGCCGAGATAGTCCTCGCGCGTGGAGAAGGCGCCGGCCATGCCGTCGATATTCGCGCTCAGCGTGGTGCCGTCGCGTTCGTGCAAGGTCTCTGCCCGGGCCGTGCCGAGCGCCGCCAGTCCGGCCAGCAGGACGGCCGTGGTGATGCGCATGCGCATGATGTTCGTCTCCTCGATGATTGTTTTGGCGCGCGGGACACCGCGGTGCGCCGCTTGGCGCGCCGTGGTGTCCCGCTGCTGCGGGCTTGCCCCGTCCGGAAGCGGGCGCTCAGCGCACGAAGACCTGCCCGGTACCGAGCGACATGTCCCCGCCCGGCAGCTTCACCTGCCCGACCTTGGCCAGCGTGTCGGCGTCGTGGATGGAGATGTCGTTGAAGGTGCCGGTGAGGTAGAGCCGGCTGCCGGCCTGGTTGCTCAGCACGGTGTAGTAGGTGTGGTCGAGCTCGGCGGCCTGCACCAGCTTCTGCTGCGCGATGTCGTACTTGGTCAGGCGGTGCAGCAGGCCGTAGACGATGTTGCGGTCCTTCGGCGAACGCAGCCCGGTGAAGTAGATCTCGGTCAGCGGTCCGAACTCGCGTGCCTCGGTCTCGCCGCTCTTCAGGTTCACGTTCAGATAGCCGTACTGGTACTCGGCGGTCGCCATGTCCTGCTTGTCGTCCTGGTACTTCGCCGTGGTGTAGAGGATGGTGAAGTCCCGCGTCGGCGTCTGCACCGGCCAGATGTACAGCACATCGAGCGGCGCGTGCGTGGAACGCTGCCAGTCGCGGATCGGCAGGGCGACGGTCATCGCACCGGTGTTCACATCCACCTTGTAGAGGTTCGGTCCGGCCAGGTAGACCGAGCCGTCCTCACCCGCCTGCATGATGTTGGCCTGGCGCGGCGCCGGAAACACACGCACAGGCTTGGCCTCCAGACCGGCACGGGTATCGTAGACCGCGAAGCGCGGCGCCCCCACGCGATAGTGGTCGCGATGGATGGTGGTCGGGTTCTGCACCGCATAGACCTCCTTGCCGTCCGCGCTGACGGTGAAGGATGCGATCGACTTGGCACGCTCGTTGTCGCCCTGCGACATCTCGGCGCGGAAGGTGAGCCTGCAGGTGTCGAGATCGATGCCGTAGATCGTGCCGAAACGGTTGTTGAGGATGTAGGCGGTGCGGCGGTCGGGCGCGATCTGCGTGGTGCCGGGTCCGAAGGCGTCGGGCAGCGGGCAGGTCTTGTAGACGCTCTCGCTGGCCAGATCGACCACGTTCAGGTTGTTCGGGTAGTTGGCCACCATCAGGTATTCGCTGCCCGGCTCGAGCGGCCGCGCCTCGTTTGCCGCTGCGGCGGGCAGGACTCCGGCGGCCAGGCAGGCGAGCGCGGCCGCGCCGCGGCGCAGTGCACCGCCGATCATCGTCTTCTTCATGTCCGCCCCCTTACAGCTTGTCGCCCGGGAAGACCGAGCCGAGATTGCGCCAGTCCTCGCGCGAGTTGGTCGCGTCCTTGTTCCAGTCCGGGTAGGTGTTCATCACGTCCGGCACCTGGGCCGGCCACCAGCACGGATCGGCGCAGCCGTAGAGATCGGATTCCATCGGCTGGCACAGCGAGGACACACCGCCGAAGGCGTCCACTTCCCAGCCCGGGTCCACCGTCGCCGCGCAGCCGGCGATGGCGCTCATCGCCACCACCTCCTCGACCCGGTCCTCCGCGACCGCCTTGTCCAGCAGCCGCGCCTTGTTGTTGATCGCCTTGAGATGTTTCATGACGACGTCCTCGTTGAAATATGCTGTTCGATGAAGACCGGGTTCCCGGCCATGATGCGGCTGTAGACCTCGATGCCGAAGTCCACCCAGTCGCGCATCAGATCGCAGTAGTGGTAGGTGGGATGTGCGGGATCGCCGTAGCGCGCGTAGCTCTCGTGGTAGCAGCCGCCCGAGCACAGGTTGCGGATGCGGCAGCTCGCGCAGCCGGTATCCGTGCGATCCAGGCGCTGGGACAGGAAATCGCCGAGCTGCGCGCGCTGGATACCGTTCTTCACGTCGCCGAAGGTCGGCAGCGTGGAGCCGGTGAAGCGATGGCACAGGTTCAGTTCACCCTTGTGGTCGACCGCGAGCATCTTCAACCCGGCGCCACAGGGCAGCGCCTTCTTGTGGCCTTCGTGCAGGTCGGTGATCAGCTGGTGCATGTTGGAGAAACCGATGTTGCGTCCCTCCAGCGCCGCCTCCAGATAGCGCGCACCGAGCCGCTTCAGCCCGGCGAAGACCTCGACCAGCTCCGCGCCCGTGAGGTTGAAGGTGCTGATGTCGCCCGAGGTCACCGGCGCGAAGCCCACTTCGGCAAAGCCCAGCTCGTTGAACAGGTGGTCCCAGATGCGCTCGACCTCGGTGGTGCCGTGGGTGAGCGTGACCCGTGCCCCCACCGGCCGCGCGTGGTAGCGCGCCAGCAGGCGCTCGGCCTTGCGCCGCACGGTCTCGTAGGTGCCCTGGCCGCCGACGGTGAGCCGGTTGCGGTCGTGGATCGCCTTCGGACCGTCGATGCTGATCGACAGCCCGAAGCGGTGGGCATCGAGCCAGTCGATGGTGTCGTCGGCGAGCAGGGTCGCGTTCGTCGTCATGACGAAATCGACCTGCTTGCCGAGCTCGGCGAAGCGCGCCTCGCAGTACGCGACCACGTCCTTGATCAGCGGCAGGTTGCTGAGCGGCTCGCCGCCGAAGAAGACGACGTTGTAGCGCGGCTCGTCCGGCGACTCGCGCAACATCATCTCGATCGCGTCGCGCGCGGTCCCGAAGGCCATCTTGCGGCCCGCCGAGGGCTTGTCGAGGTCTTCCTTGTAGCAGTAGGTACAGCTCAGGTTGCAGCCGGTGTTGACGTTGAGCACCACCGTGGTGAGCGGGAAGCGCTCGAAGGTGTGCGCGAGCGTGCCGGCGCTGGCGGGGCGGCCGTCGTCGATGAGCTCGAGCGCGACCAGCTCGCGGATCGCCTCGGCCACCTCGTCGGCGTCGAACTCGGTACGCAGGCCATCGATCAGGGCCTCGACGGTGAGGCTCTGACGGCGGATGCGATCGATCAGCGCCGCGCTCAGCGGGTCGAGCGCGAACAGCGAACTGCTCGGGATGTGGAACAGCATGCGCGTCTCATCGATGCGCAGCTCGTGCAGGTTGTCCTGCACCAGATTCAAGACGGCACCCATGGGAGCCTCCTTCGGGGTCGGGATTGCGGAGGGCAGGCCGCGCCTGCCGGAACAGGACGCGCCACCGATCAGGGCAGCGGCGGGTTGTTCCAGCGCGGCGGCGCCACGATCACCTGGCCTTCGCCGCGCAGGCGTTCGCCACCCTGCGCCACCTCGGCCACCACCTTCAGGTTGCCCACGTTGCTCGCCGACATCCGCCGCACCGGGTTGGGACCGGCATCACCCGGCACGAAGACCCCGCTCGCGGCATCCATCAGGCCGGCGAACTCGACGTCCTGGTCGCGCACCGCCGCCTCGTCGAAGGGCTCGACCGACCACTTCGCCGGCACCACGCCGATGCGGAAGTCGTCCTCGGTGCCTGCCTTGCCGTCCGCGCCGGCTGCCCAGGCCTCGGCGTCGAAGCGCGCCTCGACCTTGGCCGTGGGCGTGCCGTTGCCGCCGATGCGTGCGACCGCGAACGCGGGCGACACCTTGACCGCGGCGATGCTGTCGTACAGCGCGAGGCTGCCGCCCGAAGCCTTGCCGACCGCCACCGCGTGCACCCCGCGCGCCGCGGCGTCGCTCTGCACGCGGACCACGACCTCGGTCGCCGATCGCTTGACCGTACCGACCAGCTTCACGCCCTGCGGCAGCGTCACCTCGCCCGCCAGCCCGGAGCCGACGATGCGCAGTTCGGCGCCTTCACCCGCCTTGAGGTAGGCCGGATGCACCGCCAGCACGCGGCTGTTGCCCGCCTGTTGCAGGCTGGCGACGACGTCGGCGCCGACCTCGTCCTGGTCGCGCAGGAACATGCGGCCGCGCATCATGCCGTCCTCGACCGCGAACACCTGGCGCATCGGCGTGCCGTCGACGACCAGGTCGCCGCGCCACTCGTAACCGGTGTAGATCAGCGCCCGCCCCCTGCCCTGCATCGGCCTGCCATCGTCCCAACGCCCGTCGAAGGCGAGCGTGTAGCGGTCCCGGCCCTCACCCGCCGTCACCTTCATCACGCCCGAGAATCCGCCGCGGCCGGTCAGATGGCCGCTCAGGCTCCACTCGCCCTTGACCGCCTGCGGCGCGCGCGCCTGCCACTGCTTCCAGGCCTCGGACTGCAACGGCAGCTTGCTCGCAAGCTCCGGCACCATTTCCTTCAACGCGATGCCGAACCAGTCGCGGTCGCGGCCGAGGGCCTGGTACTCGGTCGTCGGGAACTGGCCGAGATGGAAATGCACCAGATGCTCCCACTCCGCCGCCGGGCGACGCTGCAGCATCACGCGCGCACCGGAATGGCAGCGCGCGCACATCTGGGTGAACTTCTCCGACTCGAAGGCCTCGACGGTATTCAGGCGACGCTCCATCGCGTAGCGCACGCCGGTGGTCTCGGACGGCGCCAGGCCCTGGCGGTCGGCCAGGTGCTTGACCACCGTGCGGCGTTCCTCGTCGGTGATCTTCAGGCCGTGGACGATCTGCATGCGTGCCACCGACATCAGCCAGCCTTCCGGGGTCTTGCGCTGGTGGCTGATGCGGCTGATTCCGTCCTCGGTTTCGGTGTGACAGGGCAGGCACTTGGCGCGGATCAGCGCTTCGGCCGAGGCATGCGCCGGGGGGGCGGCCAGCACGACGCCGAGCGCAGCCATACTGCCCATGGCAGTGGCAAGGGTTCTGATTTTCAAGACCGGATCTCCTCTTCGTGTCCTTGGATGAGGCGTCCACCCGGTGGGCCGGCATCGCCGTCCCGTGCGCGGGGAACACCGCAGCGCTGCACAGACCGAGGGCAAGCACGGACACCGCTCGCGACGGGCGATCCGATCCTGTCTCCTCCTCACGCCACCGCAAGGTCACGCGAGTCCGCTTGCTGCCCTTCTGCGAGGGCCTGCACAACTGCTGCCTCTGCCTCCGCACGCCCGGTCGGCGCCGGGTCGATGTGGAAGGCGAGCAGATCGTAGGCGCGGACCTTCCGTGCGCGTTATCCGAAAACGGCAAGCCACGGCGGCGGCCGGTCCCGGACCCCGGGTTGCAAAACGACCCGCCGCCGTGCCATTCTGAAAAACGGCCGCACAGCACTGGGGAAGCGTTCATCCGCACCCTGAGCGGCAGGGACAAACATAACGACAAGCACGATCGGCCACCGATCGAGAGAGGAAGAGACATGTTGGCCAACGCCACCCGGCAACTGCCCAGGGGGTGCGGGCAATGAGCCCGGCTGCCCAGCCTTCGGGAAACGCCCCGTACTCCTACACCCTGCGCCACACGCTCGATGCCGACGAGCACGCCGCCTGCCTGACCAACTGGCATCAACGCTACGACCAGCTCACCGCGGGCGCCTTCGACGGCGTGTTCGAGGAGTTCTGCTTCGGCAGGGTGCAGCTGTTCCGCGAGGGCCTGAACCAGTCGGTGCATCAGGCTGGCGGGGCGTGGCCCGGCTCGCGCACCTTCGCCGTGCCGGTCGCGATCGAGGGCACGGGCTGGTTCGGCGGCGAGATGTATGACGCGCACTCCATGCTGACACTGGGAGGCGACGACGAGCTCGACTTCCGCACCCCGCGCCGGCTCGAGATCCTCGCCTGCACCGCCGACTCGGCCGCGCTCCACGACTACGCGCATCAGGTGGACCACCGCAACCTCGAGGCCGAGCTCGCCGGGCGCAAGCTGGCACCGACCACCCCGGCGGGAATCGCGGCGCTCGGGCAACTGCTGGCGACCATGACGGCCAGCCTGCGGGCAACCCCCGAGCTGCTTCTGCACCCGCAGATGCGCAAGGCGATGGAACAGGCGCTGTTCGCGACCCTGCTCGACACGCTCTCCTGTGGCGGCGGACGGGCCGGTGCACCGTCCTGTCGCGCCCGCCAGCAGGTGGTGGCGCGCGCGCGCGCCTACATGGAGGCCCACATCGACGAGCCGATCACGGTCGCCGACCTGTGCATCGAGCTCGGCATCTCGCGCCGCACCCTGCAGTACAGCTTCCAGGACGTGCTCGATCTCAACCCGGTCAAGTTCCTGCGCGCGATCCGCCTGAATGCGGTGCGCCGCGCGCTCAAGGCCGCGGACCCCAATGGTCGCGGCACGGTCGCCGACATCGCCGCACGCTGGGGCTTCTGGCACCTGTCGCACTTCTCCGCCGAGTACAAGACGATGTTCGGCGAGCTGCCGTCGGACACGCTCAGGCGCGCGGGCTGAGCAGGCGCGGCGGGCGCAAAATAAAATATTCTGCTGGAACCATTAGCCCAAATCGGCAACACGCTCCGCCGTCCGGGAGACGAAATGGATGCAGGCGGCGCTCAATCCAGCCAGTTCTGTGCCCGCATCCAGGCCAGCAAGGCGGCGGCACGCGCACGCTCGAGCCCGAAACGCGCGCACAGCAGCGCCTCGCCGGCAGCTTTTTCCAGCGCATCGCCTCCCTCTCGACGCAAGGCGGCAAGCATGGGCGCCACCGCCAGACCATCGAGGTGCCAAACGCCGAGCGGCTGGTCGGGCGTCACCACGACGTCTTGCTCGACGATCCGCCCCGCGCACACCACCGGCCCGCGCGCAACACGTACGGTCTCCGGCCTCACCTTGGCGTGCAGCGGCAGGGCATCCGGCCAGCCGCGGCGCGCGGCCCAGAATGGCGCCTGCGGCCAGCGCGCTTCCTGAGCGTAGAAATCGCGCCCGATTCGGGCGAAGCGGTGGAACAGGTGCTCGATACGCCGCGTATGGAAGTGCTGCGCGAGCGCGGTGCGGCCCCGATCGTGACGGAGGGTAGCCACCACCGCCGGTGCCTGCAGCGCGGACGACAGCGCCTGGAAGATGCCGTTGCCCGAGAGCGGATCGACCGCCATCGCCGCATCGCCGACGCGGATCCAGTCGTCGCCGGCCACCGATTCGTTGAGCACCGCCGTGCTGGTGCGCGCGTGCGGTTCGCCGACCGGCTGCGCATCGCGGACGAAGGGCGCCGCCGCCTCGACCGCGTGAAACCGTGCGCTGCAGTAGTCGCCCAGGGCCCTTTTCGGCGGCAGGTCGGCGCTGGCAACGTCCACCGTCAGCTGCAGATAGCGCCGTCCATCGGCCAACGCGGCCATCCACATCCAGCCATCCTCGACGCTGAGAACGGTCGAGCCCGCCTCGCCCGCCGGTCCCTGCCAGTACTGCAGCAGCGACACCGTCTCCACTCCGCGCACCCGCGGCGCCCCCCCGCCGGGCGCGGCGCGGCCGCGCGCCTCGACGAGGAAGCCCGCCGCCATGCGGCGCGGCCCGGCATCGGTGTCGATCTCCAGCTCATGGCCCCCTGGCGCGGGGTGCAGCGCCGTCACCCGGCCGCGCACCACGGGCACGCCGAGGCGCTCCAAGTCCTCGAGCAGCCCCTGGTCGAAGCGCTGGCGGTCGACCAGGCTCTCCACGTTCGCCTCGGTGTAGGTGCCATTCCACACCGCCCGCCGCGGCGAAGGCGGCGCGAACGCCGTCAGCGCCCGCTGCAGGCCGAGGCCGCGCAGCGCGTCGATGACGCGCGCCGAGACGCCCTCGACCGCGGCGAAACGGCGCGGCTCGCCCACCAGCACCACCGGCTCGCCCATCCGCGCCAGTCCGATCGCCACCGCCGCGCCCGCGGGGCCGGCGCCGAGGATGACGATGCCGTCAGCCGCCATGCTGTCTTCTCCTCGGGTCGTCCACACCGTGGTGGCGCGCCTGCTCGACCAGCCAGGCACGCAGTGCGTCCGCGTCGCCGCCCCGCGCGAAGTGCCGCGCGGCCAGTCCGGTGAACCAGGCACAGGCCATGCTCGCACCCGCGCCGGCGAGGCTACCGTCGAGCGGCCGCACATGGGCACCGAAATCGATCTCGGCGGAGCCGATCGCGGCGAGCTCGCCGGGTGCGCAGCGCGCATCTCCGGTCACCCGCAGCACGCCCGGAAAACCCGCCGGATACACGGTCTGGCCGCGCGCGGGCGCCGCCGCGCACAGCACGGTGCCGGCCGCCAGTGCGCGCGCGCAGGCCTCGGCCAGCACCGGCCGCGGTTCGCGCAGGCCCAGACTCAGATTGACGAGCTGGGCGCCGTTCGCCACCGCCCAGTCGATCGCCGCCGCCACCTGCGCCGCGGTGGTCGTGAGGCGCTCGCGGAACACCTGGACGACCAGCAGCTCGGCCTGCGGCGCGCAATGCAGCAGGATCCCGGCCACGCGACCGCCGTGGCCGAGCGCGTCGGCGGTGGCCGGCGCCTGGCGCACGGCACGGTCTTCGAGCACCAGGGCGACCGCGTCCCGCACCTGCAGCGCCTGTGCTGGCGTGCACCCGCTATCGACCACGGCGATCCGCACCGTCATGACCGCACCGTCACCGCCGCCGGCGGCAGCACCTCAAGCCGCCCGCGCTCGAGGTGCACGCGCAGATCGCAACCGGCGAGCGTCGCCGCGCGGTGGCTGATCAGGATCCGCGTGCGTCCGGCGAAGAGCGCATCGACCTCGGCGATGATCGCCGCCTCGGTCGCCTCGTCGACCGCCGAGGTCGCCTCGTCGAGCACCAGGACGCACGGCTCCTGCAGCAGCGCACGCGCGATCGCGATGCGCTGGCGCTGGCCGCCGGAGAGCTGCTGACCGCGCTCGCCGAGCGCTGTCTCCAGCCCCAGTGGCAGGCTTGCGATCAAGGCGTCGAGGTGCGCCCGCCGCGCCGCGGCACGCACCGCCCCCTCGTCCGCCTGCGGCGCGGCGTAGCGGATGTTCTCGGCGAGCGTGCCGCGGAACAGCACGATGTCCTGGCTCACCACCGCCACCGCGCGGCGTAGCGCGCCGAGCGGCAGCGCGCGCAGGTCGGCGCCGTCGAGCCGGATGGTCCCGGCCTGGGGGTCGTAATGACGGTGCAGCAGGTCGATCAGCGTGGACTTGCCGACGCCCGAAGCGCCGCTCAGTGCGACCTTGCTGCCCGCGGGTACCGTCAGTCGGGCGCCGTCGAGCACCGCCTCGGCGCGTCCCTGGTGGTGGAAGACGACCGCATCGAACTCGATCCGGCCCTGCCACGCCGGCACGGCCCGCTGTGCCGCGCCGGGGTGCGCGCCATCCACGACGTCGGCCGGCGCCTCGCGCAGCTCGCTCACCCGCCGCAGACTCACGCTCATGCGCTGGATCGCGACATACAGGCCGAGCAGGCTGTTGACCGGCCCGGTGGCCATGCCGAGGTAGGTGGAGAACGCGATCAGCGCGCCGAGCTGCCAGCTGCCCTCGATCACCCACCAGCCGCCGATCATGAACGCGGCGGCGCGCGTCGCCGAGGTCAGCGTGGACGGGATCGCATGGGTGAGGAACTCGGTGCGCTGCAGGCGCAGCAGATCGTCGAGGTAGCGCGCGCCGAGATCGTCGAGCCGGCTGCGCTCGTCGGCCTCGCGGCGCGAAGCCTGGATGAACTTCATCGCCGGCAGGGTCTCGACCAGAAAGCTCGAGACATCCGCCGCGCGCTCGCGCACGGTGCGCGTGCGCGCCTCGACCTTGCGCCGCATCCGCCGCAACCACAGCGTCTCGAGCGGCACCAGCACCAGCACCAGCAAGGACAGCTTCCACGACAGGCTCAGCATCAGCGCCACCGCGCCGAGCAGGCCGATCACGCTGCTCACCGCGGCGAACAGGCTATCCACCGCGAAACGCTGGATCTCGGCGACGTCGCCGTCGAGGCGCGACAGCAGGTCGCCCATGCGCTGACGGCCGTAGAAGGCGGGCGACAGCGTCTGCAGGTGGCGATAGAGGTCGCTGCGCAGCGCGAACAGGATGGAGCCGGACAGACGGGTGTGCAATTGCCGGTTCACCCCGGCGAGCACGGTGCCGACGATGCCGACCGCGATCATCGCGCCGGCGACCATCAGCAGGGTGCGGTAGTCGCGCGCGAGCAGGCCCTCGTCGATCAGCAGCTTGGTCAGCCAGGGCTGCAGCAGCACCAGCAGGGTGGCCGCGCAGGAGAGCAGCAGCAGGCCGGCAATGCGGCGGCGCTGCGGGCGCACGAAGCCGTACAGCCAGCGCAGGCCGCGGCGCAACTCGTCGGGCCGCTCTGCATGGATCAGGCCGGCGAGCATGACCCGGCTCGCGACGACGACGCGTCCATCGGGCCCGCTGCGCATTGGCGGTCGCGCGCGACGAAGAAGCGGCCAGGCACGCGCATCGCCCGCCTCAGCTCGCGACCAGCATGCCGTGCTCGCGCCGCGCCACGCCGGCGCGCTCGAGCTCCTTCACCAGCCAGGCGGCGAGCGCATCGGCGTCGAGGCCGAGGAAGCGCGCGTTGGCGGTGCGGTACAGCGGGGTCTCGTCGAGATGCCGCGGCAGCTCGACGAGCGCCATGCTGCGCACCTCGAGCAGCTTGAAGGTGATGCAGGCGCGGATCGCGTTGCGTGCCATGCGCGCGCCGTCGTCCTCGAAGGCGCGGAGGCGCGCGAAGGCGCGCTCGAGCGCGTCGTCGAATTCGGCGAAGGGGGCCCCATGGCCGGGAATCACCGCATCCACCGCGAGCCGGCCGATCGCCTCCAGGGTGCGGCGCGCCTCGCCGAGCGCGTCGCCCTGGCCCATCACCTCGGCGAACAGGATGCCGAAGCCGTCGCGCCAGAGCGCATCGCCCGAGATGAGAATGCGGCGATCGGGGTTGTAGTAGGCGAGCGCGTCCATGTCGTGGCCGGGGGCGGCCACCGCCTGCCATTCGAGCTCGCCGGCGACGAAGCGCGCCCCGGCCGCGAGCGTCGCGTCATGGCGGAAGCGCTCGCCGGCCTGCGCGCCGACGCTCAGCAGCAGCGCCTCCTCGTCCCACTCCTCGACCGCGCGCGCCATGCCCTCGGGCACCGTGATGCTGCAGCCGAAGGCGCGCTGCACGCTGGCGTTGCCGCCGATGTGGTCGGAATGCGAGTGCGTGTTGATGAGGCGGCCGAGACTGCGGCCATCGAGCGCGGCGCGCACCAGCTTCACCGTCTGGTCGGCATGGCTCACGTAGCCGGAGTCGATCAGGGTCGCCTCGTCGCCGTCGAACAGCAGCACGTTGTTGGCCGACAGCCAGCCGCGCTCGAAGACCTGCAGGCTGGCAGGCAGATGCGGACGCGCGCTCAATCGCTGCCTTCCCCGACGCGGGCTGCGACGTTGGGCGGCAAGGGCACGCCGGCCGCCTGCGCCGGGGACGCCGCCGCATCGGGCTGCCCCGCGACCTGCGCTCCGGGCGCCGGCGTGGGCACGCCGTTGATCTCGTCGGCAGTGCGACCGCAGCCCAGGCACACGCCCGAGTCCCAATCGATCATGCACACGCCGACACAGAGCGCGTCGCCGCTCATGTGCGCAAGTCCACGGCGGGGGAAGCCGCGGCCAGGTGCGTGCGGCGCTCGGCCACGGCGGCGAGGATGGCGCGGCGGTCGTCGTCGGTGCTGCGGCTCCAGCGCGTGATCTCTTCGATCGTGCGCTGGCAGCCCTCGCACCAGCCGGTGTCGGGACTCATGCGGCAGAGGTTGATGCAGGGGGAAGGAACGCTCATGGCAGTCATCTCTGTAGGGCGGCGGGCGGGCCATGCGTGTGGTCCGCCTCGTGATCCGGAAGCCGGATTATGAAGCAGTCGGCAAGCCATGGCTCGCGAGGACCGCGTTCGACCGCCTCCCCGCCCGCGTCGCACGCACCCTTCGTCGCTTCGTCCCGCGCTCAGGCGCAGGCCGTCTTGGCGCGCTTGGCCAGCACCGCACGCGCCACACGCGAGGCAGGCTCGCGGCCAAGCTGGGCGCTGATCCAGGCGGCGGTGTCGACGAGCGCGTCGAGATCGATGCCGGTATCGATGCCGAGCCCGTTCAGCAACCAGACCACGTCTTCGGTGGCGACGTTCCCCGAGGCGCCCGCCGCATAGGGACAACCGCCCAGGCCGCCGACCGAGGCGTCGAACACCGCCACGCCCATCTCCAGCGACGCGAAGACGTTGGCCACCGCCATGCCGTAGGTGTCGTGGTAGTGGCCGGCGAGCTTGTCCACCGGCACGCGCTTCGCCACCGCTTCGAGCATGCGCCGGATGCCGGCCGGGGTGCCGACGCCGATGGTGTCGCCGAGCGAGACCTCGTAGCAGCCCATCTCCAGCAGCGTCGCCGCCACGTCGGCCACCGCCTGCGGCGCGACCGCCCCCTCGTAGGGGCAACCCACCACGCAGGAGACGTAGCCGCGCACCCTCACGCCGGCCGCGTGCGCCGCCTCGGTGACCGGGCGGAAGCGTTCGAGCGACTCGGCGATCGAGCAGTTGATGTTCTTCTGGCTGAAGGACTCGGAGGCGGCGCCGAACACCGCGACCTCCCGTGCCCCGGCCGCCAGTGCGGCCTCGAAGCCCTTGAGGTTGGGGGTCAGCACCGGGTAGGCGACACCGGGCGCCGCGGCGGCGAGCACGCGCGGCAGCAACTCGGCGTTGTCGCCCATCTGCGGCACCCACTTGGGCGACACGAAGGAGGTGGTCTCGATCGCCTTCAGCCCGGCGCGCTCGAGGCGGCGCACGAGCTCGAGCTTGGTGTCGGTGGAGACGAGCTGCTTCTCGTTCTGCAGGCCGTCGCGCGGCCCCATCTCGACGATGCGGACGGCGGCGGGAAGGATGGAATTCGCCATGGAGGGGGTCTCCTCAAGAAGCGTTCAATTGGGCTGCAGGAGCGGCGATCAGCCGTCTTGGCCGATGCCGCCACGCCGACAAGAACACGCGAGCACGACAGACCCGCGATCAGGCGGTCTTCGCCTCGTCGAGCCCGAGCTCTTCCTTCATCCTCTGGCGGATCAGGAACTTCTGGATCTTGCCGGTCACCGTCATCGGGAAGCTGTCGACGAAGCGGATGTAGCGCGGGATCTTGTAGTGGGCGATCTGGCCCTTGCAATACTCGCGCACCTCATCCTCGGTGAGGCGCTCGCCCTCGCGCGGGATGATCTAGGCGCACAGCTCCTCGCCGAACTTCTGGTCGGGGATGCCGACCACCTGCACGTCGAGCACCTTGGGGTGGGCGTAGAGGAACTCCTCGATCTCGCGCGGATAGATGTTCTCGCCGCCGCGGATCACCATGTCCTTGATGCGGCCGACGATGTTGCAGTAGCCCTCGTCGTCGATCACCGCGAGGTCGCCGGTGTGCATCCAGCCGCCGGCGTCGATCGCCTCCTTCGTCCTGGCCTCGTCGTCCCAGTAACCGAGCATCACCGAATAGCCTCGGGTGCACAACTCGCCGGACTGGCCGCGCGGCACGATGCGGCCCTCGTTGTCGACGATCTTCACCTCGAGATGGGGCTGGATGCGGCCCACGGTGGATACGCGGCGGTCGATGGGGTCGTCGGTGCCGCTCTGGAAGCTCACCGGCGAGGTCTCCGTCATGCCGTAGGCGATGGTCACCTCGGACATGTTCATCTTGCCGATCACCCGCTTCATGACCTCGATCGGACACGGGCTGCCGGCCATGATGCCGGTGCGCAGGCTGGAAAGGTCGAACTCCGCGAAGCGCGGATGATCGAGCGCGGCGATGAACATGGTGGGCACGCCGTAGAGGCCGGTGCATTTTTCCTGGGCCACGGTCTCCAGCACCGCCAGGGGCTCGAAGGCCTCGCCCGGATAGACCATGGTGGCGCCGTGGGTCAGGCAGCCGAGGTTACCCATCACCATGCCGAAGCAGTGATAGAGCGGGACCGGGATGCACAGCCGGTCGCCGGGCATCAGCTTGATCGCCTCGCCGACGAAGAAGCCGTTGTTGAGGATGTTGTGGTGCGACAGGGTCGCACCCTTGGGGTGGCCGGTGGTGCCGGAGGTGAACTGGATGTTGATCGGGTCGTCGAACTGCAGCTTCTCGGACAGCACGGCGAGCGCGGTCAGTTCCTCGCGGCTGGGCGCGCGCAGCAAGTCGTCGAAGCTCATCATGCCGGGCGACTTCTCTGCGCCCATGCGGATCACCATCTCCAGGCTGGGCAGCAGGCCGGGCTCGCAATGGCCGAGCTCGGGCGCAAGGTCGGCGATCATCTCGAGGTAGTTGCTGGTCTTGAAGGCGGGCGACAGGATCAGCGCGCGGCAACCGACCTTCTCGAGCGCGTATTCGAGCTCGGAGCGGCGGTAGGCGGGGTTGATGTTCACCAGCACCAGGCCGGCCTTGGCGCTGGCGAACTGGGTCAGCGCCCACTCCATGTTGTTCTGCGACCAGATGCCGATGCGCTCGCCCGGTTCCAGGCCGAGGCGCATCAGGCCGCAGGCGAGCGCGTCGACCTTGCTCTTCAACTGCGCGTAGGTCAGGCGCACGTCCTGGTGACGCACCACCAGCGCCTCGCGGCCGGCGTGGCGGGCGCAGGCCTCGTCGAAGAAGCGGCCGATGGTCTGGCCGATCAGGGGTTTGGCGGAAGCGCCGTGCACATAGCTCGCAGTGCTGCTCATCGTGTCGTCCTCTCTCCTGTTCTTGTCGTCGCGCGGCATGTCGCGCTCGCAATCCTGTCCATCCCGTGCCCGCGCCACCACGGAACCGTTTCATTCGCGACTTGCGTCGCTCCTACACGAAGCCCCAGACGTGCGCGCCGTTTCCGTCATCACCGACGCACCCGATCGCAAGCGGGCGGGGAGCCCCACACGCGCGCGGTTTTCCGGCATCGCCGACGCACCCCATCGCAGGTGGGCAGGAAGCGCCAGATGCCCGGCGCTTCCCGTAGGAGCGACGCAAGTCGCGATCGGGCGGCTGCGCGGCACAGGCATGGCGCCGGTGCGCCCTGCGGCATGCATGGACGCCTCCTGCGGAAAACCGCCGCGCCTCGGGGGCCATGTGGGAGCGACGCCAGTCGCGATTGCTGCCGGGCACCCGCGACCGCGCCGAACAGGCGCAGGCGCCCCGCCACGGCGTTCGCCTCAAACCGCCGCGGCTTCGAACTCCACCAGCTCGGCACCGTCGCCGACCTGGTCGCCGACGCCGAAGCGGAAGGCCTTGACCGTGCCAGCCGCCGGCGCGGTGATGGTGTGCTCCATCTTCATCGCCTCCAGGATCAGCAGCGGCGCGCCCTTCTCCACCTTCGCCCCCTCTGCGGCGACCAGCGCGATCACCTTGCCCGGCATCGGCGCCATCAGCCCGCCCTCGGCGCCACCGCCCTCGCCACCGTGGTGCAGCGGGTCGACCGCGGCCAGTTGCCAGGCGCGGCCCCTGGCGAAGACGTGGCGACGGCCGGCGGCGGCGATCACGGTGGCGTCCATGCGGGTGCCGTCGAGCTCGACCCGCAGCAGGCCGCGCGGGTTGAGCTCGCCGCGCGCGACCACGCTGCTGCTGCCCACCGTCAGCCGCCAGGCGCCGGGCAGGTAGGCCACCTCGACCGCGCGCTCGCTCTCGCCGTGGCGGAACAACAAGCTGCGGCAGGCGGTGGCGTTCATGCGCCAGCCGTCGCGGGCATGCCAGGGCGAGGCCGGATCGGCGCCGCGCGCCGCGCGGCGGTCGGCGAAGGCGGCGTCGCGCAGCAGCTCGGCAAGCGCGGCGATCTGCAGGACCTCGGCCGGCACGGCCTCGTCGGCTGGAAACAGGTAGGCCTTCTCGCGCTCGATGAGCCCGGTGTCGAGGTCGGCGCCGGCGAAGGCCGGACAGGCCGTGAGGCGCGACAGGAACTCGATGTTGTTGGCCACGCCCACCACCCGGTAGTCGGCGAGGGCCTGCAGCATGCGGGCGAGCGCGCGGTCGCGGTTGATGTCCCACACGATCAGCTTGGCGATCATCGGGTCGTAGTGCGGGCTGATCTCGTCGCCCTCCTCGACGCCGGTGTCGACGCGCACGTGCAGGCTCTCGGCCGGCGGCGCCAGATGCACCAGCTTGCCGGTCGAGGGCAGGAAGCCCTTGGCCGGGTCTTCGGCGTAGATGCGCGCTTCCAGCGCATGGCCGCGGATCTGCAGTTGCTCCTGCGCCAGCGGCAGCTTCTCGCCCGAGGCGACGCGCAGCTGCCACTCGACGAGGTCCAGCCCGGTGATCATCTCGGTGACCGGGTGCTCGACCTGCAGGCGGGTGTTCATCTCCATGAAGTAGAAGGAACCGTCCTGGTTGGCGATGAACTCCACCGTGCCCGCGCCGACATAGCCCACCGCCTTGGCCGCATCGACCGCGGCCTTGCCCATCGCGGCGCGGCGCTCGAGCGTCATGCCGGGCGCGGGGGCTTCTTCGAGCACCTTCTGGTGGCGGCGCTGCACCGAGCAGTCGCGCTCGAACAGGTACACCACGTTGCCGTGGGTGTCGCCGAAGACCTGGATCTCGATGTGGCGCGGCTTGGTGATGTACTTCTCGACCAGCACGTGGTCGTCGCCGAAGCTGGAGATCGCCTCGCGCTTGCAGGAGGCGAGCAGATCGATGAAGTCCTCCGACCTGTCGACCAGGCGCATGCCCTTGCCGCCGCCGCCGGCCGCAGCCTTGATCAGCACCGGGTAGCCGATGGCGTCGGCCTGCTGGTGCAGCCAGGCCGGGTCCTGGTCGTCGCCGTGGTAGCCGGGCGTCAGCGGCACGCCGGCCGCCTCCATCAGCTTCTTGGCCTCGGACTTCGAGCCCATGGCGCGGATCGCCGACACCGGCGGGCCGATGAAGACGATGCCTTCGCGCTCGCAGGCGTGGCAGAAATCCTCGTTCTCGGACAGGAAGCCGTAGCCGGGGTGGATGGCCTGGGCACCGGTCTGCTTCGCGGCAGCGATGATCTTGTCGATCACCAGGTAGCTCTCGCGCGCCGCCGCCGGGCCGATCAGCACCGCCTCGTCGGCCAGGCGCACGTGGCGGGCATTGGCGTCGGCCTCGGAATACACCGCGACGGTCTTGATGCCCATGCGGCGGGCGGTCTTGATGACGCGGCAGGCGATTTCCCCGCGGTTGGCAATCAGGATCTTGTCGAACATTTCGTCTCCAGCGTGTCTTGTGTCGGTTCGGCACGTCGGCCGCTCAAGCCTGCGCGATCCACGCCGCGGGGCGCTTGTCGAGAAACGCCGCCAGGCCTTCCTTGGCCTCGGGCGTGGCGCGCAGGCTGGCGATGCGGCGCGCGGTGTCTTCCACCAACGCATCGCTCAGCGGCCGGTTGGCCACCGCGCGGATCAGGTCCTTGGCCGCGGCCTGCGACTTCGGACCGCCCTGCAGCAGGGCCTCGACGACCTCCTTCACCTTGGCGTCCAGTTCCTCGCTCGCCACCGCCTCGTGCGCCAGGCCGAGTTCGGCCGCGCGCGCCGCGCCGATGCGCTCGGCGGTCTGGAAGTAGCGGGTGGCCTGACGCTCACCGATGGCGCGGATCACGTAGGGGCTGATCGCCGACGGGATGATCCCGAACTTGACCTCGGAGGTCGCGAACACCGCCTTGTCCCCGGCGATGCAGATGTCGCAGGCGCTCGCCAGGCCCATGCCGCCGCCCAGCGCCGCGCCGTGCACGCGCGCGATCGTGGGCTTGTTCATCTCGGCCAGGGTGCGCAGCATGCCGGCAAGCCGCATCGCGTCGGCGAAGTTCTCCGCCTCGCTCGCCTCGCCGGCAGCCTTCATCCAATTGAGGTCGGCGCCGGCCGAGAAGCTTTTTCCCCGCCCGGCCAGCACCACCGCGCGCACCGCCTCGTCGGCATCCAGTTCGATGCAGGCCGTCGTGAGGTCGGCGATCAGTTGCGCGTTGAAGGCGTTGTGCACGTCCGGGCGATTCATCCAGATCGTCGCCACGCCGGCTGCGCGCACGATCTCCAGGGTCTCGTAGCTCATCTCGCCCCCTTACATCCGGAACACACCGAACTTCGTCTGCGGGATCGGCGCGTTGAGCGTGGCCGACAGCGACAGGCCGAGCACGCGGCGCGACTGCGCGGGGTCGATCACGCCGTCGTCCCACAGGCGGGCGGTGGCGTAGTAGGGATGACCCTGCACCTCGTACTGCTCGCGGATCGGCGCCTTGAAGGCTTCTTCGTCTTCCTTGCTCCAGGTGCCGCCCCTGGCCTCGATGCCGTCGCGGCGCACCGTGGAGAGCACGCTCGCGGCCTGCTCGCCGCCCATCACGCTGACGCGCGCGTTCGGCCACATCCACAGGAAGCGCGGCGAGTAGGCGCGGCCGCACATGCCGTAGTTGCCGGCACCGAAGCTGCCGCCCATGATCATGGTGATCTTCGGCACCTGCACGGTGGCGACCGCGGTGACCATCTTGGCGCCGTCCTTGGCGATGCCGCCGTTCTCGTACTTGCGCCCGACCATGAAGCCGGTGATGTTCTGCAGGAACAGCAGCGGGATGCCGCGCTGGCCGCACAGCTCGACGAAGTGCGCGCCCTTCTGCGCCGACTCGCCGAACAGGATGCCGTTGTTGGCGACGATGCCCACCGGGTAGCCGTAGAGGCGGGCGAAGCCGGTGACCAGGGTGGTGCCGTAGCGCGGCTTGAACTCGTCGAAACGCGAGCCGTCGACGACGCGCGCGATGACCTCGCGCACGTCGTAGGGCTTGCGCGGGTCGGCGGGGATGATGCCGTAGATCTCCTCGGGGTCGTAGGCGGGTTCCTCGCTGTCGGCGAGCGCCAGTTCGACCTCCTTGCGCTGGTTGAGGTTGGAGACGATGCGGCGCGCAATGTGGAGCGCGTGGCTGTCGTTCTCGGCGAGGTAGTCGGCCACGCCCGAGATGCGCGTGTGCACGTCACCGCCGCCGAGGTCCTCGGCGCTCACCACCTCGCCGGTGGCCGCCTTCACCAGCGGCGGACCGCCGAGGAAGATCGTGCCCTGGTTCTTGACGATCACCGCCTCGTCCGACATCGCCGGCACGTAGGCGCCGCCGGCGGTGCACGAGCCCATCACCACCGCGATCTGCGGGATGCCCTGGGCGGACATGTTGGCCTGGTTGAAGAAGATGCGGCCGAAGTGGTCGCGGTCGGGGAAGACCTCGTCCTGCGTCGGCAGGTTGGCGCCGCCCGAGTCGACGAGGTAGATGCAGGGCAGGCGGTTGGCCTGGGCGATCTCCTGCGCGCGCAGATGCTTCTTCACCGTCATCGGGAAATAGCTGCCGCCCTTCACGGTGGCGTCGTTGGCCACGATCATGCATTCGAGGCCCTGCACGCGGCCGATGCCGGCGATCACGCCGGCGCTCGGCGCGTCGTTGTCGTACATGCCGTAGGCCGCCATCTGGCCGATCTCGAGGAAGGCCGTGCCGGGGTCGAGCAGGTGGCCGACGCGGTCGCGCGGGAGCAGCTTGCCGCGCGCGGTGTGCTTGGCGCGCGCCGCCTCGCCGCCGCCGAGGCTGACCTCGGCGGCCTTGGCGCGCAGGTCCTCGACCAGGCCGCGCATGGCGCTGGCGTTGGCCTGGAAGTCGGCGCTGCGGGTGTTGATGCCGGATTTGATCACGCTCATGGGGGTGGCTCCGCTCAACGGGTCTCGGAGAAGAGTTCGCGGCCGATCAGCATGCGGCGGATCTCGCTGGTGCCGGCGCCGATCTCGTACAGCTTGGCGTCGCGCCACAGGCGGCCGGTGGCATATTCGTTGGTGTAGCCCACGCCGCCGAGGGTCTGGATCGCCTCGCCGGCCATCCAGGTGGCCTTCTCGGCGGTGTACAGGATCACACCGGCAGCGTCCTTGCGCAGCGTGCGCGCATGGTCGGTGCGGTCGCAGGCCTGGCCCACGGCGTAGGCATAGGCGCGGCAGGCGCTCCAGGTGGAGTAAAGGTCGGCGACCTTGCCCTGCATGAGCTGGAATTCGCCGATCGGGGTGTCGAACTGCTTGCGCTCGTGCAGGTAGGGCACCACCACGTCCATGCACGCCGCCATGATGCCGAGCGGGCCGCCGGAGAGCACCGCGCGCTCGTAGTCCAGGCCGCTCATCAGCACCTGCACGCCGCGACCGATGTTGGCCTCGCCGCCGAGCACGTTCTCCGCCGGCACCTCGACGTCGTCGAAGAACAGCGGGAAGGTGTTGGAGCCGCGCATGCCGAGCTTGTCGAGGTGGGTGCCGTGGCTGAACCCCTTCATGCCCTTCTCGATGATGAAGGCGGTGATGCCCTTGGGGCCGGCGGCGATGTCGGTCTTGGCATAGACAACCAGGGTGTCGGCGTCGCCGCCGTTGGTGATCCACATCTTGCTGCCGTTGAGGATGAAGCGGTCACCCTTGCGGTCGGCGCGCAGCTTCATGCTCACCACGTCGGAGCCGGCGTTGGGTTCGGACATCGCCAGCGCGCCCACGTGCTCGCCCGAGATCAGCTTGGGCAGGTACTTCTGCTTCTGCGCCTCGGTGCCGTTGCGGCGGATCTGGTTGATGCACAGGTTGGAGTGCGCACCGTAGGACAGGCCCACCGAGGCCGAGGCGCGCGAGATCTCCTCCATCGCCACGATGTGCGCCAGGTAGCCCATGTCGGTGCCGCCGTACTCCTCGCTCACCGTCATGCCGTGCACGCCGAGGTCGCCGAGCTTCTTCCACAGGTCGGCGGGAAACTCGTTGACGCGGTCGATCTCGGCCGCGCGCGGGGCGATCTCGGCGGCGCAGAAGGCCTGCAGGGTGTCGCGCAGGGCGTCGATGGTCTCGCCGAGGTTGAAGTTCAGGCTGGGCACGTTCATGGGGTGTCTCCTTCTCGAGGTTGTCCTGGCGCGTGGGGCGGTGCGCGGAAAATCCATTATGGACGGCACATGCCCGCGGTTGGGGCGAGATTAACCGGGCCGCTCGCGCGGCGAGTGCCATCGAGGTTGCAATTCGTGCCACGCCGGCTAGCATTCCGGCACATGAAGATCCTCGCCCCCTCGCCCGCCGAACTCACCCGCGGCCGCGCCGCCACGCCGATCGCCTTCATCCGTGCGATCGTTTCCGGGTATCGGCTGCGGGGCATGGATCCGGCCAGCGCGCTGGCGCAGGCGCAGATCCCGCCCGCGCTGCTGGAAGATCCGGCCGCACATGTCACCGCCGCGCAGATGGAGCTGCTCTCGGGCGTGGCGATGCAGGAGCTCGACGACGAGGCACTGGGCTGGTTCTCGCGCCGCCTGCCCTGGGGCAGCTACGGCATGCTCTGCCGCGCCTCACTGACCTCGCCGACGCTGGAGGTGGCGCTCAAGCGCTGGTGCCGTCACCACCGCCTGCTGACCGAGGACATCGTCTTCGAGCTCGCGCAACGCGGCGGCATGGCCACGATCCACGTCGCCGAGCACGCCGGACTCGGCGAGCTGCGCGAGTTCTGCCTCGTCAGCACGCTGCGCTACCTGCTCGGCTACGCCTGCTGGCTGGTCGATTCGCGCATCGCGCTCGGCGAGGCCGCCTTCCCCTTCCCTGCCCCGGCGCACGCCGACGCCTACGCCTACCTCTTCGCCGGCCCGGCGCGTTTCTCCGCCGCGGCCGCCTGCATCCGCTTCGACGCGCGCTACCTCGCCCTGCCGGTGCGCCGCGACGAGAAGGCGCTGCAGGCCATGCTGCAGCGTGCGCTGCCGCTCACCGTGCTGCAGTACCGCCGCGACCGCCTGCTGGTGCATGGCGTCGCGCAATTGCTCGCCGCCAACCCCGCCGCCGCCCACACCGCCGAGGAGGTTGCCGCACAGCTCAACCTGTCGGTGCGCACCCTGCACCGACAGCTCAAGGAAGAAGGCGTGTCGCTGCAGCGCCTGAAGAACGCGGCGCGGCGGGAGCATGCGGTGAAGCTGCTGCTGCAGAGCGCCAGACCGGTGAAGCAGATCGCGGCCGCCGTGGGCTTCGACAGCGAGAAGAGCTTCGCGCGCGCGTTCCGGGAGTGGACGGGGGTCGCGCCAAGCGCGTACCGGTCAAACGCAGAGCCCGCCTGCTAGCGGACGCCTTTCATCCACGGCCTAGATCAGGTTGCTCGGGTTGGAGCACGCCGACTTCGACACCGCCGGCGCAGGCGGCCGCCCCGAGAGGTCGATCGTCGCAGCGTAATAGGAATTGGAATTCGCGAAGGGTGCGATGCGCTGTCCGAGCTCGAGCCGGAACGGTGCCCGTCCCGGCGCGCTGCCCGAGAACACCCGTTGCCACTCGCCGGCGCCGAATTCCTCGCAAGCGATCTCGGTGAGCGTGACGCCGCGCACGCGCATTGCACCGACGATGTCGTAGGGTGGCTCGGCGCCGACCTCCATCCAGCTCATTCCCAGGGTTTTCGCGGCGGGCGAACCGGTCACCGAGACCTCGAACTTGCCCAGGCGACCGCTCGCCGACAGCTCTCGTGAGCGGGGCCTGGCCGCCCAGCGCACGCCGGCCAGGCGCTGGCGCAGACTCGCCAGCGGCACCGCTTCACCCGCCGAGGCCGGCAGGGCGGCCAGCAGTGCATCGGTCGCCTCCGCACTCTCGGTGACCTTGCCCCAGTCCGCCACACATTGCTCGTCGGCCCAGCGTGCAGCATCCGCACTGCGCGAAACATAGGCCTGGCGGCATCCGGCCAGGAAGCGCGAACGCGCCGCGGGCGGCACCACCAGGGGCGCGGGCGGGGAACCCGCCGCTGCGCCGACACCTGGCGCCGCCGGCACAGGCGCGGCCGCGGATGGTGCCGCCCCCGCATCACTCACCGCGACCGCTTCACCAAAGCCATGCCCGTTCCACGCCAGTTGCGCGGCACACTGCGTGCGGGGGTTGCTGCCTGCACCGCAGGCTGCCCCCTGGCGGGCGATCTGCACCTTGGCCGGCTTGCCGGCGAGCACCCGATAGCCGACGAGCCGATCGGAATAGACGCGGCGCGCCGCGTTGCGCGCATCGACGACGAAGATATCCACCCGCCCTGCGCCCCCCGGGCGGAACAGACCCGGCCGGCCGAGGCAGTCGTAATCGCCCTCGGAGAGCAGATAGTCGAGCCGGCCATCGCCCGTGAAATCCTGCGCCACGACGAAACGCCCTGCCCCGGCGCGACCGCCAGCGGCGACGCAGCGCCGGTCGAGCTCGTCCATGTGATCGAGCACCACGTTCGGGATGGGTGGGCGCGCCTGCGCGAAGACCGCCGAAGCGACGCAGAGGCCAAGAACGAGCGAACAGAATCTTGCGGGCATGGCAGCGACCTCCGGGTGGCTTCTGCAGCCTAGACGCTGCACCCGCCACGGGCAAGGCGCCCGCCCGATCGCGCCCCTCAACCCATCTCGCCACGCTTCACGAACACGTAGTGCTTCGCCACCGTCTCCAGCACCTCGAACACCCCGTTGAAGCCCGCCGGGATCACGCACGCCTCGCCCGGCCCGAACTCGCGTGCGAGACCGCCCTCGTCGGTGATGCGGATGCGTCCAGAGAGCACATGGAAGAACTCGTCGGTGTCGTCGGCGAAGGCGATCCGCCACGCGCCCGGCTCGCAGCCCCACAGCCCGGCGGACATGCCGTCGCGCTCGAAGTGGGCCCACGTGGCGCGCTGCGGATTGCCCGCGACCAGGCGCTCGAGGCGAGGGAAGTCGAAGCTCGGTTGCGTCTTTGCGGCGGAAAAGGCGGTGAGCGTCTTGTGCATGGCGGCAACGGGGAGGCAGTGGAGGCCGCATTCTAGCCTCGCTGCCCGATCTGGCGAGCCGGCCCCGACCAGTCAGCTCGCCAACGCACGCTCCAGCCCAAGGCGCACCGCCGTCCTCCTCCATGCCCGACCGCTCGCGCGGCCCCCTGTCCTCGCGCCCCCACCACGTTCCCCCGGCCGGGAGGCCGCCGCGGACTGCGCGCCGGCGGGTCTAGAATGAGCGTATCAGGACCCCAGGCCCCCACAATGAACGCGCCCTTCCTCGCCTTCCTGACCTGGCCGCAACGCTGGCTGCTGTTGGCCGTGCTGCTTGCCCTTTCTGCGCTCTTGTTGTTCGGACGCATCGCAAGCTTGGACGAGTTCATCAAGGCCAGGGGCGAGGGTGGCATCATGGCGCTCCAGTTCGCTGGATCGGCGGCCCGCGCCGCGCATCTCCTCGTCGCCTGGCGCGGCCTGGAGGATCTCTTGCGCTCGCAGACCCGCTGGGACTTCCTCTTCCTGCTGGTCTACCCGGCGGTACTCTCGCTCGCCTGCGCGATGCTGGCCGAGGCGCGAGGCAACCCTCTGCCGACGATCGGGATCTTCGTCGCCTGGCTCGCACTTGCGGCGATACCGCTCGACGCGATCGAGAATCTGGCCACGCTGCGCATGATCGACCACGGTGCGAGCGAACCGCTGGCGCGATGGATCACCGTCTGCGCAACGATGAAATTCGCCATCGTCCTAACTGCCGCCGGCTACCTGCTCGTGGCGGGAATCGCGACACTCTTCCAGCGCTGATGACCCGGCCGGGATCCCGCATCCCCCGCGGCGGGACGGGTGCAGGTCGACACCACAGCACCACGCCGCACGCCCGGATCAGCGACTCGGGGCGCCCCGGTCCGCGCACACCCCTGCAGCCCTTACACCGGTTCCGGCATGCTGTGCCACCAGATGGCACAGCGCGTGCACACGCCACTGCCGAACTCCGCCTTCAACACGCCGTCGAGCACCATGCGCGGCAGCGGGTCGCCCGGCTTGCGCGCGACCAGGTTGGTGCCGGTGGATTGCGCCCAGATCCGGAACAACTCCTCCGAGGCCACCTGGTAGGTGACGTGCCAGTGCGCGATGCCGCCGGCGGGCGAGGTGGCGAGGATCTCGTAGCGCACCTGCACGTCCTCCTGCAGCTTCACGCGCTGCCAGTAGGCGGCGAGTTGCGCATGTCCGCGCTGCACCGCAAAGGGGGTGTTGTGGTATTCGCCATCCTCCGCGAACAGGGCGCAGAACTGCGCCTCGTCGCGTTCCTCCCAGGCCTTCTTGTACCCTTGCATGAATTGTTCGATATCCATCTTTTAGCCTCCTCGCTCTCTTGTTATCGTCCACCTCCCAGCCACGGCAGTATAGGCGCCACGGCGCGCGGGCCACGAGGGCGGAACGGATCAGAGGGCGGAAGACATGCTGGGAAACAGCGAACGGGAACGGGTGCACACGCGCCGCATCGTGTGCGAGGCCTTTCGGCGCCGCGACGGGCTGTGGGAAATCGAGGCGACGGTGATCGACGAGAAGGGCGAGGACATGCCCTTCCGCTCTCGTCCGATGGTGCGCCCGGGGCAATCCCTCCACGACATCACGATCGCCGTGCTGATCGATGACGACGCCGTGATCCACGACGTCGCCGCGCGGATGCAGACCGTGCCCTGGGCGGCCTGTCCGGAAAGCCAGGCCGCCTACCGCCGCCTGATCGGGCTGCAGATCGGCGCGGGCTTCATGCGCGAGGTCCGCGAGCGCGTGGGCGGGGTGGCGGGCTGCACCCACCTCACCGACCTGCTCGTGCAGGTCGGCAACACCTACACCCAGGCGATCTGGCCCACGCTGATCGCCCGCCAGTTCGCCGCCGAGCCGGACCCACGAAAATGGACCGACCGCCGCGCGGTCGGCTTCGTCGGCGGCTGCGCAGCGTGGCGGCAAGACGGGGACACACTCAGGCAGGAATATCCGGAGCTGGCGGCGGAGTTCGTCGCGAAGCGGGACGAAACCTGAGGCCAGAACCCGGCAACGCCCACCCGCCGGGCGCAGGTCACACCTTCAGATCGACGACCTGCCCGGGCTGGACGCTCAGCGCAGGCCGGACACCGGCCGCGGGGGTGTACAGGTCAGAGGATGCTGTGGGCGCGGGGATCCGGCCGGATTCCTGCAGCCCAAGCCCCTGGGAAGGGCCCGCCTCGGCCGCATCGGCGAGCCGGCCGACCGCCGCCGATAAGGTCTGCGCCACACGGTCCATGCCACGCACCGAGGCTACCGCTTGCTTGCCGATTTCCGCGCGGGTGCGTGCCTGCCCCGCCTGGGTCTGAAGTTCGTCGGCGCGACGTTGGGCAGTGTCCGCCTCGTCACGCGCGCTCGCAGCCTCCGCGGAGAGCGCGGCCGCCTTGGCCTCGAGCTGTTCGGCACTTCGCCGTGCCTGCTCGCGCGAGAGCTGCGCGCCGACCCAGGAGGCCGTGGAGGCGGAGGATCCGAGACCTTGTATGGACATGATGGCCGGCCCTCAGCGGGCTTGAGCACCGCTGCGGGGACTCAGGTACGCAACACGCCCGGCTCGCGCTGGCCCGGCGCCGTCGGTTGCTCAGGCTGGCTCGGGCGCGCGGAAGCATTGTTGGCGCCCACCTGCGACATCGCCTCGTAGGACGCGAGCGCACGTTGCGCGGAGTAGTTGCTGCGCACGTCGCCATTGGCCGCGGCGGCGCGGGCCTGCTCGACCGCACGTGCCTCGACCGAGCCGCCCTGCGCAGGCGGCTGCGCCACGCCCTCGCCACGCGCGGCCGCGCTCAGCGTGACCACCGCGCTCGGCTGCGCGACCTGGCTTGCCGAGGCGTCACGTGCTGGGGGTTCCTGCGCACGCGCCGCCTGTTCGGGCGCGGCGGCCTGCGCCTGACGCGGCTCGCTTGGCCGCATCAGCTCGCGGGTGACGGAATTCATTGCAGGGGACACGGCTTCCATGACGCTCGCCTCGCTGATCGTTCTTCAAGCTTCTTAGCGCGCCCGGGCCTGCAAGCACAAAGCCATTCATTCGCAGCCCGCTCCGACGCTCCTGCAGCGGATGTTCTCACGAACGCGGCCGCTGCGGCTGTGGCACGGGTCACGACCGCCCGGCAGATTGCCCACGAGGGGCGACGGCGGTGCAGGAAACAGCTTCCCGAGCCGCACAGGACGCAAGGCCGCCCCCCGCCCAGGGAAGCCGGCCTGCAGCCGCGCCAGCGCAGGCTCAGCCCGCCAGCGCGCGCCCGATCACCAGCTTCTGGATGTCGCTGGCGCCTTCGTAGATCTGGCACACGCGCACGTCGCGGTAGATGCGCTCGACCGGGAAGTCGGTGACGTAGCCATAGCCGCCGTGCACCTGGATGGCGTCCGAGCACACACGCTCGGCCATCTCGGAGGCGAACAGCTTGGCCATCGAGGCCTCCTTGAGGCAGGGGCGGCCCGCGTCCTTCAGGCTGGCGGCGTGCCACACGAGCTGGCGCGCAGCCTCCAGTTGCGTGGCCATGTCGGCGAGGCGGAAGTTGACCGCCTGGTGCTCGAAGATCGGCTTGCCGAAGCTCTCGCGCTCCTGGGCGTACTTGACCGCAGCCTCCAGCGCCGCACGCGCCATGCCGAGGCACTGCGCGGCGATGCCGATACGGCCGGCCTCGAGGTTCGACAGCGCGATCCTGTAGCCCTCGCCTTCCTTGCCGACCACCGAATCCGCGGGGATGCGGCAATCCTCGAAGAGGATCTGGGTGGTGTCGGAGGCCTTCTGCCCCATCTTCTCCTCGATGCGGCCCACCTGGTAGCCGGGCGCATTGGCCGGCACCAGGAAGCAGGTGATGCCCTTCTTGCCGGCGGCCTTGTCGGTCACCGCGAACACGATGGCAACATCGGCGTGCTTGCCGGTGGTGATGAACTGCTTGACGCCGTTCAACACCCACTCGTTGCCGTCGCGGACCGCGCTGGTGCGGATCGCCGAAGCGTCCGAGCCCACATGCGGCTCGGTCAGACAGAAGCAGCCGAGCTTCTCGCCGCGGGCGAGCGGCTTCAACCACGCCTCCTTCTGCGCGTCGCTGCCGAAGCGGTTGAGGATGCCGCAGGGCAGCGAGTTCTGCACGCTGACGATGGTCGAGGTGGCGCCGTCGCCGGCGGCGATCTCTTCCAGCGTGAGCACCAGGCTCATGTAGTCCATGCCGGCGCCGCCCCATTCCTCGGGCACCACCATGCCGAGCGCGCCGAGTTCGGCGAGCTCGTTCAGCGCCTCGCGCGGGAAGGTGTGGTTACGGTCCCATTCGGCAGCGAAGGGGGCCAAGCGCTCCTGCGCGAAGGCACGCATGGAGTCGCGGATGAGTTCCTGTTCCTGGGTGAGAATCATTGCACTGCTGTCCTTGTAGAAATCCTTGCTGGTGTGGCGCTGCACGTCGTAGGGGCGCCCCGGCGGGTCGCACCTAACGAAACGCGAGTCCTGGCAGAGTCGTCTCGCGAGCGGCCGCAGCGCTTGATCCGATTCAGCCGCAGGCCACCGACGAATCGACCTCGATCGCCATCGCGGTGGCTTCGCCGCCGCCGATGCACAGGCTGGCCACGCCGCGCTTGAGGCCGCGCTTGCGCAGCGCGCCGATCAGCGAGACCAGGATGCGCGCGCCCGAAGCGCCGATCGGGTGGCCGAGCGCGCAGGCGCCGCCGTTCACGTTGACCTTGTCGTGCGGCAGCTTCATCTCGTGCATCGCCGCCATGGTGACGACCGCGAAGGCCTCGTTGATCTCCCACAGGTCGACCTGCTCGGTGGTCCAGCCCGCCTTGGCCAGCACTTTCTGCATCGCGCCCACCGGCGCGGTGGTAAACAGCGCCGGTTCCTGCGCATGCGTGGCGTGGCCGATGATGGTCGCGACCGGCTTCACGCCGAGCTTCTCGGCGGTGGACTTGCGCATCAGCACCAGCGCGGCGGCGCCGTCCGAGATGGAGCTCGAGTTGGCCGGCGTAACGGTACCGTCCTTCTTGAACGCCGGCTTGAGCGAGGGGATCTTGTCGATCTGCGCCTTCAGCGGCTGCTCGTCCTTGTCGACCACCACGTCGCCCTTGCGGCTGGCCACGGTGACCGGCACCACCTCCCAGCTGAAGTCGCCGTTGTTGATCGCGGCCTGCGCGCGCGTGGTCGAGGCGATCGCGAACTCGTCCTGGGCCTGGCGGGTGAAGTTGAAGTGGCCGGCGCAATCCTCGGCGAAGGTGCCCATGAGGCGGCCCTTGTTCTCCTTGGAGTAGCTGTCTTCCAGGCCGTCGAGGAACATGTGGTCGAACATCTGGCCGTGGCCGAGGCGATAGCCGGCACGCGCCTTGGGCAGCAGGTAGGGGGCGTTGGACATCGACTCCATGCCACCGGCGACCATGACCTCGTTGCTGCCGGCGAGGATGAGGTCGTGCGCCAGCATGGTGGCCTTCATGCCCGAGCCGCACACCTTGTTGATCGTGGTGCAGCCGGCCGACAGCGGCAGGCCGGCGCCGAGCGCGGCCTGGCGGGCAGGCGCCTGGCCGAGACCGGCGGGCAGCACGCAGCCCATGATCACTTCCTGCACCTGCGCGGGCGCGACGCCGGCACGCTCGACCGCGGCCTTGATCGCGATCGAGCCGAGCTGCGGCGTGGTGAGGCTGGACAGGTCGCCCTGGAAACCACCCAGCGGGGTGCGAGCGACGGAAACGATGACGACGGGATCGGACATGGAACTCTCCTGTTATGGGTGTTGATCGATTCGATTTGCGCGGCGCTCAGTTGCCGAGCGCCTCCAGCGCCGCGACGTAGCGCGGCATGAGATCGTCGGAACGGCTGAGGTTCATCCCGAGGTCGCGGATCAGACCGTCCTGCAGGCCGTAGATCCAGCCATGCACGGTGAGGCGCTGGCCGCGCCGCCAGGCGTCCTGCACGACCACGGTCTGCGCCACGTTGGCCACCTGCTCGATGACGTTGAGCTCGCACAGGCGATCGTGGCGCAGTTCGGGCGCCAGGCCATCGACGGCCTTCAGATGGCGCACATGGACGTCCTGCACGTGGCGCAGCCAAAGATCGACGAGGCCGACGCGCGCACGTTCGAGCGCGGCCTTGACGCCGCCGCAGCCGTAGTGGCCAACGACCATGATGTGCTTCACCTGCAGTACATCGACCGCGTACTGGATCACCGCCAGCGCGTTGAGGTCGGTGTGCACGATCACGTTGGCGATGTTGCGGTGGACGAAGACCTCGCCCGGCAGCAGGCCGACGATCTGGTTGGCCGGCACGCGCGAGTCGGAACAGCCGATCCAGAGGTACTCCGGGGCCTGAAGCTGCGCCAGCTTGCCGAAGAAGCCGGGGTCGAGCTGCTGCATCTGGCGCGACCACGCCTGGTTGTAGTCGAAGAGGTGGAAGAGGTTCTCGTTGCTGACCTCGTCCTCCGACCAGTTCTCCAGGTCCAGGGTCAGGAAGATCGCACCCTCGATCGGCGAGGGGTAGCAGGCGGGCACTTCCTTGAAGCCGAGCTCGCGGTAGAGCTTGACCGCGATCCGCATCGACGGGATGGTGTCGAGCAGGATGCGGCGGTAGCCGAACAGACGCGCCGCCTTGATGGCGGCGAGCGCGAGCTTGCGCCCCACGCCGCCGCCACGGAAGGCCGGATCGACGTAGAGCCGCTTCATCTCGCACACGCCCTCGGAGAAGCGGCGGATGCCCACGCAGCCGGCCGGCTTGCCATCGACCTCGGCGTAGAACAGGCGGCCGTCGGCGGCGCCGTAGGCCCCCGGCAGGTTGGCGATCTCGTCGGCGAAGCCCTGGAAGCTCAGGTCCACGCCGAGCCAGGCGGCGTACTGGCGGAAGAAGCCGCGCACGTGCTCGAGCTCGACGGTGTCGTTGGCGCCGAGGGCGCACAGACGGGTGGGCATGGCAGGACTCCGGGAAGGTTCGGGGACGGATCTCTCGGGGGAGGGGGAAGAGCAAGCCTTCAGGCGGCGCGCTCCTTCTTGCCGTGCATGGCCATGATCGTCTGCTGCATCAGCGCACACAAGGTCCACTTGCCGTCGCGGATGGCGAAGACCTCGGCCTTGGTGATGATCAGCGTGCGCCCCGGCTTGACCACCTCGCCGCGCGCCACCAGGCGCTCGCCGTCGGCGGGGGCGACGAGATTGAGCTTGTACTCGACGGTGAGCACGCTGGTGTCGGCCGGGGTCAGGGTGTTGGCCGCGTAGCCCGCGGCCGAGTCGGCGATCATGCCGACCACCCCGCCGTGGACGAAGCCGTGCTGCTGGGAGATCTCCGCCTTGAAGGGCAGGTGGATCTCGGTGTAGCCGGGCTCGACCACCGGAATCTCGGCGCCGATCAGGCGCATTGCCTGCTGCAGGGCGAAGCTGGCGCGCACGCGCTCGGCGTAGCCGGGGTCACGGGGCTGGAACTGGGGCAATTCGGGGCGCATCTTCGTGTCTCCGTCGAGTGTGTAATTATGCCAGCCAATACGTTAACGTTAACGTAATCGATCCCATTCCGGAACGGCCCGACGGCGTGAGCGCCGTCCGCGCACGCCGGTCCGCACGCTGAACGTGCCCGCCCCCCGTAGAGGAGACCCCATGAGCCCCCCCGACCCCACGGTCCTCGAATACCCCTTCGACAGCCTGCCCTCGCCCGGTCACTCGATCGAGATCGCCCCCGGCCTGCGCTGGGTGCGCATGCGCCTGCCCTTCGCGCTCGACCACATCAACCTGTGGCTGCTCGACGAAGGCGAGACGCTCGCGGTGGTGGACTGCGGCTTCGCCCGCGACGAGACGCGCGAGGCGTGGGACGCCGTGCTCGCCGCGGACGGCCGGCCACTGCGCCGCGTCGTGGTGACCCACCACCACCCCGACCACATCGGCCTCGCCACCTGGCTGGCCGCGCGCGACGACGCGGCGATCCACATGACCCAGGGCGAGTTCTTCGCCGCCCAGGCAGTGTGGCACCAGCTGCCGGGCTATTGCGCCACCGACATGGTCGAGCAGTTCCGCCGCCACGGCCTCGACGAGATGCGCCGCGACGCCCTGCTGACCCGCGGCAACGCCTACCGCATCGGTGCGCCGCAGGTGCCCGGCCGCTACGAGCGCATGTTTGCCGGCGACGAGTTGCGCATCGGCGCCCATACCTGGCGCGTCATCGTCGGCTTCGGCCACGCACCCGAGCACGCCAGCCTGTACTGCGCGGAGCTCGGCGTGTTGATCGCGGGCGACATGTTGCTGCCGCGCATCTCCACCAACGTCAGCGTTTATGCTGCAACGCCGCATGGCGACGCCCTGGGATGGTTTCTCCACTCATTGCGAGAATTCTGCACCTTGCCCGACGACACGCTCGTGCTACCATCACATGGCAAACCTTTCAAGGGTATCCGGGCACGCGTGGAGCAGCTCGTCGAGCATCATCGCGAACGTTGCGAGGTGCTTGTGGCGGCTTGTGCCATGCCGCAAAGCGCCGCAGCATTGCTGCCGACGCTGTTTCCGCGCGAGCTCGATACCCATCAGGTCATGTTCGCCATGGGGGAAGCGATCGCTCACCTCAACCATCTCGAGAAGAGGGGAGAGCTCTCGAGACGCGTCGATGCGGACGGCCTGATCCGTTTCACCCATTGTCCGTAACATTGTCCGCAACAGACCGCCCCGCCGCAAAAACAGGAGCCCGAACAAGATGGCCGCACCCAGCAACGAGACCCCCGCCTGCGACCTGCCCGACCCGCAGGAAGTCGCCAAGACCTATGCCGAAGTCGCCCGCCGCGCCTCGCACCTGATCAGCGACCACGTGCACCGCCAACTCAAGAAGGGCGTGAGCACCCCCGCCGACGAGCTCGGCATCGCCCAGGCCTTCATGGACATGATGGCCAAGCTGCTGGCCAACCCGTACAAGCTCGCCCAGGCGCAGATGAATCTGGTGTGGGACTACTTCTCGCTGTGGCAGCACTCGATGATGCGTGTCGCCGGCCTGAGCGCCTCGCCCGTCGCCGCCCCCGAGAAGAGCGACAAGCGCTTCAAGGACGAGGAGTGGGAGCAGCACTTCCTGTTCGACTTCATCAAGCAGTCCTACCTGATCGCCGCGCGCCACATCCACGACACCGTCAGCGGCGTCGACGGCCTCGACGAGCAGACGCAGAAGAAGGTCACCTTCTACACCCGCCAGTATATCGACGCGCTGTCGCCGTCGAACTTCGCGATGACCAACCCCGAGGTCTTCCGCGAGACGGTCAAGAGCCACGGCCAGAACCTGCTCAAGGGCCTCAACAACCTGCTGCGCGACGTCGAGGACGGCGGCGGCAACCTGCGCGTCAAGATGACCGACACCTCGGCCTTCGAGCTGGGCAAGAACGTCGCCACCACGCCGGGCAAGGTCGTTTTCCAGACCGAGATGATGCAGCTGCTGCAGTACACCCCGAGCACCGAAAAGGTCCTCAAGAAGCCGCTGCTGATCGTGCCGCCCTGGATCAACAAGTTCTACATCCTCGACCTGCGCGAGAAGAACTCCTACATCAAGTGGGCAGTGGACCAGGGCCACACCGTGTTCGTGATCTCCTGGGTCAACCCCGACGAGCGCCTGGCGCAGAAGAGCTTCGACGCCTACGTCAAGGAAGGCGTCATCGCCGCCCTCGACGCGATCGAGCGCCAGACCGGCGAGAAGGAAGTGAATGCCGCGGGCTATTGCCTGGGTGGGACCCTGCTGGCGACCACGCTCGCCTACCTCGCCGCCAAGCGCCAGAAGCGCATCCTCTCGGCGACCTTCTTCACCACCATGACCGACTTCACCGATCCGGGCGAACTCGGCGTGTTCATCGACGAAGGCCAGGTTTCCAGCCTCGAGAAGAAGATGTTCGAGCGCGGCTACCTGGAAGGCTCGGAGATGGCCGGCACCTTCAACATGCTGCGCGCCAACGACCTCATCTGGTCCTTCGTGGTCAACAACTACCTGCTCGGCAAGGATCCGTTCCCGTTCGACCTGCTGTACTGGAACTCGGACTCGACCCGCATGCCGGCGGCCATGCACAGCTTCTACCTGCGCACGATGTACATGGAAAACCGCCTGATCGAGCCGGGCGGCATCGAGATCGACGGCACCCCGATCGACCTCGGCAAGATCAAGGTGCCGTGCTACTTCATTTCCACGATCGAGGATCACATCGCGCCGTGGAAGAGCACCTACATGGGCGCCCGTCGCTTCGGCGGCCCGACCCGCTTCGTGCTCGGCGGCTCCGGCCATATCGCCGGCATCGTGAACCCGCCCGCCGCCAATAAGTACGGCTACTGGCTCAACCCGAGCGCGAAGCTCGCCGAGACCGCCGACGCCTGGCTGGAAGGCGCTCAGCAGCACCCGGGCTCGTGGTGGACCGACTGGCAGGCCTGGGTCACCGCACACGACAGCGAGCAGACCGAGGCGCGCGATCCGGTGAACGGCAAGCTCGAGGTCCTCGAAGACGCCCCGGGCAGCTTCGTCAAGATCCGCATCGACGCCAAGGCCGCCGCCTGAGCCTTGTCGCGACGAGTACGGGGAGGGGAAGCCCTCCCCGTTTTTCGTTCACCACGCTGCATCGCCGCGCCGGCGACCCGGCTCACCCACTGCGAACGTGACCGAACCCTCCTCGCAAGCCCCCCTGCCGCCCACCCTCGTGCTCGACACCAACACGGTGCTCGCGCTGTGGATGTTCCGCGACCCCGCGCTCGAGGCATTACGCGCGTGGATCGACGCAGGATCGTGCCGCCTGGTCTCGCGTGCAGATGCGCTGGAAGAGTTGCGCCGCGTGCTCGCCTATGCGCAGTTCGGTCTCGACCCGGGCCGCCAGGATGGCCTGCGCGCACGCTACATCGACCGCATCGCAGTGCTGGCGGACGATGCCGACGCCGGCACGCTCCCCAGCTGTCGCGACCCCGACGACCAGAAGTTCCTCGAAATCGCCGGCGCCGCCGGCATGGCGACGCTGATCACCCGCGACAAAGCCCTGTTGCGCCTGGCGCGCCACCGCCTCGTACGCGAGCGCTTCGCCATCCTCACCCCGGAACAAGTGCAGCACACGCTCGCACAGCCGCGCGCAACGCCGGCCTGAGCCCCCGGCTCACGCCAGCCCGCGCCGCAGCGCCATCAGCCAGCGCAGGCCGCGCGCGGCACGGCTACCGTACCACGACACCATCTCGCCATCGACCAGCAGCGCCGGGCGCGCAGCCAGGCGCGCGACCTCGGCGAGATGCGCCGCGCGGAAGCGGTAGGGCTCGGTGGACAGCAGCACGCGCTCGACTCCGGCGAGCCAGGGCGCATTCCAGTCGAAGGCGGGATAGCGCGCCGCTCCGGTCTCGCCACCTTCCACCGCTGGCAGGGTGCTCCAGCCGACCTCGGCGAGCGTGGCGGCGATGTAGGTGTCGCGCGCCACCGTCATCCAGGGCTCGCGCCAGATCAGGTAGAGCACGCGCTCGCCGGCGAGCGCCGCGCGCAACGCCGCGGCCTCGTCGAGCACTGCGCGCAGTTCGTGGGCGAGCCGGGCGGCGGCTCCTTCAGCGCCGAAGACGCCGCCGAGCAGCGCGAAGAGGACCAGGTTGTCCTGCGGCGTGTTGGGATGGGTGACGACGATGTGGGGCACGAAGGCGGCGAGCGCGTCGACGGTTTCGCGGCGGTTCTCGTCCATGTTGACGAGAACATGCGTGGGCGCGAGCTCGCGGATGCGCGCGAGATTGACGTCCTTCGTCCCGCCGACCTTGGGAACGGCGCGCAAGGCCTCGCGCGGGTGTACGCAGAAGCCGGTGCGCCCGACGAGGCGCTCGCCCAGGCCGAGGTCGAACACCAGTTCGGTCAAGGAGGGCACCAGGGAGACGATGCGCGCGTCCGCGCCGGCGGGCGAATGCAGCCGCCCGGCAGCGTCGATCCAGGTCGGGCACCCGTCCTGTGAAGCCTTGGAATGCATGGTCAATGCTCGGATGAAACGTGCGGAGCCGCATCTTATCGCGCCACACCCTCCCGCCCTCGCGCCCTGCGGGGAATTCATGTGCAAGCCGCGCACCTCGGGAAATCCCGAGTGCAGGCAGGAATCGTTTTGTGCCAAGCTTGGCCATTCTTGGTGGGCGCTCGTGGCCGCTTTCGCGGCCACCCGGCTCCCGCCCCGATCCGCAGCACGTGTCCTCCCTGTCGGCGCCCCTTCGGCCAGCCGGCGTTCCACCTTCACGGAGAAAGCTCACATGAAAAGACTGACTGCCCTGGCTGCCGCCTTCGCAATCGCCGGCTCGCTCGGCGCCGCCCCCGCGCACGCCCAGCAGAAGTTCATCACGATCGGTACCGGGGGTGTCACGGGCGTCTACTACGCCGCGGGCGGCGCGATCTGCCGCCTGATCAACAAGGACCGCGCCCAGCACGGCGTGCGCTGCTCGGTCGAAAGCACCGGCGGTTCGGTGTACAACGTGAATACCATCAAGGCCGGCGAACTCGACTTCGGCGTCTCGCAGTCGGACATCCAGTACAACGCGCTCAAGGGCGAGGTCCAGTTCAAGGACGGCGGCGCCTTCGCAGACCTGCGCTCGGTGTTCTCGCTGCATGGCGAGCCGCTGACCGTGCTGGCGCGCAAGGAAGCCAACATCGGCAAGATGGAGGACTTCAAGGGCAAGCGCTTCAACATCGGCAACCCGGGTTCGGGCCAGCGCGCGACCCTCGAGGTGCTTCTGCCGGCGATGGGCATGAGCTTCGCCGACTTCTCGCTCGCCTCCGAGCTCAAGCCCGACGAGCACGGCGCCGCGCTATGCGACAACAAGATCGACGGCTTCGCCTTCGTGGTCGGCCACCCGGCGGCCAACATCCAGGATCCGACCACCACCTGCGGCGCCAAGCTGGTGCCGATCACCGGCGCGGGCGTGGACAAGATCCTCGCCCAGTACCCCTACTTCGCTCCGGTCACCATCCCGGGCGGCATGTATGCCAACAACCCGGATGCGACCAAGACCTTCGGCGTGGTGGCGAGCATCGTGACCTCGGCCAAGGTGCCGGTGGAGTCGGTCTACATCATGGTCAAGGCGGTGTTCGAGAACTTCGAGGACTTCAAGAAGCTGCACCCGGCCTTCGCCAACCTGCAGCCGCAGGACATGATCAAGAACGGCATGTCGGCCCCGCTGCACGAGGGCGCGGTGAAGTACTACAAGGAAAAGGGCTGGATGTAAGTCCACCGCTTGCCACATCCCTGGCGAGCAAGCCCGATGTCACGAGAACGGCGGCGGTCCCGAGGCCCTCGCCGTTTTCTTTCCATCGTCCGTCGAATGCGGACTTTCACGACGAGGTAGGCCATGGCCAGCCCGGAAAAACAAGAACACGGTTTCGAGCTCACCGACGAACAACTCCGCCAGATCGTCGCCGAGGCCGACACGGGTGGGCGCAAGCCGACCGGATGGCCGGCGCGGCTCATCGTGCTGGTCGCGCTGGCATGGTCCCTGATGCAGCTCTGGATCGCCTCGCCGCTGCCGTTCTCGCTCGGCATGTTCGTCTTCAACGACACCGAGGCGCGCTCGATCCACCTCGCACTGGCCGTGTTTCTCGCCTTTCTCGCCTACCCGGCACTGAAGCGCTCTCCACGCGACCGGATCCCGCTCGGGGACTGGGTACTTGCAGCGGTTGGGGCGTTCTGCATGGGCTACCTGTTCCTCTTCTACAGGGAACTGGCCGCCCGCCCCGGCCTGCCGACCACGACGGACCTCGCGGTCGCCGTGTGCGGCCTGATCCTGCTGCTCGAAGCCGCACGCCGCGCACTCGGCCTGCCCATGGTCGTGCTGTCGGTGGTGTTCATCGGCTACGTCTTTCTGGGCCCCTACATGCCCGAGATGATCGCCCACCGCGGCGCCTCGCTGGCGAAGGGGATGAGCCACCTGTGGCTGACCACCGAGGGCGTGTTCGGGGTGGCCCTCGGGGTATCGACCAGCTTCATCTTCCTTTTTGTGCTGTTCGGCTCCCTGCTCGAGACCGCGGGCGCCGGCAACTACTTCATCAAGTCGGCGATCTCGCTGCTCGGGCATCTGCGCGGCGGCCCGGCCAAGGCCGCCGTGGTGGCTTCCGCGAGCACGGGATTGATCTCCGGCTCCTCGATCGCCAACGTCGTCACCACCGGCACCTTCACGATCCCGCTGATGAAACGCGTGGGGTATGCGCCCAAGAAGGCGGCGGCGGTCGAGGCCGCGGCCTCGGTCGATGGCCAGATCATGCCGCCGGTCATGGGCGCTGCGGCCTTCCTGATGGTCGAGTACGTGGGCATTCCCTACACCGAGGTCATCAAGCATGCCTTCCTGCCGGCGCTGATCTCCTACATCGCGCTCTTCTACGTGGTGCACCTCGAGGCGCTCAAGGCCGACATCCGCGGGCTGCCGCGCCGGGTGACGAAATCCGCCGGACATCGCCTGCTGTCCTTCGGCCTCACCGTGTCGGGCCTGATCGTCCTTGCCGGGGCGGTCTATTACGGCATGGGCTGGATCAAGGCGCTGGCAGGCGACGCCTCGGCGATCATCGTCGCGGTGCTCATGTTCGGCTGCTACATCGGCCTGCTGTGGTACGCGACGCGGCACCCCGAGCTGCACATGGACGACCCCAGCAGCCCCCTGACCGAGCTGCCGGAGACCGGCCCGACGCTGAAGACGGGCCTGTACTACCTGCTGCCGGTGGTCGCGCTGATCTGGAACCTGATGGTGGAGGAGCTCTCGCCTGCGCTGTCGGCGTTCTGGGCGACCCTGTTCATGATCTTCATCCTGGTCACGCAGCGCCCGCTCAAGGCGATCTTCCGCAACACCGGCAACGTGGGTGAGGCAACCCGGCAGGGCTTCGCCGACCTCCACACCGGCCTGGTCACCGGGGCGCGCAACATGATCGGCATCGGCATCGCGACCGCGACCGCCGGCATCATCGTCGGCACCGTCACGCTGACCGGTGTCGGCCTGGTGCTCACCGAGTTCGTCGAGGCGGTGTCTGGCGGCAATCTGATGGTGATGCTGGTCATGGTCGCGGTCATCTGCCTGATCCTCGGCATGGGCCTGCCCACCACGGCGAACTACATCGTGGTGTCGACCCTGATGGCGCCGGTCGTGGTCGAGGTCGGCGCGCAAAGCGGCCTGCTCGTCCCGCTGATCGCGGTGCATATGTTCGTCTTCTACTTCGGCCTGATGGCCGACGTCACCCCACCGGTCGGCCTCGCCTCCTACGCCGCCGCGGGGATCGCACGCTGCGACCCGATCGCTGCGGGCGTGCAGGCCTTCCTGTACTCGATGCGGACGGCGATCCTGCCCTTCATGTTCATCTTCAACACCCAGTTGCTGATGATCGGCGTCGATTCGGTGTGGCTGTTCGCCCTGACGGTATCGAGTGCGATCGTGGCGAACCTGATGTTCGCGGCGGCCACCCAGGGCTGGTTCATCACCCGCAACCGCGTGCACGAGTCGATCCTGCTGTTGCTGGTGACCTTCACGCTGTTCCGCCCGGGCTTCTGGATGGACATGCTGTACCCACCCTATCAGGAGCTGCCGGCCTCGGAGCTGACCCGCCTGGTCGAGGAGGCTCCACGCAACGACAACCTGCGCATCTGGGTGGAGGGGATTTCGCTCGAGGGCGAGGAAGTCTCGAAAGGCATGCTGCTTCCGCTCGGCGACACTGCGCCCAGCGCCAGGGAGCGCCTGGGCAGGGTCGGGCTGACCTTGATGAGCCTTGGAGATGAAGTCCAGGTCGCCGCGGTGCGCTTCGGGAGCCAGAGCGAGAAGCTGGGGCTGGAGCAGGGGTACAAGATCGCCCGCATCGAGGTACCGTCCGTCGACCGTCCGTCGAGGGAATGGATGTTCGTGCCCGCGCTCGCGCTGCTGGGCTTCGTCTGGTTCGCGCAGACTCGCCGCGCGCGACGGCAGCAGCCCACGCGCGCCTGAAAGACCGTGGGGGACGGACGTCGCTACCTCCAGAGCGACGTCCGTCCCCCACGACTGCCGGGCACGTCAGGAAGTTTCAGATCAGCGACGGCCCCTCGACGATTGCCGCCGCGTCCTTCTCGCTGATGCGCACGCTCGCGTTCATGATCACCAATGCGATCAGCCAGTCGCGCAAGCGCTCGGCGCCATCGCCCTCGAGCGCGCGGAAGCGGCAGCCCGCCTGCCCGCTCGCAGCGATGAAATTCACCGCCTGCGCCCGACCGCGGATGTGGTCGGGAACGCCCTCGCGCTGCAGCACGAAGTCGAAAGGCTCGCCGCCCGCCGGAGGCGTTTCGGCGGCGATGGCGAAACCATCGACCGAGATGTCGCGCAGCTCAATGCGCTCGTCGCCGATCATCACCCAGAACCAAGGCTGGCCACGGCGCTGGGCCAGGAAGCGCTGAATGCGGCGGCGCTCGGCGGCCTCGACCGCCTGCGGCACGGCGCTGGCGCCACGATCGCTCATCTTCAGCCGCGCTCCTTGCGTACGCGGGCGATCAACTCGTCGGCGACCTTGAGCGTATTCTCGTGGCTGCCGGTGAGCGAGGCCGAGGTCAGGTAGCGTCCGCCGACCACCATGGACGGCACGCCCTGGATCTTCAGCGCGCGCGCGAGCTGGTCGGCGCGCTGCACCATCGAACCCACGCCGAAAGACTTGTAGGTCTCGACGAACTTCGCCGCATCGCCCACCTTGCCGGCGACCCACTCGGAAACCTGCTGCTCGTTGAACAGCGGACGCTTGTCGTCCTGCACCGCGGCGAAGATCGCCGGCTCGAGCGCGGCGAGATCGCCGGTGATCTGCGCGGCGTAGAACAGCCGGGCGAGACCGCTCAGCTGGGCGTTGTTCCACACCGCCGGCACCGCGCGGAAGGCGACGTCGGCCGGCAGCTTCTTCTTCCACGCGGTGATCAGCGGATGAAAGTCGCGGCAGTGCGGGCAGCCGTAGTGGAAGAACTCGAGCACCTCGATCTTCGAGGGATCGTCCGCCTTCTGTGCCGGCTCGATGATCTGGAAGGGCTCGTTCGCCTGCACGACCGAGGCGGCGGGAAGGGCGAGGGCCAGGCCGGCCAGCTTGAGGGCATCACGACGATTCATGCGGAACTCCTTTGACTGAGGCTGGGTGAGACGCGGACGGCGCACGGACGTTCAATCCGCAGCGTGTCCAGGCTCACTGGTTGCGGCTCACCGAGGCATTGAAACCCGCATCGGAGAGGCGGGCCCGCATCGGGTTCATGTCCTCGGGCTTGGCGAAGGGGCCGACGCGCACGCGGTGCACGATGCGCCCGTCGGGCAGCTGGGTGCGCTGCGCGCTCGCCTGGATGCCCGAGAGCGCCAGCCGCGCCTTGAGGTTGTCCGCTTCGGACGGGTTCTCGAACGAGCCCACCTGCAGGTAGATGCGCTCGTTGCGCTGGGGCGCGGGCGGCGTCACCGCCGCGGGCTGCGGCGAGGCCTCGAACACCGGCGCGGGGGCCTGCTGCGCGGGCACGGGCGGGGGCGGCGCCTGCACCTGGGGCGCGGGCACCGGCACGACCTGCGCCGCCGACGAAGGCACGTTGTCGCCCTGCGGCAGGATGCGGTAGAACTCGAAATCCTGCTTGGCCACCGGGCGGTCGCCCGGCTTGCCGGGCAGCGCCGCCGGCCCCTGCTCCGCCGGCGCCTGCACGCGCGGCGCCACCGGCGCAGCCTGGAAGGGATTGCTGCGGGTGAAGTACCACGCCGCGCCAGCCGCGATCAGCGCACCGAAGACGAGGCCGATGAAGATGCCGATCAGCGTTCCGCCGGCGCTCTTGGCCGGTGCGCGCGCCGGCTTGCGGACCGGGCCGCGATCTCGACTCACGATTGCCCCCCCTGCATCACATCGACTCGGGCGCGGACACGCCCAGCGTCTTCAGGCCGGTGACCAGCACCTGGCGCACCGCCGCGGCGAGCGCGAGGCGGGCGAGCTTGAGCGCCTCGTCCTCGACCAGCATGCGCTCGGCGTTGTACCAGCTATGGAAGTCGGCAGCGAGATCCTTGAGGTAGAACGCGATCTGGTGCGGCGCGTAGCCGGCGGCGGCGTCCTGCACCAGCTCGGCGAAGCTCGCCAGACGCGCGCACAGCGCGAGCTCGCGCTCGTTCTGCAGCAGGCCGAGGTCGGCACCGGCCAGCTCCGCGGCCTCGCCGCCCCACTGGTCGAGCACCGAGCACACGCGGGCGTGGGCGTACTGGACGTAATACACCGGATTCTCGTTGCTCTGGCTCTTGGCGAGGTCGAGGTCGAAGTCGAGGTGCTGGTCGGACTTGCGCAGCACGTAGAAGAAGCGGCAGGCATCGTTGCCCACCTCGCGGCGCAGCTCGCGCAGGGTGACGAACTCGCCCGAGCGGGTGGACATCGAGGTCTTCTGGCCGTCGCGGTAGAGCACCGCGAACTGCACCAAGGCCACGTCCAGTCGGGCCGGATCGAGCCCGAGCGCGGCGATCGCGCCCTTCACGCGCGGGATGTAGCCGTGGTGGTCGGCGCCCCAGATGTCGATCATGCGGTCGAAGCCGCGCTCGTACTTGTTGAGGTGGTAGGCGATGTCGGAGGCGAAGTAGGTGAAGAGGCCGTTCTCGCGCTGCACGACGCGGTCCTTCTCGTCGCCGAAGGCGGTGGAGCGGAACCACTTCGCGCCGTCCTGGAGATAGATGTGACCGGCCTTCTCGAGCTGGATCACCGCGCGCTCGACCAGGCCGGTGTCGAACAGGCTCTGCTCCGAGAACCACTTGTCGAAGCGCACGCCGAACTCCTGCAGGTCCTCGCGACCATCGCCGAGCTGCTCGTTGAGCGCGAAGCCGTGCACCCAAGGGTAGTCCTCGCCGAGCAGCTTCTTGGCGTTGGCGATCAGCGCGTCGAGGTGTTCCTCGCGCTGTTGCTTGGCCTCGTCGTCCTTGCGATCGGAAGGCGGCAGGCCGGGCGTCCCGGCCAGGATCTGCATGGCGGTGACCTTGGCGAAGCGGTCCTGGTGGGCGTCGCGCATCTCGCGACCCATGTCGACCACGTAGTCGCCCCGGTAGGCGTTGGGCGGGAAGGGAATCTCGATGCCGAAGAAGGCGAGGTAGCGCAGCCAGGTCGACAGCGCCAGGATGTCCATCTGGCGGCCAGCGTCGTTCACGTAGTACTCGCGGCTGACCTCGTAGCCGGCGAAGGCGAGCACGTCCGAGAGCGAGGCGCCATAGGCGGCGCCGCGACCGTGGCCGACGTGGAGCGGGCCGGTGGGGTTGGCGGAGACGAACTCCACCTGCACCTTGATGCCCTTGCCTGCCCCGCGGCCGAAATCCGCGCCCCTGGCCAGCACCTCGCGCACCACCGCGGTCTTGGCGTCGGAGGCGAGCGTGAAGTTGATGAAGCCGGCGCCGGCGACCTCGGCCCTGGCGACCAGCTTCGAGGGCGGCAGCTCGGCGAGCAGCAGGCCGGCGAGCTCGCGCGGGTTGCGCTTGAGCGGCTTGGCGAGCTGCAGCGCGAGGTTGGTGGCGAAGTCGCCGTGGCTCGCCTGCTTGGGGCGCTCCAGCAGGATGGGGGTGGCTGCCAGCTCCGGCGCCACGCTCTTCAGCGCAGTCTGGAGCAGGTCGGTCAGCAGGACTTTGGGATCGGCGCTCATGGCACTCGGAATGAATTCGAAACGCGCGATTATAGCGGATCGGCACGGTCCGCCCCGGCGAGGATGTGAGCGCAGGTTGCGCTGCGGTGCGCTCCCGCCCGTTCCCCCGCAGGCGCTTTCGGGCTAAAGTCCGCGGTTTGCGTCTGCCCGGCCTGTTAACGTGCGCCTCTTCCGCCTCGCCAAGATCGTCTCCGTCAGCCTGCGCTTCGGCCTCGACCGCATGGTGCTCGACGCCGACAGCAGTGGCCGGCTGGCGCACGTGTGGCACAAGGTCTTCTTCTGGCGCACCTTTTCCGAGTCGCGCGGCGCGCGCCTGCGCCAGGCGCTGGAGTCGCTCGGGCCGATCTTCGTCAAGTTCGGCCAGATGCTGTCGACCCGGCGCGACCTGTTGCCGCCCGACCTCGCCGACGAGCTCGCCCTGCTGCAGGACCGCGTCCCGCCCTTCCCGACCGAGCAGGCGCTCGAAGTGCTGGAAGGCTTCTACGGTCGTCCGATCGACGAGGTCTTCGACGACTTCGAGCGCACGCCGGTGGCCTCGGCCTCGGTGGCGCAAGTGCATTTCGCGCGCCTGCCCGACGGCACCGACGTCGCGGTCAAGGTGCTGCGCCCGGGCATCGAGCGCGTCATCGAGCACGACCTCGCCCTGCTCGAAGTCGCCGCGGTGCTGCTGGAGAAGATCTGGCCCGAAGGCCGCCGCCTCAAGCCACGCGAGGTGGTCGCAGAGTTCAGCAAGTACCTGCACGACGAGCTCGACCTGATGCGCGAGGCGGCCAACTGCTCGCAGCTGCGGCGCAACTTCACCGACTCCTCGCTGCTGATCGTGCCCGAGGTGTATTGGGACTGGTGCGGCAGCAAGGTCATGGTGATGGAGCGCATGCGCGGCGTGCCGATCTCGCAGACGCCGGCGCTGCTCGCCCAGGGCACCGATTTGAAAGCACTCTCCCGTGCCGGCGTGGAGATCTTCTTCACCCAGGTCTTCCGCGACGGCTTCTTCCACGCCGACATGCACCCGGGCAACATCTTCGTGCATCAGGACGGGCGCTACATCGCGCTCGACTTCGGCATCATGGGCACGCTCAACGAGGTGGACAAGAACTACCTCGCGACCAACTTCCTCGCCTTCTTCAAGCGCGACTACCGGCGCGTGGCGCTCGCCCACATCGAGGCCGGCTGGGTGCCGGCAAAGACGCGGGTGGACGAGTTCGAGGCGGCGATCCGCACCGTGTGCGAACCGATCTTCGACAAGCCCTTGAAGGACATCTCCTTCGGCAAGACCCTGCTGCGCCTGTTCCAGACCGCGCGCCGCTTCGAGATGGAGGTGCAGCCGCAGCTCGTGCTGCTGCAGAAGACCCTGCTCAACATCGAGGGTCTGGGCCGCCAGCTCGACCCCGAGCTCGATCTGTGGAAGACCGCCAAGCCCTTCCTCGAGCGCTGGATGGACGAGCGCATGGGCGTGCGCGCGCTGGTGCGCGGGGTCAAGGAAGAGGCGCCGGCCTGGGCCGGCACCCTGCCGCAGCTGCCGCGCCTGGTGCATCAGGCGCTCACCGAATCGGCCCGTCACCAGAGCGCCCAGCAGCAGCGCCTCGAAGAGCTCGCCGCCGGGCAACGCACCCAGGGCCGCCTGCTGCTCTTCATCGGCGCCGTCGCCATGGGCCTGCTCGGCCTGGAGCTCTACCGCCTGTTCGGCTGACGCGCGCCGCGGCATTCAACGCCGACGTTGCGCCCATGCAATAAAGCGCGAACGATCAAGCCCTTGGCGCGCGCATCCCGCCCCCCGCGGCGGCGTTCTGTTGGTACACTCGCGCCCTCTTTTTTCGCTCACCGCGCGCGGATGCGCCAACACGAAAGGCCCAACCATGCTGCTCTGGCTTGTCGTCGCCTACCTGGTCGTCTCCATCGGCATCGGCCTGTATGCCGCCACCCGGGTGCACAATGCGCGTGACTACATCACCGCAGGGCGCAACCTGCCGATGATCGTCGTGCTGGCGATGGTGTTCGCCACCTGGTTCGGCGCCGAGACCGTGCTCGGCATCTCCGCCACCTTCCTCGAGGAAGGCTTCCACGGCCTGATCTCCGACCCGCTCGGCGCCTCGGCCTGCCTGGTGCTGTTCGGCCTCGTCTTCGCCCGCCCGTTGTACCGCATGAACCTGCTCACGCTGGGCGATTTCTTCCGCGTGCGCTACAACCGCACGACCGAACTCGTGCTGTCGATCTGCATCGTGCTCTCCTACCTGGGCTGGGTGGCGGCGCAGGTCACCGCGCTCGGGCTGGTGTTCAACGTGCTCTCGGGCGACGCGGTCACGATGAACCAGGGCATGCTGATCGGCGCCGGCGTCGTCCTCGTCTATACCCTGTTCGGTGGCATGTGGTCGGTGGCGATGACCACCTTCGTGCAGATGATCGTGATCGTGATCGGCCTGGTCTGGGTGAGCTGGATCGCCGGCGACATGGCGGGCGGCTTCGACAACGTGATCGCCAAGGCCGCGGCCGAAGGCAAGTTCGAGTTCCTGCCCGCGCTGGACGCGGTCGAGATCGTCGCCTGGATCGCCGCGTTCGCCACCATGGCGCTCGGCTCTATCCCGCAGCAGGACGTGTTCCAGCGCGTGAATTCCTCCAGGAACGAGCGCGTCGCGATCTGGGGCACGACGCTCGGCGGGGTGAGCTACTTCTTCTTCGCCGCGGTGCCGCTCTTCCTCGCCTACACCGCCAACATCATCGATCCCGGCATGGTCGAGCGCCTGATGGAGCAGGACTCGCAGCTCATCCTGCCGACGCTGATCCTGCAGTACATGCCCTTCTACGCCCAGGTGATCTTCTTCGGCGCGCTGCTGTCGGTCATCATGTCGACCGCCTCCGGCACCCTGCTCGCCCCCTCGGTGACCTTCTCCGAGAACGTGCTGCGCGGCTTCTTCCCGGGCATGGGCGACCGCGCCTTCCTGCTCAGCACGCGCATCACCGTGGTGCTGTTCACCGCCTTCGTCACCTGGTACGCCACCAGCACCGAATCCTCGATCCACGAGATGGTCGAGAACGCCTACCGCGTCACCCTGGCCGGCGCCTTCGTGCCGCTCGCCGCCGGCCTGTTCTGGAAGCGCGCCAACAACCTCGGCGCCGCGCTGGCGATCATCCTCGGCCTGTCGACCTGGATCCTCTTCGAGCTCTTCGTCCCCGAAGGCGACATCGAGCCCCAGCTCTACGGCGTGGCGGCGAGCGCGCTCGGCATGCTGGCGGGTGGACTGATCGGCCGGCAGCCGCACCACCGCCCGCACATCGGCGGCCACCATGCGGCGGCGGGTACCCACCACACGCATCGCTGACCGTCCCGCGCCCGCCCGGGTGCGTGCAGCCCGCACCGGCGGCCGACGCGTTTGATGGTGATCAACGCGTCGGTCGCCGGTCTCGTTTATGGTTGCGGCGTTTTTTTCCTCTGGAAACCCCGCTCCATGTCCGTGTCTTCCCCGATCGAACTCGTCTGCCCCGCGGGCAGCCTTCCGGCCCTCAAGACGGCCATCGATCACGGCGCCGACTGCGTCTATCTCGGTTTCAAGGACGCCACCAACGCACGCAACTTTTCCGGGCTCAATTTCGATCCGGCGCAGGTGCGCGAGGGTGTCGCCTATGCGCACGCACGCAAGCGCAAGGTGCTGCTGGCGCTCAACACCTATCCCCAGACCGACAACTGGTCGTCCTGGACACAGGCGATCGACCGCGCCGCCGACTACGGCGTTGACGCGGTGATCCTCGCCGATCCCGGGCTCATGGCCTACGCCGCAAAGACCCACCCGCAGCTGCGCCTGCACCTGTCGGTGCAGGGCTCGGCGACCAGCTACGAGGCGATCAACTGGTACCGCGAACGCTTCGGCATCCAGCGCGCGGTGCTGCCGCGCGTGCTGTCGATGGCCCAGGTCGAGAGCGTGGTCGCCAACACCCAAGTCGAGATCGAGGTGTTCGGCTTCGGCGGCCTGTGCGTGATGGTCGAGGGCCGCTGCGCACTGTCGGCCTACGCCACCGGCGAGTCGCCCAACTGCAACGGCGCCTGCTCGCCGGGCAAGCACGTGCGCTGGGAAGACACCCCGCGCGGCATGGAGACGCGGCTCAACGGCATCCTCATCGACCGCTTCTCCGAAGGCGAGCGTGCCGGCTATCCCACCCTTTGCAAGGGTCGCTTCGAGGTCAACGACGAGACCTACTACGCCCTCGAGGAGCCCACCAGCCTCAACACGCTCGAGTTGCTGCCCGAACTCGCGCGCATCGGCATCCGCGCGATCAAGATCGAGGGTCGCCAGCGCAGCCCGGCCTACGTCGCCCAGGTCACCAAGGTGTGGCGTGCCGCGCTCGACAAGTTGAACAGCGGCGGCGCCGCAGGTTTCAGCGTGCTGCCGGCGTGGATGGCCGAACTCAACAAGGTCTCCGAAGGCCAGAGCCACACCCTCGGCGCCTACTACCGCCCGTGGAAGTGAGCCTCGCGCCGACCGCCCGCGCCGTCCCGACCCGATCCGATCGCCGCCGCGCGGAGCAGGCGCCCGCAGCGCGCCCGCCCGCGGCGTCGAGCCCCCCATCCGAATGAGAACCGCCCGATGAAACTCGCCCTCGGCCCCCTGCTCTACTACTGGCCCCACCAGAGCGTGCTCGACTTCTACGCCGACCTGGCCGAAGCCCCGCTCGACAGTGTTTACCTCGGCGAGACGGTGTGCTCGCGCCGCCACGAACTGCGCCTGGACGACTGGCTGGAGGTCGGCAAGGTTCTCGCCGCCGCCGGCAAGGAGGTGGTGATCAGCTCGCAGGCCCTGATCGAATCCGAGTCCGACCTCAAGACCCTGCGCCGCATCGTCCGGCAGCACGACTTCCGCGTCGAGGCCAACGACATGGGCGCGGTGCGCCTGCTCGTCGAGGCCGGCGTGGACAACTGGATCGCCGGCCCCACGCTGAACATCTTCAACCCCACGACGCTGCAGCTCATGATCGACTCGGGCGCGACGCGCTGGGCGGTCGCCCCCGAGATGTCGGGCGCGGCGCTCGCCGAGGTGCGCGCCGCGCTCGCCAGGCCGATCGAGACCGAAGTCTTCGCCTACGGTCGCCTGCCACTGGCGCACTCGGCGCGCTGCTTCACCGCCCGTCACTTCAACCTGCAAAAGGACACCTGCGAGTTCCGCTGCCTGTCGATCATGGACGGGATCACGCTGCGCACCCGCGAGGGCGCGCCCTTCCTGACGCTCAACGGCGTGCAGACCCAGTCTGCACGGGTGCACAACCTGCTCGGCGACCTGCCCGCCGTGCGCGCCAGCGCCGAGGTGCTGCGCATCAGCCCGCAGGGCGCGCACACTCGCCAGATCGTCGAACTCTTCCGCGCCGCGCTCGACGAGCAGCGCGGTCCGGCGGACGCGCTCGCCGCCAGCCGCGAGTGGATGGTCGAGGAGCCCTGCAACGGCTTCTGGCACGGCCGCGCCGGCGTCGAACAGTACGTCGCCGCCTGACCCCTTTCCGACCTGCTGCAAACCCGGAGTCCGCACATGCCCGCACTGCCTGCCCTGCCCCGCCCGCCGCTGCCTTCGCACTTGCTGCCCGGCAGCCTGCGCCAGCGCATCGGCGAACGCCTCGCCACCCTGCGCATCCCCGACTTCACCGTGCCCGCCCCGGTGGCGAAGCTGGTGTCGCGCCTGCCCCAGCAGCCGCCGACCCACGTGCTCACGCTCGCGCTCAACCTCGCGCTCGACCGCATCCTGCCGCGCGACACCCTCGAACCGCTGAGCGGCCGCCACCTGCAGATGCGTGTGCTCGACGCCGGGCTGACGCTCGACTTCACCCTCGGCGAGCGCGGCTTCCGCCGTGCCACCCCGGCCGCGGGCGCCAGACCGGACCTGATCCTCTCCGCCACCACGCGCGACTTCATGGCGCTGGCACTGCGCGAGGAAGACCCCGACACCCTTTTCTTCAGCCGCCGCCTGCGCATGGAAGGCGACACCGATCTCGGCCTGCTGGTCAAGAACACGCTCGACGCGGTGGACTGGGACGCCCTCAAGGCGAAGCTGCTCGGCCGCCACGGCTGACCCCCTGCAGGAGCGGCGCAAGCCGCGAACCGGCCCCTCCGGCCACCGCCGCGCATCGACCGCAGCGCGTCCGTCCGCATCCGCGGTAAGCTCGCGGTCCGCTGCCCGACGTTTGCCGCCATGCCCTCCGAATTCGACCTGATCCGGCGCCACTTCACCCGCCCCGCGCGCCACACCGAGCTCGCCGTGGGCGACGACGCCGCCCTGCTAGCGCCGCGCCCCGGCATGCGGCTGGCGGTGTCCACCGACATGCTGGTGGCCGGCACCCACTTCTTCGCCGACACCAACCCGGAAGGGCTAGGCTGGAAGACGCTCGCGGTAAACGTCTCCGACCTCGCCGCCATGGGCGCCGAGCCGCGCTGGGCCTTCCTCGCGCTCGCGCTGCCGCAGGCGGACGAGGCCTGGATCGCTGCGTTCGCGCGCGGCTTCTTCGCCTGCGCCGACGCCTTCGCGATCGACCTCGCCGGCGGCGACACCACGCGCGGACCGCTGACGCTTTCAGTGACCATCGTCGGCGAGGTCCCGGCCGGCGCCGCGATCACCCGTGGCGGAGCGCGCGCGGGCGACGACTTGTGGATCTCGGGCCAGCCCGGCCGCGCCGCGCTCGGGCTCGCGGCGCTGCGCGGCGAAACCGGCCTGGACGCCATCCACCACGCCGAATTCGTCAACGCCCTGCAACGGCCGCAGCCGCGCGTAGCGCTCGGGCTCGCGCTGCGCAGCCTGGCGAGCGCGATGCTGGACGTCTCCGACGGCCTGCTCGGCGATCTGCGACACCTCCTCGAATGCTCGGGCACGGGTGCCATCGTCGAGGTCGGGGCGCTGCCGCTCGCCGCGCTCGCCGCCAGCGGCGCCGATCCCGCGCTGTGCCGGCGCTGCCTGCTCGCGGGCGGAGACGACTACGAGCTGCTGTTCGCGGCCGCGCCCCGACACCGTGCCGAGATCGATGCCTTGTCGGCCCGACTCGACCTCCCCCTGCATCGCATCGGCGAATTCACCCCCGCACGCGAGCGCCTGCTGCTGCGCGAGGCCGACGGCGGCCTGGCGACCCCGGCCGCATGCGGCTACGATCACTTCGCCTGAGGCCCGATCCGGCCCACCTCTCGAAACGACCATGCGCCCCACCGCCCGCCTGCTGATGAGCCACCCCGCCCACTTCATCTCGCTGGGCTTCGGCGCCGGGCTGTCGCCGTGGGCGCCGGGCACGGTCGGCACCCTGCTCGGGTGGGCGATCTACCCACTGATCCGCACCCCGGTGTCGGAGTTCGTCTTCCTCGCACTGCTCGCCAGCTTCTTCCTCGCCGGCGTGCTCGCCGCCGAGCGCACCGGGCAAGCGCTGGGGGTGCCAGACCACGGCGGCATCGTCTGGGACGAGATGGTGGCGATCTGGCTGGTGCTGCTGTTCACCCCCGCCGGGCTGCTGTGGCAGGCGATCGCGGTCGCACTGTTCCGCTTCTTCGACATCGTCAAACCGCCTCCGGTGCGCTGGGCCGACCGCAGCTTCAAGGGCGGCTTCGGGGTCATGTTCGACGACCTCGTCGCCGCCGGCTACACCCTGCTGGCGCTCGCGGTGCTGGTCCACCTGCTGGGGAGCTGAGACCATGACCGATCACGAACTCGACGCCCTCGCGCGCAGGGTGGGCGAAGCCCTCGCCAACCGCAGGCTGTGGCTGGCCACCGCGGAGTCCTGCACCGGCGGCTGGATCGCCGAGGCCGTCACCGCGATCGCCGGCAGCTCGGGCTGGTTCGACCGCGGCTTCGTGACCTACTCGAACGACGCCAAGGCTGACATGCTCGGCGTGCGCGCCGCGACGCTGGAGACGCACGGCGCGGTCAGCGAAGCCACCGTGAGCGAAATGGCCGCGGGCGCGCTCGACCGCAGCCGCGCCGACCTCGCGGTGGCCGTGTCCGGGGTCGCGGGACCGGGTGGAGGCAGCCCCGCCAAGCCGGTCGGCACGGTCTGCCTCGCTTGGGCACGGCGCGACGGCCCCACCGGGGTCGTCACCGTCCATCTCGACGGCGACCGCGCCGCGGTGCGCCGGCAGACGGTGATCCTCGCCCTGCAAGGCGTACTCGAACGCTGCGTCTGAGGGGCGCAGGGCGCACGGGGCCGGGAAATCCGAACCGCCACCCTCGCCACTTCGCCGGACGCAGCCCCGCGCCGGAAATCCGCATGACATGTTTGCTGTAATTGCATACAGGCTCTACACTTACGGCATCAGGCCTGCACCCCGCATGTCTGCAATCTTTGTGCCATAATCAGGCAATCAAACAGGACGCACTTCCATGGACGAAAACAAGGCCAAAGCCCTCTCCGCGGCGCTGTCGCAGATCGAAAAGCAGTTCGGCAAGGGTTCGATCATGCGCATGGGCGACGGCAGCATCGAGCGCGACATCCAGACCGTCTCCACCGGCTCGCTCGGACTCGACATCGCGCTCGGGCTCGGCGGTCTGCCGCGCGGTCGGGTGGTCGAGATCTACGGCCCCGAATCCTCCGGCAAGACCACGCTCACCCTGCAGGTCATCGCCGAGATGCAGAAGCTCGGCGGCACCGCGGCCTTCATCGACGCCGAGCACGCGCTCGACGTCGGCTACGCGGAAAAACTCGGCGTCGACATCGAGGATCTGCTGATCTCGCAGCCCGACACCGGCGAACAGGCGCTCGAGATCGCCGACATGCTGGTGCGCTCGGGCGGCGTGGACATCGTGGTCATCGACTCGGTCGCCGCGCTCACCCCCAAGGCCGAGATCGAGGGCGAGATGGGCGACCAGCTCCCCGGCCTGCAGGCCCGCCTGATGTCGCAGGCACTGCGCAAGCTCACCGCCAACATCAAGCGCACCAATACCCTGGTGATCTTCATCAACCAGATCCGCATGAAGATCGGCGTGATGTTCGGCAGCCCGGAGACCACCACCGGCGGCAACGCGCTCAAGTTCTACGCCTCGGTGCGCATGGACATCCGCCGCACCGGCACGATCAAGAAGGGTGACGAGGTGGTCGGCTCCGAGACCCGCGTCAAGGTGGTCAAGAACAAGGTCTCGCCACCGTTCAAGGAAGCCCACTTCGACATCCTTTACGGCGAGGGCATCTCGCGCGAAGGCGAGATCATCGACCTCGGCGTCGAGCACAAGATCGTCGACAAGTCGGGCGCCTGGTACGCCTACAAGGGCGACAAGATCGGCCAGGGCAAGGACAACTCGCGCGAGTTCCTGCGCGCCAACCCGGTGCTGGCCCGCGAGATCGAGAACAAGGTGCGGGTCGCGGTCGGCCTGCCCGAGCTGCCGCCCGCCGCCGCGTCCGCCCCGGCGCCGGCCGAGGCCTGACCCCGTCGGCACCGACATGGGCGAGCCGAGCCTGCGCGAACGTGCGCTCCGCCATCTCGCCCGGCGCGACCACTCGCGCGCCGAACTTGCGCGCAAGCTCGCACCCCATGGCGAGCCGGCCGAGATCGAAGCGGTGCTCGAGCGCATGCGCGAGCTCGGCCTGCAGTCCGACGAGCGCTACGCCGAGGCCTTCGTGCGCGGCAAGGCGGCGCGCTTCGGCACCGCACGATTGCGCAACGAGCTCGTGCGGCGAGGCATCGACCGTGACCGGATCGACGAGGCGCTCGCCGACGAGTGCGTAGAATCCGAGATCGAGCGGGCGCGCGCGGTGCTGCACGGCCGCTTCGCCACCCCACCCGCCGACGCACGCGAATGGGCGCGCCAGGCGCGCTTCCTGCAAACCCGGGGCTTCGCCCCCGAGCTGATCCGCAAGCTGCTGAAAGAGCCCTACGATGAGTCTGCTTAAGGTCGCCGGCCTGCAAAAGCGCTACAAGGCGCGCACCGTGGTGCATGACGTCGGCTTCGAGGTCGGCTCGGGCGAGGTCGTCGGCCTGCTCGGTCCCAACGGCGCCGGCAAGACCACCTGCTTCTACATGATTGTGGGTCTAGTGCGCGCCGACGGCGGCCAGATCGCCCTCGACGGCACCGACCTCACCCACCTGCCGATCCACGCCCGCGCGCGCTTGGGCCTGTCCTACCTGCCGCAGGAGATGAGCGTGTTCCGCAAGCTCAGCGTGGCCGAGAATATCCGCGCCGTGCTCGAACTCCAGGGGCTTGAACGCCGCCAGATCGAGGAGCGGCTCGAGGAACTGCTGATGGAACTGGGCATCCATCACCTGCGCGACAACACCGCGATCTCGCTCTCGGGCGGGGAGCGCCGGCGCTGCGAGATCGCCCGCGCGCTCGCCACCGACCCGCGCCTGATCCTGCTCGACGAGCCCTTCGCCGGGGTCGATCCGATCGCGGTCATCGACATCCAGAAGATCATCCGCTTCCTCAAGGAGCGCGGCATCGGCGTGCTGATCACCGACCACAACGTGCGCGAGACCTTGGGCATCTGCGACCGCGCCTACATCATCAGCGAAGGTCGCGTGCTGGCGAGCGGAGAACCTACCGAGATCATCGAGAACGAGCGCGTGCGCCAGGTCTACCTCGGCGAGCACTTCCGCCTGTGAGCCCGCCCTCCTGCCGACCGCGATGAAACCCAGCCTCCAGCTCAAGCTCTCCCAGCACCTCACGCTGACGCCCCAGCTGCAGCAGTCGATCAAGCTGCTGCAGCTGTCTACGATCGAGCTGAACCAGGAGATCGAGCGCGTGCTGCTCGAGAATCCCATGCTCGAGCGCGAGGATGGCGACGGCGGCGTCGACTACGCCCCCGCGCCGCCGCCGGGCAACGCGCCCGAGCGCGAAGCCGCGCCGGAACCCGCCGCCGAACCGGCGGGCGAGTCGATCACGCACGAGGGCGGCGAAGGCAGCAGCGAGGACGAGGGCATCGACTGGTCCAACGTGGGTCAGGGCGCGTCCAGCCGCAGCGAGGACGACGAGGACGGCGACTACCAGGACATCCAGGCCGCCGGCGTGTCGCTGCGCGAACACCTCGACCAGCAGGTCGCCCTCTCGCCCCTGTCCGACCGCGACCGCGCGCTGGTGCGCTTCCTGATCGAGGCACTCGACGACGACGGCTACCTGCACCAGCCGCTGGAAGATCTCCTCGAGCTGTTGCCGCAGGACGCCGAGGTCGATCTCGACGAGCTCGCCATCGCCCTGCGCCACGTGCAGAGCCTCGAGCCGGCCGGGATCGGCGCGCGCAGCCCGCAGGAATGTCTGGCCCTGCAGCTCCAGGCCTTGCCCGAGTGCCCGATACGCCCTCTCGCTCTCGAGATCGTGACCAGCCACCTCGAACTGCTCGCGGAGCGCAACTTCGCCCGTATCCGCAAGCTCACCGGCTGTGACGACGAGGGTCTGCGCGAAGCGCAGGCCCTGATCTGCAGCCTCGACCCCCACCCCGGCTCGCGCTACTCCACCGCCGAGACGCGCTACGTGCTGCCCGACGTCGTCGTGCGCAAGCTGCGCGGCCAATGGACCGTGAGCCTGAACCAGGAAGCGATGCCCCGCCTGCGCATCAACCGCCTGTACGCCAGTCTGCTCCAGCAGAACCGCGCACAGGGCGGCGGCCTCGGCGGGCAGCTGCAGGAGGCGCGCTGGCTGATCAAGAACGTCCAGCAGCGCTTCGACACCATCCTGCGCGTGTCCCAGGCCATCGTTGACCAGCAACGGCAGTTCTTCGATCATGGGGACGTGGCGATGCGGCCACTCACCCTAAGGGAGATCGCAGACCAGCTCGAGCTGCACGAATCCACCGTCTCGCGCGTCACCACGCAGAAGTACATGGCGACGCCGCGCGGAGTCTTCGAGCTCAAGTATTTTTTCGGCAGTCATGTCGCGACCGACACCGGCGGTGCGGCTTCCTCCACGGCGATTCGTGCGCTGATTCGCCAGCTGGTGGACGCGGAGGACAGCAAGAAGCCGCTGTCCGACGCCAAGATCGCCGAAATTCTCGGCCAACAGGGAATCGTCGTGGCGAGGCGCACGATCGCCAAGTACCGCGAGTCCCTCAACATCCCGCCGGTCAGCCTGCGCAAATCCCTCTGACAACAACAGGAGTCATCCATGAATCTGAACATCACCGGGCGCCACGTCGAAGTCACCCCCGCCATCCGCGAATACGTGACCTCCAAGCTCGATCGCGTCATCCGCCATTTCGACAACGTCACCAGCGTCACCGTCATCCTGTCGGTCGAAAAGCTCAAGCAGAAAGCCGAGGTGACGCTGCACGTGCGCGGCAAGGACCTCTTCGTCGAAGCGGACGACGCCGACCTCTACGCGGCGATCGACGCGATGACCGACAAGCTCGACCGTCAGGTTCAGAAGTACAAGCAGAAGCAGTCCGACCATAACCACGAGTCGCTCAAGCACCAGGTCCCCGAGGCCTGAGGACCGGCTTGAAGCTCCCCGTCCGGGGTGTGGTTATAATGCGCGCGTTTTCACGAAGCGCGGCCGCACACGCCCCGGACCGGATTCCCGCCCCCCTGGCGGCAGCTGACGGAAGAGTGCGCGAGCCCACCTGCGAATGAGCCTGATATCCCAACTCCTGCCGCTTTCCAACGTGGTGATCGATCTCGACGCGAGCAGCAAGAAGCGCGTCTTCGAACAGGCCGGCCTGCTGTTCGAGAACAACCAGGGCATCGCCCGCAGCACCGTGTTCGACAGCCTGTTCACCCGCGAACGCCTCGGCTCGACCGGACTGGGCCAGGGCATCGCCATCCCGCACGGCCGCATCAAGGGGCTCAAGGACGCCGCCGGCGCTTTTCTGCGCCTGGCCACCCCGGTGCAGTTCGATGCTCCCGACGGCCGTCCGGTGGACATGCTGTTCGTGCTGCTCGTGCCCGAACAGGCCAACGAAACCCATCTGCAGCTGCTGTCCGAGCTCGCGCAGATGTTCAGCGACCGCGAGTTCCGCGAGACCCTGCACGGCGCGACGGATGCCGCACAGATCCACCGCCTGTTCGTGAATTGGGGTGCCGATGCGGCAAACCAGCCTGACCCGGCTGTATGAGGCGCACCGCGAAAGCCTGAGCCTCGTCCACGTCAGCGGACCGATCGGTGCCCGTCTGTCGGTCGCCGAAGAGCGCATCTGGCCGGCCGACCTCGTCGGCCACCTCAACCTGATCCACCCCACCCGGCTACAGGTGCTCGGCGCCGCAGAGCTCGCGTGGGCGCAACGCCAGGCGAACGAGAAGGTCGCCCACCACCTCAACGAGATCCTCTCGGCGCACCCCCCCGCGATCATCGTCGCCGACGGCTGCGAGATCCCCAACATCCTCCACGGCATCTGCGAGGCGCACGACGTCGCGCTGTTCACCGCGCGCCACCCCTCGGCGAGCGTGATCGACCAGCTCCGCCTCTACCTGTCGCGCGAGCTCGCCGAGAAGGTCTCGCTGCACGGCGTGTTCATGGACGTGCTCGGGCTCGGCGTGATGATCACCGGCGATTCCGGCGCGGGCAAATCCGAGCTCGGCCTCGAGCTGATCTCGCGCGGCCACGGCCTCGTCGCCGACGACGTGGTCGAGCTGTCGCGCATCGCGCCCACGGTGCTCGAGGGCCGCTGCCCCGAGATGCTGCAGGATTTCATCGAAGTGCGCGGCCTCGGCCTGATCAACATCCGCACCATCTTCGGCGAGACCGCGTGCCGGCGGAAGATGCGCCTGCGCCTGATCTGCCACCTCGACCGCCGCCAACCCGGTCCCGACGACCCCTGCCGGCTGCCGCTGCAGCAGGAGACGCAGGACATCCTCGGCGTGAAGGTCGCCCGCGTCGTGCTGCCGGTGGCCGCGGGACGCAACCTCGCGGTGCTGCTCGAGGCCGCAGTGCGCTCGACCATCCTCAAGCTGCGCGGCATCGACTCCACCCAGGAATTCATCGACCGCCAGGCGCGCGCGCTGCACGCCGAAGAGGCCTACCGCGCCGACTGAGCCACCCGCACTTGCGGCACGGCGCCGCCGGCTGTTACGCTCGATCGCTTTGCAGCAGCCTACTGGCCGGCCATGAGCTCCACTCCCGATTACCTGGAACGCATCCTCAACGCGCAGGTGTACGACGTCGCCGTCGAGACACCGCTCGACCTCGCCACCAACCTGTCGGCGCGCACGCACAACCGCATCTACTTCAAGCGCGAGGACATGCAGCCGGTGTTCAGCTTCAAGATCCGCGGCGCCTACAACAAGATGGCGAACCTGTCGCCGCAGGCCTTGAAGCGCGGCGTGATCTGCGCCTCGGCGGGCAACCACGCCCAGGGCGTGGCGCTGTCGGCGGCCAGACTGGGCGTGCGCGCGGTGATCGTGATGCCGAGCACCACGCCGCAGATCAAGATCGACGCGGTCAAGGCGCGCGGCGGCGAGGTCGTGCTCGCAGGCGAATCCTATTCCGACGCCTACACGCACGCGCTCGAGCTCGAGAAGAGCGAGAAACTCACCTTCGTCCACCCCTTCGACGACCCCGACGTGATCGCAGGCCAGGGCACGGTGGGCCTGGAGATCCTGCGCGCGCACCCGAAGCCGATCCACGCGGTGTTCTGCTGTGTCGGCGGCGGCGGGCTGATCGCCGGCGTGGCGGCCTACATCAAGCGCCTGCGCCCGGAGACGAAGATCATCGGCGTCGAGGCGGTGGACGCCGACGCGATGACGCGCTCGCTCGCCGCGGGCAAGCGCATCGCGCTCGAGCAGGTCGGCATCTTCGCCGACGGCGCCGCCGTCAAGGAGGTCGGTGCCGAGACCTTCCGCCTGTGCCAGCAGTATGTGGACGAGATGATCGTGGTCGACAACGACGCCATCTGCGCCGCGATCAAGGACGTCTTCGAGGACACCCGCTCCATCCTCGAGCCCGCCGGCGCGCTCGCCGTCGCCGGCGCCAAGGAGTACGCCCGCCGCAACAAGCTGCGCGACAAGAGCCTGGTGGCGGTGGCCTCGGGGGCCAACATGAACTTCGACCGCCTGCGCTTCGTCGCCGAGCGCGCCGAGCTCGGCGAGCAGCGCGAGGCCGTGCTCGCGGTGACCATCCCCGAGAAGCCGGGCTCCTTCCGCAAGTTCATCAGCGTGCTCGGCAACCGCAACATCACCGAGTTCAACTACCGCTACGCCGACGCCGAGCGCGCCCACATCTTCGTCGGCGTCACCGTGCACAACCGCAGCGAGGTCGGACGCCTGGTGGAGATGCTCGAGCGCCACGAGCTGCCTGCGCTCGACCTCACCGACGACGAGATGGCCAAGTCGCACGTGCGCTACATGGTGGGCGGACGCGCGCCACAGGTGGAAAACGAGGTGGTCTACCGCTTCGTCTTCCCCGAGCGCCCGGGCGCGCTGATGAATTTCCTCTCCAACCTGCGCTCGGACTGGAACATCTCGCTGTTCCACTACCGCAACCACGGCTCCGACTTCGGCCGCGTGCTGGTCGGCATGCAGGTGCCGCCGGCCGACAAGGACGCCTTCGACGCCTTCCTGCAGCGGCTCGGCTACGACTACGTGGCCGAGACCGACAACCCCGCCTACCGCATGTTCCTGTCCGGGAGCTGAGCCCCGCAGGCAGGCCGTGCAGGGTTGCAGCCGCCGCTCAGGCGCGCGGCTTCGCCACCCCCGCCTCGGTCACCAGCCAGTCCATCGGGCGATCGAACTCCTGCGGCAGCGTGTCGGGCACGCGCCCGACCTCGAAGCCCACGCCCACCGCCACGGTGCGCAGCACCGCCAGCGTGCGGTCGAAGTAGCCCCCTCCGTAGCCGAGGCGGTAGCCGCGTTCGTCGAAGGCATTGAGGGGGATCAGCACCAGCTCGGGCTCGACCGCCTCGCCGTCCGCCGGGTGGGGGATGCCATGGCGGTCGAGCGGCATCGGCACGCCCGGCGTCCACGCGCGGAACATCATCGGCGCATGGCGCTCGAGCACCACCGGCAAGGCCGCCACCCGCCCGGGCGCGGCCGCACGCCAGGCCTGCACCCACGGGCGCAGGTCGGGCTCGGCGCGGTAGGGCCAGCAGAAGGCGAGCCGGCGTGGCTGCAAGCGTCCGACCAGGTCGTCGAGATGCTCGCCGATTGCCGCGGCGAGGCGCTCGCGACGCTCGGCAGGCAGGCGCTCGCGCAACGCCAGCGCATGTTCGCGCATGCGCTGGCGACGCGCGCCGGGATCATGGGACAAGGGGGCGAAACTCATCTTCGATATGGTATGGTTGGCGGTCAAACGGAGGCATCACCTGGCATGAAGAAGGCACTGGTTGCGGCGCTCACGGCCGCGACGTTCCTCGCCCCCGCCGGCGCGTTCGCGCAGATTGGCGGCGAATCCGGGGACGGGCGTATCGTCGCCGCTCGCGAGGCCCTGCGCAAGGGCGACCGCAGCACGCTCGAACGCCTCGCAGCCGTGCGCGAGGCCCACCCCCTCGACGCCTATCCGCGCTACTGGCTGCTGATCAACCGCCTCGCGCGTGCCGAAGAGCCCGTGCCCATCGCAGCCCTGCAAGCCTTCCTCGCCGAGGAAGCCGGCTCCAACCTCGCCGAACGCCTGCGCGCCGACTGGCTGCGCCGCCTCGCCAGGGACGGCGACTGGAGCGGCTTCCTCGCGGTGTACGCGGACCTGCGCAGCCCCGACGCCGAATTGCGCTGCAACGCCTGGAGCGCGCGCGTGCTGACCGGCGAGCGCAGCGTCTTCGCCGAGCTCGCACGCGAATGGGACACCCTCGCCGACGCCGATCCGACCTGCGACACGCCGCTGCGCGCGGCGGTCGACTCCGGCGCGGTGGACGAAGAACGCGTGTGGTGGCGCATCCGCCGACAGATCGACACCCGCAAGCCCGAGGCTGCGCTCGCCAGCCTGTCGCTGCTGCCCGCCGGCAACGCCCCGGCCCACGCCGACCTGGCGCAGGCGATCCGCTCGCCCGCACCCTGGCTGGATCGGCTGCAGCCCAACTTCGCCGTGAGCCGCGCCGGCCGCGAGCTCGCGCTCGCCGCACTGGTGCGCCTGGCGCGCGAGGACGTCTCCGCCGCGCGCCTGCGCCTGCTGCGCATCCAGGACCGCCTCGGCGCGGCCGAACGCAACTACGCCCATCTGGCGCTCGGCATGCACGCCGCGCTCGACCGCCTGCCCGAGGCGAGCGCGCTCTACGCCGCCGCCGGCGACATCGAGACCACCGCCCAGCAACGTGCGTGGCGGGTGCGTGCGGCGCTGCGCATCGGCGACTGGCACGCGGTGCGCGAGGCGATCGAAGCCATGCCTGCCGACGAACGCGAAGCTGCCGACTGGATCTACTGGCTGGGCCGCGCACACGCCGCGGCCGGGCGCCGCGACGCCGCCGAGTCGCTCTACGTGCGTATCGCCGGCGAGCCGCACTTCTACGGCATGCTCGCGCGCGAGGAGCTCGGCGAGGCCTTCCCGCCGCCCCCCGCCACCGCGCCGCTACCGCGCGCCAAGCTCGAGGAGGCCGAGCGCGACCCCGGCCTGCAGCGCGCACTCGCGCTCTACCGGCTGGAGCTGCGCACCGAGGCGCTGCGCGAATGGGTCTGGGGCGTGCGCGAACGCGACGAGCAGTTCCGCCTCGCCGCCGCCCACCTTGCGCTGCGCAACGAGCTCTACGACCGCGCGATCAATACCGCCGAGCTGGCCAACCCGCGCAGCAACTTCGAGCTGCGCTTCCTGACCCCCTATCGCGACCTCATCGAGCCGCAGGTGCGCGCGCAGGGGCTCGACCTCGGCTGGGTGTACGGCCTCATGCGCCAGGAGAGCCGCTTCGTGGTTCCGGCACGCTCCAGCGTCGGCGCCCAGGGCCTCATGCAGGTGATGCCCGCCACCGGCAAGTGGGTGGCGGATCGGATCGGCCTCGCCGGCTACAACCAGCGCCTGCTCACCGACCCCGAGACCAACGTGCTTCTGGGCACCAGCTACATGCGTCTCATCCTGGAGGGGCTCGACGCCCACCCCGTGCTCGCCAGCGCCGGCTACAACGCCGGCCCCGGCCGGGCGCGGCGCTGGCGCGACGCGGCGGCGCTCGAGGGCGCGATCTATACCGAGACGATCCCGTTCGACGAGACCCGCGACTACGTCAAGAAGGTGCTCGCCAACGCGGTGATCTACGCGGCGATGCTCGAAAAACGGCCGCAATCGCTCAAGGCGCGACTCGGCACGATCGCGCCCGGGGCTGCCAGCGAGTAAGCTTCCGCGTGCGCCATCCCATTCCATCCACAGCAACAGCACGGTCCAGTCGAAACATGAACCCGAAACGCGTCGTCATCGTCGGCGGCTCCGGCTTTATCGGCAGCGCCATCGCCAATCGTCTCTGCAAGGAAGGCGTCAAGGTCCTCATTCCCACCCGCCGCCGCAGCCGCGCCGGCCATGTTCTGCTGCTACCCAACGTCGAGGTGGTGGAGGGCAACGTGCATGACGTCGCCCTGCTTGCGCGCCTGTTCGAGGGCGCCGACGCCGTGGTGAACACCGTCGGCGTCCTGCATTCGCGCCCGGGCAGGCCCTTCGGCCCCGACTTCGCGCGCGCCCACGTCGAGCTGCCGCAGAAGATCGTCGCCGCCTGTCGCACGGCGGGCGTGCCCCGCCTCGTGCACATCAGCGCCCTCGGCGCCTATTCCGACGGCCCGTCGGAATACCAGCGCTCGAAGGCGGCCGGCGAGACCGCGATCCGCACCGGCTCGCCCGAGATCGCGTGGACCATCCTGCAGCCTTCGGTGGTGTTCGGCCGCGGCGACAGCTTCCTCAACCTCTTCGCCGACCTCGCGCGCATGTTCCCGGTGCTGCCGCTCGCCGGCGCCACCGCGCGCTTCCAGCCGGTCTATGTCGAGGACGTCGCCGAGGCGGTGTGGCAGAGCCTGACGCGCGACGATGCAGGCGGGCAGACCTTCCAGCTCGCCGGACCAACCGTCTACACGCTGCGCCAGCTCGTCGAGTACGTCTCCGCGCTCGTGGGCAAGCCGCGCCCGATCTATCCGCTGTCCGAGAAGCTCGCGATGTGGCAGGCGCGCCTCATGGAGCTCGCCCCCCAGCCCCTGATGAGCCGCGACAACGTGCGCTCGATGAAGGTCGACAACGTCGCCAGCGGCACCCCGCAACCCTTCGGCATGGTGCCTACCGCGCTCGAGACCGTGGCCCCGGCCTGGCTCGGCCAGGCGGCGCCGCGAGCCCGTTACTACCCCTTCCGCCGCCACGCGCGGCGCTGAAGAGCAACTCTCTACGGAGTCCGCGATGAAGCTGATCATCGGCAACAAGAACTATTCCTCCTGGTCCCTGCGCGCCTGGCTGGCTGCGCGCGAGGGCGGCTTCACCTTCGAGGAGATTCACATCTCCCTGTTCATCCCCGGCAGCCGCGAGCGCATCCTGTCGCACTCGCCCTCGGGCAAGGTACCCTGCCTGAACGACCACGGCGTGGTGGTGTGGGACTCGCTCGCGATCGGCGAATACCTCGCCGAGAAGCGCCCCGGTCTGCTGCCCGCCGACCCGGTCGCACGCGCGCTGGCGCGCTCGGTCGCCGCCGAGATGCACTCCGGCTTCCAGAACCTGCGCAGCGGCATGCCGATGAACGTGCGCAAGGACTACACCGGTTTCGGCCACAGCCCCGAGGTCGATGCCGACATCGCGCGCATCGTGGCGATCTGGAACGACTGCCGCGCGCGCTTCGGCGCCGTGGGCCCCTACCTCTTCGGCCGCTTCAGCCTCGCCGACGCGGCCTTCGCGCCGGTGGCCTTCCGCTTCCAGACCTACGCGGTGAAGCCCGCGGGCGCGGCCGGCGAGTACCTCGCCACCCTGCTCGCCAACCCGCACATGCAGGAGTGGGCGACGGCGGCACGCGCCGAGACCGAGTCGATCCCGGAAGAGGACCTCTACGGCTGATGCAGGCCTATGTCGTGGGCGGAGCGGTGCGCGACGCCCTGCTCGGCCTGCCGGTGAAGGATCGCGACTGGGTGGTGGTCGGCAGCACGCCCGAGGAGATGCTCGCGCGCGGCTTCCGCCCGGTCGGCCGCGATTTTCCGGTCTTCCTGCATCCGCACACCAACGAGGAATATGCGCTCGCGCGCACCGAGCGCAAGTCGGGCCACGGCTACACCGGCTTCGTCTGCCACGCCTCGCCCGAGGTCACGCTCGAAGAGGACCTGCTGCGCCGCGACCTCACCATCAACGCGATCGCGCGCGCCGAGGACGGCCGCCTGATCGACCCCTGCGGTGGCCGGCGCGACCTCGCCGCGCGCGTCTTCCGCCATGTGTCGCCCGCCTTCGCCGAGGATCCGCTGCGCATCCTGCGCGTGGCGCGCTTCTCCGCGCGCTTCACCGACTTCGAGCTGGCACCCGAGACCCTGGAACTGATGCGCGCGATGGTCGTGGCCGGCGAGGTCGACCATCTGGTCGCCGAGCGCGTCTGGCAGGAACTCGCGCGCGGGCTCATGGAGGCGCGCCCCTCGCGCATGATCCGCGTGCTGCGTGCCTGCGGCGCACTCGCACGCCTGCTGCCCGAGCTCGACCGCCTGTTCGGGATCCCGCAGCCGGAGAAGTACCACCCCGAGATCGACACCGGCGAGCACGTGCTGATGGTGCTCGACCACGCCGCCGCCGCGGACGAGCCGCTCGCGGTGCGCTGGGCCTGCCTGCTGCACGACCTCGGCAAGGGCGACACGCCCGCCCACCTGCTGCCGCACCATTACGGCCACGAGGCCGCGAGCGCGCGCCGCGCGCGCGAGGTGTCGGAACGCCTGAAGGCCCCCGCCGACTGCCGCGACCTCGCCGAGATGGTGGCGCGCGAGCACGGCATCCTGGCGCGCGCGCACGAGCTGCGCGCCGAAACCATCGTCAAGCTGATCGAACGCTGCGACGGCCTGCGCCGTCCGCAGCGCTTCCTCCTGATGCTGCAGGCGGCCGCCTGCGACCACGCCGGCCGCGGCGGCGGCGCGGAAAACGCGTCGGAATGGAGACCCTTGTCACGCTGGCAGGCCGCGCTGCAGGCCGTGCGCGCCGTCGATGCCGGTAGAATCGCAACCGAGTGCAGCGACAAATCGCTGATTCCTCAGGCCTTGCACACCGCCCGCGTGGCGGCCGTGAAGGCCCTGGACAAGGACCCCGCATGAACGCAACCCGCTTCGGCGAACTCGAGGTGCTGTGTCACGCACCCGAGCGCGCCACCCATGAACACCCCCTGCTCTTCATCCACGGCGCCTACGTTTCGGCATGGTGCTGGGACGAGCACTTCCTGCCCTGGTTCGCCCGCCGCGGCTGGCAGGCCTATGCCGTCTCGCTCTCCGGCCATGGCCGCAGCCGCCAGCGCGAGCACCTCGACTCCTACTCGATCGACGACTACGTGCGCGACGTCGCCGAAGTCGCCGCCCGCCTGCCTGCGCCGCCGGTGCTGGTCGGCCACTCGATGGGCGGGATGGTGGTGCAGAAGTATCTCGAGCAACACGACGCGCCCGCCGCGGTGCTGATGTCCGCCGTCCCGCCGCAAGGCCTGATGGGCTCGGCCTTCGGCCTGATCTTCAAGCGCCCGCACCTGCTCTCCGACCTCAACCGCATCATGTCGGGCAACGACGTGGACATCGACAGCCTGCGCGAGGCGCTCTTCCATCAGCCGGTGGCGGCCGACGACCTGCAACGCTACTACCGCCTGAGCCAGCCCGAGTCGCACCGCGCGATCTGGGACATGTCGCTGTTCAACCTGCCGCAGCCGGCGCGCATGCACCGCGTGCCGATGCAGATCCTCGGCGCCGAGCACGACGCCCTGATCCCGCCCGACCAGGTGCACATGACCGCCATGACCTACGGTCGCCAGGCCGAGATCCTCCCCGGCATGGGCCACGGCATGATGCTCGAGCACGACTGGGAGATCGCCGCGATGCGGATCGCCGACTGGCTGGCCGAGCGCGCGCTGTAGCCGACGCCGGGCCGCCTCAGAGCGCGTGCGTGCGATCGCCGCGCGCGAAGCCGAGCAGCGGTCCGTCGATCGCGCGCGACAGCGCGATCACCTTGAAGAGCTCCCCCATCTCCTGCGGCGCGGTCAGGCGCTGCACCGCGCGCGCGGCGCGGATGTAGTCCGCGCTCTCGCGGGCGCCGCGCCGCTCCAGGCATTCCAGCACGCCGCAGTTGAAGAGGAACTGCGCCTGCGTGGTGTAGCCCTGCACGTCCAGCCCGGCCTCGAAGCCGGCCTCGGCCACCGCGGTGAAGTCCACGAAGGCGGTGATGTCGTTGAGCCCCGGCCACAGGAAAGGGTCGCCGTGGGCATGGTGGCGGTAGTAGCACAGCAGGGTGCCGCCCGAACGCGAGGGCAGGTAGTACTCGGCGCGCGGATAGCCGTAGTCGATCAGCAGCAGGGCGCCCGCGTGCAGGCGCTCGGCCCAGGCCGCCACCCAGGCCTTGCCGGCGAGGTTCAGCTCGGTGACGTATTCCCCGCTCTGCGGCACCGGCAGGGCGAGCGCCCGCGCTCCTTCCGCCACCGCGCCCGCCGCCGGCACGTCCGCCCAGCACAGCCGGCGTATCCCCGCGGCATCGGTGGCGATGGCGACGCCGCGCTCGAAGAGCCCCTCGGCGCGCGACACCAGCAGATGCACCGGCATCACGTCGAGCACCTCGTTGGCCACCACTGCACCGGAGAAGCGCTCCGGCAGCGCGTCCAGCCACTGCACGCGCGCCGCCAGGTGAGGAACCTTGGCGGCCAGGGTGTCGAACTGGCGTTCGCGCAATTCGCCCGAGAGCTCGAGGATGCCGTAGCGCTCGGGCAGGCAGCCGCGGCGTTCGAGCTCGAGCAGCAGGTCGGCGGCGAGCAGGCCGGTACCGGCGCCGACCTCGATCAGCGCGGGCGCGCTCGCGCGCATCACCTGCTCGACCTGGGCGGCGAGCGCCTGGCCGAAAAGCGGGGTAAGCTCGGGCGCGGTGATGAAATCGCCGCCGGGGCCGAACTTTCGCGCGCCACCGCTGTAATACCCCAGCCCCGGCGCGTAGAGCGCGAGCTCCATGTAGCGCGCGAACGGGATCCAGCCAGCGGCCGCGGCCAGCTCGGCCTCGATGTGTTCGAGCAGGCGGGCGCTCTGGGCGAGCGCATCGGCGGAAGGCTGGGGCAATGAAGACATGATCGTTCTGCAGGACAGGAGGGCGAGGCCGCGATTGTAGCGGCACGCCCGCCCAGCCGCCCGGCCAGCTCCGGGCCTCACGGTGAATCCGATGCGCACGTCTCCTCCCGAACCCGAATCCACCGCGGCACCGCTGATCCTGGTCACCGGCGCCGCGCGCCGCGTCGGCGCGGCGATCGCACGCCGGCTGCACGCCGGAGGCGCCCGCCTCGCCCTGCACTACCGCCACAGCGCGGGCGAGGCCGAAGCGCTCGCTGCCGAACTGTGCGCCCTGCGCGCCGATTCCGCCTTTACCGTGGGCGGCGACCTCGCGCGCTTCGGCGCCGCCGCGGAGATCGCCGCAGCGGTGCTGGCGCGCGGCAATCGCCTCGACGGCCTGGTGAACAACGCCTCCAGCTTCTTCCCCACTCCGCTCGGCAGCGTGGACCGCGCGGCCTGGGACGAGCTCATGGGCTCCAACCTGATGGGCCCGCTCTTCCTCACCCAGGCGCTCGCGCCCGCCCTGCGCGAGGCGCGCGGCGCGATCGTCAATATTGTCGACATCCACGCCCAGCGCCCGCTCGCCGGCTACCCGGTGTATTGCGCGGCGAAGGCGGGACTGGCGGCGCTGACGCGTTCGTTCGCGATCGAGCTCGCCCCCGCGGTGCGGGTCAACGGCGTCTCGCCCGGCCCGATCGAATGGCCGGAGGACGACCAGTTCCCGCCCGCCGAGCGCGAGCGCATCGTCGCCCACACCTTGCTCGGCCGCGTCGGCAGTCCGGACGACATCGCGCGCACGGTCGCCTTCCTGATGTTCGACGCACCCTACATCACCGGCCAGATCCTCGCAGTCGATGGCGGGCGCAGCGCGCATCTGTAGCCAAGGGTCGTTTCCGCGCCGGTTTCTGGGATAATTCGCACCTGATTTTCCCGACGAGCATCGACCGTGACCGCAGCCTCCGCCCCCGCCGCCGCCCTCCCCACCACCGAGGCCGGCGGAGACGCCCGCTTCTCCAACACCTTCCTGCGCCTGAAGAAGAAGCTCGAGCGTGGCGTCGGCGAGGCCATCGGCGACTACAACATGATCGGCGACGGCGACACCGTGATGGTGTGCGTCTCCGGCGGCAAGGACTCCTACACCCTGCTGTCCTGCCTGCTCGCGCTGCGCGAACGCGCCCCGGTCGACTTCCGCATCGTGGCGATGAACCTCGATCAGAAGCAGCCCGGCTTCCCCGACCACGTGCTGCCGGCCTACTTCGAGTCGATCGGTGTCGAGTATCGCATCGTCACCGAGGACACCTACTCGATCGTCAAGGACAAGATTCCCGAGGGCAAGACCACCTGCTCGCTGTGTTCGCGTCTGCGCCGCGGCATCATCTACCGCACCGCCACGGAGATCGGCGCCACCCGCATCGCGCTCGGCCACCACCGCGACGACATGCTCGAGACCCTGTTCCTCAACATGTTCTTCGGCGGCAAGATCAAGGCCATGCCGCCCAAGCTGGTCAGCGACGACGGCAAGCACGTGGTGATCCGCCCGCTCGCCTACTGCACCGAGGCCGACATCGCACGCTTCGCGCGCACGATGGACTTCCCCATCATCCCGTGCAATCTGTGCGGCTCGCAGGAAAACGCCCAGCGCAAGCTGATCAAGAACATGCTGCAGGGCTGGGCGCGCGACTACCCGGGCCGCATCGAATCGCTCGCCACTTCGCTGAAGAACGTGGTGCCCTCGCACCTGTCCGACGCGCGCCTGTTCGACTTCGTCGGCCTCACGCAGCACACCGTGGTCGAAGAAGGCGACACCGCCTTCGATCCGCCCGAGCTGCCCGACCGTACGCTCGGCGCCAGCGTGAAGCTGTTCCGCGCGGGCGACCAGGAAGAACGCGAATGCGCCTGAGGGAGGCGCGACCGCGCCTGATTCGGATGCCGACGCCGGCGCCTTGCGGATCCGGTGCGACATCCCCATGATCCTGTTCCGGGCCGGCCACGCCAGCCGCCAGATCTGACACGGAAAACCCTGCGATGCCCGAGCGAAAGAACCTCTGCGTGCTGGTCGCGCTCCATCCGGTGGATGCGGTGCTCGCCGAACGCCTCGGTGCGGACGAGGCGCGCCATGCCGCCGAGCGTCACGCGCGGCGGATCGAGCGTGCGATCGTGATGCAGGGCGGCCAGGTCCTGCTCGGCGGCGCGGAGCAGACCATCGCCGGATTCGAACGCAGCGACGCGGCGGTGCACGCGGCGAGCGAGGCACTCGACCGCATACACGGCCTTCCACCCCTGCTCGGCAGCAAGCAGACGGTACGCATCGGCGTGCACTATGGGGTCCTGGACAACGATGGCGAGGAGCCCGCCGGAGAGGGTCCAGCGGTGGCCCGCCAGCTCGCCCATCTGGCCGAGAGCGGGCAGGCGCTGATCTCCGGCACCGCGGTGATGGTGCTCGGCGGTGCCGCACGGCAACAGGTCGGCTCGCAGCCGCTGAGCGGTCCGGTGTGGACGCGGGTCGGCATCCCGGTGCATGCGATCGGACAGCGCAGCGGTCTGGTCACCTCGGTTCCCGGCGCAGCGCGGCTGTCGAGCCGGCTGCGCCTGCGCCACCAGCAGGAAGTCCTGTTCGTGGAGGAGTTGCGCCCGGTGCTGCTGCTCGGCCGCGAGCTGGCCAACGACGTCACGATCATGGATCCGCGCGCCTCGCGTCAGCATGCGCGCATCGAGCGCCGCCCCGAGGGCTTCGTGCTGTTCGATCAGAGCACCAACGGCAGCTTCGTCGCCATCGAGGGCAAGCCGGAGTGCTTCGTGAGACAGGAGCAGATGCTGCTCGACGGTCCCGGCCGGCTCGGCTGCGGCTTCTCGACGACCGAGCTCGAGCGCGACCTGGTGTTCTTCGACATCGTCTGAGCCCCGCGCGCGGGAGAAGGGCGTGCGCGGGGGACACAGGCGCCCGCCCGCGCGGCACGCCCGCATGGAAACGACCGGATCAGCCGCTCATGCATTCGCCGATGAAGGCCTTGCGCTTGGCCCCGCGCAGCGACTGCTCGGTAGCCGCACGATTGCAGGCCTTCTGCCTTGCCATGTCCTCGCTCGAGACCTTCTGTGCGGAGCCCGCTGTCGGCGCGACCGCAAGCGCAGGTGCGGCTGCACCGGCCGCGCTCGCGGCCGTCGCCGCGGCCGCCGGTGCGACGGCCGGGGCCGCTGCCGGCACCATAGCCGGTGCCGCAACGGGCGCTGCAGCCGGGACGCCGGCCACGCTGCCGGAGGCGAGAGCAGGCGCGGCACCCGGAGCACTCGCAGCGGCAGCCTCGTGCTTGCCGCTCAGGCAGGTGCTCATGAAGGCCTTGCGCGCATCGCCCCCGAGCGCCTGCGTCTTCGCTTCGGCATTGCAACGCTTCATGCGTTCGTGCTGGGGATTGGCCCATGCCTGCGCGGGGGTCAGCGCCGCGAGCACGAGAACGACGCCGGTGGCGCCGAGAATTCGCTTCATGATCTTGTCTCCTCGTCCGGTTCTACGCAAAATGCGTAACACGATTTTGCATATGACATACATCGGCGTCAATGCGCATCGCATTGCCACCGAGACGCATGCGGCTCCCCGCCGGCGCCCGCACCGATGCTGAACGAGGACTCCACGCTCCTCGCGGGCCTCGCCGCGTCCGCCTTTCTGGCCGCGACCCTGCTGCCGGGCGGCTCCGAAGCGGTATTCGCCGCGCTGCTGGCGCTGCGCCCGGAACTGACGCCGGCAGCGCTGCTCGTCGCCACCGCGGCCAACACCGCGGGCGGCATGAGCACCTACGCGCTCGGCCGCCTGCTGCCCCGCAAGGAATCCGGCGCGCATGCACGCACGCTGCTGCGCTGGGGCAGCCTCGCCCTGCTGCTGTCCTGGGTGCCGCTGATCGGCGACGCGCTGTGCGCTGCCGCGGGTGCGCTGCGCCTGAACGCCTTCGCCTGCCTGGCGTGGATGGCGCTCGGAAAGGGCCTGCGCTACGCGGCGATCGCCTGGGCATTGCCGTCCGCCGGCGCCTGAGCCCGCCGCGCACGCCGACCCGCGCCGCGCCGCCGCCCTCGCCTATACTCGCCCCCTGCCCTCGCAACGGAGCCCCCCCATGTCCGCCATCGAACGCCACGGCGTCACCGCCCGCTATGCCGACGCCGTCATCCACGCCGGCGTCCTGCACCTGGTCGAGGTCCCCGCGAGCAGCGCCGGATCGATCGAAGCCCAGACACGCGAGGTGCTGGAGTCCGTCGGCCGCCAGCTCGCCAAGCTCGGCAGCGACCCCGCGCGCATCGTGATGGCCACCATCTACCTCGTCGACATGGCCGACTACGCCGGCATGAACGCGGTGTGGGATGCCTGGGTTCCGCCCGGCAGCGCCCCGGCACGCGCCTGCGTCCAGGTCGCCGGGCTCGCCGACCCGGGCTGGCGGATCGAGATCGCGCTCACCGCCGCGCGCTGAAGCTCGCCGCACCAGGCGACGGAGGCCGAATCCCTGCTGGCCTTAAGGTCTTGATTTTTGCTGCATGGTGCACTGCGGTTCGCTAGAATGGACCGCTTCCCTGCAGCCGCTTCCGGGTAGTCCAATGAGCCAACGCCTGCGCGAGATTCCGTACAACTACACCTCGTTTTCCGACCGCGAGATCGTCATCCGGCTGCTCGGGGCCGAGGCCTGGGCGGTGCTCGACCAGCTCCGCACCGAACGCGTCACCGGCCGCTCGGCGCGGATGCTCTACGAGGTCCTCGGCGACATCTGGGTGGTGCGCCGCAACCCCTACCTCGAGGACGACCTCCTCACCTCGCGCGAGCGCCGCGACGCGCTGATCGGCGCGCTCGACCACCGCCTCAACGAGATCGACAAACGCCGCCAGGGCAACGACCACGTCACCCTGCTGGTGGCGCGTGCGCGCGAGGCGGTGTCCAACTTCGAGCGCTGGTTCGACGACACCGCGCGCCGCCGCAAGGCGGTGCTCAAGGCGCTGGCCAGGCACACCCGGCGCGACAACATCTGCTTCGACGGTCACGCCCGCGTCTCCCACGTCACCGACGCCACCGACTGGCGGGTCGAGTATCCCTTCGTGGTGCTCTACCCCGACACGGAGGAGGAGATGGCGCCGCTGGTGCGCGAGTGCATCGCGCTCGGCCTGACCATCATCCCGCGCGGCGGCGGCACGGGCTACACCGGTGGCGCGGTGCCGCTCGATGCCAGCTCGGTCGTCATCAACACCGAGAAGCTGCTCGCCATGAGCGCGGTCGAGCCCACCGTGCTGCCGGGCATCGACGGCGCGATGGCCGAGCCCTACCCCACCATCCGCACCGGCGCCGGCGTGGTCACCGAGCGCGTCTCCGAGGCGGCGGCGCTCGCCGGCCGCGTGTTCGCGGTCGACCCGACCTCGGCGAGCGCCTCCTGCATCGGCGGCAACATCGCCATGAACGCCGGCGGCAAGAAGGCCGTGCTGTGGGGCACCGCGCTCGACAACCTGGCGTGGTGGAAGATGGTCACGCCCGACGGCAACTGGCTCGAGGTCGAGCGCCTCGACCACAACTTCGGCAAGATCCACGAGCAGGAGACCGTCCGCTTCCGCCTGCGCCGCTTCGACGGGCTGACCAACGCCGCGCTTGGCGAGGAGATCCTCGCCATGCCGGGCGCCGCCTGCCGCAAGGTCGGCCTCGGCAAGGACGTCACCGACAAGTTCCTCGGCGGCGTGCCGGGCGTGCAGAAGGAAGGCACCGACGGCCTCATCGTGGCCGCACGCTGGGTGCTGCACAAGATGCCGCCGGTCACCCGCACGGTGTGCCTGGAGTTCTTCGGCCAGGTGCGCGAGGCGGTGCCGGCGATCGTCGAGATCACCGATTTCTTCAAGCCGGGCGGCGCCGGCCACGCCGCGGGCGTGCAGCTCGCCGGCCTCGAGCACCTCGACGAGCGCTACGTCAAGGCGGTCGGCTACGCCACCAAGGCGCGTCGCCACGGCCGCCCCAAGATGGTGCTGATCGGCGACATCGTCGGCCACGACGAGGACGCGGTGATGAAGGCCGCCTCCGAGGTCGTGCGCATGACCAACGCGCGCGGTTCGGAGGGCTTCATCGCGGTCAGCCCCGAGCAGCGCAAGCGCTTCTGGCTGGAGCGCAGTCGCACCGCGGCGATCTCGCGCCACACCAACGCCTTCAAGATCAACGAGGACGTGGTCATCCCGCTGCCGCGCATGGGCGAGTACTGCGACGGCATCGAGCGCATCAACATCGAGCTCTCGCTGCAGAACAAGATCGCGCTCTGCGACCGCCTCGCCGAGTTCCTGCAGGGCGAGCTGCCGCTCGAGATCAAGGACGAGGGCCTCGACCGCGAGGCGCTGGTCTCCGACCACCGCGCCCAGGCCCTCGAGCAGGTCGCCGGCGTGCGCCGGCGCTGGCAGTGGCTGCTGGACAAGCTCGACCTCGCGCTCGCCGAGGCCGAGCCGCAGTTCGCCGCCTATGGCGTCCAGGCCGGCGAGCTCTCCAACCGCGCCGCCAGCCCGACCCTGTTCCATCGCCTGCAGGACTACTCGATCCGCGTGTCGTGGAAGGAGGAGCTGCGCCCGCTGCTCGAGCAGACCTTCGACGGGGCCCTGTTCGCCCCCATCCTCGCCCGCATCGCCGAGATCCACCGCGAGGTGCTGCGCGGCCGCGTCTTCGTCGCCCTGCACATGCACGCCGGCGACGGCAACGTGCACACCAACCTGCCGGTCAACTCCGACCACTACGAGATGCTGCAGACCGCCAACCGCGCGGTCGACCGCATCATGGCGCTGGCACGCAGCCTGGACGGGGTCATCTCCGGCGAGCACGGCATCGGTATCACCAAGCTCGACTATCTCACCGACGACGAGATGGCGAACTTCTGGAGCTACAAGGAAAAGGTCGACCCCGAAGGCCGCTTCAACCGCGGCAAGCTGATGCGCAAGGGGCCGATCCGCGGCAACCTCGACAACGCCTACACCCCCAGCTTCAACCTGATGGGCCACGAGTCGCTGATCATGGAGCAGACCGATGTCGGCGAGATCGCCCACGACATCAAGGACTGCCTGCGCTGCGGCAAGTGCAAGCCGGTGTGTTCCACGCACGTGCCGCGCGCCAACCTGCTGTATTCCCCGCGCAACAAGATCCTCTCCACCTCGCTGCTGATCGAGGCCTTCCTGTACGAGGAACAGACCCGGCGCGGCGTGTCGCTGGCGCACTGGGCCGAGTTCGAGGACGTGGCCGACCACTGCACGATCTGCCACAAGTGCGAGAAGCCCTGTCCGGTGGACATCGACTTCGGCGACGTGTCGATCAAGATGCGCAACCTGCTGCGCAAGCAGGGCAAGAAGTCGTTCAATCCGGGCAAGGCGGCGGCGATGGCCTTCCTGACCATCAAGGACCCGACCACGATCAAGGCCTTCCGCACCGGCATGATCGACTGGGGCTACAAGGCGCAGCGCTTCGCCCACGAGCTGGGCAAGAAGTTCGGCCTCGTCCAGCCGCAGGTGAAGGCGCCCCCGGCCACGCTCGGCAAGGCCCCGATCAAGGCCCAGGTGATCCACTTCATCAACAAGCCGATGCCCGGCAACCTGCCCAAGCGCACCAGCCGCGCGCTGCTCGACATCGAGGACGACAAGGTCATCCCGGTGATCCGCGACCCGCACAAGGCCAACGGCGAGTCCGAGGCGGTGTTCTACTTCCCGGGCTGCGGCTCCGAGCGCCTGTTCAGCCAGGTCGGGCTGGCCACCCAGGCCATGCTCTACCACGTCGGCGCGCACACCGTGCTGCCGCCGGGCTACCTGTGCTGCGGCTACCCGCAGACCGCCGCCGGCGAGGAGGAGAAGGGCCAGAAGATCACCACCGACAACCGCGTGCTCTTCCACCGCGTGGCCAACACGCTCAACTACCTCGACATCAAGACCGTCATCGTGTCCTGCGGCACCTGCATGGACCAGCTGCAGAAGTACGAATTCGAGAAGATCTTCCCCGGCTGCCGCCTGCTCGACATCCACGAGTATCTGATGGAGAAGGGCGTGAAACTCGAGGGCGTGGGCGGCGTGAAGTACATGTACCACGAGCCCTGCCACACGCCGATGAAGCAGTACCAGGGCATCAAGGTGGCCAACGAGCTGATGGGCACGCGCGTCGACCTGTCCGACCGCTGCTGCGGCGAATCCGGCACGCTCGCGGTGGCCCGCCCCGACATCTCCACCCAGGTGCGCTTCCGCAAGCAGGAGGAGATCGAGAAGGGCGCGGCCAAGCTGCGCGAGGGCGACCCGAACGCGAAGATCAAGATGCTGACCTCGTGTCCGAGCTGCCTGCAGGGCATGCACCGCTACGCCGACGACGCCGGCGGCATCGAGCCCGACTACATCGTGGTCGAGCTGGCCAGGCACCTGCTCGGCGAGAACTGGCTGCCGGACTACGTGGCGAAGGCGAACAGCGGAGGGATCGAGCGGGTGTTGCTGTAAGCGGGGAGATCCTCCACGCGGCGCCCCGAACGGAAGCGCGGCGTTGGAGGAGCGTCAGGTCGCGGCTTGCGCCGCGCCTACGCCCCACCCCGGGCGCCGCGATTCTTGTAGGAACGACGCGAGTCGCGATCCTTTCCGAGGCCCGCTCCACCCTCGGTCGGGCCTGCCCCTGGCGGAAACGGCCCCGTTTCCTTCACCAGCCCCTGTCTTCCGCCGGATCCGCCGGATGCATCCGCCACCACAGCTCGGGCAGGGCCTCGGCGGCGCACATGCGCAGGCGGTGGTCGACGAACTGGCTGACCTGGGTGTCGCCGGGGTTGATCTCCACCGTGGGTGTGCCCTCGCGCGCCGCCCACAGCACCGGGCCGGCGATGTAGGGGAAGACGCTGGTGGTGCCGATCGACACCACCGCGTCCATGCCCTGCGACAGCACGCTCTCCAGGCGCTCGATCGCGAGCTCGGGCAGCGCCTCGCCGAACAGCACCACGTCCGGGCGCAGGATGCCGCCGCAACGCGGGCATTCGGGCGGGATGGAGAGGCCGGCGTAGTCCTCCACCCGGCGCCCCTGCCCGCAGGACATGCAGTGCAGGCGATGCACGGTGCCGTGGATCTCGATGACGTTGCGCGAACCGGCGGCGCGGTGCAGGCCGTCGACGTTCTGGGTGAGCACGCACACCAGCGCCTTCTCCTGCTCGAGTGCGGCGATCAGGCGGTGGGCGGCGTTGGGCTTCGCACCGCGGCAGCTGGCCTCGATCTGGGCGATGTAGCGCCAGGCGATCTCGGGCCGGGTCGCCATCATCTCGCCCGACAAGGCCTCCTCGATGGTGAGGCCCTCCTCGGTGAGGCGGTCGTGGTAGAGGCCGCCGATGCCGCGGTAGGTGGGAAGGCCCGAATCGACCGAGATGCCGGCACCGGTGACGAAGAGGATGCGCTGCGCGCGCGCGAGGATGTCCGCCACCGCGTCGAGGGTCGTACTCGGGCTCATGCGGGCTCCACCTCCACCAGGCAGTCGTAGAAGGTCGGCCCGCCGCCCATGTCGGTGGGGCGCGCGGCGATGACCGCGTTGGCGTTGTGGCCGCCTTCGCACAGTTTGGGCCACCACACCGAGGGGCTGCACACCACGCCGGGGCGCACGTCGGTGGTGACCACCGCACGCGCGATGAAGTCACCGCGGTCGTTGTGGATGCGCAGGCGCATGCCCTCCACGACGCCGCGCGCGACGGCGTCCTCGGGGTGGATCTCGAGCTTCGGCCCGCCCTCGTCGGCGAGAAAGCGCGCCTGGTTGGCGAAGGTGGAATTGAGGAAGTTGCGCGCCGGCGGGGTGATCAGCGCGAGCGGATAGCGCGCACCCAGCGCCGGGTTGCTGGGCACCGACTCGGCGGGCGGATGCCAGGCCGGCAAAGGGTCGAGGCCCTCGTGCGCGAGCGCGGCCGAGAAGAACTCGCACTTGCCCGAAGGCGTGCGGAAGCCACCGTCGGCGAAGGGCGCGTGGCCCGCGGGCAGCGCGAGCCGCGCCCAGCCCCGCGCCTGCAGGCCCTCGGCGAGGCCCGCCACCCGCGGGTCGTCGGCGCGGAAGGCCGCCGCCGCGATGGCGTCGTCGCTTTCGTAGAGCGCGGCAGCCGCAAAGCCGAGGCGGCGGGCGAGCGCACGGAAGACCGCGGTGTTGGAGCGCGCCTCGCCGAGCGGCGCGATCGCCGGCCGGTTGTCCACAACGTAGAGATGGCCGTAGGCCTTGTGCAGGTCACGGTGCTCGAGCTGGCTGGTGGCGGGCAGCAGGATGTCGGCGTAGTCGGCGGTGTCGGTCTGAAACTGCTCGTGCACCACACAGAAGAGGTCCTCGCGCGCAAAGCCGGCGCGCACCCGACGGCTGTCGGGCGCGACTGCGACCGGGTTGGCGTTATAGACGTGGATCGCGCGCACCGGCGGGTCGCGGCTGTCGAGCAGCACGTCGCCGATGAAGGACATGTTGAGCGCCCGCGGCGGGAAGCGCCTCGCGTCGGGATAGAGGTCGGGGCGGGCGAGCGCGTGCATATCCACCGGGAAGTTGCCCGAGGTCGACAGCAGCGCGCCGCAGCCGGGATGGCGCCAGGCACCGGTGAGCGCGGGCAGGCAGGCCAGGTTGCGCACCGCCATGCCGCCACCGGCACAGCGGTTGAGGCCGTAGTTGAGCCGGATCAGGCTGCGCGCGCTGCGCCCGTACTCGATCGCCAGGCTGCGGATGGCCTCGGCCGCGAGGCCGGTGAGCGGCGCCGCCCACTCCGGCGTGCAGGCGCGCACGCGTACGGCGAGCGCGTCGAAGCCCAGGGTGTGGCGGGCGATGTACTCGCGGTCGAGCAGGCCCTCGGCGATCAGCACCTGCATCATCGCGAGCGCGAGCGCGCCGTCGGTACCGGGCAGCGGGGCGAGGTGCAGGTCGCACTTCTTCGCGGTATCGGTACGCCGCGGATCGATGCACACCAGGCGGGCGCCGCGCCGCTTCGCCTCCTGCAGGTGGCGCCAGCCGTGCAGGTTGGACACCACCGGGTTGGCGCCCCAGATCAGGATCAGGCCGGCCTCGCTGGCGGCTTCGGGATCGGCGCCGAGCATCGCGCCCACGGTCGCCTTCCAGCCGTGCGCGCCCGCGGTGGCGCAGATCGTGCGCTCGAGCAGGGAGGCGCCGAGGCGATGGAAGAAGCGCCGGTCCAGGCTCTCGCCCTGCACCAGGCCCATGGTGCCGCAGTAGCTGTAGGGCAGGATCGCGCGCGGGTCCTCGGCGGCGATCTCGCGGTATTTCGCCGCGATGGTGTCGAGGGCTTCGTCCCAGGAGATGCGCTCGAAGCGCCCCTCGCCCTTGCGCCCCACCCGCTTCATCGGATGCAGCAGGCGGCGCTCGGAATACACCCGCTCGAGGTAGTGCGCGACCTTGGTGCACAGCGCGCCGTTGGTGAAGGGCATGTCGGCGGCGCCGCGGATCCTCACCGCGCGGCCATCGGCGACCGTGACCTCCATCGCGCAGGTGTCGGGGCAGTCGTGCGGGCAGGCCGCGCGCACGCGGACTTCGGAGGGGGTCGAGGGGGGCATCGCTGCCTCGCGTTGCGGCCGCCCGGCCGGGCGGCACGGCAGAAGACTCAACGACGCGGCATCGGCGGGATGCGCGCGGACTCGGGCGCCGAGGTGAGCTCGACGTATCGGCGACGGTGTTCCTCGAAGCGCTCGACCACCGCATTGCGCTCGCGCAGCTTGGCCGCGACCACCGAGGACTGGGCGGCGATCTCGCTGTCGAGCAGGCGGATGTCGGCCTCGAGGCTAGCGGCGACGTCGCTCTTGTCCGTATGCGTGGCCTCGTCGATCATGACGCGCTGGCGCTCGATCAACTCCGACTCGCGTGCGCGCAGCTCGCGGATGCTGCGGTCGAGTTCGCGCAGCTCGCGATCGCGCCGGCTGTCGAGGTCCTGGACGCTGCGATAGGTCTCGAGCAGCGCCTGGTCGAGGCGCAGCTGGCGCATGCGCTCGGCCTCCTCGGCGCGACGCTTGTGCTCGGCGGCCGCGCGCTGGGCGATCTCGTCGGGCGTCAGCGGCGCCGCGACCGTGCGGCGCACGGTGCCCGAGGGGCTCATCTCGCGGTAGGCGCGGCCGTAGCAGGCGGCGGGCAGGATGTCGCCGCACACCGGCTGACCGCCGACATCGCAGCAGTAGATCGATGCGCCGCCAGACTGCTGCGCCGCCAGCGTGCCGGACGAGGCCACCAGCGCGACGGTGCAGGCGAAGCCGGCGAGGACGCGTTCAGCGCGAGGAAATCCCATACTGTTCCCGATATGCCTGGACTGCGTCGAGGTTGGCCGCAAGCTCGGGACTGTCCGCCAGATAGGCGACGAGGTCTTCGAGCGTGGCCACCGCGACGACCGGAATACCGAAATTCTCCTTGACCTCCTCGACCGCGGACAAGGCACTTTTACCGCGTTCCATGCGATCGAGCGCGATCACCACACCGGCGGGCTCGGCGCCCGCGGCGCGGATCAGCTCGACCGACTCGCGCACCGAGGTGCCGGCCGAGATCACGTCGTCGAGGATCAGCACCTTGCCGCGCAGCGGCGCGCCGATCAGCGTGCCGCCCTCGCCGTGGTCCTTGGCCTCCTTGCGGTTGAACGCGAAGGGCAGGTCCACGCCGTCCTCGGCGAGCCGGATCGCGGTGCCGGCGACGAGCGGGATGCCCTTGTAGGCCGGCCCGAACAGCATGTCGCAGGCGATACCCGCGGCGCGGATGGTGCGCGCGTAGTAGCCGCACAGCTCGCGGAACGAGGCGCCGTCGTCGAACAGACCGGCATTGAAGAAATACGGCGAGTTGCGTCCCGCCTTGGTGACGAATGCGCCGAAGCGCAGCACGCCCTTGCGGCACGCGAGGGTGATGAAATCCCGGCTAAAATCCACGGCTCTTTGGCTGCCTGGCAGCGAAACTGGAAACCGCCGATGTTACGCATCATCACCCTGAACCTCAACGGCATCCGCTCGGCCTGCACCAAGGGCCTGCTCGACTGGCTGCCCGCGCAGCAGGCCGACTTCCTGTGCGTGCAGGAACTCAAGGCGCAGGACGCCGACCTGCGCCCCGAGATGCGCGCGCCCGCGGGCATGCAGGGCTGGTTCCACGCCGCCGAGAAGAAGGGCTACAGCGGCGTCGGCATCTACAGCCGGCACGCGCCGGACCGCGTCGTCGAGGGCCTCGGCATCCCCGCGATCGACGCCGAGGGCCGCTTCCTGCAGCTCGACTTCGGCAAGCTCTCGGTGGTTTCGCTCTACCTGCCCTCGGGCTCGAGCTCGGCGGAGCGCCAGCAGGTCAAGTTCGACTTCATGGACCGCTTCCTGCCGCACATGGACCAGCTCTTCCAGAGCGGACAGGAGGTCGTGGTGTGCGGCGACTGGAACATCGCCCACCGCGAGGCCGACCTGAAGAACTGGAAGTCGAACCAGAAGAACTCCGGCTTCCTGCCCGAAGAGCGCGCGTGGTTGAGCCGCCTGTTCGACGAACAGGGCTGGATCGACGTCTATCGCCGCCTGCACCCGGAGGCCACCGCGGACTGCTACACGTGGTGGTCGAACCGCGGCCAGGCGTGGGCGAAGAACGTGGGATGGCGGCTGGACTACCAGGTCGCCACCCCGGGACTGGCTGCCAGCGCCCAGGCGGCGGAGGTCTACAAGGCGCAGCGCTTCTCGGACCACGCGCCGCTGACGGTGGATTACGACTGGACGCTGTAGCCCCGTGGGGTGCGACACGCGGTCGCACCCCTGCCCTCCTCCGGGGCCATGCGGCCCGGGGGCCACGCGCCGGCGCTATCATCCGGGCATTCGAACCCGGCGTCCGCCTCCAAGGGAGATCCTCGAGCGGTCGGAGATGAGCCCCATGTACAACCCTGACAGACGTCGCTTCATCGCCCGCCTCGGCACCGGCGGCCTGCTGCTGACGCCGCTGGCGGCCTGCTCGGGAGAGGTGTGGCCCGAGGGCATGAAGCCCATCGCCTGGGATCGCGATGCCTGCGTGCGCTGCAACATGCGCATCGCCGACCACCGCTTCGCCGCGCAACTGCGCGGGGGGCCGAGGGACAATACCTTCACGTTCGACGATGTCGGCTGCCTGGTCTTCTGGCTCGAAGAGCAGCGCACGCGCTTTCCGTGGATGGACGACGTGTCCACCCGGATGTGGGTGGCGGCCTGGGAGAGTCCGAGCGTCAAGGCGGTCACCTGGCTGGATCCGCGCCAGGCCCGCTACATCGTCAAGCGCTCGCCGATGCGCTACGACCTCGCTGCCAGCGCAGCGCCCGCAGCCGATGCGCACAGCCTGAGCTACGAGGAAATGCGCCGGAAGACCCTGGCGCGCGGCAAGTAGCGGGGACCTTGGCATGCCCTTGGAGCGCCCCTCCGACCGCGTCCTCGCCGCCACGCTGCTCGCCGGCGTGCTGTTTGCGGCAACCTTCGCCGACGCCGCCAGGCAGCGCAGCGCACGCGAGGCGGCACTGCAGCGCACAACGGAACTCGTCACCGGCTTGCGCCTGTCCGACGTGGTGCTGTTCACCGAGGCACGCTACACCCGCCACCTGAGCCAGGCCGACCTGCACTCCGCCTTCCAGGACCACCCGATGGCGCTGGAGCACTTCCCCTCGGGCTCGCTGCTGCCGCCACCACGCCTGCTGCTGGACCACCATGAAACCCTGGATCGAAAGGCAGCGTCACCTGATTGACTTCACCGCGCAGTCGCTCGCGCGGCGCAAGGGCAAGAGCCTCGGGCTGCTGTTCGTCTATACGCTGCTCGTGTTCGTGCTCGCCTCGGTGGCGCTGTACACCCACGCGCTGCGCAACGAGGCCACGCGGGTGCTGGCCGGCGCGCCGGAGATCGTGCTGCAGCGCCTCATCGCCGGCCGCCACGACCTGGTGCCGCCGGGCTACATCGAGCGGATCGGCCGCATCCGCGGCGTGCAGAAGATCGAGGGCCGGCTGTGGGGCTACTACTACGACAGCGTGCTGAAGGCCAACTACACCTTCATGGTTCCGGCCGATCGCGAGATCGTCCCGGGCGAGATCGTCGTCGGCCCGGCGCTGGAGCGCACGCGCGGGCTGTCGGCGGGCAACGGCATCTCCTTCCGCGCATATTCCGGCGAGTTGCACACCTTCATCGTCGCCGCAGTGCTGGCGCACGAGTCCGAACTGGTCAGCGCCGACCTGGTGCTGATGAACGAGGCCGACTTCCGCCGCTTCTTCGCCTATCCGGACGGCCACTACACCGACATCGCGCTGTGGGTGGCCAACCCGCTCGAGGTGCGCAACGTCGGTGTCAAGCTGCTCGGCACCCTGCCCGACTCGCGCCCGATCCTGCGCGAGGAGGTGCTGCGCACCTATGCGTCGATCTTCGACTGGCGCGAGGGCATGATGCTGGCGCTGCTGTCGGCCGCCATCCTCGCCTTCGGCATCTTCGCCTGGGAGAAGGCTGCCGGCCTGTCGGCGGAAGAAAAACGCGAGATCGGCATCCTCAAGGCGATCGGCTGGGAGACCGGCGACGTGATCGCGATGAAGTTCTGGGAAGGCTTCCTGGTCTCGCTGTTCGCCTTCCTGGTCGGCTACGTCGCCGCCTACGTGCATGTGTTCCACTTCGAGTTCACCCTGTTCGCACCGGTGCTCGAAGGCTGGGCGGTGCTGTACCCGAGCTTCGCGCTCACGCCGCAGATCGACGGCCTGCAGGTGGCCACGCTGTTCGTGTTCACCGTGCTGCCCTACACCGCGGCCACCCTGGTGCCGATCTGGCGCGCGGCGACCACCGACCCCGACACCGTGATGCGGAGCTGACGCGATGCTCGAACTCGCCAACATCCGCAAGGTGTTCAACCAGGGCCAGCACAACGAATACTGGGCGCTCAAGGGCATCGACCTGGAGATCCCGCCGGCGCGGGTGAGCGTGCTCAAGGGCCCCTCGGGCTCGGGCAAGACCACGCTGCTGACCATCCTCGGCTGCCTCGCCCGCCCCACCGAGGGCCGCGTGCGCCTGAACGGCGAGGACATCTCCGGCCTGCCCGAGCGCTTCCTGACCGAGATCCGCCGCCGCACCTTCGGCTTCATCTTCCAGCAGTTCAACCTGATCCGCGGCCTGTCGGCGGTCGAGAACATCATCCTGCCCGGCTACCCCGGCGGCACGCCGCGCGCGCAGTTGCTGGCGCGCGCCGAGGCCCTGCTCGCCGACCTGCAGCTCGCGCACCGCCGCGACGCCAAGGTGGAGTGGCTCTCCGGGGGCGAGCAGCAGCGCGTGGCGATCTGCCGTGCGCTCATCAACGACCCCGAGGTCCTGGTCGCCGACGAACCCACCGCCAACCTCGACAGCACGCTCTCGGCCGAATTCCTCGCCATCCTGCGCCGCCTCGCCGAGGCCGGGCGCACGGTGATCCTCACCAGCCACGACCCGCTGGTGGTCGAGTCCGAGGTCGTCGACCGGGTGTATTCGCTGCGCGACGGCCGGCTCATCGAGGTCGTCGACACGCGCAAGGCCTGGCCATGATCTTCCAGCCCGCCATCATCGCCCTGCTGCTCGCCGCCGGCCTTAGCCTGGCCATGCTGGCGACCGCCTCGCCCTTCGCGGTGCAGCTGATTCGCCACTGGGACCTCGGCAGCGGCAGCGAGCGCCAGTTGCGGCTCGAGCGCCTGACCTACCTGTTCTCGATGATGGTGGCGCTGGTGTGCGGGCTGCAGGTGCTGTCGACGCTGCTGTTCGTGTTCAACGCCGACAGGATGTCGGTGATGTTCGTCGGCGCGATGTGCGCCGTCGGCACGCTCAACGCCAACGCGTACGGCTTTCCGGCGCTATACGCACAGCTCGTGGCGTTCTTCTTCGCGGCGACGTGGCTGGCGATCAACCGCCTCGACAACCAGGCGCGCGACTATCCGCTCACCCGCATCAAGTACCGCCTGCTGCTCGCCTACGCGCCGCTCGCCGCGGCGGTGCTGTACCTGCAGTTCAACTACTTCATCCGCCTCGAGGCGGACGTCATCACCTCGTGCTGCGGCAGCCTGTTCTCGGAAGAGGCCGACACGGTCGCGAGCGAGGTCAGCGCGCTGGCGCCGGCACGGGCGATGAGCGTCTTCTACGCCACGCTGGGCGGCGCGATCCTGCTCGCTGCCTGGCACTGGAAGAGCGGCGGGCACAGGTTGTGGAGCGGGCTCGCGGTCGGCACGGCCTCGGTCGCCGCCTTCTTCGCCGCGCTCGCCGGGGTGGTCGCCTTCGTGTCGCTGTACATCTACGAGCATCCCCATCACCACTGCCCGTTCTGCATCCTGAAACCCGAATACGGCTACCAGGGCTACCTGCTCTACATCCCGCTGTTCGCCGCCGCCGCGGCCGGGCTGGCGGCCGGGGTGCTGAGGATGTTCGGCGGCCGCCCCAGCCTCGCCACCCTCGCCCCGCAGGCCAGCGCACGCCTGGCCGGCATCGCCGCGGCGGGCTTTGTGCTCTTCATGCTGGTGGCGAGCGTGATGGTGCTGCGCTCCAACCTGATCCTGCTCGACTGAGGCCACTGCCGATGAAGAACCTGCTGCTCGTCCTTGCCTGCACCCTGCTCGCCGCCTGCGGCCGGGGCGGATCCGACGCCGGCCCGGCGCGCGGCATCGCTGCCCCCGCCTTCGAGGCAATGGGCCTGGACGGCGGCGTACGCCGGTTCCCGGAAGACTTTGCCGACAAGCCGGTGATCATCGATTTCTGGGCCGACTGGTGCCGCTACTGCGCCAACAGCATGACGCGGATCGACCGTGCCTGGCGCGAACACGCGGCGAGCGGACTGAGCGTGCTGGCGGTCAACGTCGCCCAGGACCGCGCCACCGCCGCCGCCTTCATCGAGCGCCTCGGCGTCGGTTACTCGGCCGTGCTCGACCCCGGCGCGCGCATCACCCGCGATTACGGCGTGAAAGGCCTGCCGATGACCATCTTCGTCGATCGCAACGGGCTGATCAGCGGCAAGGTCATCGGCGAACTCGACGACAGGCTGCTGGCCATCCAGCTCGATCGCATCCTGCCGGAGACGCGATGACCCGGCCCCGGGCCGCAGCGCCTGCCGCAGGCGCAGCCCGATTCGAATCGAACCCTGCCGGCACGCGCCGGCACCACCCCGAAGGAGCAGACCATGGATCGCAGAGAAGCCCTCAAGATGTCCGTCCTCGCCAGCATCGGAATGGCCACCGCCGGCAAGGCCGCCGCGCAGTCCGGCTGCACCGGCGACGGCACCCCGGCGCAGTTCATCCCCAAGACCGCAGCCGATCCGCAGCCGCAGGTCGATGACCTCGCCAAGCATCCCAAATGCCCGTATTGCGGCATGGATCGCAAACAGTTCCACCACTCGCGCATGGTCGTGCACTACGCCGACGACCTCGCTGACGGCACCTGTTCGCTACATTGCGCGGCGATCAGCCTGGCGCTGAACATCGATCGCGACCCCAAGGCGCTGTGGGTGGGCGACAACGCAGCCGAAGGCGATACCAGGCCGCTGGTCGAAGTCGAGAAGGCCAGCTTCCTGGTCGGCAGCAAGTTGGCCGGCGTGATGACCGCGCGCAGCAAGGTCGCCTACGGCAGCGCCGAGGCCGCCAAGGTCTCGCAGGCGGCGAACGGCGGCGAGCTCACCGACTTCGACGGCGCGCTGCTGGCCGCCTACACCGACATGTCGGCCGACGTCACCCGCATCCGCAAGAACCGCGCCGAGCGTCGACAAAAGATGATGGAGCAGCACAACAAAGGATGAAGACCCTGCTCGCTTTCGTTTTCGCAGCCTGGACGGGGTTCGCGCTCGCGCAGGCGCCGGCCGCCGAGCTGCCGAAGCCGGGCACGAAGGATCTGTGCCCGGTGTGCGGCATGCTGGTGTCGAAGTATCCGAACTGGGTGGCGACCATCGTCTACAAGGACGGTCACGCCCACTTCTTCGACGGCGCCAAGGACCTGTTCAAGTTCTGGCACGACCCGGCGAAGTACGCTGCCGGCCACAGCCGCGACCAGATCGAGCGCATTTCGGTGACCGAGTACTACGGGCTGACCGCCATCGACGCGAGGAATGCGTGGTACGTCGTGGGCTCGGACGTACTGGGGCCGATGGGGCACGAGTTCGTGCCCCTGGCCAGTCGAGAGGACGCGGCCGACTTTCTGAAGGAGCACAAGGGCGCGCGCGTCCTGCGTTTCGACGAGGTCGGCGCGGGCCTTCCGTCGATGCTCGACGCCGGGCGCTTCGAGTAGCCCACGGCCCGGGCGCCGATGGCGCCCGGCGCCGCCCGTGTCTGAGAACTGCGGCAACCTGGCCGCGGCAGTGCGGGCATTCACCCGCACGCGCTCACTTCAGCAGCACCTTCGTCGCCGCGGCGAGATCGTCCGCGCGCACGATCCCCAGCTTGCTGCCCACCGCCTTGCCGTCGCGGCCGATATAGACCGTGTAGGGCACGCCGCCCGCCGCGTTGCCGAGCGCCTTCATCAGCGGGATGCCCTGCTTCGCCGCCAGCACCACCGGATAGCGCATGTCGTTGGCGGTGGCGAACACGCGCACGCCCTCGACCTGGCTCTCGAGCGCAACCCCGATCACCTCGATCCCGTCCGCGCCCTGCGCATCGCGCAGGCGGATGAGCTCGGGGATCTCTTCGCGACAGGGCGCGCACCAGCGCGCCCAGAAATTGACGATGAGCGGCCGCCCGCGGAAGCGCTCCATGGCCACCGGCTGAGCGTCGAGCCCGGTCAGCGAGGCCGAGAACAAGGCCGCGGTGTCGATGTCTTCGGCAGCGTGGACGGTCGTCGCCAAAAGGCCGAGGCAAAGGATCGGGGCGAATTTACGGATCATGGTGCAACCTTGTCGGTGAGAAGCTTGTCCTTGGAGCGTCTTCATCCGCAGCCGTTCCGGTCGGCGCCAGGCACGTTCGCGAAAGATGCCCCGATTCTGCCAAGCAACGGCACCCGGCGCACCGCCGAAAACACGCTGCAACAGGACATCGCGCTTCGATTCGGCATACCCCTGCAGCGGCTTCAGCACTCGCTTACGCATCGTTCATTGCGGCCGGACGCCCCGCGGGGTAGGCTTGCTTCAGGCATGGCACGAAGCTCTTCAGGCCACTTTTCCCGGACCACTCACAGGAGAACCACCATGGCAACGACCCTTCAGCCCTCCAAGGACAAGATCGTCGACGACCTCAAGTCCCTGATTTCGGACGCGGAGGAACTCCTCAAGCTCACCGCCGACCAGCAGGGCGGCAAGCTCGATGATCTGCGCGCGCGCATCAACGGTCGCGTCGCGGTCGCCAAGGACCGCCTGGCCGATGCCGAGGCCGCGATCGTCGACTCCGGCAAGAAGGCCGTGCGCGCAACCGACGACTACGTGCACGAAAACCCCTGGCAGTCGGTCGGCGTCGCCGCCGGCGTCGCCTTCCTGCTCGGCCTGCTGGTCAGCCGTCGCTGATTCGATGAGCACCGAGCCCAGGCCGCCCAGACCGCGTCTCGCCGAAAGCCTGCACGGCATCGTCGATGCCGGACTGCAGACGGCGCAGACGCGGCTGGAACTGCTTGCGGTCGAGCTTCAGGAAGAAAAGCTCCGCCTCACCGGGCTTGCGCTCAACACGGTGCTGGCGGGGCTGCTGCTCGGCTTCGGGCTGGTGTTTCTGATGGTGTTCCTGACCGTGCTGTTCTGGGACGAACATCGCCTGCTCGCGCTCGGCATCTCCACCGCGATCTGCCTCGGCGGCGGGCTGCTCGCGGCGAGTAACGCGGCGCGCGCCTTCCGTAGCGGCACGAAGCTGTTCTCGGCCAGCCTGGCCGAGCTCGCCCGCGACCGCGCGGCCTTGAAGAAACCCGACTGAAGGCGTGCCGCGCATGGATCCCCGCCAAGTCGAACTCGCGCTGCGCAAGCAAAAGCTGCAACTGCGCGCCGAGGCCCAGCGCGCCGACATCACGCAGCGCCTCGCCGGCATCGACGGCGCGCTCGACCGCGTGGACTCGCTGCGCGATCAGCTCGCGTGGGCGAAGGACAAGGTCCCGCTGCTGTCGGTCGCGCTGATCGTCGTGCTCGCCGCGAAGCCAAGGCTCACGCTGCGCCTCGCCAAGCGCGCCTGGGTGGGCTGGCTGCTCGTACGCCAGGCGCGCGGCGGGCGACTGTCGGCGCTGCTGCCCACCGCCGTCCCGCTCCTGCGCGGCCTGCTCGCGCTGCTCAGGCGCCGGCTCGAGCGTTCGGCAGGATCAGGTTCAGCACCACCGCAACGACGGCGCACAAGCTGACGCCCTGCAGGGTCAGGCCGTCGAAGTTCAGCGCCAGACCGCCGATGCCCATCACCAGCACCGAAGACACGATCACCAGGTTGCGCGGCTCCTCCAGGTCGACACGCGCCTTGATCAGGGTGTTCAGCCCGACGGCCGCCACCGAGCCGAACATCAGCATCATGATGCCGCCCATCACCGGCACCGGGATCGACGCCAGCAGCGCGTTGAACTTGCCGAAGAAGGCGAGGATCACCGCGAACACCGCGGCCCAGGTCATGATCGCCGGGTTGTAGTTCTTGGTCAGGGTCAGCGCGCCGGTGACCTCGGAATAGGTGGTGATCGGGGGGCCGCCGACCAGGCCGGCGAACAGCACGCCGGCGCCGTCGCCGGCCAGGGTGCGGTGCAGGCCGGGCTTCTCGGTATAGTCTTTGCCGGTCACCCCACCGATCGCGAGCACGTCGCCGACGTGCTCGATCGCCGGCGCCAGGGCCACCGGCAACATGAACAGGATGGCCGCGAGCTCGAAGCTCGGCGTGACGAACTGCGGCAGCACGAACCAGGGCGCCGCACCCACCGCGGCGAAATCCACCAGGCCGAACAGGATCGCCGCGACGTAGCCCGCCGCCACGCCGCACAGGATGGGCACCAGCTTGAGGAAGCCGCGCGCGAACACGGCCACCAGCACGGTGGTGCCGAACGAGATCCCCGCCACCATGAGCGCGGTGGCGTAGGGCACGAGCTCGAGCTTGCCGTCGCCGCTGCGCCCCATCGCCATGTTGACGCCCACCGCGGCAAGCGACAGGCCGATGATCATGATGATCGGCCCCACCACCACCGGCGGCATGTAGCGGTGCACGATCTCGGCGCCGTGCTTCCACACCAGCCCGGCGAAGACGAAGTACATCAGCGACACGCAGGCGAGCGCGCCCATGGTGGCCGGGATGCCCCAGGTCTGGATGCTGAAGATGATCGGCGCGATGAAGGCGAAGCTCGAGCCGAGGAAGATCGGCACCTGGCGCCCGGTGAGGAGCTGGAACAGCAGGGTGCCGACGCCGGCGCCGAGCAGCGCCAGGGAAGGGTTCAGTCCGGTGAGCAGCGGCACCAGCACCAGCGCGCCGAAGGCGACGAAGAGGATCTGGGCGCCGGAGATCGCCTGCCGCCATAGCGGCTCGGCAGACTGGATGGGAATTTCACGCATGAGGGTTCTCCGCCGGGCGCACGCGGTCGGCGTGGCGCGCAGCCGGCATGGTTGTCGTTATCGATGAAGCCGTGATGACGCGGCGACCGCAGCGGACGATCGCACGCCGTCACCGCGGACTCAGTTGTGCCGGGTGCCGAAGATCTTGTCGCCGGCATCTCCCAGCCCGGGGATGATGTAGCCGTGCTCGTTGAGGTGGCTGTCGATGCTCGCGGTGTAGATGTCCACGTCGGGATGCTTCTCGTCCATCAGCGCGATGCCCTCGGGCGCCGCCACCAGCACCAGCGCGCGCACGTGGGTGCAGCCCTTGCGCTTCAGCATGTCCACGGTGGCGACCATGGAGCCGCCGGTGGCGAGCATCGGGTCGATGATCAACGCCATGCGCTCGTCGAGCTGGCCGACGAACTTCTCGAAGTAGGGCACCGGCTGCAGGGTCTCCTCGTCACGCGCGATGCCGACCACGCTGACCTTGGCGCTCGGCACCATGTCGAGCACGCCGTCGAGCATGCCCAGCCCGGCGCGCAGGATGGGCACCACGGTGACCTTCTTGCCCTTGATCTGCTCGATCTCGACCGGACCGGCCCAGCCCCGGATCTCGACCGTCTCGAGCGGGAAGTCCTGGCACGCCTCGTAAGCAAGCAGGCGGGCGATCTCGGCAGTGAGCTCGCGGAACTTCTTGGTGCTGATGTCGCCTTCGCGCATCAGGCCGATCTTGTGGCGCACGAGCGGATGGCGGATTTCATGGATGGGCATGGCGGTTTCCGGGGCGGCAGGACGAAGACCCGCCTCTTTTACCGCGCCGCTGGTCCGCGCACAAGCGCACAAACCACAGCCCGCGGCATCGCGGCAAGCCGCTCATCCGCGCACGCCCTCGAAGGCGGCGCCTTGCGGGGATCGGCGCTAGAATGATGCGTCCGCAAACGCACCGGGCGAGCGCCCGCAGTTCATCGACATGTCCCTGAATCTGGAAGAAATCAAGCGCGCCCGCGAAGAGGCCGACTGCCTCGCCGATGCCGCCACCGTGGAGGCCGCGCTCGACCGCATGGCGGCCGAGATCAGCGCACGCCTCGCCGACGCCAACCCGCTGGTCTATGCGGTGATGAACGGCGGGCTGATCCTCGCCGGCCGCATCCTGCCGCGCCTGCCCTTCCCGCTCGAAGTCGCCTACCTGCACGCCACGCGCTACGGCCATGCCATCCAGGGCACCCTGCTCGACTGGCGCGTGCGTCCGACCCAGGACCTGCGCGGACGCACGGTGCTGGTGCTCGACGACATCCTCGACGAAGGCCACACGCTCGAGGCCATCATCGCGCACCTGAAGGAAGAAGGCGCCGCCGAGGTGCTGTCCGCGGTGCTGGTGCACAAGCTGCACGAGCGCAAGGCGAGGCCCGGCATGCGCGCCGACTTCACAGGGCTCGACATCCCCGACCGCTTCCTGTTCGGCTGCGGGATGGACTACAAGGGCTACTGGCGCAACGCGCCCGGCATCTACGCCGTCAAGGGCCTGTAAGAGAGGAGCGACACCCCATGCTGATCACCTTCAAGTCCCACGCGAGCGCCGACGTGATCATGTTCGGCGATGCCGCGAAGAAGCTCATCGGCATCCTCGGCAAGGACCCCGCCGACGCCAAGGGCATCGTCACCGTGCAACAACTCCCCGAGGCCATTGCCCGCCTCGAGGCCGCGATCGAGGAAGAGCGCGTTCGTCAGGCCGAACTCGAACGCCAGCGCGGCCACGCCGACGAGGAGGCGGAGAAGGAAGCCGGCAACACCGGCATGGCCGCCCCGGTCGGCCTCGCCCAGCGCGCGTGGCCGCTGCTGGCCATGCTGAAAGAGTCGCTGCGCGAGGAGACGCCGGTGGTCTGGGGGGTCTGAGGCACACGCCGCCCCACGAGGCCTTCAGCCGCGACCGACGTAGCGCGCGTCCACCTCGTCCATCCGCGCACAGCCGATCAGCCCGAGCGTGCGCTCCATCTCGCCGCGCAGGATCTCCAACGCGCGCGCCGCGCCCGCGGCACCCGCGGCGGCGAGGCCGTACAGCGTCGCCCGCCCCGACATCGCCGCATCGGCACCGAGCGCGCGCGCCTTGACGAAGTCGCTGCCGCGGCGAAAGCCGCTATCCACGATCACCGTCATCTCCGCCCCCACCGCCTGGCGCACCGCGGCCAGGGTCTCGATCGGCGCCGGCGCGCAGTCGAGCTGACGCCCGCCGTGGTTGCTCACCACCACGCCGTCGGCACCCGCCTCCTGCGCACGCAGCGCATCCTCGGGCAGCAGCACGCCCTTCACCAGCAGCCGGCGCGGCCACAGGTCGCGCAGGCGGCGCAGGTCCTCCCAGGTCAGCGAGGTGTCCATCTGCGCGGCGAGGAAGGCGGCGGCGTTCTTCGCGCTGTCCATGCCCGGCGGCAGGAAGTCGCCGAGATTGCGGAAGCGCGGCATGCCGTGCGGCACCAGCACGTCGAGGACCCAACGCGGATGCAGGCCGACATCGAGCAGCTTGCGCCAGGCCAGCTTCATCGGCGCGCGGTAGTTGCGGCGGTCCCATTCACGGTTGCCGAACACCGAGGCGTCGGTGGTGAGCACGATCGCCTCGCAGCCGGCGTGCTCGGCCCGCTTCACCACCGCGGCGAGGTTGTCGCGGTCCTTGAAGGGATAGATCTGCATCCAGTGGCGCACCCCGGTGGCGGCGATGTCCTCCAGCGCCACGGTCGACACCATGCTCTGGCAGAACGGGATGCCCGCCGCGTGCGCCGCCTCGGCAAGCACGCGGTCGCCCGCGTGGGTGAGCAGGCCGTTGAAGCCGGTGGGCGCGATCACCGCCGGCAGCGCGATGTCGGTGCCGAAGAGCGGCACCGCAAGCTCGCGCTGCGACACGTCCACCAGGGTGCGCGGCAGCAGCAGGATCTCGTCGAGCGCGCGCCGGTTGCGTGCGAGCGCGAGCTCGTCGTCGGCGCCGCCATCGAGGTATTCGAGGCAGAAGTCGGGGAGCCGGCGCGCCGCCATCGCGCGCAGCTCGGCGATGCTGTGGGCGCGCGCCGGGTTGCGGCCGCGGTAATGCTGTCGTCGCGGAGGCACGTCGTGATCGCTCCGTGGGGAGGCGGTGCAGGACCCGGCGAGGTCGTCCGCTGCCCGCTCGGTGATCTGCGGACCGTGGCTGTGACGACCGACTCCCGTGGTCGGCAACGGCTCGTGCTTCAGCGCGCCGGCTGGCGAATCGGTTCGCCCAGATTCAGGTTGCCCACCCCATCCTGCCCCTTGATCAGGAACCTGCCTTCCGGCAGGCCACCGCGACAAGGCGCCAGCCGCCGCCCATCGATCTCCATCCTGGTCACCTCGGCAGCGCCGGCTTGCGACGCGATCGTCATGGTGACCTCCCCCTGGAAGTTGTACTTGAAGTCACCGGCAAACCTCGCCTCGACCGCCGCGTTGCCGCCCTTGGCCTCGCAGCTCGCCTGATAGTAGGTGTAGTGCTCGTCCTTGCTCCAGCGCTCTTCGCGGCAGTTCTGCACGGCGCTGCCGGGGTGGGCGAGCACGTCGTCGCGCGCAGGCGCGCCGATGCAGATGTGGAAGCTGGAGGTCTGCGCCGCGGCCCCGACGGGGGTCGTGTTCATCAGCCACAGACCGGCCATGCGGATCGGCGCCTCGGCAGGCACGGGGCTGGCATGTGCGGTGGCAGCGAGGACGGGCGTCAGCAGCAGGAGCAAGCGGCGCATGATGGGATCCTTGTGGGGGTCTGGGGGAGGTTCGATCGGGAACGAAGGTTAGAGCGGAAGGGCGTCCTTGAACAGAGGGGAACCGGCGCGACCCGCCTGCCGGTCAGGCCCCCGCCGGCGGGCGCGCGAGCTTGCGTTGCAGCGTGCGCCGGTGCATCTGCAGCGCACGCGCGGTTGCCGAGATGTTGCCGTGGTGCTCCGCGAGCACGCGCTGGATGTGTTCCCACTCGAGGCGGTCGACCGAAAGCGGAGCCCCGGGCGCGTGATCCTCGGGTCTCACGCCCTCGGCGCGCAAGGCGCGGATGATGCTGTCGATGTCGGCCGGCTTGGCCAGGTACTGGACGGCCCCCAGCTTCACCGCATCGACCGCCGTGGCGATGCTGGCGTAACCGGTGAGCATGAGGATACGCGCCCCGGGGCTCGCCTCGAGCAGGGGGCGGATGAGCTTCAGGCCCGACTCGCCGCCGATGTTGAGGTCGAGCACGATGAACTCGGGCTCGTGGTCGCGGGCGAGCTCGAGCGCGCCCTCGCTGTCGGTCGCCCCGTAGGTATCGAAGCCACGCTGGCCGAGGGCGCGCACGAGGACGCGATTGAAGGCCGGATCGTCATCGACGACGAGGAGGCAGGGCGTGTTGTCGGGGGTCATCGTACGGACTGTCGCGGAATCAGCATGCGCGCAATCGTGCCACCACCCGGTCTGGAACGGAATTCAAGATGCCCGCCATGATGCTCGACGGCGGCGTGCGCCAGCATCAAGCCGACGCCCATGCCTTGCGCACGCTCCCCGAGCCGCGCCAGACGCGCCGCCTCCACGCGCTCCGGCGGCAACCCGGGCCCGCGATCCAGCACCTCGACAACCACCCGCGCGCCCTCGCGGCGGATCCCGAGCTCCACCGCGCAAGCGCGCGCTCCCGCGCGCTCGTTGGCATTGGCGGCGTTGTCGATGAGGTTGTGCAGGGCATCGCCGAGCGATGCGTCGGCGACGATGACCGCCTGCCCGTCCGCCGCCTCCGCATCGATGTACAAGCCTGCCCCGGGGCGCAGACGCTGCCAGCGCCCGCCCACCTCCGTCACCCAGGCCCGCACCTCGACCGCCCCGCCGCTCTCCGCCCGCTGCTGGCCGGCCTCGCGCGTGAGCCCGTTGAGAATGTCGCGGCAGTAGTCGACCTGCTCGCGCATCAGCTGCACGTCTTCACGCAGCCCGGAGGCGAGCTCGGGTCGGCTCGCCAGATCGTCGGCGAGAATGCGCAGCGTGCCGAGCGGTGTGCCGAGGCGGTGGGCGGCACCGGCGGCGAGCTTGCCCAGTCCGACCGCGTAGGTGTCGCGCGCACGCGCCGCGTTGACCGCCGCGAGTTCGTTGTCGCGCCGCGCCAGCTCCACGTTGAGCCGCACGATGAACCAGACCACGGTGGCGGCGGAGACCGCGAAGCTGATCCACATGCCGGCCAGGTGCCAGTACATCGCCTGATCGGCGTCGGCCAGGCGAACCGGCTGGTGAAACTGCCACAGCACGGAATACAGCGCGACCGCGAGGGCCGCCAGCGCCCAGGCCTGTGCCGCGGGCAGGATCGAAGCGCCCACCGCCACCACCGGCAGCAGCAGCGAGATCGCCGGGTTGGTCACGCCACCGGTGAAATAGAGGAATGCCGCCCATGCCAGCAGATCCACGGCGAGTTGCAGGAAGGCGCCCCAGCGCCCCACCAGCCAACGTGCAGCCCCACCGAGCAGGGCGAGGTTGACCGCGAGCAGGCACAAGGTGACCCCGGCGAGCGGCCCGACCGGCTGCGCGGGCGCGAGCCAGGGGAAGACGACCAAGCTCATCAGTACCATCGCGAGCAGGGAAACCCAGCGCAACTGCAGCAGGCGCCCGCGATCGGTGCGCACGGCGTTGAGCACCCGCGCAGGCATCAGTACCGGATTGGGGTTGTCGAGATCCTCGGCGGGCTCGGTTTCCTGCTCGATCGGCTGCATTCTTCCCTTCGCAAACAAGAACTGAAGGACTCATCTTTGCCTTATATCAAGGTTTACTGATTTCCACCTTCATAGAATTGGGGTGCGACAAAACGTCACAGGACAATTTGTCACAGGCCCCCGACACGCATGAAGAACCGACGCAAGGGGCGCAAGGTCGCGATGCCGGGTCTGTGAGATCGACTACACCTGCCTACGGGAGCAAAGAACCATGAACGACGCAAAGATGAACCCGGTCGAAGCCATGCCCGATCCGAGCCGCCGCAAGTTCCTCAACACCGCAGCGCTCGCCGGCCTCGCCGGTGCCGGCATGTCGGTGGGCCTGTCCGCGTGCAACAAGGAAACCGCTCCCGCTCCGGCCGCTGCACCCGCCGCGGCACCGGCCGCCGCGCCCGCCGCGGCGCATGCTGCCTCCGGCCTCAAGCTGCACATGGCACCGGGTGAGCTCGACACCTACTACGGCATCTGGTCCGGCGGCCACTCCGGCGAATGCCGCGTCCTCGGCCTGCCTTCGGGGCGTGAAATCAAGCGCGTGCCGACCTTCAACATCGACTGCATGAGCGGCTGGGGCATCACCAACGAGTCCAAGAAGGTGATCGGCACGCGTGCGGACGGCCAGTTGAAGTACAAGACCGGCGACACCCACCACATCCACGGCTCCTACACCGACGGCACCTACGACGGCAAGTACTTCTGGGTCAACGACAAGATCCACGGCCGCCTGGGCCGTATCCGTGGCGACGTCTTCGAATGCGACGCGATCACCGAGATCCCGAACATCCAGGGCTTCCACGGCATCTTCTCGGACAAGCGCGACCCGGTCGACAAGGCCATCAACCACACCACCCGCGTGTTCTGCGGCAACGAGTTCCATATCCCGCAGCCGAACGACGGCCGCGACCTCGACGATCCGACCAAGTATTTCTGCCTGTTCACCTGCGTCGACGCCGAGACGATGGAAGTGCGCTGGCAGTGCAAGGTCGACGGCAACATGGACCTGGTCGCGACCTCCTATGACGGCCGCTTCGCCGCCGCCAACCAGTACAACACCGAGGGCGGCGCGCGCTACGAAGACATGATGTCGGCCGAGATGGACGCCTGCGTGTTCTTCGACGTCGCCCGCATCGAAAAGGCGATCAAGGACGGCAAGTCCTTCACCGTCGGCACCTCCAAGGTCCCGGTCGTCGACGGCACCAAGGCCGCCAACCCCGATCCGAAGACCGCGCTGACCGCCTATGTACCGGTCCCCAAGAACCCGCACGGCGTCAACGCCAGCCCGGACGGCAAGTACATGATCTGCTCGGGCAAGCTGTCGCCCACCTGCACGGTCATCGAAGTCGCCAAGGTCGCCGACTTCCTCGACGGCAAGCTCGACGACATCCGCAAGTCGGTGGTCGCTGAAGTCGAAGTCGGCCTCGGCCCCCTGCACACCACCTACGACGGCCGCGGCAACGCCTTCACGACCCTCTTCCTGGACAGCCAGATCGTCAAGTGGAACATCGACGCCGCGATCAAGTTCCATAACGGCGACAAGGCCGCGCAGTACGTGGTCGACCGTATCGATGTGCATTACCAGCCCGGCCACATCAGCGCCGACATGGGCGAAACCAAGGAAGCCAGCGGCCAGTTCTTGGCGGTGGGCTGCAAGTTCTCCAAGGACCGCTTCCTGCCGGTGGGTCCGATGCACCCGGAAAACGAGCAGCTGATCGACATCCGTGGCGAGAAGATGGTGCTGCTGGCCGACCACCCGGTGCATCCGGAGCCGCACGACTTCATCATCGTCAAGCGCGAACTCATCAAGACCCGTCAGGTCGGCGTGCTGGACGCACACCCGCTGGCGATCAAGGATGCGAAGGAATCGGGCGTGTTCCGCGACGGCAACAAGGTCACGGTGAGGATCGCCTCGCAGGCACCGGCCTATAGCCTGCGCGAGTTCGAACTCAAGGTGGGCGACGAGGTCACCCTCATCCTCACCAACCTCGACAAGGTGGAAGACCTGTCGCACGGCTTCGCGATTCCGAAGTACGACATCAACTTCGTGGTGAACCCGCTGGAGACGAAGTCCGTCACCTTCAAGGCCGACAAGCCGGGCGTGTTCTGGTGCTACTGCACGCACTTCTGCCACGCGCTGCACCTGGAGATGCGTACGCGCATGCTCGTGCGTCCGTAATCCCGGAGCGCGCCGCGCCGCTTGACTGCGGTGCCGTCTGAAGATCGAGGGGCGCAAGCCCCTCGATTGTTTTCTGCAGTCCGCTCGCGTTTCGAGGCGTGCCCACCGGCAATTTGACGCTGGACAAATACATGCCGGACCCCACCCCCTAAACTCCATCGTGATTTACTTATGGAGCGCATCATGAAGCCCCTCTCCGCCCTGCGGGGCATTGCGATGGCGGCCCTGCTCGCTGCCACAACCCTCTTGCCTGCGCAGGTCTCGGCGCAGAGCGCCTACGAGGCGAACCTGCCTCCCGAGATCAACACCTCACCCGCTCTGTGCGACTACGTGCCCTGCAAGGAGGTCCTGCCCGGCGCGACCAGCTTCTCGGAGCGCAAGGGTCAGCCGCCCTACGTCGAGGGCTACGCCGAGGAAAACGGCCAACGCAAGCTGGTGGGTTACGTGGTGCTATCGACCGACGTCACCGACACCCCGGCCTACTCCGGCAAGCCCGTGATCACGCTGATCGGGCTTACCCCGCAAGGCAACTTCGCCGGCATCAAGATCCTCAAGCACTCCGAACCGATCCTGCTGCTCGGCATCCCCGAATCCGCGCTGGTCAAGTTCAACAACCAATACCTGGGCAAGTTCGTTGGCGCCAACATCGAGATCGGCCGCTCGCGCCCCGAGGAAGAGATCATCGGCCTCGATGCCATCTCCGGCGCCACCGTCACGGTCATCGCGCAGAACCAGGTGATGATGATGTCGGGCGCTGCAGTCGGGCGCCAGGTCGGGATCCTTGAAAAGACCGTCCGCCCTCAGGCCAGGTTCGTCGACAGCGGCCGCAAGCTCGACTGGGCGACACTGGTCAAGGAAGGCGTGGTGCAACGCCTGACCGTGATGCCCGAGCAGGTCGGCCTCGAGCGTGGCAAGGACCCGTTCATCGACCTCTGGTACGGCTATCTGAACCATCCCGAGGTCGGCCGCGCGATCATGGGAGAAACCGGCTGGCGCGACCTGATGGCACGCATCAAGGAGGGCGAACACGCGCTTTTCGTCATCCGCACCGCAGGCAGGGAGTCGTTCAAGGGCTCGGGCTTCGTGCGCGGGGGCATCTACGACCGTGTCCAGCTTCGCCAGGGGCAGGACGTGTTTACCTTCCGCGACCTCGACTACTACAACCTCTATGGGATTTCCGCACCAGGCGCGCCGTCCTTCACCGAGTCGGCGATCTTCATCGTGCGCTCATCCTCGTTCTCCGGCGCCTTCCCATGGAAGTTCATCTTCCTCGGCAACCGCATCGACCGCGAGACCGGTGCGCGCACCTTCATCAACTTCGACAGGGAATACTGGCTGCCCGACGCCTATATCGAGGGTGGCCGGCCCGAGGTCAAGAAGCCCGATGCGCCCTGGGTCCGCGTGTGGAAGACGCGCGCGCTCGAGATCGTCCTGTTCTCGGCCTTGCTCGTCGCCGTGGCGGTGGTCTATGCCAAGCGCGATGAACTGACCCGCCGCTCGACGCGCAAGAACAAGTGGCCAGTCAACGCCTTCAAGTACAGCGCGTGGATCATCAGCATCGGTTTTGTCGGCTTCGGCCTGCTCGCCCAGCCCTCGATCACGCAGGTGCTGACCTGGTTCCACTCGCTGCTGTTCAAGTGGGAATGGGAGCTGTTCCTCACCGATCCGTTCATCTTCCTGTTCTGGATCTTCATCATCGTCACCGTGTTCGTTTGGGGCCGCGGCCTGTTCTGCGGCTGGCTGTGCCCGTTCGGCTCGCTGTCGGAACTGCTGTACAAGGTGGGCGGCGCGATCGGCCTCAAGCGCTTCCAGTTCGCGCTGCCGATGAAGTGGCACAACCGCCTGAAGTGGGTGAAGTACGCGGTGTTCTTCGGCCTGCTCGCGGTATCGATGTTCTCGATGGGCTTGGCCGAGAAGCTCGCGGAGGTCGAACCCTTCAAGACCACCTTCCTGGTCGGCCTGTTCAACCGCAGCTGGCCCTACACGCTGTTCGCCGCCGGCCTGCTCGGCCTGTCGATCTTCATGGAGCGGCCGTTCTGCAAATACCTGTGCCCGCTCGGCGCCTCGCTGGCCATGCCCTCGACCTTCCGCTGGTTCGGCCTGCGCCGCAAGCAGGAATGCGACAGCTGCAAGGCCTGCGCGGTCGGCTGCGGCTCGCTGGCGATCGACGAGAAAGGTCGCATCGACCATCGCGAATGCATGCTCTGCCTGGACTGCATGGTCCTCTACACCGACGACCACGCCTGCCCGCCGCTGGCACAGGAACGCAAGCGTCGCACCAAGGACGGCCTGCCGCTGACCCCGATCGGCAAGGACGGTTACTACATCCCGATCAAGCCGGTGGCGCCCGCAGCGCCGCGGGCCTGATCAAGACACTGCATTCGAGGAGGATTCGATCATGGTCGATCCGCGCATTCTGACCGAGCAGGTGGAGCCGCCCTATGCCAGCCGCGGCTCCGCCAGCCGCCTGCCTGCCGAGATCTGGGATCACCTGTGGCCGTGGAGCCGCAACGGCTTCCAGCGCCAGCGCGTCGTCCAGGCCGCCGGCCTGGCGCTCGCCGCGGCCGCGAGCGTGGCCTGGATCCTGGCAGCGATGGGCAACATGACGCCCGGTGCCATCATCGGCTGGTGGTTCGGCTGGAGCGTGTTCGAGGTGGCGGTGCGCCTGGGTTCCAAGCCCTACGTGAAGGACGGTCCGTGGTGGGGCAGCCGCTACCGCCGCGCCAGCATCATGGACATGATCTGCTACGTGGGCTTCAAGAACCTGCTGATCGGCGCCGCCCTGTTCATCGTGCTGAAGAGCATGGGCCTGGTGCAGGTCTGACATCCAGGGCCCGCCCGGGTTACATTGCGCGCCGCCCCCGGGGCGGCGCGCCGTTTTCCGCGGGCCCGCCGCCGCCGGGCACTTCACCTAGATCAAGTCTCGCTGCGACATTGCGTCGCATACTCTGCCCCACTGTCAAACGCCCCCCTGCAATGCGCTCCCTCCACCGTCTTCCTCGCCTCCTGGCTGCCGCAGCCCTGCTCGCCGCACTGGCCACGCCGGCTGCAGCCACGCCGTGGCGGGTAACGCCGGGCGAGTCCATCCAGGCAGCGATCGACCGCGCAGCGCCGGGCGACGTGATCGAAATCGAGCGCGGACGCTACGCCGGCCAGTTGCTGGTCGACAAGCCGCTGACCCTGCGCGGCATCGAGCGCCCCACGATCGACGGCGAGCTGAAGGAAAACACCATCAGCATAAAGGCGGAGGGCGTCACCATCGAGGGGCTCATCGTCGCCAACTCGGGCGGCGACACCCTCTACCAGCACGCCGGCGTCTATATCTACCCCGGCTCGCACAAGGCGGTCGTGCGCAATTGCGACTTCTCCTACACCCTGTTCGGGCTGTGGATCGAGAAGGCCAACGACGTCCTGATTGAGAACAACCTCATCACCGGCAAGCGCGATTTCGACTCGCCCAAGCGCGGCAACGGCATCCAGCTCTACAACACCCAGCGCGCGCGCATCATCGGCAACAACATCAGCTTCGTGCGCGACGCGATCTACGTCGACGTCTCCCACGACGCGCTCTTCCGCGGCAACAAGCTGCATCACAGCCGCTACGGCACGCACTACATGACCTCCTACCGCAACGTCTGGGAGGACAACGAGACCTGGTACAACCGCGGCGGTCTCGCGCTGATGGAAGTGCGCGACCAGGTGGTGCGCAACAACCGCGCCTGGGGCAACTCGGACCACGGCATCATGCTGCGCTCGATCCAGGACGCCGTGATCGAGAACAACGTGGTCGCCGGAAACCAGCGCGGCTTCTTCATCTACGATGCCGAGTACAACGAGCTGCGCGGCAACCAGATCATCGACAACGTGGTCGGGATCCACCTGTGGGCGGGGTCCAAGAACAACAAGGTGGAGCGCAACGACTTCATCGGCAACCGCGAGCAGATCCGCTACGTGGCCGCGCACGACATGATCTGGGGCGAGAAGGAAGGCAACCACTGGAGCAACTACCTCGGCTGGGACCGCAACGGCGACGGCCTGGGCGACGTGCGGTACGAGGCCAACGACCTGGTCGACCGCCTGACCTGGCGTCACCCGATGATGAAGCTGCTGCTCGGCAGCCCAGCCATCCAGACCTTGCGCATGGTGGCCCAGCAGTTTCCCCTGCTGCGTGCGCCCAGCATCGTGGACCCCAGGCCGCGCATGGAACCGAACAAACCTGACTGGAGCCAATGGCGTGGCAGACATTTCCCCCGCTCAGAATGATCCCGGCGCACCGGTGATCGTCGCCCGCGGCGTTCGCAAGCACTACGGCCCCATCCACGCGGTGGATGGCGTGGACCTGGAGGTCCGCAGCGGCGAGCTGTTCGGCCTCATCGGCCACAACGGCGCGGGCAAGAGCACCATGTTCAAGATGATGCTGGGACTGATCCCGCTCACCGCCGGCGAGATCCGCATCGACGGCGCGCCGGTGCCGGGCAGCGACTTCCGCACGGTGCGACGCAAGGTCGGCTACCTGCCCGAGAACGTCGTGCTCTACGACAACCTCACCGGCACCGAAACGCTCGACTTCTTCGCCCGTCTCAAGGGCGTCTCGACGGCGAACAACGCCGCAGTGCTCGAGCGTGTCGGCCTGATGCACGCGGCAAAGCGTCGCGTGCGCGAATACTCCAAGGGCATGCGCCAGCGCCTCGGCTTCGCCCAGGCCCTCCTCGGCAAGCCGCGCATCCTGTTCCTCGACGAGCCGACGACCGGTCTGGACCCGGAGGCGATCCGCGGCTTCTACGCCATCCTGCGGCAATTGAAGAGCGAGGGAGTCACCATGGTGATCACCTCGCACATCCTCGCCGAGATCCAGGAACGCGTGGACCGCCTTGCGATCATGGCCGCGGGCAAGGTGCAGGCCACCGGCACGGTGCAGGCCCTGCGCGAGCAGATGGATCTGCCGCTGTGGTTCGACGTGCGCGTCGCGCCCGAGGATTTCGAGGCGGTGCGCAACGCCCTCGGCGGCCTGCCGGTAGGCGCCATCGAAGCCCGCGACGGCCATGTCGCGGTGCAGTGCGCGCGTGATGCCAAGATGGCGGTGATCGCCGCCTTGGCCACCCTGAATGGCAAGGTCCGCGACCTCACGGTGCGCGAGCCTTCGCTCGAAGACGTGTTCTTCGGCTTTTCGGACTGAGAGGCGGACCATGGAGTTTTCACAGATCGCCACCATCGCCGGCAAGGAGTTCTGGGACCGCATCCGCAACCGCTGGGTCCTGGCCGTGGCGCTGGTGTTCACCGTGTTCGCGCTGTCGATCGCCTACTTCGGCTCGGCGCAGCAGGGCGCCGTGGGCTTCCGTTCGATCGAGGTCACCATCGCCAGCCTGGTCAGTCTGGTCATCTACCTGATTCCCCTGATCGCGCTGGTGCTCGGCTTCGACGCCATCGTCGGCGAGCGCGAACGCGGCTCGCTCGACCTGCTGCTGTCGATGCCGATCACCCGCCTCGAACTCCTGCTCGGCAAATACCTCGGCCTCGCGGGCGCGCTCACCTTTTCCACCGTCGCCGGCTTCGGCCTGGTCGGCGTGGTGCTGTCGGCGCAGCTCGACCTCGGCTCGCTGTTCCATTACTTCGGCTTCATGCTCAGCTCGGTTCTGCTCGGCTGCGCCTTCCTGAGCATCGCGGTGATGCTTTCGGTATTCGCCGCCGACCGTACCCGCGCCTCCGGCCTGGCGATCGCCACCTGGTTCTTCTTCGTGCTGATCTTCGACCTCCTGGTGCTCGGCGTGCTGGTCGTCACCGCCGGCCGGTGGGGCGGCGAAGCGCTGCCCTACGCCTTGCTGTTCAACCCGGCCGACGTCTTCCGCATCCTGAACATCTTCTCGATGGAGGACGTCCGCACGCTCTACGGCCTGTCGACCGTCTTCCCGCCCGCGCTGGCGCGGCCCTGGCTGCTCGGGCTGGTCATGGCGGCATGGATCGCGGGTCCGCTGGCGATCGCGACGTGGCGCTTCCGCCGCTGAACACTCCTTCCAAACGAACCGTATCGAGTGATTTCCCCATGTGCACACATCACGCCTGCCCGAGCCGTCGCCGCTTCCTGATCGCCGGCGTTGCCGCCGGGCTGCTCGCGGCCTGCGGCAGCGGCAAGCAGGGAGCCGGCAGCGGCACCGTGACGCCGCTCGAGATCGACCGCGCCACCAGTTGCGCGCTCGACGGCATGCTGCTGGCCGACTACCCCGGCTCCAAGGTCCAGATGCACTACGCCGGCGTGGAGCGCCCCGACTGGTTCTGCGACACCATCGAGATGTTCAACGTATACCTGAACCCGGAGCAGGCCCGCCTGGTCACCGCGATCTTCGTGCAGGACATGGCCAAGGCCTCGTGGAACGCCCCCCAGGGACACTGGATCGATGCGAAGAAGGCCTGGTACGTGTTCGGCTCCCGGCGCATGGGTGCGATGGGCCCCACCGCGGCCTCGTTCGCCAACGAAGCCGACGCCAAGGCCTTCGCCACGGAGAACGGCGGCAAGGTGCTGCGCTTCGACGAGGTCACGCCCGACATGGCGATCCTCGACGGCGGCGCCCTCCACGATCAGTCCATGTAAGCAGGACAGGCACCACGATGAATCCGATCTTCGACGCCATCCCCCCCGAGCAGGCCCTCGAGCTCGAGCAGATCGCCCGGCTCATCTACGAGGCGCGCGAAAACCGCCGCAAGGTCCTCGCCGCCATCGGCGCGAACGACGAAGCCGAGTTGCTCGCCCGCATCGCCGCCGGCGCGGTCGACGAACATCCCGGCTACGAACACTACCTCGCCGCGCGCATCCTGGCCGATACCCACGAGGCCGCACGCCAGGTCGTGGGAGAGCGCCTGCGGGAGATCAACCGCTGATGAGCCTGCACACCGAACTGCTCGACTACGTCGAGCGCGCACACGAAGGTGCACTGCTTGCCCCCGCACGGTTGTCGCAGGATGCATTGAACCTGGTGCTCAGGAATGGAGTGGTCCTCACCGTGCGCTACGCCGCACCCGATGCCTACTCGCTGCGCTGGCGCACGAGCGCGGACATCGACGGAGTCGAACTGGGCATCGACACCGCGCCCGTTCATCCGCAACTCGAGACCACACCCAACCATCTGCATCGGGCCGACGGCAGCGTCGCGGCCGATCCGCTCACCGATCCGCGGCGCAGTCCGCAGGAAAACCTCGCGCGGGTGATCGACGTCCTCGGTCGCGATCCGCAACTCGCGGATTTCGGCACGTGAGCATCGTACGCGGTCGCCGCCGGCTCCTGCTCGCCGGCGCCGCCGTCTCGCTCGCCGCGGGCAGCGCGCTGCTGTGGGACTACACGACGCGCGCCGGCCGCAGCTTCGAGCCGCCCGCGGAAGACATCTGCGTCGTCACCCCGACGCGGGCGGCGCAGGCCCATCCGTACGACCCTGCGAGCGGCCTGGGCAAATACGACGCCAGGCCCATCCCCGCGGACGCACGCTGCCCCGTATGCGGCATGTATCCGGCACGCTTCCCGCGCTGGGCGGCGCAGATCGTCTTCGAGGACGGCGCGGCGCACTTCTTCGACTCGCCGGTCGACCTGTTCATGTTCCTGGACAAACCGGCAAGCTTCGGCAGCACGCGCACCGCCGCCGAGGCCGCGGCGATGTACGTCGCCGACTTCCGCAACGGCACCTGGCTTCCCGCCCGCCAGGCCGTCTTCGTGCGCGACTCGCGCGCGCGCGGGCCGATGCGCGGCCCCGATCTGCCGGCCTTCGCCGACACCGCCGCAGCGCAGGCCTTCATCGCCGAGCAAGGCGGCCGCGCACTGACCTTCGAGCAGGTGGACGCCAGCGTCGTCACCGGCCTGCGCGACGCCAACCACGCCCATCACATGCACTGAGCGCACCGGCGCGCGATGGAAAGCGGGGCCCGCAGGCCCCGCGAAAAACACATCGTCGTCCGCCGCAGCGGACTGCCGCAGTCCGGCTTACTTCAACTTGCCAACCATGAAGTCGACCGCAGCCTTGACTTCATCGTCGGTCAAGGAAGCGCCGCCACCGCGCGGGGGCATCATGCCCTTCGAGCCGGTGAAGCCCTCGATCGCGTGCTTGTAGAGCGTGTCCTTGCCCTGTGCGACGCGCGGCTCCCAGTCGGCCTTGTTGCCCGGGATCGGAGCCCCGGCAACACCGGATGCGTGGCAAAGCGCACAAACCTTCTTGTAGGTGCCCTCGCCCGCGGCACCGGCCGGAGCGGCGGCGGGCGCGGCCGCAACAGGGGCGGCAGCGGGAGCTGCGGCCGGCGCAGCGGGGGCCGCAGCCGCTGCCGGAGCCGCGGGGGCCTTGGCCGGCGCCGCGGGAGTGCCGCTACCGGAGTTGCCACAGGCAGCCAGCAGAACGGACGCCGCAGCGGCGATCAGGAAGGGAAACTTGGTCATGCGTATTCTCCGATTTGTCGTGGTCCGTCGCAGAGCGTCTCCGCGAATGCATTGCACACTAGCGGCAAACCCTCACAAGTTGATTGATAGCGGTCAATTCACCCCGAACACGGTCCACCGGGTGAACTGCCGCAGCATAGTAAACTATTCGTCCCAACATGCCCGCCCGAGGACCCCGCCATGGCCGGCCGCAAGAAGAACCTGCCGCTCGTCTATTCCTGCTCGGGCTGCTCCAGCGCAGCGCAGATGGCCAACCACGTGGCGCTGCGCCTGGATCGCGAGGGCGAGGCCGAGATGTCCTGCATCGCCGGGGTCGGCGGCAACGTCCCCCATCTGGTGAACATCGCCCGCTCCGGGCGACCGATCCTCGCGCTCGACGGCTGCGCGCTCGAATGCACGCGCAGCAGCCTGGCCGAGCGCGGCGTCCGACCCGCCGCCCACCTGCTGCTCAACGAGCAGGGGGTCAAGAAGCGCTACGCCACGGATTTCGATCGCGAAGAGGCCGAGCGCGTTTTCGAGCAGGCCCGCGCAGCGGTGCGCGGCCTGCGTGCGACGCCCGCCACCGCGATGACGGGCGGGACGACGGACTGAAGCCCTCAGGCGCGCAGGCGCCGCGCCGTGTCCACCAACGCCTCCGCAAGCCCCTCCAGCATGCCCTGCCGGGCGGCATCGAGCAGGCGTCCGTCGGCGCCGACCGCCTCGCCGGCCTGGCCCACCGCGACCTGCTGCGGAATGACCTGCATGCCGAGGTAGCCGAGCACGTCGCGCACGTGGAACAGCACCCGCATGCCACCGAGCGCGCCCGGCGAGGTTCCCACCACCGCCGCCGCCCGCCCGGCATACACCTTGCCGCCGGAGCGCTCGGCGTCGGCCGGGTTGGGCCGCGAGCACCAGTCGAGGGTGTTCTTGAGCAAGGGCGTGAGCGAGCCGTTGTACTCGGGATTGACCAGCAGCAGGCCGTCGCTCGCATGCAGCACCCGCTGCAGGCGCACGATGCCCTCGGGCAGGCCGGAGGCGGCTTCGAGGTCGCCGTCGTAGAGCGGCGCGGGGTAATCGTCCAGATCGACGAGCTCGACCTCGGCCCCCGCCCCCCGCACGGCCTGCGCGCACGCCTGCGCCACGCGACGCGACAAGGCCTCGCGCCGGCGGCTACCGGGCATCACCACGATTCGGGGCAGCTTCATCGGCGCTTCTCCTTCACAACGAGATGCCGGCATTATCCGCCGGATCGCGGCCACATGCCGCCCCCACCCCCAGCCGCATCGACGGACACCGGCCCTCTTGAATCCCGCCGCTTCGCCTCGACATCCGGAGAATCCGAAATGCCCGGGAGCCCCGCCATGTCCGACGCCCTGCACCTCGTCTGCCCTCACTGCGACGCCGTCAACCGTGTCCCCGCCACCCGCCTCGCCGAAGCACCGAACTGCGGCAGGTGCCGCAAGCCGCTGTTTACCGCCCACCCGGTGGAGCTCGACGCGGCGAACTTCGACCGCCATGTCGGCCGCAGCGACGTCCCGGTGCTGGTGGACTTCTGGGCGCCGTGGTGCGGCCCCTGTCGCACGATGGCGCCCGCCTTCGCGCAGGCCGCGGGCCTGCTCGAACCGCAGCTACGCCTCGCCAAGCTCGACACCGAAGCCCACCAGGCCTTGGCGGCACGCTTCGGCATCCGCAGCATCCCCACCCTGGCGCTGTTTCGCGGCGGCCGCGAGATCGCCCGCCAGGCCGGCGCGATGAGCGCGGCCGACATCGTGCGCTGGGTGCGCGGCCAGCTCGGCTGAAAGCGGGCTCAGCCCGCCCCGATCGTGCGCTTGGCGCGGAATTCGTCCACCGCGACGTAGGTCAGGCGCGCCTCGGTCACCTTCACCACCACCGGGTTCTCCGGGTGGCGCTGGGCGTAGACCTCGACATCCACGGTGATCGAGGTGTGCCCCACGCGCACCACCTCGGCGTGGAAGCTGACGATGTCGCCCATCGACACCGGCTGCCTGAAGACGAAGGAGTCCACCGCCACGGTGGCGACCTTGGAGCGCGCGACGCGGATCGCCGGCACCGCGCCGGCGATATCCACCATCGACATGATCCAGCCACCGAACACGTCGCCCGAGGGGTTGAGGTCGGCCGGCATGGGCACGACCCGCAGCACGAGCTCCTTGTCCAGGGGCGGACGCTCGCCGCCGGGGGGCAGGGTCGACTCCGGGCCCACCATGCGCTTGCAGCCCGCGCGGTCGACGGCGACGTAAGTCATGCGCGCCTCGGTCACCTTGACCACCACCGGATCCGCCGGATGGCGCTCGGCAAACACGTGCACGTCGACCGTGATCGAGGACTTGCCCACCGCGACCACGTCGGCGTGGAAGCTGACGATGTCGCCGACCGAGATCGGCTGCCTGAAGACGAAGGAATTCACCGCCATCGTGACCACGTGCGAGCGCGCGCGGCGGATCGCGGGCAGGGCGCCGGCGATGTCGACCATCGCCATGACCCAACCGCCGAACACGTCGCCGGCGGAGTTGAGGTCGGCCGGCATCGGCATCAGGCGCAACGCCGGCTCGGTGGCGGGCGGCGTCGTCGGGTGGGAGGGGCTGGAGGCTGCGCTCATGGGTTGCTCCACGGATCGAGGGGAAAAGGGCGCCCCGTGCCGGACAGGCGGGGCGCGGAATCAGCGGCCGGATTTCAGTGCGCGAGGCGCTCGAAGAGCTTGACCAGGGTGTTGGTGTAGCGCAACAGGCGCTCCCCCTCGTCGAGCACCGCGCGCACCCGGCCGATGCGATGAGGCTGGCGGATCGCGGGGTCGAGCGCGGCGATGAAGCGCGCCCACAGGGTGGCCGTGGCGTCGATCTGCGCCACCAGCTCGGGCAGCTCGCCGGCATTCTCGCGCAAGCGCTGCAGGTTGTGCTCGAAGGCCCGGCACGAGGCGGCGATCTGCGCCTGCGGGTCGGGGCAGCCCTCGAAGCCCTCGAAGAGGAAGAACTTCGCCACCCGCTGCGACAACATGCGGTTGCGTCCGGCGACGTTGACCATGTACAGGCTGCCGGAGGCGGCGAAGCCGCCGGCCACGGCGTTGAGAAAATCCGCCGCGGTGATGAAGTCCTCGCTCAGCTGCAGCACCCGCGCCGCGCCCGCCGGCGGGCGCTCGGCCGCACCCAGCGCATCGCGAAAATCCGCCCACACCCGGCCCACGTCCTCCAGCGCCTCGCCGAGCTCGGGGGCGAGGCTGGCGGCCTGCAGGACCGCGAGGCTGCGCTCGAACTCGGCGATGTCCTGGCGCAGGCGCAGCTGCATCTCGACCGGCGCCACGCCATGCCTGATCAGCACCCAGTCGATCGCCAGACGCTGCACCTGCAGGCGCAGGCGGCCGCACAGGTTGATCAGCTCACCGACCGACATCGTCTCGTCGCGGCGCGCACCCTTGTTGCGGCGCGAGAAGCTCAGGCGCTGCGGCTGCTCGCCCGCACCGGTGTCCAGGGTGGCGGCGTTCTGGATGTGGATCAGGCGCTTGTCGACCACGATCACGCCCTTGTCGGCCAGCTCGCGCAGACTGCGCGAGAAGGCCTCGGGGGTGATGCCGATGCGCGCGGCGAGCACCTTCTTGGTCGAGGCCAGCTCCACCGTGGTCTCGCCGGCGAGTGCCAGGCTGCCGCCGGCGAGCTCGACCAGATAATCGAGGATGCGCTGCGCGCTGGTGCGGCTGGCATGGCGCCCGGCGACGTCGAACTCGACCTCGCACAGCCGCGCCGCCACCGCCTGCAGCATGCGCCGGGTCAGCACCAGGCTGCGCTCGGCCACCGCGCGCAGCACGCCGGCGTCGAGCGCGATCAGCGCGCAGGCGCTTGCCGTCTCGCAGCCCGATTCATGACGGCTGGCACCGAAGAACTCGCCGCAGCCGAGCATCTGAGGGGTGTGCACCAGCTCGACCACCTTGCGCGCGTCGCCGTCGAGCTCGCGAAAGCGCACCACCGTCCCGCTGCACAACACGTATGCCTCGTCGAAGGGTTCGCCGCAGCCATGCACCAGGGTGCGCGCCGTCAGCTCGAGCAGGCGCGCCGCGGCGGCGAGCTCGGCCAGCTGCACGGCGGGCAGGCCGGCGAACAGCGGCACCGCGGTGAGGCGGTCACGCAGCGCCCGGCGCTCTGCGGCAGTCGGTGGCGTCATGCCGCGCCGCCCTCTCCCTCGCAGTACTCCCCGAGCGCGTCGAGCCGGGCGAGCCAGGGCGCGCGTTCGGCGGCGGACACAAAGCTCGCCTCCAGGCTGTTGCGCGCGATGCGACGCAACTCGGCACGGCCGAGGCCGAGCGCGCGCGCGGTGTCGACATAATTCTTCGCCACGTAGCCGCCGAAATAGGCCGGGTCGTCGGAATTGATCGTCACCTTGAGCCCCGCGGCGAACAGCTGCCCGAGGTTGTGCCGGGCGAGGTCGGGGAACACGCACAGCTTGACGTTGGAGAGCGGGCACACGGTGAGCGGTACCTGCTCGCGCACGAGGCGTCCGACCAGCGCCGGATCCTCGGTGCAGCGCACGCCGTGGTCAATGCGCTCGGCCTTCAGCAGGTCGAGCGCATCGACGATGTAGGCCGGCGGCCCCTCCTCGCCGGCATGGGCGACCACATGCAGGCCGAGCTCGCGGCAGCGCGCGAACAGGCGGGCGAACTTGGCCGGCGGATGCCCGCGCTCGGACGAGTCGAGGCCGACGCCGTCGATGCGCGACAGGTGCGGCAGAGCCTGCTGCAGCGTGGCGAAGCCCTCCTCCTCGCTGAGATGGCGCAGGAAGCACAGGATCAGGCGCGAGCCGATGCCCCAGCGCGCGCGCGCCTCGACGCAGGCGCGCTCGAGGCCGTCGAGCACGGTCTCGAGCGCCACCCCGCGCGCGGTATGCGTCTGCGGGTCGAAGAAGAGCTCGGCATGGACCACGCCGTCGGCGTGTGCGCGCTCGAAGTAGGCGAACGCGAGCTCGAAGAAGTCCTGCTCGCGGACCAGCACGGCCGCGCCGGCGTAGTAGAGGTCGAGAAAGCTTTGCAGATCGGTGAAGGCGTAGGCGGCGCGCACCGCCTCGACGCTCGCCCAGGGCAGCGCCACGCCGTTGCGGCGCGCGAGCGCGAACATCATTTCGGGCTCGAGCGTGCCCTCGATATGCAGGTGCAGCTCGGCCTTGGGCAAGGCGCGGACGTAAGCTTCGAGCTCCATGGCGGGTCTCCTGGGCGGGACTTCAATGCTAGCGCCAATCGGGCCGCTGTTCCCGCGCCACATTCACCCGAACGCAAGAATGCGGGAACGGCACCGGCCGTTCCCGCATCGATCCGGTGCGCCGACGGTTGCCCATGGCCCGGAATCGCCTCAATCCACCTCGAGCTTGCCGGTCTCACCCACGAAGGCGAGGTTCTTCTCCTCTTCCGGCGCATGCACCGCGCTGCGCCCGACCATGGAGATCGCCAGGCCGGCGACCGCACCCGGGATGGCGAAGGCGAGGAAGTTCATCTCCAGCGGCAGCGAGATCAGCGCACCGCCCAGCATCGGCCCGGAAATCGCCCCCAGGCGCCCCACGCCCGAGGCCCAGCCGATGCCGGTGGAGCGGATCGCCAGCGGATAGTACTGCGCGACGTAGGCGTAGAGCAGGATCTGCGAGCCGATCGTGGTCGCACCGGCGATCGCCACCAGCAGGTAGAGGACGATCATGTCGTTCTTGATCGCGAGCGCGCTGATCGACAGCGCCGCGATCACGAACATGATGGTCAGCACCCGGCGCAGGTGGAAGCGGTCCGCCAGCCAGCCGCCGCCGATCGCGCCGAAGATCGCACCGAAGTTGAGCACCAGCAGGAAGCTCAGGCTGGAGCCGAGCTCGTAGCCGGCCTTGTTCATCAGCTTCGGCAGCCAGGAGCCGAGCGCGTACACCATCAGCAGGCAGCTGAAGAAGGCGACCCAGAACATCAGCGTGCTGACCAGGCGACCGTTCTGGAACAGCGCGACCAGGGCGACGCTCCTGCCCTGGCCGGTGACCAGGTGGAAGTTGTCGCCGGCCGCGGGCGAGTAGGACGGCTCGACGCGGGCGAGCAGGCGGCCGGCCTCTTCCTTGCGACCTTCCTTGAGCAGGAAGCCGACGGCCTCGGGGAGGAAGATCCAGATCAGCGGCAGCAGCAGCAGCGGGATGCCGGCGACGAAGAACACCGACTGCCAGCCGTGGCTGGGCATCAGGTACATGCCGAGGAAGGCCGAGGTCATGCCGCCGACCGAGTAGCCGCTGAACATCACCGCGACCATGGTGCTGCGGATCTTCCTGGGCATGTACTCGGTCATCAGCGCGACCACGTTGGGCATCACGCCGCCGATGCCGAGGCCGGCGATGAAGCGCATCGCGGCGAACTGGGTGGGGGTCTCGGCGAAGCCATTGAGGAAGGTCACGCCGCTGAAGATGATCACCGTGATCATGATCACCTTCTTGCGGCCGATACGGTCGGACAGCGGCCCGAAGATCAGCGCGCCGAACATCATGCCGAACAGCGCGGCGCTGCCGAGCGAGCCCGCCTGCAGCGGCGTGAGGTCCCACTCCTTCATCAGCACCGGCAGCACGACCCCGTAGATCACCAGGTCGTAGCCGTCGAAGATGATGACGAGCGCACACCAGAACAGCACGTTCAGGTGAAATTTGTTGAACTTCGCCTCGTCGATTGTTTGATGCACATCTACTTTTCTCACGATGGATTCCTGGCGCTTGCGTTGGGGTTGTGGGAGTTGCTGCGGGCATTGCGACCGAAGATCGCGCAGACGCTCACGATCACGGCGCGCGACCCGCATCCCGCCCCATCACGGAGCGAAGAGAGCGATGTTCGTGCGCCGCAATGGCGCAGGCACCTGTGACCCAGGCGCCAAAACTGCACTATATCGCACATCTTTGCGCATGAACACATTTCGAATGCACAATATCTCATAAACCTATTGCCCACCCCGGGTGCGAGGCGCGGTTGCGCCGCGCACAAAAAAGCCCGCCCCGACCGTAGCGGTCGGGGCGGGCTTCGTGGTGCGGCAGCGTCTTACTGCGTCGAGCGCGCGATCAGCACCGCCATCTTCGGGTTCTGTCCGGCCACCTCCTGCGCGAGCTCGGCCTTGGCACGCTGGCCGCCCTCCTCGGTGTTGAGGATGATCAGGTCGCAGCGCAGCTGCTCGGCCAGGTCGACCACCGCCCTGCCGCGACCGAACAGCGTGGAGGTCAGGATCTGGCCCTCCGCCGGGACACCCTGCGCGTTCACCTCGTTCACATACTCCTGCAGGTTCGCCACGTGCGCCGGGTCGATGGCCTTGTCGGTCTGATCGACCTCGGCGGACAGGACGTGCTCCGGCGCGAGATACACCAGGTGCACCTTCGAGCCCGTCAGGGAGACGAACTCGGAGACACGCTCGCGCGTCAGCCTGTTTCCGGTGTGATCGACCACGGCCATGATGGTGCCGTAGAGACGGGACTTGCCGGCGGGCACGGCCGCCGCAGCCGCCGTGGTCGGCGCCACCGCCTGTGCAACCGCCGCCGCCTTGCTCTTCGGAATGATCAGGGTGAGGGCCAGGCCGACGAGGCTGATGCCGCCGAGCACGTAGAAGATGCTGTGCAGCTCGCCGGCGAACGTGACCGCCAGGAAGGCGCCGAAGATCGGCCCGAAGATGCCGCCGATACGACCGAAGGCCGCCGTCCAGGCGACACCGGCGCCACGGACGTTGGTGCGGTAGTAGTTGGCGGCCAGACCGTAGATCAGCGTCTGCGTCCCCGAGGTCCCCAGGCCGGTGATCGCGATCGTAAGCAGCAGCAGGGCCACGACGATGCCGCTGACGTCGGCGAGTTGCTGGATCTCGCCTGCTTTGGCGACCATCGGGACGTCGATCGTGGAGGCGATCATGCCGATGGCGCCCATGGCGAGCGCGCCGACCAGGAAGCCCAGCGCCACGATGCGCTGCGGGCTGTGCTTGTCGGCCAGGGTGGAGCCGTACAGGGTACCGACCATGGCGCCGGCGTTGAGGACCAGCAGCAATGCGAGCGATCCGTTCTGGCCCATGATCGGCAGCATGATCTTCGGCAGCCAGGTGTTCAGCGAATAGACCAGCAGCAGGCAGAACGCCGAGACGAAGCCGATGACGATGGCCGGGACGAGATAGACGGTGAACAGACCCGCCCAGCCCGCACGCGCGTCCGAGGCATTGGCGGCCGCGCTCTGCTGCGGCTTGATCTCCGCCTCGGGGATGGGCACGCCGGTGCGCTCGGAGACCTTGCGGGCCTCGTCCAGGCGGCCGCGCGAGGCCAGCCAGGCCACCGACTCGGGAAGCTTCCAGATCGCCAGCGGCAGCAGGGTGACCAGGGGCAGCGCGCCGATCAGGAACATGCCGCGCCAGCCGATGATCGGCAGCAGGAAGATCGCCAGCAGCGCAGACAGCAGCGAACCCAGCGGGATGCCGGCATAGGTGAAGGCGGTGGCGAGGTTCTTCTTCCCCGGCGGGGCGAACTCGGCCGCCATCGCGCCCGTGGTGCCCGCCAGCGCGCCCACGCCCAGGCCGGTGATGAAGCGCCAGACGCCGAAGGCGGCGAGCGTCTCGGTCATCGCCGACACCGCCATGCCGATCGAGAACCAGGCGATGGCGCCGATCATGACCTTGCGGCGGCCGATCAGATCGCCCAGGGTGCCGGCGACGAGGGCGCCGAGCATCATGCCGATCATCGCGTACGAGCCGAGCATGCCGGCGTCTTTCGGCGTGAGTGCGTGGTCGCCGATCCACTTGGCGGAGTCCGGCCCCATGAAGCCGGGCAGGACTGCGCCATAGACGACGAGGTCGTAGCCATCGAAGACCAGGCCGACGAAGGCCAGGGCGATCACCCAGATGATGGTGCTGCGCCGCTTGCGCGCCATCTCCGGGTTTTCCATCGGAACGTTCGTTTTCAAAATCGTGCCTCTTTGGGGGAATTGCTGCAGGGGAGATCGGACGGGCGAGCAGTGACGAACTTGACGTGCGTCAAGCTTCCTTGATTGCAAGGCCGTCAGGTTATGGCGCGATCACACCGATCAATATCCAGCTTGTGCACGATCGATATCCGCTTCGTGCACACCCCGATCCAAGGCGCGAAAATCCGCTCGACCGGCTCAGCTGCTGGCCACCGTGCGGTTGGTGATGATGCGCGCGTCGACCACCGCATAGCCGTCCGGGTAGGCGATCACCGGGTTGAGGTCGAGCTCGGAGAGCTGCGGGTAGGCACTGACGATGCTCGACACCCGCAGCAGCAGCTCGACCAGCGCGACCTTATCCACCGCCGCCTCGCCACGCACGCCGGCGAGGACCTTGCGCGCGCCGAGCTGATCGACCATGGTCTCGGCGTCGCGCCGGGACAGGGGAATCGCGCGGAAGGCGACGTCCTCGAGGATCTCGACGAAGATGCCGCCCAGGCCGAACATCAGCACCGGGCCGAAAATCGGGTCGCGCACCACGCCGACGATGACCTCCACCCCCTTCCTCGCCATCGGTGTCAGCAGCACACCGCGAATGTCGGCGTCGGCATCGTATGCCCGACAGCCCGCCAGAATCTGTGCCCAGGCCTCGCGCAGCGCCGCCTCGCCGACCAGGTTCAGCTTCACCCCGCCGGCGTCGGACTTGTGCAGGATGTCCTTCGACACCACCTTCATCGCCAGCGGCTGGTCGCGGAAGCGCTCGATCGCCACCGCAAGCTCGTCCGCCGTGTGGGCGACGATTTCCTCCGCCACCGCGACACCGTGCGTGCGCAGCAGCGCCCTGGCCTCGTGCTCGTAGAGGTCGCGGCCCTCGTTCTGGGCGCGCGCGAACATCGCCTGCATCGCCTCGTCGGGCGCCGCGCCGGCCTGCAGGGGCTGGCCGTGGCGGTCCTGCAGGTAGAGCCCGCGCTCGGCGAGCGCCTCCAGCACCTTCACCGCCTGCTCGATGGAGGCGTACACCGGCAGCCCGGCCTCGTGCAGGCGGCGTAGCGCAGGCGGCTTGACCGGGGCGTAGAGGCTGTAGACCACCAGCGGCTTTGCGCTGGCGCGCGCGAGCTCGATCATGGCCTCGGCCGCGCGCATCTCGCCGCCGAGCAGGGACTCGGCGAAGCGGATGTGGTAGCCGCCGAACATGCCGACGAGGAAGACCGCGTCCACGTTGTCGTCGTCGGCGACGATCTCCACGCAGCGCGCCAGCACCTCGGGGTCGGCGTCCGAGCTGCCGGCCACGTCCACCGGATTCGCCAACGCGGCCTGCGGGAACAGGATCGCCGCCAGGCGCTTGCGGGTCGCCGCGGACAGCTCGGCCAGTTCCAGGCCGGACTCCGACAGGCGGTCGGAGGTGATCGTCGCCTGGCCGCCACCGTCGGCGATCACCGCAATCCGCCGCCCACGCGCCTGCTGCATCAGCGCCAGGCCCTCGGCCACCGGCAGGATCTCGTCGGAGTGATGCACCACGCTCACCCCCACCTGGCGCAGCAGGTCCACCGTCATCGCGTAGCTGCCGGCGAGCGCGCCGGTGTGCGAGCTCGCCGCCTTCTTGCCGAGCTCGGTGGCGCCCGACTTGTACACCACCACCGGCTTCACCGGGGTGATCTCGCGCGCCACCTCGAGAAAGCGCTGGCCGTCGCGGAAGCCCTCCACATACAGCGTCGCCACCCGGGTGTGCACGTCCTCGCCGAGGTAGCGCAGGTAGTCGTTGAAGCCGACGTCGGTCTGGTTACCCGGGCCGACGTAGGTCGAGAAACCCACGTGGCCGTTGTGCTCGGCCTCCAGCACCAGCGCCAGCAGCATGTTGCCCGACTGCGAGATGAAGCCGATGTCGCCGGGCCTGGCGTTGCGCAGGTCGAGCAGGTTCACCTTGTGATGCAGGTTGAACATGCCCGAGGTGTTCGGGCCGATGATGCGCACGCCGCCCGCACGCGCCGCGTCCAGCACCTGCTGCTCGAGCCTGGCGCCCTCCGGCCCGCTCTCGCGAAAGCCGCTGGCGAGGATCACCGCGCCCTTCACGCCCTTGCGCCCGCACGCCTCGAGCAGCCCGGGCAGGGTCTTCGCCGGGGTGCAGATCAGCGCCAGGTCGATCGGCCCGGGCACGTCGTCGAGCGTGGCGCAGGTCGGCACGCCGAGGATCTCGGGCACCTTGGGGTTGATCGGGTAGATGCGGCCGCGGTAGTCGCCCTTGACGAGGCCGACCATGGCCTTGTAGCCGCGCTTGGTGGGATCGGCCGAGGCGCCGACGATCGCGATCGAGGCGGGGGCGAGGAAATCGTGCAGCGGGCTGCGGCGCGCCGGACTGCAGGGCACAGGGCTCGAGTTCTCGTTCATGTCATTCCCCCCTGAACACCGGCGCGCGCTTCTCGGCGAAGGCATCCACGCCCTCCTGCCAGTCGCGCGTGGTGCCGACGAACATCATGCCCTCGAGCTCGGCGACGAGGCAGGCGTCGAGCGTGCGCTCGGCCGAAAGATTGAGCTGGCGCTTGGCGAGCTCCATCGAGAACGGCGCCTTGGCGGCGATCCTGCGCGCGAAGGCGCGCGCCTCGTCGAGGAAGCCCGCGTCGGCGAACACCCGGTTCGCCAGCCCGATGCGCACCGCCTCCTCGCCACCGATGCGCTCGCCGAGGAAGACCAGCTCGCGCGCCTTCGCCAGCCCGACCAGGCGTGGCAGCAGCCAGGTCACGCCGCCGCCGAGGAAGTTGCCGATCGAGATCTCGGGCAGGCCGAGCTGCGCGCCCTCGGCCATCAGCAGGAAGTCGGACGCGAGCGCGATCTCGGCACCGGCGCCGAGTGCGTAGCCGTTGACCGCGGCGACCACCGGCTTCTTCAGGTCGATCAGGCGGCGGCACACGTCCTGCTCGCCCTGGAGGTATTGGCGGCGGTCGAAGGCGCTGCGTCCAGCCTTGTGTTCCTTGAGATCGGCGCCGACGCAGAAGGCGCGGCCCGCGCCGGTGAGCAGCACCACGCGCACCTCGCGCGCAACCTCGGCGCGGCCGAGCGCGTCGTTCAACTCGTCGTAGAGCCGCTGCGTCACCGCGTTGAGGCGCTGCGGGCGGTTCAGGCGGATCTCGGCGATGCCGTCGGAGAGGTCGTAGAGGAGGGTTTCGTAGCGCATGGAGACTCCCGGTCGGGGTTGGGGGGAGAAAGGCACGGCGCGGCGGCCGCCGGCGGCGCGGGCTTGTGCAGCAGCACCACGTCCTTGGCCGGCAGCTCGCAGCGCCAGCCGAAGCGGGCGGCAATCACCCGGAAGGTGGCCGCGCGATAGAACACCACGTGGGTGGGATCGCGCCGGTAGTGCCAGGCGGCGAAGCGCGCATCCTCGGTCTGCAGGCAGGTGGTGATGCCGAGCCAGCCCCCGGGGCGCAGCAGACCGTCCAGGCGGGCGAACTCGGCCGCGGGCGCGTGGAAGTGCTCGACCACCTCGGTGCAGGTAACGAAGTCGTAGCGGCGCGCGAGCGCGTCGGGGTCGGGGGCGAAGAAGGGGTCCCACACCCGCATCGGGTGGCCGGCCTCGCGCAGCATCGCGGCCAGCGCCGGCCCCGGACCGCAGCCGTAGTCCAGCCCCTGCGCCGCGGGCGCGAGGCGGATGCGCAGCGGATCGACCAGGCGCGCGAGGAAGCGGCGGTAGCCGGGATCCTCGGGGTCGTTGCGGTGCAGGCGGTATTCGGCGCACTCCGCATCCGCCGCCGGCCGCTGGGCCGGGTGCAGGAAGGTCGCCTCGCAGGCTTCGCAGCGCAGGTAGTCGCGCCCGCCCACGTGCAGAAAGGGGCGCACGGATGCGCCAAGACAGACCGGGCAGCAAGTCGCCGTCCCGGGAGCCGGCTGATTCATGCGGGCGATTGTATCGAGCCCCGCCGGCCCTGCCCATGGCGGAGATCCCGAACCCGGGGGCAGGCGGAGCACGGGGCTGCATCTGACGCTCGTGCGGATCCGCGCGCGGCACATCGGAGCCACTGGGTCGCGACTCGCGTCGCTCCCACGACAAGGCCCGCGGGGTGAGTACCGTTCTCGTAGGAGCGACGCAAGTCGCGATTTTCGGAGCCGCGGAACCGCTGGATCGCGACTCGCGTCGCTCCCACGACAAGGCTCGCAACACGACGGTCTCTGCAGGAGCGACGCAAGTCGCGATCTCCCCGGCGGTTCACGCGGCCTCCACAATCGCCGACAATGCGCGCCGGACCCGCGTGCCGATCCTTCGCATCGGCCTTCCGCGCCGCGGACACACCCCGCACACGGCCGCCGGCAACGGCCAACCATCAAGCCCCGGCGGCATCCCGCACCGGGGCGGCTTCGCTCATCGGGAGAACACATGAACCGCCGCAACTTCCTGCGCGCCGGCACGCTCGCGGCCGGCCTCGCGCTGCCCGCGCTCGCGCGCGCCCAACAATCCGCCGCGACCACGGCGACCACGCCGCTCGCCACCCCCGCCCCGCTCGCCGAGCCCCCCGCCTTCGCGCCCACGCCGGACGCCGGCTGGCGCCGCTTCGAGTTGACGAGCCGCGTCGAACCCCTGCCCGGCGACGGTCCGCTGCGCGTGTGGGTGCCGCTGCCGGCGATGCACGAGACCGCCTGGCAGCGCCCGATGGGCAGCCTGTGGCAGGGCAACGCCGACCTCATGGAACGTGTGCGCGACCGCTCCGGCGCCGAGATGGTCTACGCCGAGTGGGCGCCGGGCATCGCCCAGCCCCGGCTCGAGATCCTCAGCCGCTTCGCCACCCGCGACCGCGCCATCGACTTCAGCCAGCCCAGCGCCGCGCCCCAGGTACTGCCGCGCGCCGAACGCATGCACTACCTGCGCGCCACCGCGCTGCTGCCCACCGACGGCATCGTGCGCGATACCGCACGCGACATCGTCCACGGCGCGAAGACCGACGAGGACAAGGCGCGCGCCATCTACGAATGGATCGTGGACAACACCTTCCGCGAGCCCAAGGTGCGCGGCTGCGGCATCGGCGACATCCGCACGATGCTGGAGACCGGCAACCTCGCGGGCAAGTGCGCCGACCTCAACGCCCTCTTCGTCGGCCTGGCGCGCGCAGCCGGGCTGCCGGCACGCGACGTCTACGGCCTGCGCGTCGCCGACTCGCGCTTCGGCTACAAGAGCCTGGGCAAGAGCGGCAACGTCTCCAAGGCCCAGCACTGCCGCGCCGAGGTCTTCCTGGAGCGCTTCGGCTGGGTGCCGGTGGACCCCGCGGACGTGCGCAAGGTCGTCCTGGAGGAACCGCCGGGCAAGCTCTCCATGGTCGATCCCAAGGTCGCCGCGGTGCGCAAGCAGCTCTTCGGCGCCTGGGAGATGAACTGGCTGGCCTACAACGACGCCCACGACCTGCGCCTGCCCGGCAGCACCGGCAGCGAGATCCCCTTCCTGATGTACCCCCAGGGCGAACTCGCCGGCCAGCGCTTCGACAGCCTGGACCCCGACGCCTTCAGCTACACGCTGAGCGCACGGGAAATTGCCTGAGGCGGGAACACAGGCGTGCGAGCGCGAAACCTCGCGCGATCCCGAGCCCTCGGCCGGGCGCCGCAGCCTGCGGCATCGAAGCCCCCGCACCTGCGCGAGCGCTGCAGGCCACGCGGCCCCCCGTGCCTGCAAGCCACCGCAAACGGTCCCGGCCGCGGCATCGGGTGCCGCGCGGGAAGATCAGGAGCGCCGAGGTGGAGGACGTCGCGGGGGAAACAAGGCGACGCAGGTCCGAGGCACGCAGCGACGCGTTTGCGTCGCCGCCCCCGCGGCGTCCTCCACCGAGGGCCGCCCTGAGCGCCAGCGAAGGGTCGCGAGTGTGCGCCCCGCGCGGCGCCCGACACCGCGGCCCCGGACGGGGCCCGACCCGGCGCGCCCATGCGCGCTTCCGTCATCCGCCACCCGCTAGAATGCCCTGTCCCACATTCCCACGAGAGGAAGCCCCCATGACCTACCCCCATACCCGCCTGCTCATCGACGGCCAATGGTGCGACGCCCTCGACGGCCGCACGCTGGCCGTGCACAACCCGGCCACCGGCGAGGAGATCGGCCGCGTCGCGCATGCCGCGATCGCCGACCTCGACCTCGCCGTCGCCGCCGCCGTGAAGGGCTTCCAGACCTGGCGCCGCACCCCGGCGATCGAGCGCGCCAAGACCCTGCGCCGCGCCGCAGCGCTGATGCGCGAGCGCGCCGGCGACATCGCCCGCGTGCTCACCCAGGAACAAGGCAAGCCGCTGCCCGAGGCGAAAATGGAAACACTCGCCGCCGCCGACATCATCGAGTGGTTTGCCGACGAAGGCCTGCGCGTGTATGGCCGCATCGTGCCGGGACGCAACCTCGCCGCCACGCAGATGGTGATCAAGGACCCGGTCGGCCCGGTCGCCGCCTTCACGCCGTGGAACTTCCCCATCAACCAGGTCGTGCGCAAGGCCGCGGCGGCGCTCGCCACCGGCTGCTCCATCCTGGTCAAGGCCGCCGAGGAGACGCCCGCGGCGCCGGCCGAGCTGGTGCGCGCCTTCGTCGATGCCGGCGTGCCGGCGGGCGTGATCGGGCTGGTGTATGGCAACCCGGCGGAGATCTCCAGCTACCTGATCGCCCACCCGGCGATCCGCAAGATCACCTTCACCGGCTCGACTCCGGTGGGCAAGCAGCTCGCGGCGCTCGCCGGCCAGCACATGAAGCGGGTGACGATGGAGCTCGGCGGCCATGCGCCGGTGATCGTGTGCGAGGACGCCGACCTCGAGCTGGCGATCAAGGTGTCGGCGGCGTCGAAGTTCCGCAACGCCGGCCAGGTATGCATCTCGCCCACGCGTTTCCTCGTGCACGAGGCGGTGCGCGAGACCTTCGCCGCCGCGCTGGCCCGGCATGCGAGCACGCTGAAGGTCGGCGACGGCCTGGCCGAGGGCACGCAGATGGGTCCGCTGGCCAATCCCCGCCGCGTGGCGGCGATGGCGGACTTCGTGCAGGACGCGCTGGCGCGCGGCGCGACCGTGGCGGCGGGCGGAGAGCGCATCGGCGCCGCGGGCAACTTCTTCGCGCCCACGGTGCTGACCGGCGTGCCGCTGGACGCGAAGGTGTTCAATGAGGAACCCTTCGGGCCGGTCGCGGCGATCCGCGGCTTCACCACGCTGGACGAGGCGATCGCGGAGGCGAACCGCCTGTCCTTCGGGCTGGCGGGCTACGCGTTCACGCGCTCGCTGAAGAACGCGCACCGCCTGGCGCACGAACTCGAGGTCGGCATGCTGTACGTGAACCAACCCGCGACGCCGAGCGCGGAGATGCCCTTCGGCGGCATCAAGGATTCGGGCTACGGCACCGAGGGCGGGCCGGAGGCGCTCGACGCCTACCTGAACACGCGCGCGGTGACGGTGATGAACGTGTAAGTCGCTGCCGCGATGCGGTGACGGCGCAGGGCTCGCCGCATCGCGGCAGCCCGCCACCTCGGATTCGGGTTGCGTGCGGCGCCTTGCGCGCCGCGGTGGCTGTCACGCGGCACCCTGCCCGACCGTCGATCGCGACTCGCGTCGCTCCCACCGCGCGGCGCGGGAAATCGATCACGACGCGCGTCGCTCCCACCGCGCGGCACCGGAAGCGCGGCGCGGGAGGCGCGGCGGTTTTGTAGGAGCGACGCGAGTCGCGATCGATGCGCTCAGAAATGCCACTCCATCTGGAAGGTCGGCGCGTCGGTGTCGATGCCGGGCTTTTCTGCGCCGTTCGCGAAAGCGTGGTTGCCGAACTTGTTGCGCCAGTATTCGTAGCCGACGCCCATCAGGAAGGTGTTCTTCTTGCCCCAGGCCATCTGGCCGACGTCGACCATCAGCGAGGTGCGCATCAGGGTCTCGGTGTGGGTCTTGATGCCGGCGTAGTCCTTGCCCTTCTCGCCGTTGATGTTGATGAAGCCCTGGAACTTCAGCGGCACGGCGCCGGCGCTGAAGGGAATGCCCCAGGCCGCGCTCACGATCCATTGCGGGTCGAAGCTCACCTCGGTCTGCGGGCAGGGATCGAAGGACGACGGCGCGACGGGGTCGAGACCGCAGCGGTTCCACTCCTTGCCCAGGAGCAGGCTGACGTCGAGGAAACCCGGCACATCGAACTTCAGCGTGGGCCCCAGCACCACGAGGCGCTTGCGCGGCGAGAACGCGGTGTTCTTGGTGTTGAGATCGAAGCCTGCGGTGACCGCGACCTCCTTGACCGGGCCGAAGGCGAAGCTGCGGTCGAACGCCTTGCCGAGATGCACCTGGTGGCGGTAAGTGAGGTAGAACTCGGTCGCCCCGCTGCCGCCGCCGTTGGCCGGATCGGCCTTGTCCGACTGGAAGATGTCCAGGTTGAGGAAGTTCTGCCCGACCGAATAGCCACTGGCGTGGGTGAACTGCAGCACGTGCTTCTCGACGTCCTTCGTGTTGGTGGGCTCGCGGAAGTCGCTGCCGTAGCGGTAGCCGACGAAGGTGTCGCTCCAGGTCGCGGCCTGGCTCGCCGCGGGGGCGGCGAGGAGGGCGCAGGCGAGGGCGAGTGGGGCGATGCGGCGGGTCGTTGTCATTTTGTGTCTCCGTTCCTGTCCACTGATTGGCTTCTGCGGCGCAGCGTCGTGCGCACGGCCGCCAAACTAGCAGGCCCCGCACCGGGACCGGATCCACCCATCGTGATACGACACATCAGGAAAAGCGGATATTCGCGAGGCCGGGCGTGCAATCCGCCCTTGCGGGCGACGGGCGGAGCAGCTTCAATTGGCCATCGGGGCAATCCCGGAACGGCCGGGCGGGACGATGAGCGAAGACACGGGCAACGAGGATTTGCAGCGCGACGAGCTTGCGGAGGAACACGAAGAGGACGGGGCGCAACGCGGCTACACCTTCGAGGACATGCGGCTGGCGGTCGGCGACCGCCTGCAGATCGAATGCGCCGCGAGCACCGGCGTGCGGCGCGCATTCGTGCGTGTGGTCGGCTATGTGGACGGGATCAGCCTGCTGGTGACCACGCCGGTGGCGGGCGGGCGGCGCGTGGAACTGATCGAGAACGATCCGGTGATCGTGCGGGTGTTCTCGCGCCAGAGTGCCTTCGCCTTCCGCGCCTCGGTGCTGCGCGCATGCAGGTTGCCTCTCGACTATGTACACCTGAGCTTTCCGAGCGTGATCCAGGGCAGCGTGATCCGCAAGTCGACGCGGGTGCGCACGCAGTTTCCGGTACAGGTGAACACCCAGGCCGGCAGCGCGGCGGGCGAGGGCACGATGCTGAACCTGAGCGCGACCGGCGCGTTGATCCAAACCCATGCCTCCCTCGGCGAACCGGGCGCGATCGTCCGTCTGCGCTTCGACGTGGACCTTCACGGCCTGCAGACCGAGCTCGACATCGAGGCCGAGATCCGCAACGTGCAGCAGGCAGCCGACGCCGAGGCCGAAGGCATCGAGTACCACTACGGAGTGGACTTCCACGAACTCGGCGCGGAAGACCGCATGAAGATCAAGAGCCTGGTCTATCAGACCATCATCGAGCAGCCGCGCCGCATCATCTAGGGCCGCGGCGGCCCGCGGCCCTACAGCATCTTGCCCGGGTTGAGGATGCCGCGGGGGTCGAGTGCCGCCTTGAGCGTGCGCATCGGCGCGATCTCCGCCGGGGTGCGCGAATACGTCAGCCAGCCGCGCTCCAGCTTGGCGCGCATGCGCGCCACGCACTCGCCGAGCCGGCCCACCGGCACCTAGACGTCGAAGTTCAGCGTCGACGCCTGCTCGCGCAGCACCTCGGCGATGCCGTCGCGGATCACGCGGTTGCCGCCGGCGTTGCCCGGGAGTTGTGGCGCCCGTGGTTCAGATGAAGACCGGCTCGGGCTCCAGGCGCACGCCGAAGCGCGCCTCGACGTCGGCGATGATCGCCTGCGCGATGCGGCGCACGTCGGCACCGGTGGCACCGCCGCGGTTGACCAGCACCAGGGCCTGGCGCTCGTAACAGCCCACCGGGCCGAGGTCGCGCCCCTTCCAGCCGGCCTGCTCGATCAGCCAGCCGGCGGCGAGCTTCTCGCTGCCGTCGGCCTGCGGATAGTGCGGCAGCGCGGGGTGCGCGGCGAGCAAGCGTGCGCAGCGCGCGGCGTCGACGACGGGATTCTTGAAGAAGCTGCCGGCGTTGCCGAGTACCGCCGGGTCGGGCAGCTTGCGGCGGCGGATCGCGATCACCGCATCCGAGACCTCGAGCGCGGAGGGCTGCGCGAGCGCGCGTGCCTCGAGCTCGCGCGCGACATCGGCATAGCGCGTGAGCGCGCGCCACGGCCGTGGCAGGCGGAAGCGCACCGCGACGACCAGCCACCTTCCGGGAGTGCGCTTGAACACGCTGTCGCGGTAGCCGAAGGCGCACGCCGCGGCATCGAAGCGGCGCAGCTCGCCCGTGTCGAGCTCGACCGCGTCGAGCGACTCGAAGCGCTCGACCAGTTCCACCCCGTAGGCGCCGATGTTCTGGATCGGCGCGGCACCGACCGTGCCGGGAATAAGCGACAGGTTCTCGAGCCCGGGCCAGCCCTGCGCCAGCGTCCAGCGCACGAAATCGTGCCAGCTCTCGCCGCCGCCGCCCTCGACGATCCAGGCATCGGCCTCGGCGCGCAACAGGCGGCGGCCCGGAATCTCCACCCGCAGCACCGTGCCGGCGAAATCGCCGCCGAGCACCAGGTTGCTGCCGCCACCGAGCACCAGGCGCGCCGTGTCGCTCCAGCCCGGCGCGGCGATCGCCGCCCGAAGCGCCGCAACCGAACGCACGCGCAGCAGGCGGGCCGCGTGCGCACGCAGGCCGAAGGTGTTTAGCGCGGAGAGGTCGGCGTCGAAGACGACCGCCGCCTCCGCCACATCACCCGCGCTGTCGCCGGTCGCCATCTCAGCGCTCCGCCGCCAGCCCGGCCGCGTCCGCCTCGCCGCCGGCGGGCGCGATCGGGAACAGGCGGTCGTAGCCCAGGTTGAACAGGAAGGCGTAGATCGTGTAGGTGATCGCCAGGCCGATGTCGGCGATCAGGGCCTCGACCCAGCCCATGCCGGTCCACCACACGATCACCGGCAGCGTCATCACCAGCAGGCCGGACTCGAAGCCGAGCGCATGCACGGCACGCAGCCGGAACGGGCGACGGTCGGCGGTGCGCCCGGTAAGGCGGCCCTCGATCCAGTCGAAGGCGGTGTTGTAGGCGCCGTTCCAGATCGCCGCCATCAGCGCCAGCAGCGCGAGCAGGCCGATGGAGTCGCGGATCGGCACCCCGCTCGCCCAGGCGAAGGGCGGGGTGATCAGGACCAGGCCGCCGATCTCGAACATCGCGATCTGGCGCAGGCGGTCGGGGAAGCTACGAAGCTTGGGTTTTGTGGACACGGAAGGGAACTCGGGCAGCGGCGGGCGGGTCGGGCCCACGCCTCGTCCTGCGGGTCGTCCCGCGGGAAACCGACGGTCGCAGCGCAAGGCGCGCAGGGCGGGCGGGGTCGTCCCCGCGTCGGACCGGATCGGGTGTCGAAGACACCCGAGCGGACTTTTAGCAAGTCGCACGCGGATTGGCAAGCCGGACGAGGCGGGCGCGTCCGCCCGAACGCCGCCGGCCTCGGCGCGCGATGGCCGCCGCGGCCGGCGACCTCGAAGCTGCGGACCCCGAGGCGGAAGGCCGTACGGCCTCCCGCAGCGAAGCGGAGTCCGTGTCCGTGACGGAGGCCGCCTTGCCGCCGCCTCCCCACCCCGGCGCCCTCTTCAGGCCCCGGCCATCGCCTGCGCCCACCACAGGTACAGCGGGATCCCGAGCAGCAGGTTGAACGGGAAGGTCACCGCCAACGCCGCCGCCACCCCCAGCGCCGGGTTGGCCTCGGGCACCGCGATCCGCATCGCGGTCGGCGCGGCGATGTAGGAGGCGCTGCCCGCCAGCGTCATCATCAGCACCGTGCCGCCCACGCCCAGGCCCATCGCCTGCGCCACGCCCCAGCCGGCCAGCGCCAGCAGCGGCGGCAGGGCGAGCGCGCAGCCGACGAGGAACAGCCCCGCCTTCTTCAGGTCGGGCAGGCGGTCGGCGGCGATCAGCCCCATCTCGAGCAGGAACAGGCACAGCGCGCCCTTGAACAGATCGACGAAGAGCGGCGACAGCGGCTCCAGGCCCTGCGGCCCGGCGATCCAGCCGATCAGGATGCCGCCGCCGAGCAGCACCACGCTCTTGTTGGCGAAGACCTCGTGCACCAGCGCGCCGGCGGTCGAGCTGCCATCGGCCGACTTCACCCCCCAGCGCGCGATCAGCGTGGCGACGATCAGCGCCGGCGCCTCCATCAGGGCGGCGAGCAGGGCCAGGTGGCCTTCCACCTCGATGCCGCGTCCGGCCAGCACCGCCGCGCCCACCGCGAAGGTCACGATGCTGACCGAGCCGTAGTGCGCCGACAGCGAAGCTGCGTCCGGGCGCGAGAAGCGCAGGCGGAAGAGCGGGAAGACCAGCAGCGGGATCAGCGCGCCGAGGCCGATCGCCAGCAACGCATCGACCCACAGCGTGGCGCTCTCCGAGCGCGCGATCTCCACCCCGCCCTTGAGACCGATCGCCAGCAGCAGGTAGATCGACAGGGTCTCGAAGACGGCGGCGGGCAGGCGCAGGCCGGAGCGGGCGAGCGAGGCCACCGCGCCGAGGGCGAAGAAGAAGGGAACGGCATCGACCATGTGTTGTTTTCCTCGATGAACGGAGCGCGCGGGCGCGGAACCGGGGGAGCACCGCGCCGGTTCTCCGGGGGCGCGGCTGCGTCAGTGCGAGGCGAATTTTGCCGCGGCGCACACATCGAGAAAAATGATTTATTCTTCAACTTACCATAGATTTTTCTCTATCACTCGAATGACGCTCGTCCATCGCCGATGCGCCTGACCTTCCACCAGCTCCGCCTGCTGCTCGCGGTGTCGCGCGAGGGCAGCGTGTCGCGCGCCGCCCAGCGCCTGCACCTGACCCAGCCCACGCTGTCGGCGCAGCTGCGCCAGCTCGCCGAGCAGGTCGGCCTGCCACTGTTCGAGCGCGTCGGCCGCCGCCTGCACCTGACCGCGGCCGGGCGCGTGGTGCTCGACACCGCGAACCGGGTCGAGCAGGAGCTGGAGCGCCTCGACGAGACCCTCGCCGAGCTGCGCGGCGATGTGGTGGGGCGGCTGCGGCTGGCGGTGGTCAGCACCGCGGAGACCTTCATCCCGCGCCTGCTCGGCGATTTCCGCCGCGAGCGCCCGGCGGTGGAGGTGTCGCTGGCGGTGCTCAACCGCGACGCGGTGATCCGACGCCTGGCCGACAACCTCGACGACCTCTACATCATGAGCCGGCCGCCGCAGGCGCCGCCGGTGGTGGCCACGCCCTTCCTGTCGAATCCGCTCGTGGTGGTGGCCTCCACCGCGCATCCGCTCGCGGGATGCCGCAGAAAGCTGGAGATCGAGGCGATCGCCGCCGAGGAGTTCGTGCTGCGCGAGCCCGGCTCCGGCACCCGCCAGGCGGCCGAGCAGTTCTTCGCCGCCCACGGCCTCGCCCTGCGCCCGCGCCTGGAACTCGGCAGCAACGAAGCGGTGAAGCAGGCGGTGGCGGGCGGGCTGGGGCTGTCGCTGCTGTCCGCCCACGCGCTCGCACATGCGGTGGACGAAGGCATCGCGGTGCTGCGCGTGGAAGGCACCCCGCTCCCGACCCAGTGGCAGGTGGTGTATCCGGCCGGCAAGCGCCTCACTCCGCTCGCCGGCGCCTTCCTCGAGTTCCTGCGCGAACGTGCCGCCGAGCTCGAGCACAGCGCACAGGCGCGCCTGGACGCGGCGCGGCGCTAGGCTGGCGCAAGGCGCGCCCCTTGGACCGCCACGCGCCGACCACTAGCGCTCGGCCGCCGTCGCCTTCTGCAGGCGCCGCGCGGCCTCGTACACCGCCTCGAAGGCGAGCGGGGAGACATGGAAGGTCTTGTCGTTGCTGGCCGTGGCCAGCAGCGTCCCGTCCGGGCTGAAGGCGACGCCGCGGACCTCGTTCTTGTGCACCGTGATGGTCTTGACGAGCGTTCCCGCGGGCATCTCGAACAGGCGCACGCCGGCGTCGCTGCAGCCCACCGCCAGCCAGCGGCCGTCCGGGCTGTAGGCGAGCGCCGCGCAGTGGCGCGCGCCCTCGATGAGCGGCAGGCGCACGGGCGGGTGGACCTCCGGCTCCTTGAAGGCAGCGACCGGCCAGACCCGCACACGTCGCTGCACCACCGCAGCGACGTATTCTCCATCCGGACTGAAGGCGAGGCCGGCGATGCGGATACCGAGCTTGCGCTCGTCATCCGGCAAGCCGACCGTGCCGAGATCGGTCCCGGACAGATCCCACAGCTTCAGCTTGCCGTCGAAGCCGCTGGTCGCCCAGCGCTCGCCCCCGGGATGAAAGGCCACGCCCGACACCTGGATCGTCGCCCCGCCATGCAGCACGGAGACCGGGCTTCCCTCCCCCGCAAGCGGATAGAGCCGTGCATGGCCGTCGGCCCCGGCACTCGCCAGCAGGCGGCCGTCCGGACTGAAGGCCACCCCCCTGAGCTGATCCTTGTGCCGATGCTCGGGAGGCACGCTCGGCAGCGTGACCGCCTCGCCGCTCGCGACGTCCCAGAGGCGCAGCTGGTTGTCCAGCCCGGCGGTCGCGAGCCGCGCCCCGGAAGGGTCGAAGGCCACGCGATGCACCTGATCGGCATGACCGCGCAGGGTATGGCGCAGTCGCGGGGTACCGTCCGCGAAGTCCCAGATGCGGGCGGTGCGGTCGCTGCTGCCGGTGGCCAGGGTACGACCATCCGGGCTGAAGGCGATGCTGGTGACCGTGTTGGCGTGCCCCTCGATGTTCCAGAACTTGACCGTGCCGTCACGGCTCGCCGTCGCCACGTGACGCCCGTCGGGGCTGAAGCGGGCCGCCTCCACGTAGGAGAGGTGCCCCGTCAGCGTAAGCAGGTTCTCGCCCGTATGCCGGCTCCAGACCCTTGCCGTCCCGTCGCCGCCCGCGCTGGCGATCAGGGCCCCGTCCGCACTCACCTCCACATTGCGGATGCGGTCGCCGTGACCGGCCAGCGTCCGCCCATTCCACGCGAGCACCTCACCCCGGTGCGTGCCGCCCGCCGCTTCGCGCAGCAGCACCTCGAACCCTTTCCCCGCGGGCTCCCACACCCGCAGCCAGCCATCACGGCTGGCGGTGACCAGCGCGCTGCCATCGGGCGCGAACGCGATCGCGTCACTCGGCTCCTCGAGCGGCAGGGAGAGGATCTCGCGCCGGCGCTCGAGCCCCCACAGGGCGATCGCGCTTCGCTCGGCCTTGCCGCGCTCGACCGCAGCGGTGGCGACGCAGCAGCCATCCGGGCTGAACGCCAGCCCCATGATCCAGGCCCCCTCCGCATCCAGGGTGAGCAGCGGCTCCGGCACGTCCGCGTCGACGTCCCAGATGCGGATCACGCGCGCCTTCTGCGCGCCATCCCCGGCGGTCGCGAGGCGCCGGCCGTCGGCGCTGGTATCGAAGGCAGAGTAGATGTTCCCGCCATGCTCGAAACTGCGCAGCGGAGCCGTCGGCTGCGCGAGGGACCACAGGTAGGCCAGGCCCCCGGACACCGTGATGACGCGCTCGCCATCGGGCAGGAAGCGGCCCCGCCGCACCCAGGCGTCGTGCGCGAAGGTGACGACGGGCTCGGCGGGACGGCCGCTGCGGATATCCCACACCCGCGCGGTCTGATCCTGGCCGGCAGTGAGCAGCCGGCCGCCATCGGGACTGAAAGCCACATCGGAGAGCGCCCTGCCGCTCACCGGCAGGGTCCACACCAGGCGCGAGGCCTGGATCGCCTGGCGCAAGGCGTCTTCGGCGGCAGCGGTCGGGGTCAGGTGCAGGCGGGCCGCGCGAGCGACCGACATCCAGGACGGGACCGTCGCCTCCACCGCCTCCAGCGCCAGGCTCAGCGCACTTCCGGGATCGATAGGCGCGTTCGAGATCGACTGCGCCGCCTTCTCGTTGGCCGCCGAACGCATTCCCTCCCAGGACGCATAGAGCCATCCCGCACCGGCGACGCAACTCATCATGCCCAGGCCCACGAGCCACCTGTGCAAGGCGCGCCGGGCCGCGCGTTCGCGCGCGATCTGCGCCTCCTCCTCGCGCCGTGCGGCCTTCTCGCGAGCCACCCGGAGCGCTTCCTCGCGCTGCCGATCGGCCTCGAAGCGCTGGCGCCAGTCGAGGATGGCGGGCGCGAGGACGTCGTGGTAGATCTCGTAGCGCATCACCTCCGGGTTGTCGGGGACGGACACGGTGCGCAGGATGCGGTTGCGCGCGTCGCTCAAGGACTGCAGCACCGCCGGGACGTGGGGCGCGAGATCCCCCGCCCAGCTGATCAGGTCCGCGGCGCCGCAGGCGATCTTGCTGCCGCTCGGGGTGACCAGCCGATCGAAGAAGCTGGCGCACACTGCCTGGCTCGTCGCGTCGAGGCGGGCCATCGCGACGTCGAGGTGGGTGCGGACGATCTCGTCGGCACCCTTCAGCCGGTCGAGCGTCGCCCGCCGCAACCGGTCCGAGCCTTGCGCGCGCTCCTCCTCCCACAGTCGCACCATGACCAGCTGCAGGAAGGGCGCCTCGATGCAGCCCTCGTCGTGGCGCAGCCCCCCGCTGCCCCCGGGGCGTCCGGCCGAGACCTGGCCGATACGGACCTGGCGGAGCAGCTCGTCGACCAGTTCATCGTCGATGCCGACCGGCGGCACGCCCACCGCCTGCAGCGCGTTCCACACCTCCAACGGCTTGCGGATCGCGTCGCCGGCCGCCTCCGGCTCCAGATGGTTGAGCCGCAGGCGGTTGCTCAGCAGGTTGTGGATGCGCTCCTGGAAGCGGTCCAGCCGCGACAGGCTGTCGTCGCGCAGCGCGACCAGGAAACCGACATCCACGTCCTCACGGTTGACCGCGCGCGCGAACTGGGCCTCGAACGCGCCGGCCGCCTCGCTGTCCTTGGCGTGATAGAGGAAGTATTCCTCGAACTGGTCGAAGATCACCAGGATCGTGCCATGCGCAGCTTCAGCGCAGGCGCGCAGCACCTCGTCGAGGGGCAGGGTCTCCGCCGGCCTGGGCTGGTCCACCTGCATGGCCCAGACGGTTTCGATGCAGGCGCGCGTCAGCGCGAGCTGGAAGTCGCGATCCACCCAGTTGCGGAACACCACCACCGGGGTCCGCGGCCGCTCGCGATGCAGCTGCGGCACGACGCCGGCCATCAGGACCGAGCTCTTGCCCACCCCGCTCGATCCATAAAGGATCGTCAGCGGGGACGAGAGCAGGTTGGCGATGATCACCCGCTGGTCGCGCTCGCGCCCGAAGAAGAAGGCCCGGTCGGCCTCCTCGAAGGGCTGCAGGCCGACGTAGGGGCAACGCTGCTCGATGCGGACCTCGGCGTTCATGGCGACATCCTCGCGCGCAGCAAACGGACGAACTCGTCCAGGTTCACCTCGTAGGGATACACCCCGCGCCGCTGCCAGAACTTGAGCTCGAGCTCGGAGAAGCGATCGTCGATCGCCCACGACTGGATCTCGTCGTCGCCGGCGACGAGGCGCTTGGCGAAGAAGCGGTTGAGGCTCTGCAGGATCGTGCGGAAGCTCCAGTCGCGCAGACTGTAGCCGAGGAACAGCAGATTGCGGTCCTGACAGTGCGACGCGAACAGGGCCGGAATCGCCGACCTGCTGGCGATGCGCGCAAGCAGTTCGACATAGTCCGACTCGGTGATCACGAAGGTGTCGAGGTCGGACGTCTGGGGAACGATGGAGCCGTGCATCTTGAAGATCACCGTCTTCTTCTCGAGCTCGATGGAAAGTTCGTTCGGCGCCACCGTCTCCGGCTTCAGGGCGCCGTGCGGCCACCACAGGACGGCGTTGCCGAGCTCCTTGAGTTCGGAGTACACGACCAGGTCGTAGGGTTTCTGCGCGTTGCGGAAGACCTGCTCGATCAGGGTGTCGTAGTTGGTCGTGATGATCAGCAGCGGCTTCTCGAGACTGGCGAGCAACGAGTAGAGCGGCGGCACGGCGAGCTTGTCCGGCGCGGCCGGCGCGAGCAGCGAACGCAGTCGCTCGCGCAGGGCATCGCGGGTCTTGAAGGCCTCGTAGTAGGACGCCACCTCCGCCAGCTGGTCGCGTTCGGCCTGCGACGGGAACCCCGCCTCGTCGGCCAGGCACGCCGACAGCTCGTTGCCGCTGGGGAGAAAGCGCGGTGCATCGGGGTCCCAGGGCTCGTCGCCGGGGCGCCCCGAGCGGCAGATGCCGGGACCGATGATCGGCACCGCAGAACCGCTGGCGAGCGCCTTCGCAATCCGTCCATACGGCGGCGGCGCGTTGACGCGTACGGTCTGCCCGTTGGCCTGCTCGCTGTCGAGTCGGCGCTGGATGAAGGCGCGCAGATCCACGCGCAGGCGGTCGCGGAACTCCTGCGGGGTGTCGTACTCGGCGAAGCCGCCGGCAAGCGAACCATCCGCGTTGCGGAAGCGCTTGAAGAAGTCGTTCGCCCTGCGGTACTGGGCGAGGCGCTCGTCGTAGTCCGCATCGAGCGGGTCGCCGAGCTCGGGCGGGCTGCGCCGGCGATACACGAGGATGTGGGGCTGCGGCCTCGCGGCGATGGCATCCTCGTACTCCCATTCGGTGCCCGAGAGATAGCGGCTGCCGTCGGGGCGTGTGCAGCTCGCCGGCAGCGGCGTCCCCAGCCGCGACCACAACACGACGATCACGCAGTCGCACGCCGAAGGCCGCGGCAGCCCGCGATTGACCGCTTCCTGCGGCGTCAGTGTCGCCGGCATCGCCACCGGTGCCGCAGGGTCGTCCCAGCGCACCGCCTCGCAACCGACCCGGCCGCGCATGAAGGGATCCTTTGGCAGCTCCTGCTCGATGACCTGCTGGGCGAATGTGCGCTCGTCGGCGACATCGCCCGGGGACGACAGGAAGAAACGGAGACGCATGACTTTCCCCTCCTAGGCGGCTTCGCGGGACCCGCATGACAAATATAGGCCGACAACGGCGAGATCGAACCCCCTGCGCCACTGCAGGCACCCGCTGCCGGGCTGCGGCGCCGAGGTGGATCGCCGCGCACCGCCCGACTTCAGCCACCGCTCGAATGAACCGAGAGGAATAAGCTATGGAATATCAAGTCTTTTGAATGCATAAACGCGGCAGCTAAGCTCCATTCCCCCGCCCATTCGTGCCGCCATGCCGCTACCCGAGCTCCACGCCCCCCTCTTCGTCGGCCTCGTCCTCGTCGTCCTCTTCGTCGCCTTCGTGCGCGAGTGGGTGAAGCCCGACGTGGCGGTCATGGTCGCCGTGGGCGTGCTGCTCGTGGCGGGCATGCTGAACACCAAGGAGGTGCTCGGTGTGTTCGGCAACAGCGCCCCGATCACCATCGCCTGCCTGTTCATCATCAGCGCGGCGCTGTCGCGCACCGGCTGCGTGGACCAGCTCGGCGAGTGGCTCGCCGCCGCGGCCGGCGCGGGCGAGCGCCGCCTGCTGCTGGCGCTGATCGCCGCCTGCCTGCTGGTGTCGCCCTTCATCAACAACACCCCGGTGGTGATGGTGATGATCCCGGCGGTGATCGCGGTGGCGGCCCGCCAGGGCCTCGCCCCCTCGCGCCTGCTCATCCCGCTCTCCTACGCCACCATCCTCGGCGGGCTGATCACCATGGTCGGCACCTCGACCAACATCCTGGTCGACGGCGTCGCGCGCGAGCAGGGCCTGGCGCCCTTCTCGATGTTCGAGATCAGCCTGCCGGCGATCCTCATGGCGCTGGTGGGCAGCGCCTTCATGCTGGTGTTCGCGCCGCGCCTGCTGCCGGTGCGCGAGACGCTGAGCCAGCAGTTCGGCGCCGGCGAGCGCTGGTTCATGACCGAGCTCTTCGTGCCCGAGGGCTCGCACCTGGCCGGCAGGACGCTGCGCGAGGCGCGTCTGTCGAACGGCATCATCCAGGTGCTCAACCTGGTGCGCGGCGACATCGAGCTCGCCGACCCGGCCCCGGACACCCGGCTGGAGGTCGGCGACCGCGTGGTCGTGCACAGCCGCAGCGACGCGATGATGGCGCTGCGCAGCAGCGACGGCGTCGGCCTGCAGGCGCCGGCGGGCGCCGAGGCCCACGACATCGAGACCCTGCGCCGGCGCGACCTGGTGATGGTGGAGGCGATCGTCGGCCAGACCTCGCGCTACATCCTGCGCCCGATCCGCGATCTCGACCTGCTCGCGCGCTACGGCATCCACCTCGTCGCGGTGCATCGGCGCGACGCCTCATTCGCGCAGATCGGCGAGGACTTCCAACTGCTGGGCGGCGACGTGCTGCTGGTGGAGGGCACGCCGGCGCAGATCCAGCGCTTCTGCGACAACGGCGACCTGTTCGCGATCACCGAGGGCCGCCAGATGGCCAGCCGCCGCCACAAGGCGCCGGTCGCGCTCGCCACCATCGTCGGCGTGATGCTGCTCGCCGCGCTGAACGTGATGCCGATCGAGGGCCTGGCGCTGATCGGCGCGGCGATCGTGATCGCCACCGGCTGCATCACCAGCGACGAGGCCTACAAGTCGATCGAGTGGCCGATCCTGGTGCTGATCTTCGGCATGCTCGCGATCAGCATCGCGATGCGCAACTCCGGCCTCGACCAGCTGCTCGCCGCCCAGCTCGCCGCGCTCGGCGAGGGCATGTCGCCGTGGCTGATGTTGTCGCTGGTGATCCTGATCACCTCGGTGGCCACCGAGGTGCTGAGCAACAACGCGATCGCGGTGCTGTTCACCCCGGTCGTGATCGGGCTCGCCCAGCAGATGGGGGTGGATCCGCGCCCCTTCGTGGTCGGCGTGATGTTCGCCGCAAGCTGCAGCTTCGCCACCCCGATCGGCTACCAGACCAACACCTTGGTCTATAGCGCGGGCAACTACCGCTTCGCCGACTTCGCCCGCCTCGGCGTGCCCATGAACGTCCTCACCTGGCTGCTGTGCAGCGCGCTGATCCCGCTGTTCTGGCCCTTCCAGCCCTGAGCCCGCGGGCCGACATCCACGCTATCCGGCCGTCACCGGCTGCGGCGCGGCTTCGGACAAGGGCGGCGGCAGGCAGGCATGCGCGCCCGCCGGCTCCAGGTGCGGGATCAGCAAGGGCCCCATCGACTTCAGGATCTGTACCGGCAAGCCCGAGGTGAAGCGGTAGCTCGCCGCCTCGGGGCCGATCACGTAGGCGGTCAGCGTGCCGAAGTGGCGCGGGCCGAGGTAGAACACGAAGGTGGCGGTGCGGTTGAGCGCAAGACCGGCGCGTCCGCGCACCACGATGCGGTTGTCGCCGGTGCCGGTCTTGCCACCGAGCGCCAGTTCGCTGCCGTCGGCCAGCTTGAAAGCGCCCGCCAGACGGCGCGCGGTGCCGCCCTCGACCACGTCCGACAGCGCCCCGCGCAGCGCGCGCGCGACCTCCGGCGCCATCACCGGGTCGCCTTCCACCGGGCGGATGGCGAAGGCGGACTCGTAGGGCGTGGCGCGCGCGAAGCGCACCGTGTCGATGCGCTGCACGGGCAGGCGCTGGCCGTCGTTGACGATGATGCCCATCAGCTCGGCGAGCGCCGCCGGACGATCGCCCGAGCTGCCGAGCGCGGTGGCGAGCGAAGGCACGAGGTGGCCGAAGGGATAGCCCAGGCGCGCCCAGCGGCGGTGGATCTCGAGGAAGGCCTCGACCTCGAGCAGGGTGAAGATGCGCGAGTCCTGCGCGCCCTTGGCGCGGGTGCGGAACAGCCAGCGATACACCTGCTGGCGCTCGTCCGCGCTCGCCGCCACCGCATCGGCCAGCGTGGCCTCGGGGTGCTGCAGGCGGAAGGCGACCAGCCACAGCTCGAGCGGATGCACGCGTGCCACGTAGCCACGGTCGGGCAGGTCGAAGGCTTCCGGGGCGTTGCGCGCATAGAGCTGGGCGAGGCGTGCGGCGGCGGGGGGCTCGCCGAGGCGGCGGGCGAGGAAATCGGCGAGCGCGTGCGGCGGGGCCTCGGGCTCCAGGTAGCGGAACACCGCGGCGAGGCGGTCCGCGCCCGGGCGCAGGCCGTCGAGCAGGGTGGAACGGATCTCCTCCGCCGTGCTGTCCTGGTACTTGCGCCAGAAGCGGCGCAGGAAGAGCTGGCCCTCGCGGTCGGCGAAGCGGACCAGATACTCGACGCGGCGCGGGTCCTCGTTGTCCTCGAGCAGGCGCGCGGTGCTGCCCGGCACCTGGTACATGGTGTGACGCACGAGCTCGCGCATCAGGCGCACGAAGGGCAGGTTGATCGAGGCCTGCAGGGCCTCGCGCAGGGTGGGATTGCGCGCGTTGTCGCTGGCGTTGAAGTTGCCGAAGGTGTGGCGGCCTCCGCCGGTGAAGAAGCCTTCGCCCGGGCTGGCCGAGAAGCGGCGTTCGAGCGCGGCCTCGAGCATCGCCGGCAGGCTGCGGTCCGGCGCGCTGGCGAGGTGGTCGATCGCCCAGCGCGTCAGACGGTCCTGCGCGTCGACCTCGACGCGGCGCAGCGCCGGAGGATCCAGCGCCGCGAGCCGGCCGTGGAGTTCGGCGACCAGCTCGAGATAGGTCGCCAGCACGCGCAGCTTGGCGGTGGAGCCGAGCTCGAGCTTGCTGCCCTCGTTGATGTCGAGCGGCTGGTCGGTGGTGTCGGTCTGCACGCGCACGCGGTTGCCGCCCGCGGTGCGCTCGACCAGCGTGAAGCTGTAGCGTACCGCGCCGAGGGTGGCAGGCTGCAGCATGCGCTCGCCGATCAGGCCCTGGCTACGCGCGAAAGCCGGGTCGGAGAGCTGCCCGAGGTAGTCGCCTACCGCCTGCTGCAGGCCGCCGTGCAGGGTCGTGCCGAGCTCGGCGTCGAGGCGGTCGAGGCTGTACAGCGCGGTGTCGAGCAGGCCGGCGAGCCGGGTGCGCACCGCGGTCGTGCCCTTTCCGGGCGTGGCGGGAACCCAGGCCGGATCGGCGACGAGGTCGCGGAAGGCGAGCGGCCGGGCGAGCGCGGCGTCGCGCAGCACGGCGCCGATCAGCCCGGCCTCGGCGAACAGGCGCAGGTAGGCGTCGGTGGTGCGCGCCAGCTCCTCGCGCCCGCCGGCGAGATACCACGAGGGCCGACGGTGCGCGATCATCAGCGCGACCACCTGGCGCAGCGCTCGACCCTGGGCGATGCGCTCCTCCCCCTCGCCCACCGGCGCCGCCAGCAAGGCATTCACGCGCGCGAACTCGGCGCCGAACCACACCCACAGCCCGTCGCCCAGTCCGTTGACCTCGCCGTGACCGGGCGCGGCCGAGAGCGGCACGGTGTTCAGGTAGTCGAGCACCAGCCGCCGGCGTAGCGGCAGCGTCTGCTCGCCCTCGCGATAGGCACGGACCGAGGCGGACACCATCTGGCGCAGCTTCTCGCGCGCATCCTGGGTGATGCCGCCAGGCGAGTGGCGGTACTTCTCGATCTGGGTGGCGAGCGTGCTGCCGCCGGGCGCGTCGAGGTCGGCATCGACCATGCGTCCGAGCTGGCCGAGCGCCGCGCGCGCGAAGCGTGCCCAGTCCACCGCGGGATTGAGCGTCGGCCGCGATTCGTCGAGGAGGTCGCGGTTCTCGATGAAGAGCAGGGCCTGGGCGACGATCGCCGGCACGTCCTCGAAGCGCTCGTATCCGCGCCAGGGATAGCGGAAGCCGTACAGCGGCTCGCCGCGACAGTCGAAGACGTCCAGGCCCGCGCGCGTCTTCTCGGCGTAGGGCGGGAACAGGCCGCGCTCGACGTGGGCGAGCAGCGCATCGTCGAAGCGCACCTGCTCGACGAGTGCGAAGCCGCGCGCCTGCAGGCGCTCGGAAAAGCGCGCCAGCTCGGTGTAGCCGAGGCGCTGGTCGAAGGGGCCGTGGGCAGGAAAGCGGATCGCCGCGCTCGGCCCCGCCAGCAGGGCGTAGTCGAGGCGCGCGGCGTAACGCGCGAGCGCGCGCGCCTGCAGGCGCGAGGTACCGGCCTCGTGCCACAGCAGCAGGCCGCCCGCCACGCTCGCCACCAGCAGCGCCACGCAGATGGCAACGCCCAGCACGCGCCAGGGGCGCGGGCGGCGCCCGACGGAAGGCACTGCGGGCTCCGGAGCGGAAGGCGGAAGATCTGGAGTCACGGTCGGGCGGATCGATGATGCATTGCGGAAATTATGCGCATCCTGCTGCAAGAAAATGACACTGTTACAAACTCGCCACAGGCACGGAGTCGTCCGCAGGCCGCCCGCCTCGCCCCCCCGGGCAGGCGCATGCGGCCATCGTCGCAAGCGAACCCGACGTGGCGCCAGCGCGAGGGAGCGGCGACGGCGCCCTGCCCGCTCCGCTGCGGATGTGGTCGCACGCCGGCCAGGGCTCAGCCGCGATGCACCGACAAGCCGGCGAAGGACTGCGCCACCGGCATCAGCTCGATGGTGTTGATATTGACGTGCGCCGGCCGGGTGGCGATCCAGTACACCGAGTCGGCGATGTCCTCGGCGGTCAGCGGCTGCACGTCGGCATACACCTTGGCCGCCTTGTCGTCGTCGCCGTGGAAGCGCACGTTGGAGAACTCGGTACCGCCGCACAGCCCGGGCTCGATGTCGGTGACGCGCAGCGCGGTGCCGAGCAGGTCGGCGCGCAGGTTGAGGCTGAACTGGCGCACGAAGGCCTTGGTGGCGCCATAGACGTTGCCGCCAGCATAGGGCCAGCGTCCGGCCACCGAGCCGAGGTTGAAGATGTGGCCGCGGTTGCGCGCCACCATGCCGGGCAGGAAGGCGCGGGTGACCTGCACCAGGCCGGTGCAGTTGGTGTCGATCATGGTGTGCCAGTCTTCCAGCGAGGCTTTGTGCGCAGGTTCGAGGCCGAGCGCGAGGCCGGCGTTGTTGACCAGCACGTCCACCTCGGCGAAGCCGTCGGGCAGCACGCCCGGCACCGCGGCGACCGCATCGGCGTCGCGCACGTCGAGCTCGAGCGCCAGCAGCGCGTCGCCGAGTTCGGCGGCGAGCGCATCCAGGCGGTCCTTGCGGCGTGCGGTGGCGACGACGCGGTGGCCGCCCTTGACGAAGCTGCGCGCGATGGCGGCGCCGAAGCCGGCGGAGGCGCCGGTGACGAAGACGATCATTTGTGGAATTCCCCATGCGAAGGCGTGACAGGCCGCGCCGCGGTCGCGGGGCGGGCGAAAGAACGCGAGATGTTAGCGAACCCGGTCGTGGATTCCAAAGACGGGCCGCGCGCACAGGGTGCTCGTCGTGCGCGGGGTCGTCGCCTCCCGGCCGCCGAGCGAATAAGCAATCCGTTTTTTCTTGGTTCGGGTGAAGGCGCACGAAGGCTAAATTTTCGCCATCGCACTCACCCATCCGGAGAAAGAAATGAAGCTCGGCCCCCTTCGCAGCACCCTGCTCACCCTGGCGCTCGCCACCGGCCTCGCCGGCGTCGCCCACGCGCAGACCACCCTGCTCAACGTCTCCTACGACCCCACACGCGAGCTCTACCAGGACTTCAACCCCGAGTTCGCCAAGCACTGGAAAGCCCGCACCGGCGAGACCGTCACCATCAAGCAGTCCCACGGCGGCGCCGGGAAGCAGGCGCGCGCGGTGATCGACGGCCTCGAAGCCGACGTTGTCACGCTGGCCCTGGCCTACGACATCGACGCCATCGCCGAGCAGACGGGCAAGATCCCCGCCGACTGGCAGAAACGCCTGGCCAACAACAGCTCGCCCTACACATCGACCATCGTCTTCCTGGTACGCAAGGGCAACCCCAAGGGCATCAAGGACTGGGGCGACCTGGTCAAGCCGGGCGTCGAGGTCGTCACCCCCAACCCCAAGACCTCCGGCGGCGCGCGCTGGAACTACCTCGCCGCCTGGGCCTACGCGCTCAAGCAGCCGGGCGGCAACGAACAGACCGCGCAGGTCTTCGTCACCGAACTGATCAAGCACGTGCCGGTGCTGGATTCGGGCGCCCGCGGCGCCACCAACACCTTCGTCCAGCGCGGCATCGGCGACGTGCTGCTGGCGTGGGAGAACGAGGCCTTCCTGTCGATCAACGAACTCGGTCCGGACAAGTTCGAGATCGTCGTGCCCTCGATCTCGATCCGCGCCGAACCGCCGGTCACCGTCGTCGATGGCGTGGCGAAAAAACGCGGCACCGAGAAGCTCGCCCAGGCCTACCTCGAGTACCTGTACTCGCCGGTCGGGCAGAAGCTCGCCGCCAAGCACTATTACCGCCCGGTCAGGCCCGAACACGCCGACCCGGCCGACGTCGCCCGCTTCCCGAAAGTCGAGCTGATCACCATCGAGGACCTCGGCGGCTGGCAGGCGGCGCAGAAGAAGCACTTTGCCGACGGCGGGGTGTTCGACCAGATCTACGCCAAGTAAGCGAGGAGCACTGCGATGGCAATCCAGGCAATCAACGTCCGCAACCAGTTTCGCGGCCGGGTGAAGGAAATCATCCGTGGCGAGGTGGTCAGCGAAGTCGATGTGGAAACTTCCTCGGGCATCGTCACCTCGGTGATCACCACGCGCTCGGTCGACGAGCTCGGGCTCAAGCCCGGCTCCGAGGTCGTCGCGCTGGTGAAGTCCACCGAAGTGTCGATCGCCACGCTGTGAGGCCGTCATGCGCCAGACGGTGCTGATCGTCCCCGGCTACCGCGGCAGCGGCCCCGGGCACTGGCAGAGCTGGCTCGAGGGCGAACTGCCCGAGGCCCGGCGCGTCGGCGGCATCGACTGGGACACCCCGCTGCTCGCGCGCTGGGCAGGCGAGGTACGGCGCGAGATCGACGCCTCGGCCGGTGCGGTGTGGATCGTTGCGCACAGCTTCGGCTGCCTCGCCAGCGTGGTGGCCGCGGTGGATCGGCCGCAGAAGGTTGCAGGCCTGCTGCTGGTGGCGCCCGCCGATCCGGAGCGCTTCGAACTCCTCGGCGTGCGCGAGGACCCACAGCGCAGCGCCGGGGTCGGCCGCTTCCTGCCGCAATCCGGCCTCCCCTGTCCCAGCTTCATGGTCGTCAGCCGCAGCGACCCGTGGCTGAGCCAGGACGTGGCGCATGAATGGGCCGAGCGCTGGGGAAGCAGGCTGATCGATGCGGGCGATGCAGGACACATCAATGTCGAGTCCGGTCACGGGCCCTGGCCGCTCGCTCCGAGCCTGTTGCAGCAACTCCGCGACAGCGCGGGCGACCTCCCGCTCGGGATGATCACGCCGGACCAGCGAGCGCCGTTGCGCGGCCGCAGCAGCGCCTTGGCCCGGCTGCGGCACCAGACGCGACGCTTCCTGAGCCTGCGCAGAACGACCATGCCGAGCACGCCCTGACCGCTGCGCTTTCCCCACTGCAACACGAGCGCCGCTCTTGATCCGCTGCCAGGAGTGCCGCGGCGTCGCCCCCGCACAGGAGTGCAACATGCCCGAATCGAACACCGCCAAGCTGCTGACCTTGCCCAACGCCGGGCAAGGCGCGCTCTCCATCCGCGCCAAGGCGTTGATCTTCCATGACGCCAAATCGCTGCGCCTGCTGCGCCAGGTGGAGCTCATCGCGCCGACCGAAGCCAACGTGCTGATCATCGGCGAGACCGGCACCGGCAAGGAGCTGGTGGCGCGCCACATTCACGCGCAGAGCGGACGCAGCGGCCCCTTCGTGGCGGTCAATTGCGGCGCGTTCAGCGACAACCTGGTCGAGGCCGAGCTGTTCGGCCACGAGGCCGGCGCCTTCACCGGCGCCCAGCAGGCGCGCGCCGGCTGGTTCGAGGCGGCCAACGGCGGCACGCTGTTCCTCGACGAGGTCGGCGACCTGCCGCTGGCGATGCAGGTCAAGCTGCTGCGCGTGCTGCAGGAGCGCCAGGTGGTGCGGCTGGGCTCGCGCAAGCCGATCCCGGTGGATGTACGCCTGGTGGCGGCGACCAACGTCAATCTGGAGAAGGCGGTGCAGGCCGGGCATTTCCGCCTCGACCTCTACTACCGGCTCAACGTCGCGCCGGTGGAGCTGCCACCGCTGCGCGAGCGCCCGGGCGACATCCTGCCGCTGGTCGAGTACTTCATCGACTTCTACCGCCAGCGCCTCGACATCCCGACACCGCGCCTGAGCCAGGAAGCTGCCGCGGAACTGGTGGCCTACCACTGGCCGGGCAACATCCGCGAACTGGAGAACGTCGTCCACTTCGCGCTGATCGTGTGCCAGAACGGCGTCGTCAATCCCGGCGACCTGCGCCTGCCCGGCTTCGCGCTGTCGCCTCCCGGTGCGACGCCCGATCCCGGCGGCAGCCACGCAGACGGCTTCGCCACCGTGCGCGCGGGCCTGCGCCGGCTGCTGGATGAAGACACGCCCGAGGTCTACAAGCGCATCGAGCAACTGCTATTCACGACCGCCTTCGAGTACTGCCGCGAGAACCAGGTCCGCACCGCAAAGCAGCTCGGCATCTCGCGCAACATCCTGCGCACCCAGCTCAAGCGCTTCGGCCTCATCGGCGACACCGCCGCCGACGCCCTGGCCGCGGCCGACGCCTGAATGTCGTCACCCATGTCCGCCCCGCTTTCCGCCCCCGTTCCAGTCCCCTCCCCGCTCGAACCGACCTGTCCGCTGGCAAAGGAACCATCCCCCATGAGTCTGAGCGACGCCCATACCCTCGAACCGAATACCGTAAGCGCGGAATCCCCCGCCGCCATCGCCGCACGCCTGGCCGCACGCTTCGCCGAAACCGCCGCCGCGCGCGACCTCGCCGGGGGCACGCCGAAGGCCGAGCGCGACCTGCTGCGCGCGAGCGGTCTCCTGAAGCTGAGCATTCCGAGCGCATACGGCGGCCTAGGCGCGAGCTGGGCCGAGACGCTGTCCGTCGTACGCCAGCTGGCGCGAGCCGACAGCTCGGTCGCGCATGTGTTCGCCTTCCACCACCTGCAACTGGCCTCGGTACGCCTGTTCGGCAGCCCGGAGCAGTGGCAGCCCTGGCTGCTCGACACGGTGACGCAGGGCTGGTTCTGGGGCAACGCGCTCAACCCGCTCGACAAGCGCACCGTCGCCACCCGCGTGGCCGGCGGGCGCGAGTTTTCGGGGCGCAAGAGCTTCTGCTCCGGCGCGCTCGACTCAGACATGCTGCTGGCCTCGGCGGTCGAGGACAGCGCCGAGGGCAAGCTGATCATCGCCGCGCTCCCCACCCGCCGCGCCGGCATCACCCTGCTGGAGGACTGGGACAACATGGGCCAGCGCCAGACCGACAGCGGCAGTGCGCTGTTCGAGCGCGTGGCGGTGGCCGAGGACGAGATCCTGTCCCGGCCCGGGCCGCTGTCCTCGCCCCACGCCTGCCTGCGCCCGCTGCTCGCGCAGCTCATCTTCGTGAACATCTTCCTCGGCATTGCCGAAGGCGCACTCGCCGAAGCGCGCCACTACACCCGCAACGAGGCACGCCTGTGGTCGGCCTCGCCCGCCGCCCACGTCAGCGAAGACCCCTATGTGCTCGCCCACTACGGCGAGTTCTGGGTCGCGCTCGAATCGACCCGCGCGCTCGCCGACCGCGCCGCTGCGCGTTTCGACGCCGCCTGGGACACACGGCTCGCGCTCAGCGCGGAAGGCCGCGGCGAGGTCGCGCTCGCCGTCGCCACCGCCAAGGTCGCCGCCACCCGTGGCGGGCTGGATCTCACCAGCCGCATCTTCGAGGTCACCGGCGCGCGCTCCACCACCGCCGCGCTGCGCCTCGACCGCTTCTGGCGCAACCTGCGCGTGCACACCCTGCACGACCCGGTGGATTACAAGGTGCGCGAACTCGGCGACTGGGCGCTCAACGGCCACTACCCGAAGCCTTCCTTCTATTCCTGAGCAGCCGCGGAGCAAAGCCCATGCCCATCGAAGATCCGACCCTGCGCAACGCGCGCGACGCCGAACTCGTCACCTACGCCAATGACATTGCTGCCGCGATCCGGCCGACGGCAGCGCGCTACGACCGGACGGGCGAATTCCCGTTCGAGCACTTCGAGATCCTGAGGCACAAGGGCGCGCTCGGCCTCACCGTCCCCGAGGAATACGGCGGCCGGGGGCTGTCGCTGTACGAGACGCTGCTGGTGCAGGAGCGCATCGCCGGCGCCAGCGGCGCGACCGCGCTCGCGCTCGGCTGGCACCTGATGACCTTCTTCGGCCTCAGCACCACGCGCGCCTGGGACGAGGCCGTGTTCGAGCGTGTGTGCCGCGATGCGGTCGAGCGCGGCGAGCTGATCAATGTCTTCGCCACCGAACGCGATGCCGGCAACGTCGTGCGCGGCTTCAAGCCCACCACCGTCGCCCGCCGCCACGGCGACGGCTACCTCATCTCGGGGCGCAAGGCCTTCTCCACGCTGGCGCCCGCAGTGAACCACTTCACCGTGCTAGCCCATATCGAGGACGACGACCAGACGGCCGAGTTCCTGGTGCGCAAGTCCGCACGCGTGCGCATCGTCGAAACCTGGGATTCGCTGGGCATGCGCAGCACCGGCAGTCACGACGTCGAGCTCGACGACGTGGAAGTGCCCGCGGACGCCCTGCTGGTCCGCCTCGAGAAGGGCAAGCCGAGCCGCTTCATGGCCTGCAGCGGCGCCTACTCGCTGCAGTTGCCGGCGATCTATCTCGGTATCGCCATCGCCGCGCGCGACTTCATCCTCGACTTCGCCGACAGCCGCTTCGCGCCCAGCCTCGGCAGCGTGATCCTGGACGCGCCGCAGGTGCAGCACAAGATCGGCGAGATCGAGATCCTGATCGGCGTGTCGAAATCGCTGCTGTACGGCCTGGCCGAGCGCTGGGACCGCCACGACGACCTCAAGGACAAGCTCGGCAGCGAGGTCGCGATCACCAAGTACGCGGTGACCAACAACGCCATCCGCATCGTCGAACTCGCGATGCAGATCGCCGGCGGCCACGCGCTGTCGCGCGACCTGCCGCTGGAGCGCCACTTCCGCGACGTGCAATGCGGCCTCTACAACCCGCCGCACAACGACATGGTCATCGATCGCGTCGCCAAGGAGGCGATCGCGCGTCAGCGCGCAGACCGCACCCCGAGCGCCGTCATCCCGATCACGCCCACCCCGCAAGGCCCAGACCGGACCGCCCACACAGCCACGACACGCAGCAGCGAAGCCATCGCTTGAACGACGCCCGCCCGTTGCCACCTCTCCGCCCTCCATCCCTCGGAACAGGACACCCCATGCCCGCCCTCGCCTTCAACGCCTTCGTCATGAACACCGCCTCCCACATCCAGCACGGACAGTGGCGGCACCCCGATGCCCGACAGGTCGATTTCAACGATGTGAACCTTTGGGTCGACCTCGCCCGCACGCTCGAGCGCGGCCTGTTCGACGCCATCTTCTTCGCCGACGTGGTCGGCCTCTACGGCCCGCTCGGCGGCGACTACGAGGTCAATGCCCGGGAGGGACTGCAGATCCCGAGCAACGACCCGTCGGTGCTGCTGTCGGCCCTGGCGGTCAACACCGAGCACCTCGGGCTCGCCTTCACCAGTTCGGTGCTGCAGGCCCACCCCTTCGACTTCGCGCGCAAGGTATCGACGCTGGATCACATCTCGCGCGGACGGGTGGCGTGGAACATCGTCACCACGCATCTTGAGAACGCCGCGCGCAACTTCGGCCAGGACCAGCTCACCCCGCACGACGAGCGCTACGCCTGGGCGGCGGAATACGTCGATGTCGTCTACAAGCTGTGGGAAGGCTCGTGGGACGAGGGCGCGCTGCTGATCGACCGCGCGCGCGGCGTGTTCGCAGACCACAACAAGATCCACAAGATCCACCACGTCGGCCCACGTTACCGGGTGGAAGGGCCGCACCTGAGCGCGCCCTCGCCGCAGCGCACGCCGCTGCTGTTCCAGGCCGGCTCATCGGGCGCCGGACGCCAGTTTGCCGCGGCCAATGCCGAAGGCCAGTTCATCGTCACCCCCAATCCCACGGTGGCTGCGGAGCTGATCCGCGACACCCGCCGCCTCGCGGTGGCCACCGGCCGCCGCGCCGAAGACATCAAGTTCTTCCAGGGCCTGAGCTTCATCATCGGCAGCACCGAGGCCGAAGTGCGGCACAAGGAAGCGGAATACGACGAGTACGCCAGCCTCGACGGCTTCCTCGCCCACCACAACTACGCGGTCGACCGCTACGGCAAGCCCTACCCGGCCGACACCCCGCTGGCGGCGATCCAGTCCGAGGCCAGCCAGAGCATCCTCGACTGGTACGCGAAGAGCTCGCCGGGCACCGAACCGACCGTGGCCGACCTCGGCCGCCTGGCCTCGCGCCGCGGCCGTGTCGCCGGCACGCCGGAGCAGATCGCCGACCAGCTCGAGCTGTGGCAGCAGGCCGGCGTCGACGGCATCAACGTCATCAACTGGCACCTGCCCGGCTCCTACGAGGAGTTCAACGAACACCTGCTGCCGGTGCTGCAGCAGCGCGGCCTCGCCAAGCGCGAGTACCGCCCCGGCACCCTGCGCCAGAAGCTGTTCGGCAGCGACCGCATCAACGAGCGCCATCCGGCCGCCCGCTATCGCGGCGCCTTCACCCCCAAGACCGAAACCCGCAATGTGGAGTTCGCATGAACGCACGACAGTCCGGCCTGCCCCATCCCTTCATCAGAACGAAGCCCGGCGCTGAAGCGGTGGCCTCTGCGACATCCGCCGCAACCGCACCCGCCGCCCCCGCACCGGCGTTCGAGACCCTGGCCGCGCGCTTCCGCCCCATCTTCGCCCGCATCGCCGAGCGCGCCGCCGAACGCGAGCACGACCGCGAGCTGCCCTTCGACGCCGTCGGCTGGCTGCGCGAGGCCCGCTTCGGCGCCCTGCGCGTACCGGTGGAACACGGCGGTTTCGGCGCCTCGGTCGAGCAGTTCTTCGCACTGCTCATCGAGCTCGCCGAAGCCGACTCGAACCTGCCCAACATCCTCCGCGCCCATTTCGGCCAGATCGAGCGCCTGTACGCCGAGATCGACCCCGCCCTCCATGCCCCCTGGCTGGAGCGCGCCGCCGCGGGCGAGATTTTCGGCAACGCCACCACCGAGATCGGTGACGGCGCGCTCGGCCAGCCGGCGACGCGGATCACCCGCCAGCACGGCGCGCTGCGCCTGAACGGCACCAAGTACTACAGCAGCGGCTCGCTGTACGCCGACTGGATCGCGGTGAGCGCGCAACTGCAGGAGGAGGGCGTGGCGGGCGGCGCCGAGCAGCCCGTCATCGCTCTGGTGCGGGCGGACGCCCCCGGCGTGGAGCGCATCGACGACTGGAAGGGCTTTGGCCAGCGCCTGACCGGCTCGGGCACCACCCGCCTCACCGACGTCGAGGTCGACCCCGCCTCGATCTGGCCTTGCGCGCGCAGCGGGCCGACGTCGATGACCGCCTTCTTCCAGCTCGTCCATCTGGCCACGCTGACCGGCATCGCCCGTGCCATCGAGCGCGACGCCTGCGCCTACGTACGCCCGCGCAAGCGCGTGTTCAGCCACGGCGGCGGCACCACCCCGCGCGAAGACCCGCTCATCCAGCAGGTCGTCGGCCAGCTCGCCAGTACCGCCTACCTGGCCGGCGCCACCGTCGGCGCAGTGGCCGCCAGGCTCGGGGACATCGACCGCCTGCGCCGGCGCGGCGAAGCCGTCCCCGAAAGCCTGCTGGTGGACGTCGAGCTGAGCGCGGCAAAGGCCCAGGTCGGCCTGGTCGACGCCGTGCTGACCTCGACCACGCGACTGTTCGACGTCGGCGGCGCCTCGGCGGTGCAGGAAGACCGGCGGCTAGACCGCCACTGGCGCAACGCGCGCACGCTGGCCTCGCACAACCCGGTGATCTTCAAGGCGCGGGTGGTGGGCGACCACGCGATCAACGGCACCGCGCCCGGGTTCTACTGGACGGTGGGGGCGGCGACGGGGTGAGGCGAAGGCCCGAGATGTCGTCGTGGGTTTGTTGCGCAATCCGGGCGGCGTCAGCTGACCCGCCTTCTTGCCGCAGACAGCCGATCGTAGACCTGGCCTCCCAGCCATTTCGACACCAGCGCCTGCATCTCCGGCTTGGCCATGTAATCTGTGAACAGCTCCTCGTTCAACTCCATGCGCTCGATGAACAGCGACTCCAGCACCTGCCTGAACACGAGCTGGAACTTGTCGAGGGAATTGACCTCGGCCGCCCTCTGCAACGACTCGTTCAAGCTCGCCGCCTCAGCGATCTGGTCGAAGAATAACTGGTCCGCTTCGTTGAGCTCGCCGCCGAAGCGCTGGTTGATGATGTCGATCAGGCGGGAGAGCGAAACATGCTCCTCGCGCACCATGCCCGAGCCCACCTCGCGCGGGCCGTCCAGCGGTTTGGCATAACCCTCGTCGAGGCTGATCGAGCCTTCGCTGATCTTCTGCAGGCGGTAGTAGTCGAGCTCGACCTCTTCGTCGAACTGGTAGCCGGGCCCGCTCTTGCGCTTGGGCAGCTTCAGCGCGAGGTGGCGCAGGTAGGTGAACAGCTTTTCCAGATCGCTGTCCTGATACGGAATCACCTGGCTCAGAAAGCCGTACAGATTGCGGAAGGCCTGCAGCTTGCCGCGCCACAGTTCGGCTTCCTCCTCCTCCGTGTTCTGCAACTGCACGAAGCGCGCGACCGCCTGGTCGAGGATCGCGTTCATCGCCTTGTGGTCGCCGGGGCTCTGGCGGCGCTTGGGCGCGAAGAACACCCGCGAAAAATCGCTCACTTCGGTCTGACGGTAGATGCCCGAGGCATCGAGCTCGGCCTTGACCGCGTAGAGCTTGTCGGGATCGACCTCCTCGCCCATCACCGCGCCTTCGTAGTACTGGCGGAAGGCCTCCTGGATCTCGCCCGGCTCATTGACGAAGTCGAGCACGAAGGTGTCGTCCTTGAGGGGATGGGTGCGGTTCAGGCGCGACAGCGTCTGCACCGCCTGAATGCCCGCCAGGCGCTTGTCCACATACATCGTGTGCAGCAGCGGCTGATCGAAGCCGGTCTGGTATTTCTCGGCCACCAGCAACACGCGGAAATCCGGCTTGGCGAAGGTTTCCGGCAAGGCCTTTTCCTTGAGGCCGCCGTTCATCTCCACCTCGGTATAGGTCTTCTCGGCAATCCTGTCGTCCTCAACGCTGCCCGAGAACGCGACCAGGCTCTTGATCGGGTAGCCCTTTTCCTGGATGTAGCGATCGAATTCCTGCTTGTAGCGCACCGCCTCCAGCCGCGAGCCGGTCACCACCATCGCCTTCGCGTGGCCGCCGATCTTGTGCCGAGTGAAGTGCTGGAAGTGTTCGACCATCACCTCGGTCTTTTGGCCGATGTTGTGCGGGTGCAGGCGCATGAAGCGGGCCAGCGCCTTGGCCGCCTTCTTGCGTTCGACGTTGGGGTCGTCCTCGGCCTTCTTGATCAGCTTGTAATAGGTCTTGTAGGTGACGTAGCTCTTCAGCACGTCCTCGATGAAGCCTTCCTCGATGGCCTGGCGCATGGTGTAGCGGTGGAAGGGCTCGCCCTTGCGGCCGAAGATCGCCAGCGTCTTATGCTTGGGCGTGGCGGTGAAGGCGAAGAAGCTCATGTTCGGCTGCTGACCGCGCTTGGCCATGGAACGGAACAGGCGCTCGAGCTCAAGCTCGCCTTCGTCCTCCGCCATCTCCTGCGCCTTGCGGCGCAACTCGGCGCCACCCAGCACGCCCTTCAACTCCGTCGCCGTCTCACCCGACTGCGAGCTGTGCGCCTCGTCGATGATTACCGCGTACCTGCGCGTGGGCAGATGGCTCTTGCTGCCCTCGCCACGTTCCTCGGCAAGCTTCATCAACTGCCCGGATACGAAGGGAAACTTCTGCAGCGTGGTGATGATGATCGACACGCCCGCTTCCAGCGCCTCGGCGAGCTGGCGCGAATCCTCGTCGATCTTCTGCACCACGCCCTGGCGGTGGTCGAACTGGTAGATGGTGTTCTGCAACTGGCGGTCCAGCACCACGCGGTCGGTGATGACCACTACGCTGTCGAACAGCCGTTCGTCGCGTTCGTTGTGCAGACTGGACAGCCGATGCGCCAGCCAGGCAATGGTGTTGCTCTTGCCGCTGCCGGCCGAATGCTCGACCAGATAGTTATGGCCCACGCCCTCGCTGGCGGCCGCCGCCACCATCTGGCGCACCGCCTGCAACTGGTGGTAGCGCGGAAAGATCAGGCTTTCCTTGCGCAGCTTCTTGCCGTCGTCGGTGGTCTTCTCTTCGACATCGAGATGCAGGAAGCGCGCGAGCAGGTCGAGCAGGCTATCGCGCTGCAGCACCTCTTCCCACACGTAGGCCGTCTTGTAGTTGCGCCCCTCAGGGTGGGGCGGGTTGCCGGCGCCGCCGTCCGCGCCGCGGTTGAAGGGCAGAAAGTAGGTCGATGAACCGGCCAGGCGCGTGGCCATGTGCGCCTCCTCGGTATCCACCGCGAAATGCACCAGCGCACGCCTGGAGAACACGAAGATCGGCTCGCGCGGGTCGCGATCGTGGCGGTACTGGTGGATGGCGTTGGCGGCGGTCTGGCCGCTGAGCGGGTTCTTCAGTTCCAGCGTCACCAGCGGGATGCCGTTCACCGACAGCACCACATCCAGCGACTTTTCCGACTTCGGGCTGAAGTGCAGTTGGCGGGTGAGCCCCAGCCGGTTGGCCCGATAGCGCGCCTCGAGTTCCGGGTTCAGGCCGTGTGCCGGGCGGAAGAAGGCGATGCGCAAGGTCTTGCCGAAACACTTGAAGCCGTGGCGCAGCGTGGCCAGCGCGCCATGGGTGTCGAGCCACTTGCACAGCGACTCGAGCACTCGCAGGCCGGTCTGCTCGCCGTGCAGCGCCTCCAGCTTGTCCCACACCTTGCCCTGGGTGGCGCGGATGAAGGCCAGCGCCTCGTCGGGGAAGATCGCGCGCTCGCGGTCGAAGGCGTTGCTGTCCACCCGCGCGTAGCCCCCGGCGAGCAAGACCGACTCGATGGCGGTCTCGAAAGCGGCTTCGCTGGTGGTCTTCATCGCTCGTTTCCTTTAGCAGCGCGAGGTATTGGTTAAATATTCAGCGCTAACTTTAACTTGTGAACAGCTTAAGGTAACGGTCAAAGGCATACACCCTGCCTCGCTGCTGGCCGGTGATCTCCACCAGCACGTGGCGCTCGATCAGCGCCTTGATCAGCGTATTGGCCGTGGGTGTGGACACGCCCAGCTCCCGCTCCAGGTCGGCCGCGGCCACGATGGGGCGCCGGTACAGCAGGTTCAGCGCATCGCGGGCCATGCCCGCGCGGCGGCCCATGTCCAGCGCCGCGTGCTCCACTTCGGTGCGCAGCGACAGGATCTGCCGAAAGGTGTCGCGCCCCTTGACCGCGGTCTGCGTCACTCCATTCAGGAAAAACCGCACCCAGTGAATCAGGTCGTTGCTGGTGCGCACCCGCATCAGCGCGTCGTAATAGCTGGCCCGGTTGCGCTCGAAAAAATCCGAAAGGTACAGCGAGGGCTTGGCCAGCAGCCCGTGGCTGATGAGGTAGAGCGGAATCATCAGCCGCCCGATTCGGCCATTGCCGTCCAGAAAGGGGTGAATGGTCTCGAACTGGTAGTGGCTGATGGCGACGCGCACCAGGTGCGGTACCACCACCGCTTCGTTGTGCCAGAACTTCTCCAGGTCGCCCATCAGCTCGGGCACGCCCTCATGGTGCGGCGGCACGAAGGCCGCATCGGCCAGACTGGAGCCGCCGATCCAGTTCTGGCTGGCGCGGAATTCGCCCGGCAGCTTGTGCTCGCCCCGCACCCCGCGCATCAGCGTGGCGTGGGTCTGCTTCAGCAACCGGTTGGACAAGGGCAGGCGCTGCAACTCGTCAATGGCCAGGTTGACCGCATCGATGTAGTTGCGCACCTCACGCCAGTCGTCGCGCTTCTCGGGCCGGATCTGGTCTTCGGACATCAAGGCCTCGTCAATGGCCGTTTGCGTGCCCTCGATCTTGCTGGAGGTCTGCGCCTCCTTGACCACGTGCATTTCGATGAACAGATCGATGTCGGGAACGATCAGCGAAAACGCGTTCAGCTCCCCCAGCGCCTGGGTGGCCTGCTCCAGCAAGGCGTTGATCGTGGCGTCTTCCCAGGTCCACTCGTGGTTGACCGGCACCGGCTCGAAGCTCTTGTACTGGTAGCGCGGCTGCCAGCGGCCTGCCTGGAAGGTTTCGAATTTCATCGCGTCATGGCCTCCAGCGAGAGCTGGCCGGTGACGGCGGCGGTGATGAGGGCTGCGCGGCGTTCCTTGGCTAGCGCGATCGACAACTGCAAGCTATCGCGCAGAGCACTCACCCTGTATTGATCCGTTTCGATCGAGCGGACAATCTCGAGTTGCTCATCGTGCGGCGGGACGGGTAGCCGCATCTCAAAGAAGTTCTCCGGATACAAGCGCAAGCGAGACGACCAGACGCCCTTTGACCAGCGGTTCACCTCGGCCACGAAGGGCCGCGAGCGGCACAGCAGATCGACATACTCGGGCAGCAATTCGCCTTTCGAGGTGTAGACGTGGTAGTCGGGGCTGACGATACCTTCCAAAGGGCTGATGCCCATGGCACCCATCCACGCCCATAGGGTGTTGATCGCAAGATCGCCCCGCATACACCGCTTGTAACCTGCCTTGTCATCGGCCTCGAACATATAGACGTCCTTCTCGGAGCGCGAGGTAACGCCGGTTATGTGCGAAACGGTGAGCAGTTCCTCTGTTCCATCGTCGGAACGTTCATCCCGAACGGTAAAAAGGTTCTTGGCGCGCTCCACATGCCAATGCGCCGGAATCTCGCCCAGCCATTCCTGGCCGGAGGGTTTGAGCGGGGCGTCAGGGTCGAGGCCGCGGGTGACGACGCGGCTGATGAGGGCAGCGCGCTTTTCTTCGAGCAGCGCCAGCATGCGCTCCTTGGCGGCAATCAGCCGGTCGATGCGGGCGGTTTCGCGGTCGAGGTAGGCGGCGATGACTTCCTGCTCGAACTCTGGGGGAACAGGAATTGGAAGGTTCTCGATGACCTCGACGCTGATCCCGGGCTGTGCGGCCGACTGCGAGTACTGGTTCAAATCCATCGACCGCAATACTTCACCAAGCCAGCGCACCACATGACCCTCGCGCACATGCACAACCACAGCATGCTCCGACGCCCAGAACTTTCCAGACGCATAGTTGATGTTCCCGCAGAGCGCGCCTTGGCGGCCGATGAGTGGGTACTCACCTTCATGGGTGTGGCTCGAGGTGTAACCACGCACCCCATTCCCACCGTAAACTGGGTACTCGCCCGAGTCGGAAATGTCGTTGGAGGTAATACTTTCCCCGCTTCTCAGTGAGGCCACGTGTTTCAGTTTCTGGCACGTCCAGTGAGCGGGATAGCGGATGGAAGTCACTCTACCTCCTCCGGCGGTTCCTCATCGCCATCGTGCGAAGGCGACAAACGCGCAGCCATGGCCTTGGTGGTCGCTGCGGATTGTGGGGGCACCGTCCCCACAATCTGGGAGACGTCTCCCGAATCCGCCTGCGCCGTCACTCCGTCACCTCCCGCAGCAAGTCCAGGATCTCCTTCTCGACCTCCGCCAGCTCGGCGTCGATCTCGTGCAGCGGGCGCGGTGGCTGGTACTGGAAGAACACGCGGTTGAAGTTGATCTCGTAGCCGACCTTGCCGATGCCGCCGTCCTGCTCGTCCAGCGTCTCGCGGTCGATCCAGGCGTCGGTCACGTAGGGGCGCACCTCGCGCAGCACGTAGCCGACGATGTCCTCCTTCACCGGGATGTTCTCCGCGTCCTTCAGCGCCGGATCGGGTTCGTAATCGATGTGCTTACCCTTGCCATCGGCGTACAGACCCAAAAGCGCGTACAGCTCGGCCTTCGTGACGTCAGCGGATAAGGCCTGGCCGGGGAACAGCGCGGCGAGGTCGAGCGGCTCGACCTTGTGGTGCCTGGCGATGACCGGCGCGGCCTCGGGGTCCACGGTGGTGAAGCAGTCGCGGAAGATCTTCTTCTGCGCCGTGCCCTTCGCGCCCTTGGCCCAGCCCTCGACCTCATCGGGCAAGTCCATGAACACCTGCTGTACGGCGTCCCAGGCCTGGTTCCAGTCCAGCAGCGGCTCGTCGCCGAGCGCGTCGCGCACCGCCTGCAGGGCGTCGAACAGTTCGGGGCAGGCATTCAGAAAGCGCTCGCGCGCATCCTGGGTGATCTGGAAGCGCAGGCGCAGCGGGCGCAGCACGGTGATGCGGCGGTAGCCGAAGTCGGTGTTGTCGAACACGCGGCTGGTCTCGCCGTCAGCCATGCCGCCGTGCTCGCGGGTGACGGCATCGAGGGCAGCCTGATCGAGGTAGCGGCGCTTGTCGCCCAGGCTGCGCTTCATCGGCGTGTAGCGCGCGCGGGCGTCGATGAGCTGGATCCTGCCCTTGCGTTGGGCGGCCTTGCGGTTGCTGACCACCCAGATGAAGGTGCCGATCCCAGTGTTGTAGAACATCTGCTCGGGCAGGGCGACGATGGCTTCGAGCATGTCGCGCTCGATGATCCAGCGCCGGATGTCGCTCTCGCCGCTGCCGGCCCCGCCGGTAAAAAGCGGCGAGCCGTTGAAGACGACGGCCGCACGCGAACCCGGCAGGTCCTTGTTGCCGGGCGCGTAGTCGGCGAACTTGCTGATCATGTGCAGCAGGAAGAGCAAGGCGCCATCGTTGATCCGGGGCAGCTTGCCGCTGTAGCCGCGGAAGTCGGTCCAGCGGTCGATCACCTTCTTTTCGGCCTTCCAGTCCACACCAAAGGGCGGATTGGCGAGCAGGTAGTCGAACGAGCGCATGTCCGCAAAGCGATCGTCGATCAGGGTGTTGCCGAGCTCGACGCGGCTGTCGCGCTGGCCCTTGATCAGCAGGTCGGAGGCGGCGACCGCATACGAGCGCGGGTTGTAGTCCTGCCCATACACCTTGACCGTGGCCTGCTCGTTGTGGGCGCGAATCCAGTTCTGCGCCTCGGCCAGCATGCCGCCGGTGCCGCAGGCCGGATCGCAGATGGTGACGATGACGCCGGCCTGGGTGAGCACGCTGGTGTCGGGCTCCAGCAGCAGGTTGACCATGAGCTGGATGACTTCGCGCGGGGTGAAGTGGTCGCCGGCGGTTTCATTGGCGGCTTCGTTGAAGCGCCGGATCAGGTCCTCGAACACCAGGCCCATGGTGATGTTGTCGACCGTGCGCGGATGCAGGTCGATTTCGGCGAACCGGGCGACCACCTGGTAGAGACGGTTGGACTCCTCGAGCTTCTCGATCTCCTTGTCGAACTCGAAGCGTTCGAAGATCCGGCGGACGTTCTCGGAGAACCCGTCGATGTAGTCGGCCAGATGGCGGCCGATGTTCTCCGGGTCGCCCTTGAGCTTGTGGAAATCGAGCTGGCTGTGGTTGTGAAAGCCCAGCGGGTTGCCCTGCTCATCCTTGGCCAGGTTGTTGAGGATGGCGTCGATGTTGGCGATCTTCTTCGCGCTCAGTTCGGCGTGGCGCTTGAGCACAGCGTCCTTGCTGGGCGCCAGCACGGCGTCGAAGCGGCGCAGCACGGTCAGCGGCAGCATCACGCGCTCGTACTGCGGCGGGCGGTAGGGGCCACGCAGCAGATCGGCGACGGACCAGATGAAGTTGGCGAGTTGTTGAAAGCTGGCGCTCATGCATGCGTCCTGGAATGCGAGTGGTTCGGGTGCGCGGCGATGGCCGCACGGGCGCACCGAATCGTCGGGAGTCTACCCGGACCGCTCCCAAACGGTCATCGCATCGGCGACTTCGATCGGGCATGTAGCCAATCCGCGAATCGGCGGGTCACCTGGATCGGGTGAAACCACGCGCTGGCCCGCCCCCGTCCTGCTGCTGCCGATGGTGCACTGCAACCACAAACGCGCTGAAATCCGGACAGCCGCCACACCTCTGCAAAAACTCAAGCGCCTGTTTTAAAGCACCTTTTCTTCTGGCATCGCTCTTGCTCCATGGGCTTCAGGTTGATCTGCACGCAGTCAGTCCTTTTACCGATCCCCATCCAGGAGCCCACCATGAGCAAGAACAACGCATTCCCCCGCACCGCCGCCAAGTGGCTGAAGACCTTCGCCGTCGCCGCCCTTGCGACCTCCACGATCGGCCTCGCCCAGGCCGCCACCGACAAGCCGCTCAAGCTCGGCACCACCGCGGCCTTCGTGCCGGCGCTAGCAGCGTGATGCAAAAGCCAGCGGTACCGCGCCAGCACTGAGGTTCAGGTCGAATTTCATCGTGACATTGTTTTCCGGAATCACCTTCGCATCGCGTTCGAATTGTCTTCGTGGCTGCAACGGCGACCACGAAGGCCCGTTTGCGCACCTGCGCTCATGCCTTCACCTCCGAAACGCTCAATTTCGCGATTCGAAGCAGGTTGTATGCGGCACCGGAAAGGAAGGCCGCCATCTGGGTCTTCGCCTGGCCGCTGAAACGGGTCTTTCGCAATCCGCCGACCTTTTTGGATGCTCGACACGGTCATTGCGCTCCAGCGTGCCCTCAATGCGAGCGCCGCTCTCGATCTCGACCGTCTGGTACTTGACGTTGCCTGCAATTCTTGCAGGTTTATTTTCTTATGAAAAACAATGGCTTATTCGATGTTCTCGATATGAGCCTGCAATCTTGTCAGGTTTTTCCCTGTGGCCGAAGTCCAGATGAGTAAAGAAAGTCCCGTAAAAACAGATTGATAGCTCTTGGGGCCGTTCTGGCCCAGGAGTTGCTGAGTGCTGATCACCTGCATCCTCGGATGCCAGGCAACAAGCAAGCATTCAATCAACGTTGATATGGGTATCGCCATGAAAAAACTGATCGTTGTTGCCGCGAGCGCGCTGACCCTTGCCATGGCCGGCTCCGTCTTCGCCCAGCAGCAGGGCATGGGTGGCATGTCGGGCATGGGTGGCATGGGTGGCATGTCGGGTATGGGTGGCATGGGTGGCATGTCGGGTATGGGTGGCATGGGCGGCATGTCGGGCATGGGTGGCATGGGCGGCATGTCGGGCATGGGCGGCATGGCCGGTATGGGTGGCATGGGCGGCATGTCCGGCATGGGTGGCATGTCCGGCATGGGCGGCACGACCGTAATCATCAACATCCCCGCCGGTATGGCTGGCATGGGCGGCATGTCGGGCATGTCCGGTATGGGCGGCATGTCGGGCATGGGCGGCATGTCGGGGATGGGTGGCATGTCGGGGATGGGTGGCATGTCCGGTATGGGTGGCATGTCGGGCATGGGTGGCATGTCGGGCATGGCGGCCGACGCACCCAAGAAGTAAGCGGGACTGTTTGCCCTAGCTGGGCACGGGAAGGGGGCCGCCCCCCTTCCTCCCTTATTGGAGAGTGCCGGAGATGCGTCTTCCTGTTTTGATCCTTCTTCTTGCTGGCATCAACGCCGCGATGGCGGACGCGCCGGCTTATCCCGTTGCAGGCCTGCAACCTGATGCCAGGCCAGCAGGCGCACCAGTGATCCACCAGCACACGACCAGCGAGGCGGCAAAGACCCGTCTGCAGCGCGGAATCGTGCTGCCTGCACCGGCCACTCTGGCCGTCATGCGCGATCAGGAGGCCTGGTACACGCCCTTCGACCAACCGGGAATGCTCGGCTATTACGATCTGCGCGGCTGGCATGCCGCTGCACCAAAGAAGACCGCGGCGAAGAAGTCCGCCAAGCCCGGCGGCTCCGCCGAGCGGCCTGGCGAACACATGCGCGCAACGTACAGCCCGCTGCACTTCAAGCCGGCGATCGAGACGGCCACCGATGCACAGTGCCTCGCCTGCCATGCTGACGTCCTCGAGGACAAGCCGCTGGCGCGGAGTCCGGCCGGTGTCGCGGCCAAGGGCAGCCTAGCGTGGTACCAACAGGTTTCCACCTACCAGGGCGAACAGGACAGTTTCCACCGTCGTCACCTGGTCACGCCGCTGGCCAAGCAGCTGATGGATCTGAAATGTACGACCTGCCATCAGGGTCATGACCCGCGTGACGAGGCCCCGGGCACGTCGGCGAACACCGCAGCGCAGGGAAGCGGCGACTTCACCCTGCGCAAGGCCGTCAATACCGAGGCAATCTGCCTGAAGTGTCATGGCCAGCCCACCGACTACACGATCATGGGGCTGCCCGGGCCTTGGCACGAGGTGCGCATCGACATGCAGAACGACTGCCTCGCCTGTCACGTGGCCTTCCGTACCAATCGGCACCAGGTCAATTACCTCAAGCCCGCCGCGATCGAGGCCGCAGCCGAGGCCGGACGCGAGCACATGGCCGGCGGTGATGTGTGCTTTGGCTGTCACGGCGGCAGGCCCTGGTACCGCATCGCCTATCCGTTTGCACGTAACGCCTGGCCCGGCATGGCGGACGAGGTGCCCGAATGGGCCAAGGATCGCCCGACGCGGTCGGAAGCACGCTTCCTGATCGACAAACCAGCGGCCAAATGACAGCACGGGAACTCGCCATGAACAAGGACACACTCGCCGCGCCGATCAACCCGGCGCGCCGCGACTTCCTCAAGACCACCGCGGCGGGCGCCGCCGCGGCCGCCGCCAGCAGCTTCGTGGAACTGGCAAGCACGGGCAAGGAGGCTTCGGCCTTCGCTTACGAGCCCTACTACACCGACGACCAGCTCACCACCATGGTGACCAGCTGCGCGCACAACTGCGGCTCCCGCCACATGCTGGTCGCGCACAAGAAAGGAGACGTGATCGTTCGCCTGTCGTCCGATGACGGCCGCTACCAGGCAGGCGGCGCCTTTGGTTTCGAGACCGAGGCGGTGCCGCAGCTGCGCGCCTGCTTGCGCGGACGCTCCTACCGCGCGCGGCTCTACTCCGCCGAGCGCCTGCTCTACCCGATGGTGCGCGTGGGCGAACGCGGGGAGGGCCGCTTCAAGCGCGTGTCGTGGGACGAAGCGCTCGACCGCATCGCCAAGAAGATGATCGAGCTGAAGGACACCTACGGACCGACGGCCATCCTCGACCAGTCCTATGCCGGAGCCTCCTACGGTGTCCTGCACAAATCGGATCAGATCGAGGGCTTGCTGGCACGTTTCCTCGGGATGTTCGGTTGCCGAACCAGCTCCTGGTCCGTGCCAAGCTACCAGGGCACAACCTTCTCCAGCCGCACCACGTTCGGCACCATCGAGGACGGCAACGAGGACGACGCCTTCGCGCACTCGAAGCTCATCATCATGTGGGGCTGGAACCCGGCCTACACCTTCCACGGCGGCAACACGTTCCACTACATGCGGCTGGCCAAGCAGCGCGGCTGCAAGTTCGTCGTGGTCGACCCCCAGTACACGGATTCGGCGTCGGCCTATGACGCCTGGTGGATTCCCATCCGCCCCAATACCGACGCGGCGATGCTGGCCGCGATGGCGCACTACACCTTTGTCAATGAGCTGCAGGACCAGGCCTTCATCAACCGTTTCTGCCTGGGCGTGGACGCGGGCACGATGCCGGACTGGGCGCGCGGGCACGAGAACTTCAAGGACTACATCCTCGGCACCTACGACGGGCAGCCGAAGACGCCGGAGTGGGCTGCCGAGATCTGCGGCGTGGCGGCAGACGACATCCGCAAGCTTGCCGACATGTACGCCCGCACCAAGCCGGCGGCGCTGAAGGCCTCGTGGTCACCCGGGCGCAACGCCTACGGCGAGCAGTACAACCGCATGGCGGCGGCCCTGCAGGCAATGACCGGCAACATCGGCATCCTCGGCGGCTGTGCGGAAGGCGTCGGCAAGGGCTGGCACGCGGAAGCGGTGGCCTACCCCTATGACGAGTACGCCAACGTGTGGTCGGCTTCCATCAAGTCCGACCGCTGGGCGCATTGCGTACTCAACTACCCCGACGTGCGGCGCGAGGAGATCGGCCTGTGGCCGCGCGCTGACCAGTTCGACGGCGTCATCCCGAACATCAAGGCGATCTGGTGGCATGGCTCGGACTGGTTCAATCAGCTGACCAACATCAACAAGGAAATCGAAGCCATCCGCAAGCTCGAGCTGGTGGTATGCGCCGACTCCACGATCACGCCCTCGGGGCTGTGGGCCGACATCCTGCTGCCGGTGGCCACGCACTTCGAACGCCACGATGTCGCCTTGCCTTGGTACAAGGGGCACTACTACATCCATCGGCCCAAGGTCATCGCCCCGCTCGGCGAGTCCAAGAGCGACTTCCAGATCTTCACCGAGCTCGCCTATCGCCTCGAGGCCCTCGACCCGGCCCGACTGTCAGGTTTCGGCAAGCGCTACAACCCCAAGGCCGACCGCAGCTACTTCGAGAACGACGATCCGGTAGACGAGGCCTATCTGGTGGACTGGTGGCACCGGGTGCAATCGCACCAAGGGGTCACGATGAGCTGGGAAGAATTCAAGCAGCGCGGGGTATACAAGTTCGAATTCGCGCAACCGCACGTAGCGTTCCGCGACCAGATCGAAAAAGGGGTGCCGTTCAACACCCCGTCGGGGCGGATCGAGATCTTCTCCACCACGCTGGCCCAGGTCAGCGACT
>NZ_JTDM01000018.1:0-311788 GCF_000831325.1 Thauera sp. SWB20 | reverse complement strand
CCGAGGAGATCTTCCGCCTCGGCAACGAGCTCGAGGAAGCGCTGCAGAGCCGCGCGACGGGGCGCGCGGTGCCTTTCCGGGTGGGCATCGCCGACGTGGTGCCGAAGGCGATCGCGTGGTTGCTGCTGGCACCCTCGATGGATCTCCCCGAGCCGATGCGCATCGTCTGCCGGGAGGGCAAGTTCGACGCCCTGCTCGGCGAACTCGCGATCCACAAGCTCGACGTGGTGCTCGCCGACAGCCCGCTGCCGCCCGCCATGGACGTGCGCGGTTTCAGCCACGCGCTCGGCGAATCGACCATCGGCTTCTACGCCGGGCCCGCGCTCGCCGCCCGCCTTGCCGGCGACTTCCCCGCCCGCCTCGACGGCGCACCGCTGCTGCTGCCCGGGTGGAGGCGAGCGTGCGCGGGCCGCTGCTGCGCTGGATCGAGGCCGCCGGGCTGCGCCCGCGCATCGTCGGCGAATTCGACGACAGCGCGCTGATGCGCGCCTTCGCCGAGGCCGGCGCGGGCATCTTCCCGAGCGCTTCGCTGGTCGGCGAGCAGCTCTGCCGCCAGGGCGGGCTGGTGCATCTGGGGGACGCGAAGGGCGTCACCGAAACCTACTACGCGATCTCGGTGGAGCGCAGACTGACCCACCCCGCGGTGCGCGCGATCAGCGAGGGCGCGCACGCGAAGCAGAACTTCGCCTGATTTGATTTTCGCCCCGGGGCGCTACAGAATCGCGGCCGGGAACGGACGGCGACCGGCAACGCTGGCAAGCGCGCTCCCTCAGCAAGAAGGCAGGCAGCCGGAACGCAGGAAGAGGAAAAGCGAGCGGAGGACTCCGTCGCGAACGACTACTCGACGGGCGGGTTCGAACGCCGCGTTCATCGAAGAGCCGCCGGCGGTCGATGCCGACCGGCGGAGCCGAAAACTGGTGCCGAGAGTGGGACTCGAACCCACACACCTTGCGGCGGCGGATTTTGAGTCCGCTGCGTCTACCGATTCCGCCATCCCGGCACGGGACGCGCATTATCCCCGAACACGAGGCGGGCGGCAAGCGAGCCGTCAGCCGCTCCGGACCAGAACAATCTCCACCGAACACAACACGATGTCCCTCACCCTCGCCGACTTCGACTACACCCTGCCCCCGAGCTGATCGCCGGGTCACCGCTGGCCGAGGGCGCCAGCCGCGTCGGTGAGCCGCGGCGGGCGCCTCCTGCGGCTCACCGACGCGGCTGTTTTTGCGCTTGGGGAGCGGTGCCTGGCGATCTGCTCGGGAGGCAGGGTGTAGTCGAAGTCGGCGAGGGTGAGGGACATCGTGTTGTGTTCGGTGGAGATTGTTCTGGTCCGGAGCGGCTGACGGCTCGCTTGCCGCCCCGCCTCGTGTTCGGGGATAATGCGCGTCCCCGTGCCGGGATGGCGGAATCGGTAGACGCAGCGGACTCAAAATCCGCCGCCGCAAGGTGTGTGGGTTCGAGTCCCACTCTCGGCACCAGTTTTCGGCTCCGCCGGTCGGCATCGACCGCCGGCGGCTCTTCGATGAACGCGGCGTTCGACCCCGCCCCGTCGAGTAGTCGTTCGCGACGGAGTCCTCCGCTCGCTTTTCCTCTTCCTGCGTTCCGGCTGCCTGCCTTCTTGCTGAGGGAGCGCGCTTGCCAGCGTTTGCCGGTCGCCGTCCGTTCCCGGCCCGCGATTCTGTAGCGCCCCGGGGCGAAAATCAAATCAGGCGAAGTTCTGCTTCGCGTGCGCGCCCCTCGCTGATCGCGCGCACCGCGGGGGTGGGTCAGTCTGCGCTCCACCGAGATCGCGTAGTAGGTTTCGGTGACGCCCTTCGCGTCCCCCAGATGCACCAGCCCGCCCTGGCGGCAGAGCTGCTCGCCGACCAGCGAAGCGCTCGGGAAGATGCCCGCGCCGGCCTCGGCGAAGGCGCGCATCAGCGCGCTGTCGTCGAATTCGCCGACGATGCGCGGGCGCAGCCCGGCGGCCTCGATCCAGCGCAGCAGCGGCCCGCGCACGCTCGCCTCCACCCCGGGCAGCAGCAGCGGTGCGCCGTCGAGGCGGGCGGGGAAGTCGCCGGCAAGGCGGGCGGCGAGCGCGGGCGCGGCGTAGAAGCCGATGGTCGATTCGCCGAGCGCGTGGCTGAAACCGCGCACGTCCATGGCGGGCGGCAGCGGGCTGTCGGCGAGCACCACGTCGAGCTTGTGGATCGCGAGTTCGCCGAGCAGGGCGTCGAACTTGCCCTCCCGGCAGACGATGCGCATCGGCTCGGGGAGATCCATCGAGGGTGCCAGCAGCAACCACGCGATCGCCTTCGGCACCACGTCGGCGATGCCCACCCGGAAAGGCACCGCGCGCCCCGTCGCGCGGCTCTGCAGCGCTTCCTCGAGCTCGTTGCCGAGGCGGAAGATCTCCTCGGCGTAGTCCAGCACCATGCGCCCGGTCTCGGTCAGCACCAGGCCGCGGCCCTGGCGCTTGAACAGGTTTACGCCGAGATCGGTCTCCAGGGTGGCGATCTGGCCGGACAGGGTCTGCGGCGCCAGGCCGGAACGTTCCGCCGCGCGCACGATCCCACCCGCGCGGGCCACGGTCCAGAAATGATGGAGCTGCTTGTAGTTCAGCATGGGGCGCCTCCGGCGTGCGCACTTCAATACTTCGGAAAAATCGGATTCAAATTCTGCTGAACCGAGATTCTATCGAACAGTCTGAGCGGTAGTATCCACCGGAGCACAGGGCCCGATGGATCCGTGCAACGAAAACGAAGGAGACTGGACATGCGTATCGATCTGCATTGCGACGGTGTGGAGACCGCCCCCGGCCTGCGCGACTACGTGGCGCAGCGGATGCGTGCTTCGATTGGCCGCTTCCGCGACCACATCCAGTGGGCGCGCGTGAAGGTCGCCGATGTGAATGGTGTGGAGGGTGGCGCCGACAAGCGTTGCGTGGTTCAGCTGCGCCTGCGCAACCTCCCCGATGTGGTTTTCGCCATCACTCAGCTCGACGTGCGCGCGGCGGTGGACGAGGCCGCCGACCGGGTCGCCCGCGTGCTCGCCCAGCGCGTGCGCCGCCACCAGCGCGGGCCGGCGATGGCCGCGATCCCGGCATGATTTTCTCGTAGTTCCTGCAGCAAACCCCCGGTCGTCCGCCCGTTCGGCGCCGGTTCCAAAACAAATCGACGATCCCACTGGAGGACCTCCACCATGGAAAACCGCATCAGTACCCTGGGCCGGGCCGAAGCCTCGGTCCTGCAGACCAACAAGGTCATCCGCAACACCTACATGCTGCTGTCGCTCACGCTGGCCTTCTCGGCGCTGACCGCCGGCCTGTCGATGGCGATGGGCGCGCCGCGCCTGGGCATCCTGATCACGCTGGCCGGCTACTTCGGCCTGCTCTTCGCCACTACCAAGTTCCGCGACAGCAGCCTGGGCATCGTGTTCGTGTTCGCGCTGACCGGCTTCATGGGCTTCACCCTCGGCCCGATCATCTCGTCCTACCTCGCCCTGCCCAATGGCGGCTCGATCGTGATGCAGGCGATGGCCGGCACCGCGGCGATCTTCCTTGGCCTGTCGGCCTACGCGGTGACCACCAAGAAGGACTTCTCCTTCATGGGCGGCTTCCTGATGGTCGGCATCCTGGTGGCCTTCCTTGCCGGCCTGGGCGCGATCTTCTTCGAGATCCCGGCGCTGTCGCTGACCGTCTCGGCTGCCTTCGTGATGCTGATGTCGGGCCTCATCCTGTACGAGACCAGCAACATCATCCACGGCGGCGAGACCAACTACATCATGGCCACGGTGTCGCTGTTCGTGTCGATCTTCAACCTCTTCACCAGCCTGCTGCACCTGCTGGGGTTCGCCAACAACGACTGACCCGGAGCGCCCGCCACGGCGGGCGCCTTCCGGAATGGGGCGGTGGCCGCGAGGCGCCGCCCCATTCTTTTGCGCGCGAGCACGGGTTTTGCGCTGCAGCACGCGCGCCGCGCGCGGCCGGGCGGCTGGCGTTACAATGGCGCACATTTTTGACTGGGACAGCCCGGGATGAAGACCACCTTTCTTGATTTCGAAACGGCGATCTCCGAACTCGAGGAAAAGATCGACCAGCTGCGCTTCGTCCAGGACGATCCGGCGGTCGACATCTCCGACGAGATCAAGCGGCTCGAGGCCAAGAGCCAGTCGCTGACCAAGGACCTCTACGCCAAGCTCAGCCCCTGGCAGATCGCCCAGGTCGCGCGCCACCCGCAGCGCCCCTACACGCTGGACTACGCCAGCCTGATGTTCACCGACTTCCACGAGCTGCACGGCGACCGCAACTACGCCGACGACAAGGCCATCGTAGGCGGGCTGGCGCGCTTCAACGGCCAGGCCTGCGTGGTGATCGGTCATCAGAAGGGTCGCGACACCAAGGAAAAGATCGCGCGCAACTTCGGCATGCCGCGCCCCGAGGGCTACCGCAAGGCGATGCGCCTGATGAAGATGGCGGAGAAGTTCGCGCTGCCGGTGTTCACCTTCGTCGACACGCCGGGGGCCTATCCCGGCATCGGCGCCGAGGAGCGCGGCCAGTCCGAGGCGATCGGGCACAGCATCTACCTGATGTCCGAGCTCAAGACCCCGATCATCAGCACCATCATCGGCGAAGGCGGCTCGGGCGGCGCGCTCGCGATCGCGGTCGCCGACCGCGTGCTGATGCTGCAATACTCGACCTACTCGGTGATCTCGCCCGAAGGTTGCGCCTCGATCCTGTGGAAGAGCGCGGAGAAGGCCGCCGACGCGGCCGAGACCATGGGCATCACCGCGGCGCGCCTGAAGTCGCTCGACCTGGTCGACAAGGTGGTCGACGAGCCGATCGGCGGCGCCCACCGCGACCACCGTGCGATGGCCGCCACGCTCAAGCGCGCGCTCGCCGACGCGCTGCGCGAGCTCGAGGCGCTGTCGCCCTCCGAGCTCGTCGAGCAGCGCTACCAGAAGCTGATGAGCTACGGCCGCTACAAGGAAAAGGCGGCCTGAGGCCTTCTCGCCGCTCGAGCCCGGTCGGGCGCGCGCTGCTGCGCCTGCGCTCGCGACTCCATCGATGAGGACCCCGCCCGCCGACGTGCTGCCCGAATCCGCCGCCGCGGTCCTCGCGGCTGCCGGTGTCGGCGCCGGCAGTCGCGTGTGCTGCGCGCTCTCCGGCGGAGTCGATTCGGTGGTGCTGTTCGAGCTCCTGCGCCGCCTGCAGCCGCGCTTCGGCTTCAGCCTGCGCGCCGCCCACGTCGACCACGGCCTCAGCCCGAATGCCGCCGCCTGGGCGCGCGCCTGCGCCGAGCGCTGCTTGGCCGCGGACGTTCACCTGCAAGTCTTCCGCGTCGAAGTCGAGCGCGCCCACGCCGACGGCCTCGAGGCCGCCGCGCGCGCCGCGCGCCACACCGCGCTCGCCCAAGTGGACTGCGACTGGCTCGCCTTCGGCCATCACGAGGACGACCAGGCCGAGACCCTGCTGTTCCGCCTGCTGCGCGGCACGGGCGTGCGCGGGGCGGCGGCGATGCGCGCGGTGGAGCCGGGCGGGGCAGGGCGGGTGGGGCGGCTGCGCCCGCTGCTCGGGGTGCGCCGCGCGCAGCTGCTCGAGTGGGCGGGCGCGCACGGACTCGGTTGGGTGGAGGACGAGAGCAACGCCGAGCTGCGCTTCACCCGCAACGCCCTCCGCCATCGTCTGCTGCCGGTGGCCGAAGGCCTCTTCCCGGCGGCGGTGCCGAACCTGGCGCGCGCTGCCGCGCATTTCGCCGAGGCCGACGCGCTGCTCGGCGAACTCGCCGCGATCGATGCCGCGGCCTGCGGCGCGCCCGTGCTGTGCCGCGCGGACTTGCTCGCCCTGACGCCGGCGCGCCAGGCCAACCTGCTGCGCTGGCTGCTGCTCGGGTCCGGTGCGCCCTTGCCCGGCGCGGCGCCGCTCGGCGAAGCCCTGCGCCAGCTGCGCGCGTGCGAACCCGCCCACCCCCTGCGTCTGCCGCTCGGCGCCTGGGTGTGCTGCGCCTACCGCGATCGTGTGTGGCTGGAGCCGGCGCAGCCGCCCGCTCCGCAGGCGCTGCACTGGCAGGGCGAGGCGGCGATGCACTGGGGCGGGGATGAAGTACGCCTCGTGGCGTCGATCGGCGCCGGACTGGGCAGGGGCTGCCTCGAAGATGCCGGCGAGGTCCTGCTCGGGCCCCGGCGCGAGGGTCTGCGCATGCGACTGCACCCCGCGCGGCCGCGGCGCGAGCTGCGCAAGCTCTGCCAGGAGGCCGCGATTCCCGCGTGGCTGCGCGACCGCCTGCCGGTGCTGTGGGTGGACGGCGAGCCCGCGTGGGTGGGCGGCATCGGCGTGGCGGCGGAGTTCGCCTGCGCGCCGGGGGCAGCGGGGCTCGTGCCGGAGTGGCGACCGGGCGGCGTCACCCCCGCGCCGCCACCCTGAGCGCTGAACGGTGGCGCCCGCGCTCAGGTGCGCAGCGTGGTCAGCAGCTGTGCCAGCTCGACCGCCGAGCGCACCTCCATCTTCTCGAAGATGCGCGAGCGGTGCGCCTCCACGGTGCGCATCGAGATCGACAGGTCGTCGGCGATCACCTTGTTGTACTTGCCTTCGAGGATCAGCTCCATGACCTCGCGCTCGCGCTGGGTGAGCGTGGCCAGGCGTGCCTCGATGGTCTCGCGGCTGGCGGCGGCGCGCAGGCGCTCGTCGTCGGTGGCGAGCGCCTTCTCGACAAGGTCGACGAGATCGTGGTCGTTGAAGGGCTTCTCGATGAAGTGGAAGGCGCCCTTTTTGAGCGCCGCCACCGCCATCGGCACGTCGCCGTGGCCGGTGATGAAGATCACCGGCAGCTGGCAGCCGCGCGCGAGCAGCTCGTCGAAGCACTCCAGCCCGCTCATGCCCTGCATGCGGATGTCGAGCACGATGCAGCCGCGCCAGTCGCCGCGCCAGTCGGCGAGGAAGGCCTCGGCCGAGGCCCAGCTCCGGCAGGGTACGCCGCGCGTCTTGAACAGCCATTCGAGGGCGTCGCGGATGGCTTCGTCGTCGTCGATGATGTGCGTGCAGGCGGGATTCATTCGAACTCGGCGTCCACCGGGAGGGAAAGGGTGAAGATGGTACCGCCGCCCGGCCGCGATTCGAAGGCCAGGCGGCCGCGGTGCAGCTCGGCGATCGAGCGGCAGATGTTGAGTCCCATGCCCATGCCCTCCTGCTTGGTGGTGAAGAAGGGCTCGAACAGCCGCGCGGCGGTTTCGGCGGGAATGCCTGCGCCGCGGTCGGCGACGGTGACGGTGACGAAGCGGCCCTCGCGTGCGGTGTGCACGGCGACGACGCGCTCGGCTGGCGGGGTGTCGCGCATCGAGTCCATCGCGTTGCGCACCAGGTTGACGACGATCTGCTCGATCATCACCGCGTCCGCCGGCACCTGCGGCAGGCCGTCGGCGAGCTCGCTGCGGATCCGCATGCCGCGCTTGCGCGCGTCGGCCTCGATCAGGCCGATGGCGTCGCGGATCACCGCGGCGAGGTCGAGCGCCTCGCGCTTGGGTTCGGAGCGGCGCACGAAATCGTGCACCCGGCGGATGATCTCGCCGGCGCGCTGGGCCTGGCGGGCGATGCGCTGGTGCACGTCGAGCAGCTCGCTGCGGTCGAGCGGCGCCTCGTCCTGCAGGCGGTTGATGCAGCCCGTGGTGTAGCTTGCGATCGCCGCGAGCGGCTGGTTGAGCTCGTGCGCGAGCGTGGACGCCATCTCGCCCATGGTGATCAGGCGCGAGCTCTGCTGCAGGCGCTCCTCCTGCTGGCGGGCCTGTTCGCGCGCGCGCTTCTGTTCGGTGATGTCGAGCACCGAACCCATCCAGCCGGCGTGGCGGCCGGAAGCGTCGATCAGCGGCGCCTCGAAGACGAGGACGTCGAGGGTTTCGCCGTTCTTGCGCCGCAGGCGCACCTCGGTGCCTTCGCTGGCGCTGCCGCTGGTCATGATCTGGCGGTGCAGCTCGAAGGTCTGCTCCAGCCTTTCCGGGTCCCAGTAGGGCATCGGCGGCTTGCGACCGAGCAGCTCGTCCGCGCTGAAGCCGGTCATGCGGCAAAAGGCGGAGTTGACGTAGGTGAGGCGGCCTTCGAGGTCGCGCGCACGCATGCCGGTCAGCATCGAGTCCTCCATCGCCTTGCGGAAGACCGACTCGGCGCGCAGCGCCACCTCGGCCTGCTGACGGCGTGCGAGCTGGCGGCGCAGTTGCATCACGCTCCACACGATGATGCCGGCCAGCAGCACGATCGAGGCGCCGAGCAGCACCGGGATCCAGCGCGGGTCGGAGCGGTAGGCGGAGATCTGCAGCGTGAGGCCGTGTCCGGGCGGATCGAAGGGCATCGAATAGGACAGCCGCGGCGACACCGGCGCGACTTTCGACTTGGCGGCGATCGTGCGTCCGTCGCTGTCGAGCACGGCGACGTGGTAGCGCTCGGAGAACCACCACGGCAGCTCGCGCATCACCACGTCCGAGAGCGCATACACGCCGACCACCATGCCGACCTGCGCCTCGTCCGACCACACCGGCACGTGCACCTCGAAGTGGTGGGTGCCACCGGGCGCCGGATGCGCGGGGCCATACACCGGGCGGCCGATGGCGCGTGCCAGCCGCACGCTGGATTCGTCGACCGGCACCGCGGCAGCATCCGCGGAGGCGTCGTGCACCGCCTGGGCGGGAGCCAGCGGCGGCATCGCGCCGCGCACTTCGCCTTCCGGCGACAGCCACAGGATGCGCGCGAGGCCGCGCTCGGATGTCAGCAGGCTGGCGAGCCGAGCCTCGGTCTGCGCCGACAGCGTGGGTGTGGCGAGCAGCTCGGGGCCGATCTCCTGCAGGTGGTTCTCGTTGCGGTCCAGGTTGAAGCGCAGGTTCTGCTCCATCCACAGCACGTCGCTGATCAGCGTCGCGCGCTGGGCCTCGTCGTCGTACTCGCGGGTGAGCCACACCAGCGCGGCGATCGCGGCGAGGAAGAGCGCCAGGCTGAGGTAGGGCAGCTGCTGCAGCCAGCGCCGGCGCGCCGGGGGCGGGAGAGGGTCGGAGAGGCTCATCGGAAAAGGCTGCGGGTCGGGATCCGGCGGCTTGCGGTTGTCACGCATGCGGAGATCCACAATAGCAGCCCTCACAGGGCGAAACGATACTGATCCCCGACACAGCGAAACTTATCGCCGTGCATGCGCCCGGTAAGGAGCTGTCCGGGCGGCGAAAACTACCTAGATGCAGTTCTCTCGGAGGAGATGCTTTCATGAAGATCCGTTCGCTTCTGGTCGGTCTGGTTGCCGTGGGTCTGTCTGCTGCAGCGGTCGCCGCAGACCCCATCGTGATCAAGTTCAGCCACGTGGTGGCGCAGGACACGCCCAAGGGCAAGGCTGCCGAAAAATTCAAGGAGCTCGCCGAGAAATACACCGGCGGCGCGGTCAAGGTCGAGGTGTACGCGAACAGTACCCTCTACAAGGACAAGGAGGAGATGGAGGCGCTGCAACTCGGTGCCGTGCACCTGCTGGCGCCGTCTCTGGCCAAGTTCGGTCCGCTCGGTGTCAAGGAGTTCGAGGTCTTCGATCTGCCCTACATCTTCGACGGCTACGAGGCGCTGAACAAGGTCACCCAAGGTGCGGTCGGCCAGCAGCTGCTCGCCAAGCTCGAGCCCAAGGGCATCAAGGGCCTAGCCTTCTGGGACAACGGTTTCAAAGCGTTCTCGGCCAATAGCCCGATCAGGAAGCCGGAAGACCTCAAGGGCAAGAAGATGCGCATCCAGTCGTCCAAGGTGCTGGAAGAGCAGATGCGCGAGATCAAGTCGCTGCCGCAGGTGATGGCCTTCTCCGAGGTCTACCAAGCGCTGCAGACCGGCGTCGTCGATGGGACCGAGAACCCGCACTCCAACCTCTACACCCAGAAGATGCACGAGGTGCAGAAGCACATGACCCTGACCGACCATGGCTACCTGGGCTATGCGGTCATCACCAACAAGAAGTTCTGGGACGGCCTGCCGGCCGAGGTGCGCACGCAGCTCGACAAGGCGATGAAGGAATCGACCGTCTACGCCAACCAGATCGCCAAGGAAGAGAACGACAAGTCGCTCGCGGCGGTGCGTGCCTCCGGCAAGACCGAGGTCTATGCGCCGACCGCCGAAGAGAAAGCCGCGTTCAAGAAGGCGCTCGTCCCGGTGCACAAGAAGATGGAGTCGCGCATCGGCGCAGAGCTGATCCAGTCGATCTACAAGGAAACCGGGTTCGATCCGGCCAAGCTCTGATTTCCCTGATTGATCTGTCGCACGCCCGCTGGCTGCATCCGCGCTCGCGGGCGTTTTGTTTGAGGAGGTCGCAATGCTGAAGATTCTGGATCATCTGGAGGAATGGCTCATCACCTTCCTCATGGGGGCCGCGACGCTGATCATCTTCGTCTCGGTCGTTCACCGCTATGGCTCGGGCCTGGAGATCCCCGGGCTGCAGGACTGGCTGCTCGGGCTCAACCTCGGATGGGCGCAGGAGCTGACCATCATCATGTTCGTGTGGATGGCGAAGTTCGGCGCGGCGTACGGCGTTCGCACCGGCATCCACGTCGGGGTCGACGTGCTGATCAACCGCCTGTCCGCGCCCAATCGTGCCCGGTTCGTCGTCATCGGGCTCGCCGCCGGCGCCCTCTTCACCGGCATCGTCGGCACGCTCGGGGCCACCTTCGTGCTCGAGAACGGGGCCCACTACCAGATCCTGTCCTGGCTCGGCATGGATACCGGCGATCTCTTCGAAGGCCCCACCACGCCCGATCTCGAGTGGCCGACCTGGATGGTCTATGCGGCGATCCCGTTCGGTTCCTACCTGATGTGCTTCCGCTTCCTGCAGGTGATGGTCGCCTTCATCCGCACCGGCGAGCTGCCGCATCACGATCACGGCCATGTCGACGGCATCGAGGAGGAGCACGTGCCGGTCGATGTCAATCCCTACGACATGGGCGACAACCTGCACCCGCGCGACCTCAAGCACAAGCAGATCGGCGAGGGTCGTGACAAGCAGCAAGGAGGCAAGAAATGAGCGCCGCAATCATCTTCATCCTGCTGCTGGTGTTGATGCTCACCGGCATGCCGATCTCCATTTCGCTCGGCCTCACCGTGCTGACCTTCCTCTTCACGATGACCGAGGTGCCGATCGAGTCGGTGGCACTCAAGCTGTTCACCGGCATCGAGAAGTTCGAGATCATGGCGATCCCGTTCTTCATCCTCGCAGGCAACTTCCTGACCCATGGCGGCGTCGCGAGGCGGATGATCAATTTCGCCACCTCGATGGTCGGTCACTGGCACGGCGGCCTGGGGCTGGGCGGCGTAGTCGCCTGCGCCCTGTTCGCCGCGGTGTCGGGGTCGAGCCCGGCGACGGTGGTTGCGATCGGCGCGATCCTGCTGCCGGCGATGGTCAAGCAGGGCTTTCCGAACAAGTTCGGTGCCGGCGTGATCACCACCTCGGGTGCGCTCGGGATCCTGATTCCGCCCTCGATCGTGATGGTCATGTACTCGGTGTCGACCAACACCTCGGTCGGCGCCCTGTTCATGGCGGGCGTCGTGCCCGGCATCCTGCTTGCGGCCTTCCTCGGCTTCACGACCTGGAACCGTGCGCGCAAGTTCGGCTACCCGCGCCTTCCGAAGGCGACCTGGGCACAGCGTGCGAAGGCGTTCAAGGATTCGGCCTGGGGGTTGTTCCTGATCGTGGTGGTCATGGGCGGCATCTACACCGGCATCTTCACGCCCACCGAGGCGGCGGCGATGAGTGCGGTGTATGCGTTCTTCGTCGCGGTGTTCGTGTACAAGGATCTGGGCATGAAGGACGTGCCCAAGGTGCTGCTGAACTCCGCCAACATGAGCGCGATGCTGCTGTACATCATCACCAACGCGGTCTTGTTCTCCTTCCTGCTCACGCACGAGAACATCCCGCAGGAAATGGCCGACTTCATGATCGGAACCGGCGTGGGGATGATCGGCTTCCTGATCATGGCCAACATCCTGATGCTGATCGCGGGCAACTTCATGGAGCCGTCATCGATCGTGCTGATCCTGGCGCCGATCCTGTTCCCGATCGCCATCAAGCTGGGCATCGATCCGGTGCACTTCGGCATCATCATGGTGGTGAACATGGAAGTGGGCATGTGCCACCCGCCGGTGGGCCTGAACCTGTATGTCGCCAGTGGCATCACCAAGATGGGCATCACCGAGCTCACGGTGGCGGTCTGGCCGTGGCTGCTGTCGATGCTGGTGTTCCTGGTGCTGGTCACCTACTGGCCCGCCATGTCGCTGTGGCTGCCGCGCACGCTCGGCATGATGTGAGGGCGTAGCGAGCTCGATCCCGGACCCGGCCGTGTGCCGGGTCCGGCTTTTCGAGGACGATCCGGTGCTCGGGCCGTGCGCGGATGCTGCATCGAGGTGTTTCATTCCCGGCTCCGGATGCTGCGCTGCGCTAGAATCGCGCGTCCTTGCCCGTCGGGTCCTTCATGGAATACCTCGCCTTCACCGTCGATCTCGTGCTGCACGTCGATCGTCACCTCGCCGAACTGCTCGCGAACTACGGCAACTGGATCTACGCGATCCTCTTCCTGATCGTCTTCTGCGAGACCGGTCTGGTCGTCACCCCCTTCCTGCCCGGCGATTCGCTGCTTTTCGTGGCCGGCGCGCTGGCCGCCGGTGGCGGCATGGACCCGGGTGTCCTGATCACCGTGCTGTTCGTCGCAGCCGTGGCCGGCGACTCGCTGAACTACACGATCGGCAACCGTTTCGGTGGGCGGATGCTGCAATGGCCCGACAGCCGCCTCTTCAACCGCCGGGCGCTCGAGCGCACACGCGAGTTCTATGAGCGTCATGGCGGCAAGACCATCATCATCGCCCGCTTCATGCCGATCATCCGCACCTTCGCGCCCTTCGTCGCGGGCATGGCGGCGATGCGCTACCCGCGTTTCCTCTCCTTCAATGTGCTCGGCGCTGCGCTCTGGGTCGGACCTCTTGTCATGGCGGGTTACTGGTTTGGCAACCTGCCGCTGATCAAGAACAATCTCACCCTGGTGATCTTCGGCATCATCCTGCTGTCGCTGCTGCCGCTTTTCGTCGGGTGGCTGCGTCATCGTGCAGCCTCGGTGGGCGCAGGATGACCGGAAGGTCGTGGCGCTTGCTTCGCGTCGCCCGGAAAGGGGCGGAAACCTGCTAAAATTTCGCGCTTTTTTCCACACACCGTCCCGGAGTCTTTCCATGGCAATCGAACGCACCCTCTCCATCATCAAGCCCGACGCCGTCGCCAAGAACGTGATCGGCCAGATCTACGCCCGCTTCGAAGCCGCCGGCCTCAAGATCATCGCCGCCAGGATGGTGCACCTGTCCGAGCAGGAAGCCGGCCAGTTCTACGCCGTGCACAAGGAGCGCCCCTTCTTCAAGGATCTGGTCTCCTTCATGACCTCCGGCCCGGTGATGATCCAGTGCCTGGAAGGCGAGAACGCCATCGCCAAGAACCGCGAGCTGATGGGCGCCACTGACCCGAAGAAGGCCGACAAGGGCACCATCCGCGCCGACTTCGCCGAGTCGATCGACGCCAACGCCGTGCACGGCTCCGACGCCCCCGAGACCGCTGCCGTGGAAGTGGCTTTCTTCTTCCCGGGCATGAACGTTTACTCGCGCTGAGCGGTCCGTACCAGCGGCCCGTCGCGCACGCTTCGCGGTGCCTCCCGCACCGCGCGCGGCGTGAGCGGGCCGTTTGCATTACGGTCGGCCCGTCATCGCGGGCCTCCGCTCCCGAGAGGTGAAGTTTCAGGCATGAGCACTCCCAATCCGGTCAATCTGCTCGATTTCGACGTAGACGGCCTCGTCGCCTGGTTCGCCGGGCTGGGCGAGAAGCCGTTCCGCGCCCGCCAGGTGATGCGCTGGATGCATCACGAGGGCTGCGACGACTTCGACGCCATGACCGACGTCGCCAAGTCCCTGCGCGCGAAGCTGAAGGACCTCGCCGTGATCCGCCCGCCGGTGCCGGTGCGCGACTCGATCTCGGCCGACGGCACGCGCAAGTGGCTGCTCGACGTGGGCAACGCCAACGCGGTCGAGACCGTGTTCATTCCCGAGACCAGCCGCGGCACGCTGTGCGTGTCCTCGCAGGCGGGCTGCGCGCTCGACTGCGCGTTCTGCTCCACCGGCAAGCAGGGCTTCAACCGCAACCTGTCGGCCGCGGAAATCATCGGCCAGCTCTGGCTGGCCAACAAGCTGCTCGGCGCGGCGCGGGCCGACGCCGAGGAGCACGCCACGGACCTCGAGGCCGGCGAGAAGGACAACGGCCGCATCATCAGCAACGTGGTGATGATGGGCATGGGCGAGCCGCTCGCCAACTTCGACAACGTCGTCACCGCGCTGCGCCTCATGCTGGACGACCACGCCTACGGCCTGTCGCGCCGCCGGGTCACGGTGTCGACCTCGGGCATCGTGCCGGCGATGGACCGCCTGCGCGACGAATGTCCGGTGGCGCTGGCGGTGTCGCTGCATGCGTCCAACGACGCGCTGCGCGACCGCCTCGTGCCGATCAATCAGAAGTACCCGCTGCGCGAGCTCATGGCCGCCTGCCAGCGCTACCTCGAGCGCGCGCCGCGCGACTTCGTCACCTTCGAGTACGTGATGCTCGAAGGCGTCAACGACAGCGACGCGCACGCTCGCGAACTCGTCGCGCTGGTGCGCGACACGCCGTGCAAGTTCAACCTGATCCCGTTCAACCCCTTCCCGGACTCCGGCTTCCAGCGCTCGCCCGCGGAGCGTATCCGGCGTTTTGCCGGTATCCTGATCGACGCCGGTATCGTGACCACCACGCGCAAGACGCGTGGCGACGATGTCGACGCTGCGTGCGGCCAGCTCGCCGGCCAGGTCCAGGACAGGACGCGGCGTACCGTGCGCCTGCACCAGGCGAGGGAGAACATGCGATGAAATCGACACTGGCACCGGTCGTGCTGGCGGTGGCGCTCGTGCTCGGCGGCTGCGCGGGTGCGCCCGGCGTACCCGCCGGGTCGTCCTCGATCAGCCGGCCGATGTCCGACACCAACCCGGCGACGCCGGCCGATGCGCGCGCACGCGTGCATGTGGAGCTCGGCATGGCCTACTTCGAGGTGGGGCGCTACGACGTCGCGCTCGACGAGGCGAAGATCGCGCTCGCCGACAGCCCGTCCTACGCCCCGGCCTACCACCTGCTCGGGCTGGCCTACATGTCCGTCGAGGAGCACGCCGCCGCGCGCGAGAACTTCGAGCGTGCGCTGCGCGAGGCACCGGGTGACCCCGACTTCAACAACAGCTACGGCTGGTTCCTGTGCTCTCAGGGCCAGGAGCGCGCAGGCCTCGAGTACCTCGCGCTCGCGGCGCGCAACCCGTATTACCGCCACCAGACGCGCCCGCTCACCAACGCGGGCCTGTGCCATCTGCGCCTCGGCGAGGAGGCTGCAGCCGAGGCGCAATTCCAGCGCGCGGTGCAGGCCGACCCGGAGAACGCGCAGGCACTCTACCTGCTCGCGGACATCGCCTATCGCGGCGGTCGCTACGAGCAGGCGCGCAGCGAGCTGATCCGGCTGCACCAGGCGCACGGACCGAGCGCGGCTTCGGCCTGGTTGGGCCTGCGCACCGAGCGCCGCCTCGGCAACGCCGACGCCGAGGCGAGCTATGCTGCCCAGTTGCGCAGCCGCTTCGCCGAATCGGAGGAGTTCAAATCGATGAATCAAGGGAAGTTCGAGTGAGCAGCATGCAGTCCGACCACCTTGCACTTGGCGCCGAGTCCGCCGCCTCGCCCGGCGCCCGCCTGCGCCGGGCGCGCGAGGCGCGTGGCGAGTCGGTGCACGAGGCCGCTTTCGCCATCAAGCTGAGCCCGCGCCAGATCGAGGCGCTGGAAAACGACGACTTCGCCGCGCTCCCGGGCATGGCCTTCGTGCGTGGTTTCGCGCGCAACTACGCGCGTTACCTCGGACTCGACGCGACGCCGCTGCTCGATGGCATCGAGCACCTGGCCGGCGCCGGGCAGCCCGACCTGTCGCCGATCCGCAATGCCGATGGCGACCTGCCCGCCGGTGGCGGCGGGCGTCGCGGCAGCTTCCCGGCTGGGGTCGTCGTGGCCTTGTTGCTGGTCTTGCTCGGCGTGGGCTGGTACTTCGACTGGTTCCGCACCGAGCCCCTGCCCGGGCTCGAACTGCAGACCGAGCCTGCGCCCGCCTTCATGCCCGCGCCCACCGAGGGTGGCGGCGCCGCGCCGGCCACGAGCGAGCCGGTGGCCACGCCCGCTCCGCTGGAGGCGAGCGCGCCCGCGGCGCCGCACGCCAGCCCGGTGGCGATTCCCGCTGCGGTGGGTGCAGGCGTCCCGGTGACCCCGCTCGCCGCGCCGGCGAGCGCAACGCCCCCGGCCTCAGCCTCGGCCATCGTGTCTCCCGTGGTGCAGTCGCCGGCCCAGGCGGCCACCCCCGTCGCCGAGGAAGGTGCCGGCGGCAACCGCCTCAGCTTCCGCTTCGGCGGCGACTCCTGGATCGAGGTGCGCGACGCCAGCGGCACCATCCTGCACTCCGGCACCAACCGTGCCGGCAGCAGTCGGGTGGTCCAGGGCACGCCGCCCTTCCGCCTGGTGGTGGGCAACTCCGCCAACGTCGTGCTCGAGCAGGACGGCAAGGCGGTCGATCTCGCAGCCCACACCCGCGGCTCCGTCGCCCGCCTGACGCTTCCCTGATCCGAACGCCATGAATCCCCGACACGAACTCCAGCCGATCGAAGCCCGCCCGCTCGCCCGTCATCGCACCCATCAGGTGCGCGTCGGCAAGGTGAGGATCGGCGGCGAAGCCCCGGTCGTCGTGCAGTCGATGACCAATACCGACACGGCCGACGTGCTCGCCACCGCGATGCAGGTCGCCGAGCTCGCCCGCGCCGGCTCCGAGATCGTGCGCATCACGGTCAACAACGAGGCCGCGGCGGCGGCGGTGCCGAAGATCCGCGACCGCCTGCTCGCGCTCAACATGGACGTGCCGCTGGTCGGCGACTTCCACTACAACGGCCACAAGCTGCTCACCGACTTCCCGGCGTGCGCCGAGGCGCTCGCCAAGCTGCGCATCAACCCGGGCAACGTCGGCGCCGGCCGCAAGCGCGACCCGCAGTTCGCCGCGATCGTCGAGCTTGCCTGCCGCTACGACAAGCCGGTGCGCATCGGCGTGAACTGGGGCAGCCTCGACCAGTCGGTCCTTGCCCGCATCATGGACGCCAACGCCAAGCGTGCCGAGCCGCGCGACGCCGGCGCGGTGATGCGCGAGGCGCTCGTCGTCTCGGCGCTCGAATCCGCGGCCAAGGCCGAGGAATACGGCCTCGGCCGCGAGCGCATCATCCTGTCGGCCAAGGTTTCCAGCGTGCAGGACCTGATCGCGGTGTACCGCGATCTCGCCCGGCGCAGCGACTACGCGCTGCATCTGGGCCTCACCGAGGCCGGCATGGGCAGCAAGGGCATCGTCGGCTCCACCGCCGCGCTCGCCGTGCTGCTGCAGGAAGGCATCGGCGACACCATCCGCATCTCGCTCACCCCCGAGCCGGGCGGCAGCCGCACCCAGGAGGTCGTGGTCGCGCAGGAGATCCTGCAGACCATGGGCCTGCGCGCCTTCACCCCCATGGTGACTGCCTGCCCGGGCTGCGGCCGCACCACCAGCACCTTCTTCCAGGAGCTCGCCTCCGGTATCCAGGACTACGTGCGCGCGCAGATGCCGGTGTGGCGCGAACAGTACGACGGCGTCGAGAACATGACGCTGGCAGTGATGGGCTGCGTGGTCAACGGCCCGGGCGAGAGCAAGCACGCCAACATCGGCATCTCGCTGCCGGGCACCGGCGAAACCCCGGCGGCGCCGGTGTTTGTCGACGGCGAGAAGGTCGTCACCCTGCGCGGCGACAACATCGCTGCAGAGTTCAAGGCGCTCGTCGACGATTACGTCGCCACCCGCTACGTGAAGAAGGGCGCCTGAGCGCCGCAACGAACAACGACCGTCGCGCGCGAGCGCGCGGCACAACCGAAAAGAACCACATGAGCCAGACCTTGCAGGCCGTGCGCGGGATGAACGACATCCTGCCGGCCGACGCCGAAACCTGGGAATACTTCGAAGACATCGTGCGCGACTGGCTGCAGAGCTACGGTTACCGCCCGATCCGCATGCCGCTGGTCGAGCCGACGCCGCTGTTCAAGCGCGCCATCGGCGAGGTCACCGACATCGTCGAGAAGGAGATGTACTCCTTCGAGGACGCGCTCAACGGCGAGCACCTCACGCTGCGCCCCGAAGGCACGGCCTCCTGCGTGCGCGCCGCGATCCAGCACAACCTGATCCCCGCGGGCGGCCCGCAGCGGTTGTACTACTACGGCCCGATGTTCCGCCACGAGCGTCCGCAGAAGGGCCGCTACCGCCAGTTCCACCAGATCGGCGTGGAGGCACTCGGCTTCGCCGGAGCCGATACCGACGCCGAGCTGATCCTGATGTGCGCGCGGCTGTGGGAGGACCTCGGCCTGGAGGATGTCGCGCTCGAGATCAACTCGCTCGGCTCGCCCGAGGAGCGCGCGCAGCACCGCGCCGCGCTGATCGCCCACCTCGAGCAGCATCAGGACAAGCTCGACGAGGACGGCAAGCGCCGCCTGTACACCAACCCGCTGCGCATCCTCGACACCAAGAATCCCGAACTGCAGGCGATCGTCGAAGCCGCGCCCAGGCTCGCCGACTATCTCGGCGACGAATCGAAGGCGCACTTCGAGGCGGTGCAGGTCTTCCTCAAGGACGCCGGCATCCCGTATCGCATCAACCACCGCCTGGTGCGCGGCCTGGACTACTACAACCGCACGGTGTTCGAGTGGGTCACCACGCGCCTGGGCGCGCAGGGCACGATCTGCGCCGGCGGGCGCTACGACGGCCTGTTCGAGCAGCTCGGCGGCAAGCCGCAGCCGGCCGCGGGCTTCGCGATCGGCATCGAGCGCCTGCTGCTGCTGTGGCAGGCCTGCGGTGGCGAGGCCGAGCGTCCGGTACCCGACGTGTATGTGGTGAGCGTGGGCGAGGCCGCGCAGCGCCTCGGTTTCCGCGCCGCCGAGACCTTGCGCGAGCACGGCTTCGCGGTGCTGATGCATTGCGGTGGCGGCAGCTTCAAGTCGCAGATGAAGAAGGCCGACGCCAGCGAGGCGCCGGTGGCGATCGTGATCGGAGAGGACGAGGCCGCGGCGGGGGAGGTCGGCCTCAAGCCCCTGCGCGTCGCGGGCGCCCAGCAGCGCGTGGCGATCGACGACCTGGTCGAGGCGATGGCCGCGCTGATGTTCCCCGAAGAAGAAGACGAAGAGGTTTGATGATGGCGGTCTACGATCTCGAAGAGCAGGAACAGATTTCCGAACTCAAGGCGTGGTGGGCGCAGTACGGCAACTTCGTCGTCACCCTCGCGGTGGTGGCGGCGCTCGCCTCGGTGGGCTGGCAGGCCTGGAACTGGTACCAGAGCCGCAATGCCGGCGAGGCCGGTGCGCTGTACTACGCGGTGCAGCAGGCGGTGGAGAAGAACGAGCCGCAGAAGGCCCGCGAGGCGGCCGGTCGCCTGGTGAGCGAGCACGGCGGCAGTGTAGGCGCCCAACTCGGCGCGCTGCTGTCGGCGGCGATGCAGTTCGAGTCCGGCGACCTCGCCAACGCGCGCGCGCAGCTCGAGTGGGCGGCCGACAAGGGCAGCGACCCCGCGCTGCGCGAGCTCGCACGCCTGCGTCTGGCGGCGGTGCTGCTGCAGGCGGGCGAACTCGACGCCGCGCTCGCCCGCCTGCAGGCCGCGCCCTCGGCCGCCTACAAGGCGCGCTTCGACGACCTGCGCGGCGACGTGCTCGCCGCCCAAGGCAAGGTCGCGGAGGCGCGCGCCGCCTACCAGGCCGCGATCGACGCGCTCGCCGCCGTCGGTGACGATGCGGTCACGTTGCGCGAAGTCGTCCGCGTCAAACTCGAATCCCTCGGAGCCTGAGCGATGAAAACCCCCTCGCTGCGTCTCGTCCCGCTGCTCGTCGCCGCGCTGCTCGCCGCGGGCTGCTCCTCGCTCAACCCCTTCGCCAGCTCCGCACCCAAGCCCGCGCCGCTGGTCGACTTCAAGCCCGGCGCGCAGCTCGTGGCCAAATGGCAGGCGAACATCGGCGAGGCCGAACACTACCGCTTCCAGCCCGCGGTGTGGAGCGACAGCGTGTACGCCGCCGGCAACGAGGGCGAGGTCGCGCGCTTCGAGGACGGCCGCACGGTGTGGCGGATCGATACCGGCAGCGAACTCTCCTCCGGGGTCGGCACCGATGGCCGCCTCGCGGTGGTGGTCGCCACCGACGGCACGGTGATCGCCCTCGACACCGACAACGGCAGCGAGCGCTGGCGCGCGCCGATCGGCGCCGAGGTGCTGGCGCCGCCCGCGGTCAGCCTCGAGCTGGTGATCGTGCGCGCCTCCGACAACCGCCTGATCGCGCTCAGCGCGCGCGACGGCAGCCGGCGCTGGGTGTACCAGCGCAACAACCCGCCGCTCGCGCTGCGCAGCTTCGCCGGCGTGGTCCTCGAAGGCCCGGTCGTGCTCGCCGGCTTCCCTGGCGGCAAGCTCGCCGTGATCAACGCTGCCAATGGCGGCGCGATCACCGAGCTCAACGTCGCCGTGCCGCGCGGAGCGACCGAACTCGAACGCGTCGCCGACGTGGCCGGCATGCCGGTGGTCGGGCGTCGCGAGGTCTGCGCGGTCGCCTATCAGGGCCGCGCCGCCTGCTTCGACACCTCGAACGGCAACGCGATCTGGTCGCGCGAGTTCTCCAGCAGCGTCGGCATGGACCGCGACGCGCGCTTCGCGCTCATCACCGACGACCGCGATGCGGTCCATGCGCTCGACGCCGGCAGCGGCGCCAGCGTGTGGAAGCAGGACGCGCTCGCGCGCCGCCACGTCTCCCGTCCTCTGATCGTCGGCGACTACGTGATCGTCGGCGACCTCGAGGGCTATGTGCATGCGCTCTCGCGCGAGACCGGCGCCTTCGCCGCGCGCGAGCGCGCCGGCAGTGATCCGATCGTGGCCGATCCGGTCCCGCTGCGCCGCGGTTTCGTGGTGCAGGGCGCCGGCGGCGACATCACCGCGTACGAAGTACGCTGAGGTACGGTAGCCAGTGAAACCCACCATCGTTCTGGTCGGCCGGCCCAATGTCGGCAAGTCGACCCTGTTCAACCGCCTGACGCGCACCCGCGACGCGCTCGTCGCCGACCAGCCCGGCCTCACCCGCGACCGCCACTACGGCATCGGCCGCGTCGGCGACCGCGACTATCTGGTCGTCGATACCGCCGGCTTCGACCCCGTGGCCAAGGACGGCATCATGCACGAGATGGCGCGCCAGGCCGAGCAGGCCATCGCCGAGGCCGACGTGCTGCTGTTCCTGGTCGACGGCCGCGCCGGGCGCACCCCGCACGACGAGAACATCGCCGCGCGCCTGCGCCGTGCCGGGCGGCCGGTGCATGTGGTCGTCAACAAGGCCGAGGGTATCGACCGCGCGATGGTCGCCGCCGACTTCCATGCGCTCGGCCTCGGCGATCCGCTGCCGGTCTCGGCGGCGCACGGCGACGGCGTCAAGCAGTTGGTCGAGCTCGTGCTCGCGCCCTTCCCGGCCGACGACGAGAAGGAGCACTCCGACGACGAGGGCCCCAAGGTCGCCATCGTCGGTCGTCCCAACGTCGGCAAATCCACCTTGGTGAACACCCTGCTCGGCGAAGAGCGCGTCATCGCCTTCGACATGCCGGGTACCACCCGCGACGCCATCGCGATCCCCTTCGAGCGCGGTGGCAAGCGCTACACCCTGATCGACACCGCCGGCCTGCGCCGCCGCGGCAAGGTCTTCGAGGCGGTGGAGAAGTTCTCCGTCATCAAGACCCTGCAGGCCGTGCAGGAGTGCAACGTCGTCGTGCTGGTGCTCGATGCCGCGCAGGACATCTCCGACCAGGACGCCCACATCGCCGGCTTCGCGCTCGAGGCCGGGCGCGCGCTGGTGGTGGCGATCAACAAGTGGGATGCGGTCGACGACTACCGCCGCGATCGTCTCAGGGCCGACATCGCGCGCAAGCTGGCCTTCCTCTCGTTCGCGCGCTTCCACCAGATCTCCGCGCTCAAGGCCGAGGGCATCGCAGGGCTGCTGAAGTCGGTGGATGCCGCCTATGCCGCGGCCACCGCCAACCTCGCCACGCCGCGGCTGACGCGTGCGCTGCAGCAGGCGGTCGCGCGCCAGGCGCCACCGCGCCACGGGCTGGCGCGCCCGAAGATGCGCTACGCCCACCAGGGCGGCATGAACCCTCCGGTGATCGTCATCCACGGCAACGCGCTGGACGACATCCCGCAGTCGTATGTGCGCTACCTGGAGCGCTGTTTCATGGATGCCTTCGACCTCAAGGGCACGCCCTTGCGCATCCAGTTCCGCACCACGCACAATCCTTACGCGACGCGGACCTGAGCATTTTTCGCGAAAGAACCCGTTTCCACGCCTGGATTTCGTTGCATACTGCCATGCGGCAGTGCACAACGTGTCTGCAATATTCTTATAAACACAATATAAAGAGGTTCCACAATGAGCAACAAAGGGCAACTCCTCCAGGACCCCTTCCTGAACACCCTTCGTCGCGAACACATTCCCGTGTCGATCTACCTGGTCAACGGCATCAAGCTGCAGGGCCAGATCGAGTCCTTCGACCAATACGTCGTGCTGCTCAAGAACACCGTCACCCAGATGGTCTACAAGCACGCGATCTCCACCGTCGTGCCCGCCCGCCCGGTCGTCATCCAGCAGGAAGAGGGTGCCAACTGAGGCCGCGGTCCACCCGGCGCGGCCGGCGTCTGCCGGCTGCGGGAGGCGCGCGTCGTGTTTGAACGTCCCGCCTCCGGTGAGCGTGCGGTCCTCGTGCAGCTCGACCTCGGGCAGGGCGCGATCGACGAGCGCCTGTCCGAGCTGAAGCTGCTCGTCCTCAGCGCCGGCGCGAGCGTCGAAGCGGTCGTGCAAGGCCGCCGCGCCGCGCCCGACTCCAAGCTCTTCGCCGGCAGCGGCAAGGTGCAGGAGATCGGCGAGGCGCTGCGCGCCTACGGCGCCGACATCGTCATCTTCAACCATGCCTTGTCGCCCGGGCAGCAGCGCAACCTCGAGCGCGAACTGCAGTGCATGGTCATCGACCGCACCGCGCTGATCCTCGACATCTTCGCGCAGCGCGCGCGCAGCCACGAAGGCAAGCTGCAGGTCGAACTCGCCCAGCTCGAGCACCTGGCGACCCGCCTCGTGCGCGGCTGGACCCACCTCGAGCGCCAGAAGGGCGGCATCGGCCTGCGCGGCCCGGGCGAGAAGCAGCTCGAGACGGACCGCCGCCTGCTCGGCAACCGGGTCAAGATGCTCAAATCCCGGCTCGCCCAGATCGAGAAGCAGCGCAAGGTTCGTCGGCGCGCTCGGGAACGCCGCGACGTTCTGTCTGTCTCTCTCGTCGGTTACACCAATGCGGGCAAGTCGACGCTGTTCAACGCGCTGACCAAGGCGGGCGCCTACGCGGCGGACCAGCTCTTCGCCACCCTCGACACCACCTCGCGCAGGTTGTACGTCGGCGGCGAGGGGGCAGGTGCGAGCGTTGTGCTGTCGGACACCGTCGGCTTCATCCGCGACCTTCCGCACGCCCTCGTGGCGGCCTTCCAGGCCACTCTCGAGGAAACGGCGCAGGCCGACCTGCTGTTGCACGTCGTCGACTCGGCGAGCGAGGACCGCGATGCGCAGATCGGGGCGGTGAACCAGGTTCTCGCCGAGATCGGCGCGGCCGACGTGCCGCAGATCCTGGTGTGGAACAAGATCGACCTCACCCGCGCCGCTGCGGCGGTCGAGAGGGGGGACTGTGGTACCATCAGGCGCATTTTTTTGAGCGCCCGAACCGGGGAAGGCCTCGATCTGCTTCGCGACGCGCTTGCCGAAGTAGCTCGGCAGACCTTTGGTGACAACGCCGACCGGCCCGCCGGTCGGGATGACGAGCGACGACAAGAAACGTGATAACAGGCATTCTCATGTCACTGAACGACCCACGCTGGGGTGGCCAAGGCGGCGGCGACCGCGAAGACGGCAATCGCGGCGACGACAACCGCAACGACGACCAGCGCGGCGATCGCAATCGCGGTGGCAACCAGGGGCCGCCCGACCTCGAGGAGGTCTGGCGCGACTTCAACCAGCGCCTTTCCGGCATGTTCGGCGGCAAACGCCCCGGGCGTGGCGGCGGCTTCGGCGGCGGCAATGGTGGCGGCAACCGCCCCGAGCTCCCCGGCTTCTCCTTCAAGCAGTTCCGTGGCGGCTTCGGCGTCCTTGCGGCGCTGGTGCTGGTGGTCTGGCTGGCGAGCGGCCTGTACACGGTGGACGCCAACCAGCGCGCCGTGGTGCTGCGCCTCGGCGAGTACGTCGCCACCACCGAGCCCGGCCTGCGCTGGCGCCTGCCCGCACCCTTCGAGACCCACGAGATCGTCGACCTCACGGGCGTGCGCACGGTCGAGGTGGGCTATCGCGGTTCCGAGCGCAACAAGGTGCTGCGCGAATCGCTGATGCTCACCGACGACGAGAACATCATCAATATCCAGTTCGCCGTTCAGTACGTCCTCAACAGCCCGGAGAACTACATCTTCAACAACCGTTTCCCCGACGAGGCCGTGGCGCAGGCCGCGGAGACCGCGATGCGCGAAATCGTCGGCAAGAGCCGCATGGACTTCGTGCTTTACGAGGGCCGCGAGGAGATCGCGACCACCGCGCACGAGCTCATGCAGCGCATCCTCGACCGCTACGAGACCGGCATCCAGGTCAGCCGCGTCACCATGCAGAACGCCCAGCCGCCCGAGCAGGTCCAGGCTGCGTTCGACGACGCGGTCAAGGCCGGGCAGGACCGCGAGCGCCAGAAGAACGAGGGCGAGGCCTACGCCAACGACGTCGTGCCGCGGGCCCGCGGTACCGCTTCGCGCCTGGTCGAGGAAGCCAACGCCTACCGCGAGCGCGTGGTCGCCAATGCCGAGGGCGAGGCGAGCCGCTTCAGCCAGGTGTTCGCAGAATACAACCGCGCACCGGAGGTCACCCGCGAGCGCCTGTATCTCGACACCATGCAGCAGGTCATGTCCAGCACCTCCAAGGTGATGGTCGACGCGAAGGGCAACGGCAACCTGCTGATGCTGCCGCTCGACAAGCTGATGCAGCAGACGGGCGCCAAGCCCGCCGCGGCGGCGCCTCCCGACTCGCAGTCGGCCGCGGGCCTCGCGGCCAACGCTCCGGTGCCGTCCTTCGATCCGCGCAACCGGGATGGAATGTTCAGTCGTGAGCGGGGAGTACGTTGATGCGTGACAAGATGTCCCTGATCGGCGGCACGCTGCTGCTGCTCGTCGTGATCGCCTCGATGTCGCTGTTCACCGTCGACCAGCGCCAGTATGCGATCGTCTTCCAGCTCGGCGAGGTCAAGGAGGTCATCTCCGAGCCCGGCCTCAACGCCAAGCTGCCTTTCATCCAGAACGTGCGCTACTTCGACAAGCGCATCCTGACGATGGACACGCCCGAACCCGAGCGTTTCATCACCTCCGAGAAGAAGAACGTGCTGGTCGACCACTTCGTCAAGTGGCGCATCGTCGACCCGCGCCTGTACTACGAGTCGGTGGCCGGCGACGAGGCGCGTGCGCGCACCCGCCTGACGCAGACGGTCAACGCCGGTCTGCGCGAGGAGTTCGGCCGCCGTACCGTGCACGACGTCGTCTCCGGCGAGCGCGACCGCATCATGGAGCAGATGCGCGAGCGCGCGGACCGCGACGCCCGCACCATCGGCGTGCAGATCGTCGATGTGCGCCTGAAGCGGGTCGACCTGCCCAACGAGGTCTCGGAGTCGGTCTATCGTCGCATGGAGGCCGAGCGCAAGCGCGTCGCCAACGAGTTGCGCTCGCTGGGTGCCGCGGAGGCCGAACGCATCCGCGCCGACGCCGACCGTCAGCGCGAGGTGATCATCGCCGAGGCTTACCGCAGTGCGCAGGAGGTCAAGGGTGCGGGCGACGCGAAGGCTACCGCCATCTACGCCGAAGCCTTCGGCAAGGACCGCGAGTTCTACTCCTTCTACCGCAGCCTCGAGGCCTACCGCGCGAGTTTCTCGGGCAAGGACGACGTGCTGGTGGTCGATCCGAGCTCGGATTTCTTCCGTTTCATGAAGGATGCCGGAGGCGCGCCGCGCAACTGACGTCTTCATGGCAAGCTCGCTCCTCACGGCCTTCGCGCTGATGCTGATCGTCGAAGGCCTGTTGCCCTTCATCGCGCCCGCCGCATGGCGCGAGACCTTCCTTCGCCTCGCCAGCATGGCCGACGGCCAGATCCGCTTCATCGGTCTGAGTTCCATGCTGGCGGGGCTCGCAATGCTTTTCATCGTTCTCTGACATCGCCATGCGCTGGGTACTGCCCGACCACATCCAGGACGCCCTGCCGTCCGACGCCCACCGGCTGGAGAGCCTGCGCCGCCGCCTGCTCGACGCCTTCCGGCTGCGCGGCTATCAGCTCGTGATGCCGCCGCTGCTCGAATACCTCGACTCGCTCACCACCGGCGCCGGCAAGGACCTCGAGCTGCGCACCTTCAAGCTGGTCGACCAGCTCTCCGGCCGCAGCATGGGCGTGCGTGCCGACATGACTCCGCAGGTCACCCGCATCGACGCCCACCTTCTCAACCGCCGCGGCGTGTCGCGCTTGTGTTATTGCGGCAGCGTGCTGCACACCCTGCCGTCCACGCTCACCGGCACGCGCGAGCCGCTGCAGCTCGGCGCTGAGCTCTACGGCCATGCCGGCATCGAGGCCGACGTCGAGATCCTGCGCCTGCTCGCCGAGGTGCTGCGCCTCGCCGAAGTGCCTGCCTCGCGCATCGACATCGGCCATGTCGGACTCTTCCATGCGCTCGCCGCGCGCGCAGGGCTGGTGCCGGGCCGCGAGGAAGAGCTCTTCGACCTGTTGCAGGCGAAGGACGTGCCCGAGCTGCGCCGCATGCTCGCCGACGTCTCCGAGCCGGCGCGCAGCGCGCTGCTGGCACTGCCCGAACTCTACGGCGGCCCCGAGGTGCTCGCAGAGGCCGCCGCACGACTGCCGCAGGATGCCGAGATCGCCGGCCCGCTTGCCGAACTGCGCCAACTCGCCGACGCGCTGGGCGACCTCCCGGTGAGCTTCGATCTCGCCGACCTGCGCGGCTACCACTATCACAGCGGCATCGTGTTCGCCGCCTACGGCGCCGAATCGCCCGCCGCGCTCGCCCTCGGCGGCCGCTACGACCGCGTCGGCCAGGCGTTCGGGCGCGCACGGCCGGCCACCGGCTTCAGCCTCGACCTGCGCGAACTCGCCTGGCACCTGCCCACCCCGGCGGCGCCGGCGGGCGCGGTGCTGGCGCCGCCGGACGACGACGCGGGGCTGACCTCCGAGGTCTCCGCGCTGCGCGCACGTGGCGAGATCGTGATGGTGGCGCTGCCGGGACACGAAGGAACTTGGAACGAAGCCGGCTGCGACCGGCAACTGGTGAAGCGGGGCGATCGCTGGGCGGTCGTGCCGTTACAGGGAGAGTAAGGAAATGGCAAAAAACGTCGTCGTCGTCGGCACCCAGTGGGGTGATGAAGGCAAGGGCAAGATCGTCGACTGGCTCACCGACCACGCCAAGGGCGTGGTGCGGTTCCAGGGTGGCCACAACGCCGGTCACACGCTGGTCGTCGGCAAGACCGAATACAAGCTGAACCTGGTGCCCTCGGGCATCGTCCGCGAAGGCGTGGCCTGCTTCATCGGCAACGGTGTGGTGCTCGATGCGCACCACCTGTTGTCCGAGATCCGCACGCTGGAAGCCGGCGGCATCAAGGTGCGCGACCGCCTGCGCGTGAGCCCGGGCTGTCCGCTGATCCTCGGTTACCACGCCGCGCTCGATCGTGCGCGCGAGGCCGCCAAGTCCGCCGGCGACAAGATCGGCACCACCGGCAAGGGCATCGGCCCCACCTACGAGGACAAGGTCGCCCGCCGTGCGCTGCGCGTGTACGACCTCTTCGACCGCGAGCGCTTCGCCGCCAAGCTGAAGGCCAACCTCGAGTACCACAACTTCGTGCTCACCCGACACCTCGGCGCCGAGCCGGTCGATTTCCAGACCGTGTTCGACCAGGCCATGGCCGACGCCGACGAGCTGCTGCCGATGGTCGCCGATGTCTCGGCCGAGCTCTACGCGATCAACAAGTCGGGCGGCTCGCTGCTGTTCGAAGGCGCGCAGGGCACCCTGCTCGACATCGACCACGGCACCTACCCCTTCGTCACCTCGAGCAACTGCGTGGCCGGGCAGGCCGCGGCGGGCTCGGGCGTCGGCCCCGGCCGCCTGCATTACGTGCTCGGCATCACGAAGGCCTATTGCACCCGCGTCGGCGGCGGGCCCTTCCCGACCGAACTCGACATCGAGACCAAGGGCGTGCCCGGCGAGCAGATGTCGACCAAGGGCCGCGAGTTCGGCACCGTCACCGGCCGCAAGCGCCGCTGCGGCTGGCTCGATCTCGCCGCGCTCAAGCGCTCGATCATCATCAACGGCGTGACCGGCCTGTGCATCACCAAGCTCGACGTGCTCGACGGTCTCGAAGAGCTCAAGCTGTGTACCGGCTACATGCTCGACGGCAGGCGCATCGACCTGCTGCCGATGGGTTCGGAGGAGGTCACGCGCTGCGAGCCGATCTACGAGACCCTGAAAGGCTGGAGCGGCACCACGTTTGGCGCGCAGAGCTGGGACGCCCTGCCGCAGGAGGCGCGCACCTACCTGCACCGCATCGAGGAGATCTGCGAGATCCCGATCGACGTCATTTCGACCGGTCCCGAGCGCGACGAAACCATCCTCCGCCGCCATCCCTTTGGCGCCTGAGCATCCGCAGCACCCTGTGCGGCCGCACTCCGCGGCCGCCGCGCCCGCCGGGGGTCAATGCACCCCCCGCGCGATTCCAGCACGACGCTCGATCGCGACTCGAGTCGTTCCTGCACGGGGCCAACCCGCGCCGTCCGCGAATGTTGCGCCATCCGCAGCGTTCGCGAATTCCGCGCCGTTTTTCATAGGGGCGACGCAAGTCGCGATCCTCGTGTCCGGCCCGCATGGCGCACCTTCCTTCGCGCGACGATGGCACAAACGCAAAAAAGCCGCTCCGAAGAGCGGCTTTCCTGTGAAACTGGTGCCCAGAAGAGGACTCGAACCTCCACGCCTCGCAGCGCTAGTACCTGAAACTAGTGCGTCTACCAATTCCGCCATCTGGGCAGGGAGGCGCATAATAGCAAAGGCCTTAACTTCCGCAAAGGTTTTTTTTGCATCATCGGGCGCATCCTTCCGTCGCCGAGCGAAGGGGCTGCCTTTGACTCGCGATGCCGGCACCTCGATCCCGCCCAGCATGTGTTCCCACTCGACGCCCGCTCGCGACTCGGATCGTTCCTGCGGACGGCCCGCAGCAGTGTCCGTGGATCCCGCGCCGTGCGGCGATTGTGCGCAGGTCATCGTGGGAGCCGCCGCAAGGACGCAAGTCGCGACCTGCGAATGCAGCCTGCACCGCGCGTCCTCCAGTGCGCCGCATTTGTCCGCGTCAACACGGCGCAAAAACAAAAAAGCCGCTCCGAAGAGCGGCTTTCCCGTGAAACTGGTGCCCAGAAGAGGACTCGAACCTCCACGCCTCGCGGCGCTAGTACCTGAAACTAGTGCGTCTACCAATTCCGCCATCTGGGCAAGAAGACGCGCATTATAAGCACGCAAAGAAGATTGTCAATGACTCGCAAAACGAAAAAAACCGATCAGCAGCGCTCCGGCGCCCCCTCCCGCAGAACGCAGGCCGCGCCGCAGCAGGGCGAGATTGCGCCGCGCGCCAACCCGCCCGGGCGCAAGGCCGGGCGCGGCACACTTGCCGCGCACGCCGCGCCCGAACCCGCCGCCCAAGGCAGCACTCGGCACACCGGCTCCCCGGCGCGCGGCCCTGGCCGCAGTCGGGCCGCGCGCAAGGCGGCAGCCGTGCAGGCCAGCGCCGTCCGTCTCGCCGACCCCTTCTACGAGCGTGAGACGCAGCAGTACGACAACCCGCTCCCCAGCCGCGAATACGTGCTGCAGATCCTCGCCGAGCGCGGCGTGCCGATGCCCCTCGCCGAGCTCGCCGGCGCGCTCGACATCGCCCCGCACGAGCTCGACTTCTTCGACCGTCGCCTGCGCGCGATGGAGCGCGACGGCCAGGTCGTGCGCAACCGCCGCGACGCCTACCTGCTGCCGGCCAAGGCCGACCTCATCAAGGGGCGCGTCGAGGGCCACCCCGACGGCTTCGGCTTCCTGCGCCGCGATGACGGCGAGCCCGACGTCTTTCTCGGTCCCAAGGAGATGCGCGAGGTGCTGCACGGCGACCGCGTCATGGTGCGCATCTCCGGCACGGACCGCCGCGGCCGTCCCGAGGGCAAGCTGGTCGAGGTGCTCGAGCGCGCCAACTCCCGCGTCGTCGGTCGTGTCATCAACGAGCACGGCGTGATGATCGTCGTGCCCGAGAACCGCCGCCTGGCGCAGGACATCCTGGTCGCCCCGGGCGGGCGCAAGAAGCCCGAGCCAGGCCAGATCGTCACCGTCGAGCTGGTCGAGCAGCCCACCAAGTTCGCCCAGCCGATCGGGCGCATCGTCGAGGTGCTGGGCAACTACGCCGACCCCGGCATGGAGATCGAGATCGCGCTGCGCAAGCACGACCTGCCCTTCGAGTTCTCCTCCGAGGCCAAGGCGCAGACGCGCAAGCTGCCCGACGTGGTGCGCAAGAAGGACTGGGCCGGCCGCGAGGACCTCACCAAGTTGCCGTTGGTCACCATCGACGGCGAGACCGCCAAGGACTTCGACGACGCGGTGTATTGCGAGCGCCAGGGCAAGGGTTACCGCCTCATCGTCGCCATCGCCGACGTCTCGCACTACGTCGATGCCGCCAGCGCGCTCGACAAGGATGCCTTCGATCGCGGCAACTCGGTGTACTTCCCGCGCCGCGTCATCCCGATGCTGCCCGAGAAGCTCTCCAACGGCCTGTGCTCGCTCAACCCGCAGGTCGAGCGCCTGGCCATGGTCGCCGACATGAACATCGCGGCCACCGGCGAGATCAGGAACTACCGCTTCTACCCCGCGGTGATCTGGTCGCACGCGCGCCTGACCTACACGAAGGTTGCGGCGTCCCTGTACGACAAGGACCCGGCCGTGCGCGCCGAACTTGCCGCGCTGCTCCCCCACCTCGAGCAGCTCGACCAGCTCTTCCGCGTGCTGCTCAAGGCGCGCGCGAAGCGCGGCGCGATTGACTTCGAGACCACCGAGACGCGCATGATCTTCGACGATAACGGCAAGATCGCGCAGATCGTCCCCGAGGTGCGCAACGATGCCCACCGCCTGATCGAGGAGTGCATGCTCGCCGCCAACGTGTGCGCCTCCGACTTCCTCGCCACGCGCGAGCACCCGGCGTTGTACCGCGTCCACGACTCGCCCTCCGAGGACAAGCTCGCCAAGCTGCGCGAGTTCCTCAAGGAGTTCGGCCTCGGCCTCGGCGGCGGCGACGAGCCGCGCGCCGCCGACTTCGCCAGGCTGCTCGAGCAGGTCAAGGACCGCCCCGACGCCCAATTGTTGCAGACCGTCATGCTGCGTTCGCTCAAGCAGGCGATGTACAGCCCGGACAACGTCGGCCACTTCGGCCTCGCCTACGAGTCCTATACCCACTTCACCTCACCGATCCGGCGCTATCCCGACCTGCTGATCCACCGCGGCATCAAGGCCGCGCTCGCCGGCGAGCAGTACCGCCCCGGCGACTGGGAGCAGATCGGCCTGCACTGCTCGATGACCGAGCGCCGCGCCGACGACGCCACCCGCGACGTGGTCGCCTTCCTCAAGTGCTACTTCATGCAGGACCGCGTCGGCGAGGAGTTCGTTGGCAGCGTGTCGGCGGTGGTGCCTTTCGGTCTCTTCGTGGCGCTCGACGACATCTTCATCGAGGGGCTGCTGCACATCTCCGACCTCGGCAGCGATTACTTCCACTACGACGAGACCCGCCATGCCCTCATGGGTGAGCGCACCGGCAAGCAGTTCCGCCTGTCCGACCGGGTCAAGGTGCAGCTCGTGCGGGTGGATATGGCCACCAACAAGATCGACTTCCGCCTCATCGAGGGGCCGCTCCCGGTCGAGGCCAAGGCCCCGCCGAAGGTCGCCGAAGTGGTGGCCGCGGAGGTCGTGCCCGTGGAAGGGAAGAAGGCGCGCAAGCCGCGCAGCAAGAAGGCTGAGGTGGAGGAGAGGGTCGAGGCCACACCTGCGCCGGTGGTCGAGGCTGTGCCTGCCGCAGCGGAGCCCGCCGCGCCCAAGGTGCGCGGCAAGCGGACGAAGAAGGCCGCACCCGAAGCGCTTGCGGAGGTGCCCGTCGCGCCGGCGGTCGAGTCCACGGCTGCCGCAGCGGAGCCCGCCGCGCCCAAGGCGCGCGGCAAGCGGGCGAAGAAGGCTGCGCCCGAAGTGGTCGCGGAGGTGCCCGTCGCGCCGGCGGTCGAGACCACGGCTGCCGCAGCGGAGCCCGCCGCGCCCAAGGCGCGCGGCAAGCGCGCGAAGAAGGTGGTCGCCGGGCAGGTGGCCGAGGTCGTGGCTGCGCCGGCGATCGAGCCTGTGCCCGCCGCCGCGGAACCTGTCGCGCCCAAGGCGCGCGGCAAGCGTGCGAAGAAGGCTGCGATCGCAACGGTCGCCGAGGTCGTCGTCGCACCGGTGCTCGAGGTTACGCCGGATGCGGCTCCGCCCGCCGCGCCCAAGACACGCGGCAAGCGCGCGAAGAAGGCCGTCGCCGGCACCGCGACCGAAGTCCCCGCCGCGTCCGCCGCCGAGGCGCTAGAATCCGCGCCCCCGGTACCGGCCCGACGTGCCGGCCGCAAGACCACCACAAAGGGCTCCGACCGTGGCTAAAGCACCCGAAAACACACCCACCCGGCTGATCTACGGCTTCCACGCCGTCTCCGCCAAGCTGCGCCACGCGCCCGACTCGGTGCTCGAGATCTTCCTCACCGCCGATCGCAAGGACGCGCGCGTGCGCAAGTTCCTCGCCCAGGCCGAGAGTGCCGGCGTACGCATCACCCAGAGCGAGGGCGACAAGCTCGACGCCCTCGTCGGGACCCGCCGCCACCAGGGGGTGGTCGCCAAGGTCGACGCCACCCGGCGCGAGATCAAGCTCGCCGACGTGCTCGACAGCCTCGACGAGAACGCGCTCATCCTCGTCCTCGACGGCGTGCAGGATCCGCACAACCTCGGCGCCTGCCTGCGCGTGGCCGATGCTGCCGGCGCCCACGCCGTGGTCGCGCCCAAGGATCGCGCGGTGGGTCTCAACGCCACCGCCGTCAAGGTCGCCAGCGGCGCCGCCGACACCGTGCCCTACATTACCGTCACCAATCTCTCGCGCGCGCTGCGCGAGATGCAGGACGCCGGCGTGTGGGTCGTCGGCGCCGCCGGCGAGGCCGAGAAGACCCTCTACGGGGTCGACCAGAAGGTCCCCGTCGCCTGGGTGCTCGGCGCCGAGGGCGACGGCCTGCGCCGCCTCACCCGCGAGACCTGCGACGAGCTCGCGCGCATCCCGATGCACGGCAGCGTCGAGAGCCTCAACGTGTCCGTCGCCAGCGGCATCTGCCTGTTCGAGGCCAGGCGCCAGCGCGGCTCCTGAAGCTGTGGTGGTCCCGGCCTGCCCCTTGGCCTCTCACACCCACTCCACCTGCACCGCAAACAGATACCCCGCGCCATACACCGTCTTGATCAGGCGGGGGTTCTGCGGGTCGTCGTCGAGCTTGCGGCGCAGGCGCGAGATGCGGACGTCGATGCTGCGGTCGAAGGGATCGACGTCGCGTTCGCCGAGGAGCTGTTCGCGCGACAGGATCTTGTTGGGGCGACGCAGCAGGGTGGCGAGGAGGCCGGCCTCGGCTGCGGAAAGCGGGACCTCGCGGCCGTCGGGGGCGAGGAGGGCGTGGCGGTTGGCGTCGAAGGTCCAGCCGGCGAAGCGCGCCGTGCTGCGTTCGCCGGCGCTGTCGGCGCTGGCGGAGCGCTGGTAGCGGCGCAGGATGGAGCGTACGCGGGCGACCAGCTCGCGCGGCTCGAAGGGCTTGACGATGTAGTCGTCGGCGCCGAGCTCGAGACCGAGCACGCGGTCGGTCACGTCGTTGCGGCCGGTCAGGATCAGCACTGCGCACGGGCTGCCGTCCTGTAGCTCGCGCACCACCTGCATGCCGTCCATGTCGGGCAGGCCGAGGTCCACGATGCAGAGGTCGGGGGCGAGCTGGCGCGCGCGCTCGAGCAGCTGACGGCCGGCGCGCATCTGTTCGCAGCGGAAGCCGTATTCGGCCAGGCTCATGCAGATCAGGCGGGCGACCTCGGGGTCGTCCTCGAGCACGAAGATCCGGGCCTGGGAGGGGTCGATCGGGCTCTGGGTCATTGGGGGCGAGGCTCCGTGGTGGTGTTCATGATGCGGGATCGTGCTTCTCCGTCGGCGGCCGGCGCAGTCGGCGACGCGTCTTCGACCCCTGCCGCCGCCCCCGGTTCGGGCCCGAGCAGGGCCGCCAGCGCGCCCGCCAGCGCGGCCTGATCGAAGGGCTTGCGCAGCGTCGGCACGTCGGCGGGGAGCTCGTCGGTCGGCGTCGCCTCGCTGGCGTAGCCGGTCACCAGCAGGATCGGCAGCTGCGGGCGCAGCGTGCGCGCGCGGCGGGCGAGCTCGCGGCCGCCGATGCCGCCCGGCATCACCGTGTCGCTCACCAGCAGCGCGATGTCGTCGACGTTCTGCAGCAGCCCGAGCGCCTCGACGCCGTCGGCGGCCTCGATCACGACGTGGCCCAGGCTGGTGAGCTGCATGCGCACCACCTTGCGCACCTCGGGCTCGTCCTCCACCAGCAGCACCGGGCCGTCGAGCGCGCGCGCGCGGGCCGTCGCGGGCGCTGCGCGCTCGGGGGCAGTCACGGCCGCCGCCGCCGTGGGCAGCACGAAGCGCACGTGCGTGCCGCGCCCCGGCGTGCTGAGGATGCGGATGTTGCCGCCCGACTGGCGTACGAAGCCATACACCATCGACAGGCCCAGCCCGCTGCCGCTGCCGAAGTCCTTGGTGGTGAAGAAGGGCTCGAACACGCGCTGCAGCACGGCCGGCTCGATGCCCTTGCCGGTATCGCCGACGTCGATCTGCACGTAGTCGCCGGCCGCCACCTCGACCACCCCTGCGAGGGCCTCGTCGAGCTGGCGGCGACTCACGCCGATGGTCAGCTCGCCGCCCACGGGCATGGCGTCGCGTGCGTTGATCGCGAGGTTGAGGATCGCGTTTTCGAGCTGGTGCGGGTCGACCAGCGCGTGCACCGGCTCGCCGGGCAGGCGCAGATGGATGCGGATGGTCTCGCCCAGGGTGCGCGCGAGCAGGTGCGTCATGTTGTGCACGAGCGCGCCGACCTCGACCGCGGTGGGGGCGAGCGACTGCCGGCGCGAGAAGGTGAGCAGGCGGCGGATCAGCTCGGCGCCGCGCCGTGCCGCCTGCAGCGAGGGATCGACGAACTCCGCCCCCGGCCCGGCGCCGATGCGCTGCTGCAGTGCGGAGAGGTTGCCGATGATGATGGTGAGCAGGTTGTTGAAGTCGTGCGCCAGCCCGCCGGTGAGCTGGCCCACCGCCTCCATCTTCTGCGCCTGCACCAGCGCGGCCTGGTTGGCCTTCTGTTCCGTGATGTCGGTGGTCATGACGAAGAAGCCCACCACCGTGCGCCCGTCGGTGCCGATCTCGGGCACCACCACGCTGCGTGCATGCAGCGTGCGACCGTCGGTCCCGACGCGACTGTATTCGTAGCACACACGCTCGCCGGTGCGCGCGCGCTCGACCTGCGAGCGGATCTGGGCGTAGGCGTCCTCGCCGACCACCTCGCGAATGCTGCGGCCGACGATCTCGTCCTTCGGATAGCCGAACCATTCGGCGTAGCCGCGGTTGGCGAAGCGGTAGATCTCGCCGCCGTCCACATACGCGATCAGCGCGGGGATGGAGTCGATGATCAGTTGCAGGCGGTGTTCGCTGCGACGCAGCGCGCCGGCGATCTGGTCGATCTCGCTGTTGGCCTGCTCCAGCTCCGCCGTGCGCTCGCGCACGCGCGCTTCGAGCTGCGCGTTCTGCTGCTGGATCAGCGCCTCGTAGCGACGCTGCTCGGTGATGTCGGTCCATAGCGACACGAAACCGAGGTTGGGAATCGGCACCCCGCGTACCGCCAGCACCGTGCCGTTGGGCCGTGCGCGTTCGACGTAGTGCGGCAGGAAGGCCCGTGCCGCCGCCATGCGCTTCGCGACCAGGGTTTCGATGTCGCCTTCGCCGTATTCGCCGCGTTCGGCGTTGAAGCGCACGAAGGCCTCGAACGGGGTGCCGACGCGCACCAGCGCCTCAGGGAAATCGAGCAGGCGCACCAGGGCCTTGTTCCAGGTGACGAGCTTGGGCGTGGTGTCGAACACCGCGATGGCCTGGTCGAGCAGATCGAGTCCGGCCAGCAGCAGGTCGTGCCGCCGGAGCTGCTCCGGAGTGAAGGCGGCGGGTTCAGCCTGAGGGGAGGGCGATCTTGCCATGCTCGCGGCAGTCTCCGGTGTGGCGAGTTTCGAGGATCATGAGCGCGATGTTTGCACATCTCGCGTCGCGATGCCTGTGGCGTTCACCGCGGTGGGCGACAAGGCTCCGCGACCTTGTGTCGGGCGGCCTCTCCTCGGCGCGGGCGCGAAAGCTTGACTATCATGGGAATGCATCCGATTCGCCGGCGGGCGGGGCGCGGATGCGAACCGGAAGCGCGGGAGGACGTCATGGTCGTGATCGTATTCCGCACGCGCCTGCGCGCGGGCGTCGACGAGGCGGAACTCGAAGGTGTGGGCGCCCGCATGTTCCAGGTGGCCGCATCCATGCCGGGCTACGTCTCGTACAAGGATTTCGCGGCGGACGATGGCGAGTTCGTTTCCATCGTCGAGTTCGACTCGCTGGAGACCCTCGCCGCATGGCGCGACCACCCCGAGCACCGGGAGATCCAGGCGCGGGGCCGCAGTCGGTACTTCAGCGATTACCGGGTACAGGTGTGCACGACCGTGCGCGAGTACGCCTTCACGCTGGACGGCGGGCGGGTCGAAGGGGCTTTGTGAATGCCGGCGCCGCCCGAGAATCTGCGCGTCTTCGTCGCCTCGCCAGGTGATGTCGCGGCCGAGCGCAAGCTGGCGCTCGAGGTCATCAACGGCATGCAGCGGCGCTGGTTCGCGCGCGGAAAGGTGACGCTCGACACCGTCGAATGGGACGACGACCTTGCCCAGGTGCCGATGGCGGCGTCGGCGACGCCGGAGGATTCGGTCATCGACTACCTGGGCCGGCCGCGGGATTGCGAGCTCACGGTGGTCATCCTGTGGTCCCGCATCGGCACGCGCCTGCCGAACTCGTTCCGCCGTGACGACGGCAGTGCCTTCGAGTCGGGAACCGTCTGGGAACTCGAGGATGCAAGGGATCGCGGCCGCGATGTGTGGGTCTACCGATGCACCCGTCCGCTCGAGATCTCGGGTGATGACCTCAAGGCCCAACGCGTCGACGAAAAGCTCGCGCAGTACAGGGCGGTGGAAGCTTACTTCGTGCGGGCATTCCAGAATCCCGATGGTTCGCTCAAGGGCGGCGTGAACACCTTCGATACGCCGACCAGCTTCGGGAAGGCGCTCGGAGAGCACCTCGAGGCCTTCATCACGCGGCGCATCGATGCCCTGCGGGGCGCGAGTCCGCGTGCGCCCGCGGGCGGGGCGGGCGCAGGGGCGAAGCCCTGGTTGGTGCGCGAGCCCGTGCGCGATTACCACGTGGTGGGGCGCGCGGAGCTCGTCGACCGTGTGTGGCGCAAGCTGCGGGACGGCGTCGACACCAGCCTGCTGTTCCTGCCCGGCGTCGGCAAGACCACGGTCGCGCAGGAACTGCTGCGCGAGCGCGACAAGATCCTCGGGCATTTCGACGGCGTCTTGTGGGCCAATCTCGGCCGGCAACACGTCGACAGCGCGGAGCTGCGTGCATGGGGCGAAGCGCTCGGCATCCCGGCCGAGCGCATGAACAGTTTCGACGACAAGGAGCTTTGGCTGCGTGCGCTGCAGGACGCCATCGGCGACCGCTGCATGCTCGTGGTGCTCGACGACGTGTGGCGCACCGAGGATGCAAGACGCTTCATGGAGCTGGGTCCGCGCTGTGTCTTCCTGTCCACCACGCGCTCGAAGACGGTGGCGAAGGAGCTCGGCGCCGGCGAGCTGGTCCCGGAGCTGGACCCGCCGCAGGCCTTCGGCCTCCTGTGCGAGGTCGCCCCGGGCGCCGTCGAGGCGGATCCGATGGCCGCCAAGGCCCTGCTCGGAACCCTGCAGGGCCTGCCGCTGGCAATCGTGCTGGTGGGCAAGGTCTTGCGCCGGGCGGCGAGCGAAGCGCATGCCGATCCCGCACGCCTGCGCCGCGCCTACGACGAGGTGGCGCAGGCGGGCCGCCGGCTCGGGCTGCTGCGTCCTGAAGACCAGCGCACGCTGGGGGAGGTGATCGAACTGTCCTTCGGCGCGCTGCGCAGCGACGCGGCCCGCGACGCGGCGACCGCGCTGTCCATCTTCCGTCCCAAGCCGAACGCCTTCGGCCGCGACATCGCGCTCGCCGTGGGGGAGGCCGACGAACAGACACTGGAGGACATCGGCGACATCGGGCTGATCGAGCAGGTGGGCAAGGACGTGTTCACGATGCACCGCATCATCGCCGAGTACGCGCGCACCCGCTTGCCCCTGCAGCGCTCGCAGGCGCTGCATCGCAAGGCGCTCGCCTTCTATGCCGAGAAGCTGCGGGGCTCGATCGAGAGCGATCCGGATGCCTATCTGAGCTGGTATCGCCACGAATGGGCGGAGTGGCAGGAGACCAAGGACGCCTGCCTGTACCACACCGCCCACAGCGGCGACTCGGTGGCGGGCGTGCTGGCTTTCCTGCGCGTGTTCTTCGATGCGTTCTGGTGGTGGGGCTACTACCAGCGCTTCCCGTTCTGCGAGCGGCTGGTCGTAGAGTGGAGGCAGCGCGAACTAGACGCGCGGGCGCGTGCCTTGATCGATCAGGTGGCCGCGTTCCAGGATGCCTACCCGGCGGGCCCCGACAAGCGTGCCGGCGGCGACTGGGTGCGCGCCGAGAGCGCGCTGCTCGGGATACGCAAGGCGCTCGGCCTCGATGGCGATGGCCGCCACATCACCGGCGAGGATGCTCGACGGGTGCGTGCCTTCACCGATTTCTTCCTTGCCGAAGCACGGGCTTATGGGCGTGACGAGCGCGACGAGGCCTTGCGCTTCTACGAGGCGGCGCGCTCGCTGTTTCTCGACGACGGCGTGTCCTGGGTCGCGGCCTGGATCGAGTTCTATGTGGCCCAATACCTGCTCGAGCGCGGCGAGTTCGCCGATGCCCGCCCGCATGCCCTGCGTTCCCTGGCCGAGGGCGCCGGCGAGTTTGGCGAGCGGGCGCCGCTCGCGGGGCGCGACTCCGAACTCATCGCCAACGACTATCGCCTGCTCGGCGATCTCGCGCTGGCTGCCGACGAGGTCGACGCGGCTGCCCGTGCCCATGGTCGGGCCACGCTCTACGCCTACGTCTTCCAGGCGATCCCCGAGCCGGTGGACACCTACACGATGGACTTCTATGGCGAGATCGTCGGTCGTGTCGCCGCATCGATCGCGCGCTGCGGATCGGGTGACCCGCGCGGCCGCGCGCTGGCGCTTGCACTCCACGCCTTCTGGCGGCCTTGGCGGACGCATTGCGGCATCGGCGACGAACGCGACGAACTGAATGCAGCGCTGGATGCCGGCGACCCGGGGCGCCTGGCCGCTGCGCTGTTCCCGCCCGCCCCGGCGGTGGACGCGTTCGACTTCATCGACCAGGCGGCATCCTACAGTCGCGCCGTGCTCGCGGTGGTGCCCTCGTTCGTGCACGAGCTGGGCCCGCTCGACGAGTTCATGGCGGAGGTGGTCAGGACCCTGGCGGGCGGAGTGGGAGCGGACGGCACAGCGCTTGCTGGGCATGCGCCCCTGTATCGCATCGACGCCCGCAAGGGGCGACTCCAGCTATGCCTCGGTCGGACCGAATTCGCGTGATCGCTGCCGTCCGGCGGTGACACGGGGGGTTGGGGCAGGGCGCCTGTCCGGACCGGCAGACGCCGCGGGAAGACCGTCGTTGCCCGCCAGCCGGTGCCGGAACTGCTCCGGCGACATGCCGCTCCAGGCGACGAAGGCGCGGTAGAAGGTGGACGGGTCGGCGTAGCCGAGCTCGGCCGCGATGCGGGCGATGGGCTGGCGGGTCTTGGCCAGGCGCGCATAGGCGATGTCGCGGCGGGTGGCCTCCTTGATGTTGCGGAATCCCGAGCCCTCATCCTCCAGCCGCCGGTGCAGGGTGCGCGGCGACACGTGCAGGCGCTCGGCGACCTCTTCGAGCGAAAGGTTCTGCGGCAGCGCGTCGCGCAGGATGTCGCGCACGCGGAAGACCATCTCGCGGTCGCGCCGGTAGAGGGTGGTGATCTTTCCCGGTGCGCCCTCGAGGAAGCCGACCAGCGCCGCCTCGTCGCGGCGCAGCGGCAGCGCCAGCAGGTTGGCCTGCAGGCGGGCGGCCAGCTGCGGCGCGTCGAAGCTCGAATGCTCGGTGTAGACGAGCGCGTAGTCGTCCGCATGGGCCGGGCGTGCGTAAGGGAAGGCGACCGCGTCGAGCGCCAGGCCGCGGCCGACGAACCAGCTCGCCACGCCGTGCAGCAGGCGCAGCAGCCATTCGTAGGCGAACACGCGCGCCGGGGCGTCGAGCCCGGGGCCGAGGCTGCCGCCGTCGTCCAGCAGCAACTCGGCGCGCGCGCCGTCCACCCGCAGCTCAATGCGGAAGGCGGGCAACACGATGCGCAGGAAGCGGATCGCGCGCAGCAGGGCCTCGCCCAGCGTGGGCGCGCCGAGCAGTGCGCGGCAGAGGAACTCGAAGCTGCCCGGGCGCATCGGCTCCGGGAGCAGGCCGAAGGCCTCGTCTTCAAGTGCCTCCACGCACAGGTTGTAGAGCAGGGCGTAGCGCTCGACCGGGATGCGCGTGTCGGTTTCTGCAAGGTCGATCCCGGCGCGTGCGAGCAGCGGCGCCCCATCGAGTCCGCGCCGCTGCAGCCCGGCCAGCATGCCGGTGACGAAGCCGGGCGCGACCGTGGCGCGGCTACGGCGGGGGATCGCTGAAGCGGAAAGGCTGGGAGTCGACAGGGCGGGCTCCTGGCTTGGGTGGAGGGATCGAGCCGGCGCTGCGCAGAGGCTTCGCGACGCTGCGCTGTGCAGGCGCGGCACACGTTGCGATTTCCGCATCCGGTGCCTGCCGTCGTCATCGTCCGCGGTAGCGCTGCAATCGCGACTTGCGTCGCTCCCACGGGAAAGCGGCAACCGGCAAGCCGCCGAGCGCGCCATCGGTTGCTCGATTTGGCGGATTTTGCACGATCCTCGTCGGCAAGCGCAATGGCAAAGGCGTGAAGACCCTTCTAATATTGCAGGGATGTTCACACCCACCTGGAGACGAACGACATGACCGATCTGAGCGTTGCGCACAAGCTGTCGCCCTACAAGCCGAAGAACAAGGTGCGTTTCGTCACCGCTGCCGCGCTGTTCGACGGCCATGACGCGTCCATCAACATCATGCGCCGCATCCTGCAGTCGACCGGCTCCGAGGTCATCCACCTCGGTCACAACCGCTCGGTCGGCGAGATCGTCAATGCGGCGCTGCAGGAGGACGTGCAGGGCATCGCGATCACCTCCTACCAGGGTGGTCACGTCGAGTTCTTCAAGTACATGATCGACCTGCTGCGCGCCAACGGCGGCGAGAACATCAAGGTCTTCGGCGGCGGTGGCGGCGTGATCGTGCCGGCCGAGATCAAGGAACTCCACGAGTACGGCGTCACCCACATCTTCTCGCCCGAAGACGGCGCCAAGATGGGCCTTCAGGGCATGATCAACAGCGTCGTCGAGCGCTGCGACGTCGACGTCGCCAAGGCCGCGCCGCAGAAGGCCGACGCGGTGCTCAAGGCGCTCGCCGCCGGCGATCGCCGCGCGCTCGCGCAGATCATCACCGCGCTGGAGAACGGCGGCTACGGCGACGAGGTCAAGAAGGCGCTGATCGAGGCCGCGGCCAAGACCAAGGTGCCGACGCTCGGCATCACCGGCACCGGCGGCGCTGGCAAGTCCTCGCTGACCGACGAGCTGGTGCGCCGCTTCCGCCTCGACCAGGACGACAAGCTCAAGCTCGCCATCGTCTCCATCGACCCCTCGCGCAAGCGCACCGGCGGCGCGCTGCTCGGCGACCGCATCCGCATGAACGCGATCGAGCACGCCAACATCTACATGCGCTCGCTCGCCACCCGCGACACCGGCTCGGAAGTCTCCGCCGCGCTGCCCGAAGTCATCGCCGCGTGCAAGCTCGCGGGCTTCGACCTCGTCATCGTCGAGACCTCCGGCATCGGCCAGGGCAACGCCGCGATCGTGCCCTTCGTCGATCTGTCGCTGTACGTCATGACCCCGGAGTTCGGTGCCGCCAGCCAGCTCGAGAAGATCGACATGCTCGACTTCGCCGACTTCGTCGCCATCAACAAGTTCGACCGCAAGGGCGCGCTGGACGCGCTGCGCGACGTTGCCAAGCAGTACCAGCGCAACCGCGAGCTGTTCAACCAGCGCCCCGAAGAGATGCCGGTGTTCGGCACCATGGCCGCGCGCTTCAACGACGACGGCGTCACCGCGCTCTACCAGGCCGTGCTGCCGGCGCTCGTCGGCAAGGGCCTCAAGGTCGCCAAGAGCAAGCTGCCGGTGGTCAAGGTGCGCGCCTCGTCCGAAGGTCGCGCCATCGTCCCCGCCGACCGCACGCGCTACCTCGCCGAGATCGCCGACACCGTGCGCGGCTACCACAAGCACATCGAGCAGCAGGCTCGCGTCGCGCGCGAGCGCCAGTCGCTGAAGATCGCCAAGGGCCTCTTCGAGCAGTGCGGCAAGGACGCGGGCTCGTTCGCGGAACTCATCGACTGGAAGGACGGCGAGCTCACCCCGGCCGCGAAGAAGCTGCTCGACATGTGGCCGAAGACGCGCGAGCTCTACGCCGCCGACGAGTACGTGGTGAAGATCCGCGACAAGGAGATCCGCACCCAGCTCACCAGCACCTCGCTGTCGGGCAGCAAGATCCGCAAGGTGGCGCTGCCCAACTTCGAGGACGCGGGCGAGACGCTCAAGTTCCTGATGAAGGAGAACGTTCCCGGCTCCTTCCCCTACACCGCCGGCGTATTCGCGTTCAAGCGCGAGGGCGAGGACCCCACCCGCATGTTCGCGGGCGAGGGCGACGCCTTCCGTACCAACCGCCGCTTCAAGAAGGTGTCCGAGGGCATGCCGGCGCACCGCCTGTCCACCGCCTTCGACTCGGTCACCCTGTACGGCTGCGACCCCGACCTGCGTCCCGACATCTACGGCAAGATCGGCAACTCCGGCGTGTCGATCGCCACGCTCGACGACATGAAGGTGCTCTACGACGGCTTCGACCTGTGCTGCCCGACCACCTCGGTGTCGATGACCATCAACGGCCCGGCGCCGATCATCCTCGCCTTCTTCTTCAACACCGCGCTCGACCAGCAGGTGGCCAAGTTCAAGGCCGACAACGGCCGTGATCCCACCGAGGACGAGCTGCAGAAGATCAAGGAATGGACGCTGTCGACCGTGCGCGGCACCGTGCAGGCCGACATCCTGAAGGAAGACCAGGGCCAGAACACCTGCATCTTCAGCACCGAGTTCGCGCTCAAGATGATGGGCGACATCCAGGAGTACTTCGTCCATCACGACGTGAAGAACTTCTATTCGGTGTCGATTTCCGGCTATCACATCGCCGAAGCCGGCGCCAACCCGATCAGCCAGCTCGCCTTCACGCTGTCGAACGGCTTCACCTACGTGGAGTCCTACCTCGCGCGCGGCATGCACATCGACGACTTCGCGCCCAACCTGTCCTTCTTCTTCAGCAACGGCATGGACCCCGAGTACTCGGTTATCGGCCGCGTCGCCCGTCGCATCTGGGCGGTGGCGATGAAGAACAAGTACGGCGCCAACGAGCGCAGCCAGAAGCTGAAGTACCACGTGCAGACCTCCGGCCGCTCGCTGCACGCGCAGGAGATGGACTTCAACGACATCCGCACCACGCTGCAGGCGCTGATCGCGATCTACGACAACTGCAACTCGCTGCATACCAACGCCTACGACGAAGCGATCACCACGCCGACCGAGGAGTCCGTGCGGCGTGCGATGGCGATCCAGCTCATCATCAACCGCGAGTGGGGCCTGGCCAAGAACGAGAACCCCAACCAGGGCGCCTTCATCATCGAGGAGCTCACCGACCTCGTCGAGGAAGCCGTGTTGAAGGAGTTCGAGGCCATCGCGTCGCGTGGCGGCGTGCTCGGTGCCATGGAAACCGGCTACCAGCGCGGCAAGATCCAGGAGGAGTCGCTCTACTACGAGCACAAGAAGCACGACGGCTCCTACCCGATCATCGGCGTGAACACCTTCCTCAATCCGAAGGGCCAGGCGCAGCAGGAGATCGAGCTCGCCCGTTCGACCGAGGAGGAGAAGCAGGGCCAGTTGAAGCGCCTTGCCGACTTCCACGCCCGCAACAAGGACCAGGCGCCCAAGTGGCAGGCCAAGCTGCAGCAGGCCGTCATCGACAACACCAACGTGTTCGAGGTGCTGGTCGATGCGGTGCGCTACTGCTCGCTGGGGCAGATCACCGAGGCGCTGTACAAGGTGGGCGGGCAGTACCGCCGCAGCATGTAATCACGCTGCAATCGCGACTCGCGTCGCTCCTACGGAAAACCACCGCGCTTCGGGAGGTGGCGGAAGGAGCGACGCGAGTCGCGATATGTGGGAGCGACGCAAGTCGCGATCGTGCGGTGTGTGACAATGGCGGCCATCCCCGAACGCGCCCGCAGCCATGAACCTCACCACCCCCGCCTTGCTCTTCCCGGCGATCTCGCTGCTGCTGCTCGCCTACACCAACCGCTTCCTCACGCTTGCCCAGGTGATCCGCCAGCTCAACGCCTCGCCCGATCGCGGCGCCGCGCTGGTGCAGTGCCAGCTCCCCGGGCTCAAGCGCCGGATCACCCTCACCCAGTACATGCAAGGCTTTGGCGTGCTGAGCTTCCTGCTCTGCGCGCTGTCCATGCTCGCGCTCTTCCTCGAGGCCGAGGTGGCCGGCAAATGGATGTTCGGCACCAGCATCGTGACGCTCGCGGTGTCGTTGGTGCTTTCGCTGGTCGAGGTGTTGTTGTCGACCGAGGCGCTATCGCTGGTCGTCCGCGACCTGGAGCAGGCGAAGCGGGAAGGGGGGACGCCTTGCTCCTGACGTCGTGCCCCTTTGCGTCGCCTCACCGGCTTGTCAGCTTGAGCTCGATGCGGCGGTTGCGCGTGTAGGCTTCCTCGGTGCTGCGCGCATCGAGCGGGTGGAACTCGCCGTAGCCGGTCGCGGCCAGGCGCTCGGGCGGGATGCCCTGGCCGCGCAGGAACTTGACGATGGCGAGGGCGCGGGCGGTCGATAGCTCCCAGTTCGACGGGAAGCGGGCGGTGGCGATCGGGCGGCGGTCGGTGTGGCCGTCCACCTGCAGGACCCAGGGCAGGTCCTTGGGCATGTCGGCGGACAGCGTCTTCAGCGTCTCGGCCAGGCGGGTGAGCTGGACCATGCCGTCGGCGCTGACCTCGTCCGAGGCGGAGGCGAACAGCACCTCGCTGGAGAAGACGAAGCGGTCGCCGACGATCTGCACGTCCTTGCGCTTGCCGAGCACCTCCTGCAGGCGGCCGAAGAACTCGGAGCGGTAACGTGCGAGTTCCTTGACGCGGCCGGCAAGCGCCAGGTTGAGCTCGCGGCCGAGCTCCTCGAGCTTCAGATCCTTGTCCTTGGCCGCGAGCTTGGCGGCGTCGAGTGCCGCATTGAGCTGCTCGAGTTGCTCGCGCACCGCGGCGAGCTGGCGATTGAGCAACTCGACCTGGGCGATCGCGGCGGCGGACATCTCCTTGTGTTCCTTCAGGCCGCGCTCCGAGGTGTCGAGTGCGCTCGCCAGGCGGGCGGCCTCGGCCTCGAGCTCGGTCTTCAGGCGCTGCAGGGCCTCGATGTCGGCAACGATGCGGGTGGCCTCCTCGCGGCGGCTGCGCGCCTCGTCCTGGGCGGCGTGGAGCTCGTCGCGCGCGGCGAGCAGCTCGTTGCCGCGCGCTTCGCTCTCGCGCCGGGCGGCGCTCAGCGAGGCCGAGAGCTCGCCGACCTCGGCCTCCGCTCGTTGGCGCGCGCTCTGTTCCAGGCTCAGTGTCCTGGCGAGGGTGGCGAGGTCGGCCTCGAGCTGGGCGAGCGCGCGGTCGCGGCCGCTCACCGCGTCGGCGAGCACGAACTGGCCGATGACGAAGATCAGGATCACGAACACCATCACCATCAGCAGCGAGGCGAGGGCGTCGACGAAGCCGGGCCAGAAATCCAGCGGCCGGCGGCGCGCGAGTCGGGCCATGGCTCAGTCCGCCTTGCCGGCGCCGGCACCACCGAGCGCGGCGCCGATCGTGCGCGACAGCAGGCGCAACTCGGCGCGCAGGTCTTCGGTGAATTGCACGCCCTGGGCGGGCTGCTGGGCGAGCTGGCGCAGCAGCCCGCGCAGCTCGTCCTGGGTGGTGGACAGCGTGGACAGGTCGCGCGATTCGCGCCCGATGAGATCGGCCAGGCGGGTGAGCTGGGTGTTGAGCTCGCCGAGGTGCTCGGCGGTGGCGCGGCGCTCGCGCTCGGATTCCGCGGCCGAGCGCTGCATGCGCTCGATGCTTTCGGCGGTCTGCTCGAGCAGGGCCTGGACGTAGGCGGGCACGTTGCCCTCGCCCTCGGCGCCGACGCCGGAGGGCAGCTTGGTCATGTGCGAGAGCCAGTCCTCGAGCTCGTTGTAGAAGCGGTTCTGTGCATGGCCGGATTGCAGGTCGAGGAAGCCGACCACGAGCGAGCCGGCGAGGCCGAAGAGCGAGGTCGAGAAGCTCGTCGCCATGCCGCCGAGCGGCGCGTCGAGCTTGGCCTTGAGCGCCTCGAACATGGCGACGGGATCGCTGCCGACGCTCAGGCTGCCGATGATCTCGCCGATGGACCGGATGGTGGCGAGCAGGCCCCAGAAGGTGCCGAGCAGGCCGAGGAAGATCAGCAGGCCGATCAGGTAGCGCGAGAGGTCGCGCTGCTCCTCGAGGCGGATCTGCACGCCGTCGAGGATGGAGCGGGTGGAGGCCGGCGACAGGTGGGCCTGGCCGCGACGGCGGTTGGAGAGCACACGTGCCATCGGGGCGAGCAGCACCGGCTGCAGGCCGGTGGCCGAGCCGCCGCCGGCGCTGTGCTGGAATTCCTCGATCCACAGCACCTCGCGCTGCAGCCGCCACACCTGGCGCAGATTGACTGCGATGCCGACCGCGAGGACGAAGAGGATCACGCCGTTGAATGCGGCGTTGGCGATGAAGGCGTGCTTGAGTTGCGGGACCAGGGCGGCGGCGAGCGCGGCGACGAGGGCGAGAAACACGGCCATCCAGGTCGTGACATGGACGGGTCTGGTGAAATCCTTGCGTTCCATCGGGTGTTTTTCCGGAGCTTTGGGTGACGAGTGCCCATTCGGGGTCGCGTGGCGACTGCGAGTCTAGCGCGAACCGCGTTAAATGGCGGAGTCGTGATCTATGTCATGGGATGAGGGGTGGTGGGCTCGCTATCTTCGAGCCTTTTGCTCACTCGGACCCGATCCGCGATCGGGAGAGGTGTTGCCCGGTGTCGACCGTGAGACCCGTTTGCATCGCCGCGATCGCGGCGATGAGCTTGTGCGCGACGAGCGCCGCCGCGCTGGCGGCAGGACGGCCTGTGCAGGCCGACGCCCCGCGCTGGAGCGCGAGCGGCTTCGGCACGCTCGGCGCCGCCTGGCACGACGAGGACGATACGCAGTTCCGCCGCAGCGTGGACCAGCATCGTGGCACGCGTGCGAACGAACTCGACTTCGGTGTCGACAGCTCGCTCGGCCTGCAGGTGCACGGTGCGTTGACGCCGCAGTGGTCGGTCATGGCGCAGGCGGTCATGAACCAGGGGCGCCACGGCGAGTGGGGACCGCACCTGGTATGGGGCTTCGTCAAGCACGTGCCCAGCGATTGGCTCGAACTGCGCGCCGGTCGCCTGGTCACCGATATCTACCTCGACGGCGACTCGCGCCACGTCGGCTACGCCTACACGACGGTGAGGCCGTATGCCGACGTGTACGGCCGTCTGACCTATGACAACTTCGACGGCCTGGATGCGACCCTCCAGCACGCGCTCGGCGACGGCCTGCTGCGCTTCAAGCTGTTCGGCGGGCGTACGCGCGGCAGCGTGTTCCTGAACCGGATGGAGCATCCGGTGCCGATCGGCCGCAGCTTCGGCGTCACCCTGGACTGGATCGGGCCGGAACTGAGCCTGAAACTGTCCTGGGGCAACATGGTGTCCACGCGCAACGCCATCTATCGGGAGCTGCCGTTCACGCTGCGTCACCTCGCGAGCCTGGCCCCGGGGACGGAATTCGCAGGGCAGGCCGTGGCCCGCGCATCCGAGATCGCGGGGTCCAACCGGATCGGTTACCTGGGGGCGGCGCTCGGCTGGGAGCGCGGACCGTTCTCGCTGCAGCTCATGGCCACCGACATGTCGATGTCCGTGTACCCGCGCTTCGAAGGTTGGGGGACGGGGGCGACCGCCGCCTATCGGGTCGGGCGCTGGAAGCCTTACCTTACCGGCTCGCGCAGCATCCTCGATCCTGTCGATCGGGCCCTCGACGTGCCGCCGGCGTTGGACCCCGCGGGCCAGCTGCGCGGTTTCTGGCAGACCGTCCACGGCTACACCCGCCACGACCAGACCACCATCGGCGTGGGCGTGCGCTATGACTTCGCCGACAACATGGCCTTGAAGCTGCAGTTCGATCGCATCGACGCGAAGCGTTCCTCCGCGCTGCTCGACGATCGTGGTTTCGTCACCGGCCCGCGCTCGCCGACGGTGTTTTCCGCAACGCTGGATTTCGTCTTCTGAGCGTCCGGCCATGCGAATCCATACGCTCGTCGCTGCGCTCCTCGTGCTGCTGCTCCCGACGCACGACGTGGCGGCCGAGGAACTCGTCCTCATCGTCAATCGCGACAGCGGCATCTCCGCCCTGAGTCGCGAGCAGGCCAGCCATCTCTTCCTCGGGCGCGTGAAAATGCTGCCTTCGGGGGCGCGCGCCAACGTGGTCGAAGTGGAACCGTTGCGCGCAAGCTTCTATCGCCGCCTGCTCGGGCGCGACATCGCCGAGATCAACGCGTACTGGGCGCGATTGCAGTTCTCCGGGCGGACACAACCGCCGCTGCGGGTCGCCGACAGCGCGGCCGCGATTTCGCGGGTCGCCCAGGATCCGGATGCGATCGCGTTCGTCGATCTCGTCCCCGACGATCCCCGCGCGCGGGTGGTGCTGCGCCTTGGTCCCTGAGCCCGCCGTCGGCCGGCTGGTGGGGGGCGGCATCGCCGCGATCGGTAGCGCCAAGCGGGTCGGGCGTGGCGTCACGCGCGGGATCGGCCGACAGGCCGGCAAGTCGCAGTACGGCTTCGCGTTCCCGGTCTGAGGGCCGGCCGCGGGTACGCAGGCGGCCTGCAACAATTCAGTACATTCCACAAACAGTTGCGCAAAAGTGGCTTGCCACACTCCAGCCTGAACTGGAACGGACGCGTTCGCGCGTCCCGCCCGGGCCCTGACAAAAAGCACCAGGGGCCCGGGTGCGGAGACAGACAGGACAAGACCAAAGGAGGAGTGTGGCATGGACACACGCACGAGCGCGTCCGAGCCCGGACAGGGCGGAGCAGGGCCGGACACCTTTCCGCGCTGGCTGATGCACCACGCCAAGGCGCGCCCCCAGCAGCCGGCGATGCGCGAGAAGGAATACGGCATCTGGCAGACCTATACCTGGGCGCAAGTGGCCGAGAACGTGCGCGCGATCGCCTGCGGGCTGGCGCAGCTCGGCTTCAAGCGCGGCGACCGCCTCGCGGTGGTGGGCGACAACCGCCCGCGGCTGTACTGGTCGGTGGCGGCCTGCCAGTGCCTGGGCGGCATCCCGGTGATGATGTACCAGGACGCGGTGGCCCAGGAGATGGCCTACGTGCTGCAGGACGCCGAGATCAAGTTCGCCGTAGTCGAGGACCAGGAGCAGGTGGACAAGATGGTCGAGATCCAGCCCGATGCGCCGCTGCTCGCGCATGTGATCTACGACGACCCCCGTGGCATGCGCCATTACACCCAGACCCTGCTGATGGGCCTGGACGAGCTGCAGGAGATGGGGCGCATCCACGACCGCAACCAGCCTGACTTCCTCGACGGCGAGATCGACAAGGGCGCCTCCGACGACATCTCGATCATGCTGTACACCTCGGGCACCACCGGCAAGCCCAAGGGCGTGTGCCAGACCCACGGCGCGTTCATCGCCGCGGCGCGCGGCGCGATCCAGTTCGACAAGCTCACCGACAAGGAGGACATCCTGTCCTACCTGCCGATGGCCTGGGTGGGCGACCACCTGTTCTCGTTCGCGCAGGCCACGGTGGCGGGCTTCACGATCAACTGCCCGGAGTCGGGCGAGACGGTGATGAACGATCTGCGCGAGATCGGACCCACCTATTACTTCGCCCCGCCGCGCGTGTTCGAGAACCTGCTGACCCAGGTGATGATCCGCATGGAAGACGCCGGCAGCCTCAAGCGCAAGATCTTCCATCACTTCATGGACGTGGCGCGGCGCTGCGGCGCCGACATCCTGGATGGCAAGCCGGTGTCGGGTGGCGATCGCTTCCAGTACTGGCTGGGCAACCTGCTGGTGTATGGGCCGCTGAAGAACGTGCTCGGCATGAGCCGTATCCGCGTGGCCTATACGGCCGGCGCGGCGATCGGGCCCGACCTGTTCCGCTTCTACCGCTCGATCGGCATCAACCTCAAGCAGCTCTACGGCCAGACCGAGACCTGCGCCTACGTGTGCCTGCAGCCCGACGGCGAGATCAAGCTGGATTCGGTCGGCAAGCCGGCACCCTTCGTCGAGGTCAAGCTCGCCGACAACGGCGAGATCCTGGTCAAGGGGCCGATGCTGCTCAAGGCCTACTACAAGCGCCCCGACGCGACCGCCGAGTCGATCAACGCCGATGGCTACTTCATGACCGGCGACGCCGGCTTCTTCGACGCCGACGGCCACCTGAAGATCATCGACCGTGCCAAGGACGTCGGCAAGATGGCCGACGGCACGATGTTCGCGCCCAACTACATCGAGAACAAGCTCAAGTTCTTCCAGCACATCAAGGAGGCGGTGACCTTCGGTGCCGGCAAGGAATTCGCTACCGCCTTCATCAACATCGACCTCGAGGCGGTGGGCAACTGGGCCGAGAAGAAGGGCATGGCCTACTCCGGCTACACCGACCTCGCCCAGCAGGCTGCGGTGTACGAGCTGATCCGCGACTGCGTCGAGAAGGTCAACGCCGACCTCGCCGCCGACCCCAACATGAGCGGCTCGCAGATCAAGCGCTTCCTGATCCTGCACAAGGAGCTCGACGCCGACGACGGCGAGCTCACGCGCACGCGCAAGGTACGGCGCAATTTCATCGCCGAGAAGTACGGCGTGCTGATCGAGGCTATGTTCGAAGGCCGCAAGACCCAGTTCATCGAGACCCAGGTCAAGTACGAGGACGGCCGCACCGGCAAGGTCTCGGCCGACCTGCGCATCGAGGAGGTGAAGACCTTCGCGCCGCAGGCCGGCAAGCGCGCGGCCTGAGGGGACGAAGAATGGACATGACCGACATGAATTCCGCTGCCACCACCACGCCTTCGGGCCGTCGCCAGGGCGAGGTCATCCTCGACCTGCAGAACATCTCGCTGCGCTTCGGCGGTGTAAAGGCGCTGACCGACATCAGCTTCAACATCCGCGAGCATGAGGTGCGCGCCATCATCGGCCCCAACGGCGCGGGCAAGAGCTCGATGCTCAACGTGATCAACGGCGTGTATCACCCGCAGGAAGGCAGGATCATGTTCCGCGGGCAGCAGCGCCAGAAGATGGAGCCGCACATGGCGGCCCAGCAGGGCATCGCGCGCACCTTCCAGAACATCGCGCTGTTCAAGGGCATGAGCGTGCTCGACAACATCATGACCGGGCGCAATCTCAAGATGAAGTGCAACCTCTTCCAGCAGGCGCTGTGGCTCGGCCCGGCGCTGCGCGAGGAGATCGCACACCGCGAGAAGGTCGAGGAGATCGTCGACTTCCTCGAGATCCAGCACATCCGCAAGACCCCGGTGGGCGCGCTGCCCTACGGCCTGCAGAAGCGCGTCGACCTCGGCCGCGCGCTGGCGATGGAGCCGCAGATCCTGCTCCTCGACGAGCCGATGGCGGGCATGAACGTCGAGGAAAAGCAGGACATGTGCCGCTTCATCCTCGACATCAGCGACCAGTTCGGCACCACGATCGTGCTCATCGAGCACGACATGGGCGTGGTGATGGACATCTCCGACCGCGTCGTGGTGCTCGATTACGGCAAGAAGATCGGCGACGGCACACCCGACGAGGTGCGCAACAACCAGGATGTCATCAACGCCTATCTCGGCAGCGGGCATTGAGCGGAGCGAGTCATGGCATTTTTCATTGAAACGATGTTGGGCGGGCTGATGACCGGCATGCTGTATTCGCTGGTGGCCCTGGGCTTCGTGCTCATCTTCAAGGCCTCGGGCGTGTTCAACTTCGCCCAGGGCGCGATGGTGCTGGTCGCCGCGCTGGCGATGGCGCGCTTCTCCGAGTGGAGCAACGCCGCGCTCGGCGGCGACAGCCTCTTCCTCGCCAACGTGATCGGCATCGTCGGCGCCGGCGCGGTGATGTTTGTGGTGGCCTGGGCGGTGGAGCGCTTCGTGCTGCGCAAGCTGGTGAACCAGGAGGGCGCCACGCTGCTGATGGTCACGCTGGGCATCGCCTACGTGCTCGAGGGCCTCGGCCAGACCTTCTTCGGCAGCGAGATCTACTCGATCGACGTCGGCATGCCCAAGGATCCGGTGATCATGTTCGAAGGCCTCTTCGAGGGCGGCGTGCTGATCAACAAGGAAGACTTCATCGCAGCGGCGCTCGCTGCCGTGCTGGTCGCCGGGCTCACGGTGTTCTTCCAGAAGACCGCGATCGGCCGCGCGCTGCGCGCGGTGGCCGACGACCACCAGGCCGCGCAATCGGTGGGCATCCCGCTCAACAAGACCTGGGTGATCGTGTGGTGCGTGGCCGGCCTGGTGGCCCTGGTGGCCGGCATCATCTGGGGCTCGAAGATGGGCGTGCAGTTCTCGCTCGTCACCGTGGCGCTGCGCGCGCTGCCGGTGGTGATCCTCGGCGGCCTGACCTCGGTGCCGGGCGCGATCGTCGGCGGGCTCATCATCGGCGTCGGCGAGAAGCTCTCCGAGGTCTATCTCGGACCCTACGTCGGCGGCGGCATCGAGATCTGGTTCGCCTACGTGATGGCGTTGATCGTGCTGCTGTTCCGGCCGCAGGGCCTGTTCGGCGAAAAGATCATCAACCGCGTCTGACCGGGAGACAACACAGTGTTCTATCGCGAAAACGGCCAGTTCAAGACGAGCTACGCGGCCGACCAACAGATCTTCACCATCGCCCAGGACAAGTGGTTCGTCTGGGGGCTGATCGCCTTTGCCGCACTCGCCGTGCCGATGCTGGCCGACGAGTACATGTTCCGCGCCATCCTGATCCCCTTCCTGGTGCTGTCGCTCGCCGCGCTCGGGGTCAATCTGCTGGTGGGCTATTGTGGCCAGATCACCCTGGGGGCGGGGGCCTTCATGGCGATCGGGGCATATGCGGCGTACAACTTCATGGTGCGCATCGACGGCATGCCGCTGGTGCTGGCGATGCTGCTGGGCGGCGTGTCGGCTGCAGCCTTCGGCATCCTGTTCGGCATTCCCAGCCTGCGCGTGCGCGGCCTCTACCTCGCGGTGGCGACGCTGGCGGCGCAGTTTCTGTGCGACTGGGCCTTCCTGCGCATCGGCTGGTTCACCAACCATTCGTCGTCCGGCTCGGTGTCGGTCGCCAAGCTGGAGATGCTGGGCTGGGTGATCGACTCGCCGACCGAGAAGTATCTGTTCTGCCTCGCCTTCGTGATCGCGTTCGCGTTCATCGCCAAGAACCTCACCCGCGCCGCGATCGGCCGCCAGTGGATGGCGATCCGCGACATGGACGTGGCGGCCGAGGTGATCGGCATCCGCCCGATGTTCGCCAAGCTGTCGGCGTTCGCGGTGAGCTCCTTCTTCGTCGGCGTGGCCGGCGCGCTGTGGGGCTTCGTGCACCTGGGGTCGTGGGAGCCGGCGGCGTTCTCGGTCGATCGCTCCTTCCAGCTGCTGTTCATGGTGATCATCGGCGGCATGGGCTCGATCATGGGCAGCTTCTTCGGCGCCGCCTTCATCGTGATCCTGCCGATCTTCCTCAACCAGTTCCTGCCCCTGCTCGGAAGCCTGGTCGGTGTCACCGTGTCGACCGCCGGCATCTCGCATGCCGAACTCATCATCTTCGGTTCGCTGATCATCTTCTTCCTGATCGTCGAGCCGCATGGCCTCGCCCGACTGTGGTCGATCGCGAAGCAGAAGCTGCGCCTGTGGCCGTTCCCGCACTGATGCAGCGCCATTTCCCGCAGTGCCCAAGAAGCCTATAAAAGGAGGAGACTCATGAAATTCCGCAACCTGGCCCTCGCGGCCGCCATCGCCTCGGTGGGCCTGTCGTCCGCCGTGTTCTCCACCGCCGCGCAAGCTCAGGCGCAGGATCAGTTCTTCCCGGTGCTGGTGTATCGGACCGGCGCCTATGCCGCCAACGGCAACCCATGGGCGAACGGCTATGTCGATTACCTCAAGCTGATCAATGCCCAGGGCGGCATCAACGGCGTCAAGCTGACCTACGAGGAGTGCGAGTTCGGCTACGCCACCGACCGCGGGGTGGAGTGCTACGAGCGCTTGAAGGGCAAGAACGCCACTCTGTTCCAGAGCCTGTCGACCGGCGTGACCTTTGCGCTCACCGACAAGGCCACCGTGGACAAGATCCCGCTGATCACCGCCGGCTACGGCCGCAGCGAGTCGCAGGACGGCTCGGTGTTCACCTGGAACTTCCCGCTGCTGGGCTCGTACTGGGTGGGCGCCGACGTCGCGATCCAGCATATCGGCAAGCAGGAGGGCGGGCTGGACAAGCTCAAGGGCAAGAAGATCGCGCTGGTCTATCACGACAGCCCCTTCGGCAAGGAGCCGATCCCGCTGCTGCAGGAGCGCGCGAAGATGCATGGCTTCGAGCTGCAGCTGCTGCCGGTAGCCCACCCCGGCGTGGAGCAGAAGGCGACCTGGCTGCAGATCCGCCGCGATCGTCCCGACCATGTGCTGCTGTGGGGCTGGGGCGTGATGAACTCGACCGCGATCAAGGAGGCCCAGGCCACGGGCTACCCGCGCGAGAAGATGCTCGGCATCTGGTGGGCGGGCGCCGAGCCGGACGTCAAGGACGTCGGCGCGGGTGCCAAGGGCTACAGCGCCCTGACGCTTCAGCACGGCGCGGAGCCCAACAGCAAGGTCGTCAAGGACATGCTGGCGATGGTGCATGACAAGGGCCAGGGCACCGGCCCGAAGGAGGAGGTGGGCTCGGTGCTGTACATGCGCGGCCTGATCTCGGCGATGCTGGGTGTCGAAGGGGTGCGGCAGGCGCAGGAGCGCTACGGCAAGGGCAAGGTCATGACCGGCGAGCAGGTGCGCTGGGGCCTGGAGAACCTCAACCTCGACCAGGGCAAGCTCGATGCGATGGGTTTTGCCGGCGTGATGCGCCCGGTGCAGACCTCGTGCACCGACCACATGGGCTCGTCGTGGGTGCGCGTGCATACGTGGGATGGCAGCAAGTGGGCGTTCAGCTCCGACTGGTATCAGGCCGACGACAAGGTGCTGCGGCCGATGGTGCTCGAGGCGGCCTCGAAGTACGCCGCCGAGAAGAATCTGCAGCGCCGTACCGCGGAGCAGTGCGCGCAGTAAATTGAAACTGAGTTGAAACGTGCCTCCGCGCCGCGCGGTGCGGAGGCCTTTTCCTGGAATCGAACATGAACGCTCCCAATCCGGCCTTCCTCAGCGTCAACAACATCGAGGTCATCTACAACCACGTCATCCTGGTGCTGAAGGGTGTGTCGCTGTCGGTGCAGGAGGGCAGCATCGTCGCCCTGCTCGGTGGCAATGGCGCCGGCAAGACCACCACGCTGCGCGCGGTGAGCAGCCTGCTCAAGGGCGAGCGTGGCGAGGTGACCAAGGGCTCGGTGGATTACAACGGCGAACGCGTGGACGCGCTGACGCCGGCGGACCTCGTCAAGCGCGGTGTCGTCCAGGTCATGGAGGGGCGGCATTGCTTCGGCCACCTCACCATCGAAGAAAACCTGCGCACCGGCGCCTACACCCGCAGCGACGGCAAGGCCGCGGTCGAAGAGACGCTGGAGAAGGTCTACAACTATTTCCCGCGCCTGAAGACGCGACGGAACAGCCAGGCCGCCTACACCTCGGGTGGCGAACAGCAGATGTGCGCGATCGGTCGTGCGCTGATGGCCAAGCCCAAGCTGGTGCTGCTCGACGAGCCCTCGATGGGCCTTGCGCCGCTGATCGTGGAAGAGGTGTTCGAGATCGTCAAGGATCTCAACACCAAGGAAAGGGTGAGCTTCCTGCTCGCCGAGCAGAACACCATGGTCGCGCTGCGCTATGCCGACTTCGGCTACATCATGGAAAACGGCCGCATCGTGATGGAAGGTGCCGCCAAGGATCTGGCCAGCAACGAGGACGTCAAGGAGTTCTACCTCGGTCTGGCGGGCGAGGGCCGCAAGAGCTTCCGCGACATCAAGCACTATCGCCGCCGCAAGCGCTGGCTGAGCTGAGCGCCACCGCCGCGACATCACCCGACAATGCATCGAGCAGGGGAGCCGAGATGAACTTCCACGACACGCGCGAGACCCGCGATCCCGAGGCGCGCGAGCGCGAGCTGCTGAGCCGCCTGCCGGCGCAGATCGCCCATGCGCGCGCCGCCGCGCCCGCCTTCGGCCGCCTGCTGGCCGACGTCGACCCGGATTCGGTCACCAGTCGCGAGGCGCTCGCCACGCTGCCGGTCACACGCAAGTCGGAACTGCTCGAGCTGCAGAAGGCTGCGCGCCCCTTCGGCGGCTTTTCGGCGGTGGGCTGGGGGGCGGCGTGCAGGCGGGTGTTCGCCTCGCCCGGCCCGCTCTACGAACCCGAAGGCGCGCGGCCCGACTACTACCGCCTGGCGCGCGCGCTGTTCGCCGCGGGCTTCCGTGCCGGCGACCTGGTGCACAACACCTTCTCTTACCACTTCACGCCCGCCGGCTCGATGATGGAGACGGCAGCGCACGCGCTCGGCTGCACCGTCTTTCCCGCCGGCGTCGGCCAGACCGAGCAGCAGCTCGCGGCGATCGTCGACCTGCAGCCCAACGCCTACGTGGGCACGCCGTCCTTCCTGCGCATCCTGCTCGACAAGGCGGACGAGCTCGGCGTGCGGGTGTCGTTCACCAAGGCCTTCGTCTCCGGCGAGGCCTTTCCGCCCAGCATGCGCGACGCCCTTGCCGCGCGCGGCATCATGGCCTTCCAGGCGTATGCCACTGCAGACATCGGCCTGATCGCCTATGAGACGCCGGCGCGCGAGGGCATGGTGGTGGACGAGGATGTGCTGCTCGAGATCGTCCGCCCCGGCACCGGGGACCCGGTGGCCGTGGGCGAGGTGGGCGAGGTGGTGGTGACCACCCTCAACCCCGATTACCCGCTGATCCGCTTCGGCACCGGCGACCTCTCCGCGGTGCTGCCCGGGGACTCGCCCTGCGGGCGCACCAACGTGCGCATCAAGGGCTGGATGGGGCGCGCCGACCAGACCACCAAGGTCAAGGGCATGTTCGTGCATCCGGGGCAGATCGCGCAGGTTGTGCGACGGCACCCCGAGATCACGCGCGCGCGCTTGGTGGTAGATAATCCCGACCTCGCCGACCGCATGACGCTGATGTGCGAGGCGGCAGGTGGCGGCAGCGAGGCCCTCGCCGCTGCCGTAGCCGCCAGCATCCGCGAGCTGACCAAGCTGCGCGGCGAGGTCGCCTTCCTGCCCGCGGGCGCGCTCGCCAACGACGGCAAGGTCATCGACGACGTGCGCACCTACGAATAGCCCCGAGGAGGCCCTGTCCCTGCGTGTCCCGGTGCCTCCCGCTGGCATACTGCCGTCTTCCCGCAAAACGATGGACGCGCACATGAACCCCGCATCGAACGCTCCCGCACGCGCGCCGCTCGCCGGCGTGCGCATTCTCGACCTCACCCGGCTGCTGCCCGGTCCGCTCGCCACCCAGCACCTGGCCGACTACGGCGCCGAGGTGATCAAGGTGGAAGACACCGGTGCCGGCGACTACGCGCGCACGATGGGCGCGATGGGGGGCGACACCAGCTGGTTCTACCAACTGGTGAACCGCAACAAGCGCAGCCTGCGGCTCGACCTCAAGCAGGAGGCGGGGCGTGCGCTGTTCCTGCGCCTGGTGGAAAGCGCCGATGTGGTGGTCGAGGGCTTCCGCCCGGGGGTGATGGAGCGCCTCGGCCTCGGCTACGCCGTGCTCGCCGAGCGCAATCCGCGCGTAGTGCTTTGCAGCATCAGCGGCTACGGACAGACCGGGCCGTACGCACTGCGCGCCGGCCACGACATCAATTATCTCGGCTACGCCGGCGTGCTCGACCAGATCGGCTGCGCCGGCGGCGCGCCGGCGCTGTCGAACCTGCAGATCGGCGACCTGCTCGGCGGCACCATGGGCGCGGTGATGGGCATCTTGGTGGCGCTGTTCGACGCGCGCCGCAGCGGCCGCGGCCGCGAGGTCGACGTGTCGATGACCGACGCCGCGTTCGCGCACATGATCTTCCCGCTCGCCGAGGTGCTTGCCCACGGTGGCGTGCGGCCGCGCGGCGAGGACCTGCTCACCGGCGGGGTGCCCTGCTACGGCGTGTATGAGACCGCGGACGGCCGCTACATGGCGGTGGGTGCGCTGGAGGAGAAGTTCTGGGGGCTGCTGTGCACTACGCTCGGGCGTGCGGACCTGATCCCGGGGCATCTCGCTACCGGGGCGGACGGAGCACGCGTGCGGGGCGAGCTTGCGACGATCTTCCGCGGACGCAGCCAGCGCGAGTGGGTGGAGGTGTTCGACCCGGTCGATTGCTGCGTGACGCCCGTGTTGCGCCTGGAGGAGAGCCTGCGCGACCCGCAGCTGCGCGCACGCGGCATGGTGGTGGAGACGAACGGCCTGTGCCACGCCGGCGCGGCGGTGCGTCTGGGCGGGATGCCGCCGATACCCGACGCGCCGGCACCGGCGTGTGCGGGGGCGGATACGGATGCGATCCTGGAGGCGCTCGGCGTGGATGCCGAGGAGCTTGCCCGGCTGCGGGGCGCGGGCGTGGTGTAGCCCGCGGCGGGTCGATTACTTGTCGGTGGCCGGCTTGCGGCGGGTGCCACGCGCGCCTTCCTTCGCTTCGGCCGGGGTCGCGGGAGCGGGCGTGGCGGCCGCCTGCGCGCCCATCAGGTTCCACGGCCACATCGCCGCCGCGGCGGCGAAGGGATTGGCTCCAGGCTCGGTCGCGCCGCCGCCTTCGCCTGCCTGCTGGGCCTGTTGGCTCATCGCCTTGACCGCGGCGAGCGCGGCGCGCTGCATCTCGAGTCCCTGGATGCTCATCTGCAGCATGTTCAGGTTCATCTTGAGCCAGCCCTCGACCGCGCGCATGTCGGTGATGCGCTTGTCCAGCTCATCGACATCGAGCGTGGGCGTGACCATGCCGGGCAGGGAGAAACCCATCTGGTTCCACATGCCGCGCACGAACTCGAGCGGATCCTGGGCGTTCTGGTCATTGGACATCGGGCTGCTCCGTTCGGGGGGTTGAGGTGACGGAACAATATTACCCGATGCCGCTGCCCTGCGCTCCATCGCCGTCGCGCGCGCCGAGCAGGCGGTTCATGAGGGCGCGCAGGCGCGAGGGGCGCAGCGGACGGGCGAGCAGATGGGCATTCAGGGCGCGGGCGCGATCGCGCTGCTCGTCGGTGCTGTCGACGACGAGCAGGATCGCGGGCACGTCGGCCAGGTCGGGGCGCATGCGCAGGGCTGCGAGCAGGACAAGGCCGTCGGCCGTGCCGGCGGGCACCGGCGCGAGGATCAGCAGCTCGGTGCCGTGGGGGCGGTCGTCCGCCGGCGCCGTACGGGTGCCGTCGTCCACCGTGCAGCCCCAGTCGGCGAGCAGCTCGGCGGTCGCCTCGAGGGCGGCGGGATCCGCGCCGGCAAGCTGTACCCGGACCCCTTCGAAGCTGCCCGGCGTATGCGCCCGGGAGGCGCCTTCCGGCTGTGCGGCGGGGACCTCCACCGCGAACACCGTCCCGTGGCCGGGCCGCGAGCGGAGGTCGAGCGGCAGCCGGAGCAGGGTGCTGAGGCGGCGCACGATCGCCAGCCCGAGCCCGAGGCCCTTGTCCTGGCCGCGCTCCGGATTGTCGAGCTGGACGAACTCGTGAAAGATCAGTTCCTGCGATTCCGGCGCGATGCCGGGGCCGTTGTCGCGTACCTCCACGCGCAGCCGGTCGCCGCGACGCCGGCAGGCGACCAGCACGCGGCCGTGCGGGGTGTGGCGGATGGCATTCGACAACAGATTGGCGAGGATGCGGTCGAGGAGCAGCGGATCGGTGTGGGCGCGACAGGGCGCACAGCGCAGGTGCAGGTCGAGCCCGCGCTCGGCGGCGACGGCCGACTGACCGGCGACCAGACGCTCGAGGCGCGCCTGCAGGTCGAAGGATTGCGGCACCGGGGTGAGCGCACCCGAATCGAGTCGCGAGATGTCCAGCAGGCTGCCGAGCAGGCCGTCCATGGTCTCGGCCGCGGCCGTGATGCGCTCGAGGATCTGCCGGCTGCCCGCGTCGAGCTCGTGCTGGGAGAGCTCGGACACGAACAGCCCGAGCGCATGCAGCGGCTGGCGCAGGTCGTGGCTGGCGGCGGCGAGGAAGCGCGACTTGGCGATGCTGGCGCGCTCGGCCTCGTCGCGACGTGCGCGCAGCTCGGCGGTCGCCTCTTCGATCTGGCGCGACATCGATGCGTGCGCGGTGCTCAGGCGCCCGGCCATCTCGTTCACGCCCTCGGCCAGGATGCGCAGCGTGCCACCGCCGACCACCGGGACACGGCGGTCCAGTTCGCCGCGGCCGATGCGGAGCACGGTGTCCGCGATGTTGCGGATCGGACCGCTGACGCTGTAGCTCATCCCCCTTGCGAGCGCGAGACTGCCGACGGCGACCATCAGCATCCAGCCGGCGGCGATCCACAACAGCTCGGCGCGGCGCTGGTCGAGGCGTTCCAGGGACATCTCGATGATGAGGGTGGCGAGGAGTTCGTCCGCCGGCACGGGATCGGACACGGCGTCGATCGGCAGCGGGCGCGGGCGGATCGGCTCGACGATGCGCAGGCGACCTGCGCTCCGCGTCGTGCCCGCGACGGCCGCCTGTGGCGGCGTGGTGTGCTCGAAGCTGCCCGCCCGGGCGATCAGGCTGCGGTCCGGTGCGATGAGCGCGAGTGCCGCCATGTCCTCCTCGAGCAGCAGGCTGTCGAGCAGCTGCTGCAGGGCGATGTGGTCGCCGATGAACAGCGGGTACTCGCTCGCCACCGCGGTCTGGCGGACGTAGGCCTGAGCGCGTGCGCGCAAGGCGTTGTCGAGTTCGCCCAGGCGCAGCGTGGTGTGGGTCGCCGTCATCAGGCCGGCCAGGACCAGCATCGGGATGAAGGCGACCAGCGTGACGCGGGCGCGGATGCCCCAACGGTGGATCAAGGCCGCCTCCTCGGCACGGCATTGCGGGGTTCGGCAGGGCAGGAAGGGGCGGGCATGGCGAGGGCCTCCGGTGGGGCGGGGCGAGCCGTGGACGGCAAGACCGTTCTGCGAGGCTTGCCGACGGTGGGACTCCGCCCGGGGAGTCGATTCTCCTGCGTTTATCGGCGCCGGCGTAGCGCTTGCGCTCGCATGGAGCGTGAAGCCCGGCGGCCGCCTCATGCTATGTTCGGTGCGGAAAGAGGCACGCGGAGGGGAGGGTATGACGAAGATCCTGATCGTGGAAGATCATGCGCTGGTGCGCGAGGCGATGGCGCAGCGCATCGGGCGCCTGGAGCCCGACCTGGTGTGTCTCGAGTCGGCGCGCGCGGACGAGGCGCTGGCCTTGCTCGAGGCGCATGACGACGTCGATCTGGCGATCGTCGACCTGATGCTGCCGGGGGCGAGCGGGTTCTCGCTGCTCGGCGTGCTGGCGAAGCGCTACCCCGACCTGCCGGCGATCGTGGTGTCGGCGATGGACGACGACGCCGCGGTGCGCCGCGCCCTCGCGGCCGGCGCCTCTGGCTTCGTCTCCAAGGCGAGTTCCGGCGAGGTGCTGGCCCAGGCCGTGCGCGAAGTCCTGGAGGGCGGCATGCCGACGCCGCGTGCCAGCCCGTCCGCGACGAGCGCCCGCACGCGTCGCTCCGCCGAGCGCTACGGGGTGACCCTCGCCCAGGCCAGGGTGATGGAACTCCTCGCCACAGGGGGCAGCAATCGCGAGATTGCCAGTCGGCTGGGCCTCACCGAGGGGACGGTGAAGGTGCACATGACGGCGATCTACCGCGCGCTGGGGGTGAGCAGCCGCAGCCAGGCGCTGGTGCTGCTCTCGCGCAGGAACGAGGAGTCCTGAGAGAATCGTCGTGCCGCGATTCGCGGCTCAGTGCGATCGTCGAGCGCCGCCGACCAGGCGCATCGGCATCTCGGCGGGCGACAGGCGCTCATCCTGCTCCTCGCCGGCGGTGTCCTCGTTGTGGTCGATGAAGTCGATCTCCAGCACTTCCAGCAGTTGGCGCGCGACCGCGCGGCAGGCGTTGGCGAGCGGGGTCGGCAGCTGCTCGGGCAGTTGCTTCTGCAGCAGCAGCTTGGTGGAGGAGAGCGCGTTGACCGGGCGCAGGATGCGATCGCGGTGCGCGCCGAGCAGGCGCGCCACGCTGCGGTCGGCGGCCTCGCGCTGCCAGGGGTTGGTGGGCCACTGCGTGGGGATCGCGTAGGCGCGCGGGAACATCTCGAGGTCGCGCAGCACGGTGCGGATGTCTTCGTGCGACTCGCGGAAGGGCAGCAGCACGAGGTCGGAGAGCGCGTAGAGCTTGCGGTCCATCTCGGTGCGGTTGCCGCCGCCGTCGATGACCCCGATCCAGTTCTCCAGCGTGCGCAGCTTGTCGACCACCTTGGTCAGCGAGTCGCGTGTGCGCGCGTCGGCCAGCACGTAGCGCCGTCCGGCGGGTACCAGCGGCTCGCGCGACGTGTCGGTGAGCACGCAGGCAGCACGCTGGCCAAGCAGGCCGAGGCCCTGGCACAGCATGTGCGAGAGGGTGGTCTTGCCGGTGCCGCCCTTGTTGCCGATCACGCAGATGATCTCAGCCATGACGCTTCAGTCCTTTGCATGCAGTCCTTGCATGACGGGGATTATCGACGCCGCACGCAAGCGGGCGAGCGCGGAAAAGCGCCGCTTCGCGGGGCCAATTCAGCCGCTTCGGCGCTCTCCGCGTGCGCCCATGCGATAGAGGAAGAGGCGCGTGCCACGGCGGTCGCCGACGTCGATCACCGCGTCCGGCTCGTGGCCGGGCACCGCGAAGCTGTTGCTGACCAGGGTGCTGTCCGGGGGCATCTCGGCGGACGCCTTGGCCCAGACCGCCGCCATCGGCACCGGCGAGAGGAAGGCGTACACCAGATCGTAGCCGCTCCAGTCGGCGGCGAAGAGGTCGCCGCGCAGCCACTCGATGTTGGCGTGACGGCGCAGCAGCAGGCGTCCGATCGCCCACGTCGCCGGCGCCAGCTCGATGCCGGTGAAGCGGCAGTCGGGACGCGCCTGCGCGAGCGGGCGCAGCAGCGCACCGGTGCCGGCGCCGATGTCGAGCATCCGCGCCGGATGGGCCGGCAGCAGCTTCCCTACCGCCGCTGCGGTGGCCGGGTTGCTGAGGTAGAGCGGGACCTGGGTGCGGAAGCTCGTCCAATACACCAGTACGAGGATGACGAAGGCGGCGAGATACCACCCGGGATGGATGCCCGCGCCGTGCGCGACCACCGCCAGCGGCAAGAAGCCGAGATGGATCGGCAGCCACCAGCGCGCGCTGCGCAAGCCGGCCGCGACCGTCGCCGCGACGAGCGCCTGCACGCTCACCAGCGGCCACAGTCCGACGAGCGCGCCGGTGCGCGCGAGCGCGACCGCGGCGGCCAGACCGGCGAGCTGGGCGAGGAGGGCCTTCAGGGCGGGGGGCATGGCGTGTCTGCCGAAAGGATCCGAACCGGGGGATCATACCGCCCCAGTTCGATGATCCGTCGCCGAGCCGCGTGGGTTGTCGACGCCGGATCCGCGCCAGCCGCGCCTCCGGCGAAGCGCAGGCGGCGCAGCTCGCACATCGAGGCTCGAATTTTTTTTCAAAAGGCTTTGACTTCTCCGGGGAAGGCCTCTATAGTGCGGGGCTTCCCGGACGGAGGGATACCCAAGCGGTCAACGGGATCAGACTGTAAATCTGACGGCTCAGCCTTCGAAGGTTCGAATCCTTCTCCCTCCACCAAGTTTCAGTCGTGCCGTGCTCGTCACGGTCGGCGTGGCAAATGCAGTGTATGGCTGCGAGTTGTGATAGGCGCGGAGTTGCGCGCAGGCAAGAGAACACAGTTGCAGGCGTGTGCGGGTGTAGCTCAATGGTAGAGCAGAAGCCTTCCAAGCTTATGACGAGGGTTCGATTCCCTTCACCCGCTCCAGGTTCGCTGCGGTTTGCCCGAGGTTTCGGGGCCCATGTAGCTCAGTGGTAGAGCACTCCCTTGGTAAGGGAGAGGCCACGTGTTCAATCCACGTCATGGGCACCATCCATTTTCTGCCTGGCCTGGGCGGCGGCCAACGAGTGTGGTCGCCGCGCCGGTTTTTATGGTTCTGATTTTAAGGATAGCGATATGGCTAAGGGTAAGTTCGAGCGCACCAAGCCTCACGTCAACGTCGGCACCATCGGCCACGTCGACCATGGCAAGACCACGCTGACCGCTGCGATCACCACCATCCTGTCGAAGAAGTTCGGTGGCGAGGCGAAGGCCTACGACCAGATCGACGCGGCGCCCGAAGAGAAGGCGCGCGGCATCACCATCAACACCGCGCACGTCGAGTACGAGACCGCGAGCCGTCACTACGCGCACGTCGATTGCCCGGGCCACGCCGACTACGTCAAGAACATGATCACCGGTGCCGCGCAGATGGACGGCGCGATCCTGGTGTGCTCGGCCGCCGACGGCCCGATGCCGCAGACGCGCGAGCACATCCTGCTGGCCCGTCAGGTCGGCGTGCCGTACATCATCGTCTTCCTGAACAAGTGCGACATGGTCGACGACGAGGAGCTGCTGGAGCTCGTCGAGATGGAAGTGCGCGAGCTGCTGTCGAAGTACGACTTCCCCGGCGACGACATCCCCATCGTCAAGGGTTCGGCGCTGAAGGCGCTCGAGGGCGACCAGTCGGACATCGGCGAGCCGGCGATCTTCCGCCTGGCTGACGCGCTGGACAGCTACATCCCGACGCCCGAGCGTGCGATCGACAAGCCTTTCCTGCTGCCGATCGAAGACGTGTTCTCGATCTCGGGTCGCGGCACCGTGGTGACCGGTCGTGTCGAGCGCGGCATCGTGAAGGTCGGCGAGGAAATCGAGATCGTCGGCATCAAGCCGACGGTCAAGACCACCTGCACCGGCGTGGAGATGTTCCGCAAGCTGCTCGACCAGGGCCAGGCCGGCGACAACGTCGGCGTGCTGCTGCGCGGTACCAAGCGTGAAGACGTCGAGCGCGGTCAGGTGCTGTGCAAGCCGGGTTCGATCACCCCGCACACCCACTTCACCGGCGAGATCTACGTGCTGTCGAAGGAAGAGGGTGGTCGTCACACCCCGTTCTTCAACAACTACCGTCCGCAGTTCTACTTCCGCACCACCGACGTGACCGGTTCGATCTCGCTGCCCGAGGGCACCGAGATGGTCATGCCGGGCGACAACGTGTCGATCACCGTCAAGCTGATCGCCCCGATCGCCATGGAAGAAGGCCTGCGCTTCGCGATCCGCGAAGGTGGCCGTACCGTCGGCGCCGGCGTCGTCGCCAAGATCATCGAGTAATCGCTCGATTATTGCCAGACAGGCGCACCCGCTCGGGTGCGCCTTGCAGTGTCCGCTGCAGGGGTATAGCTCAACTGGCAGAGCGTCGGTCTCCAAAACCGAAGGTTGGGGGTTCGATTCCCTCTGCCCCTGCCAACATTTTCCGGGTGTTCATCCGCAATGGCCGATAAGTTGAAATTTGCGCTGGCGCTGGCACTGTTGGCAGCCGGCGTAGTCGGCTTCTACGTGCTGTCCGAGCAGCCTCTCGTGCTGCGCGTGCTTTCCGTGCTTGCGGGCCTGGGTGCCGGCGTCGCCGTCGCCGCCCTCTCCGAGCCGGGTCGCCGCTTCATCGGTTTCGCCCGCGAATCGATCACCGAAACCAAGAAGGTCGTCTGGCCGAGCCGCAAGGAAACCACGCAGACCACCGGTCTGGTGTTCGCGTTCGCGGTGGTGATGGCGCTCTTCCTGTGGCTGACGGACAAGAGCCTGGAGTGGGTCCTGTACGATCTGGTCCTGGGTTGGAAGTGATATGAGCAAGCGTTGGTATGTGGTTCACGCCTATTCGGGCTTCGAGAAGTCCGTTCAGCGCGCCCTGATCGACCGCGTCAATCGGTCGGGCATGCAGGATAGTTTCGGTCAGATCCTGGTGCCCGTCGAAGAGGTCATCGAGATGCGCGGCGGCCAGAAGACCGTCACCGAGCGCAAGTTCTTCCCCGGCTATGTTCTCGTCGAAATGGAAATGAACGACGAGTCCTGGCACTTGGTGAAGTCGACGCCCAAGGTCACCGGCTTCGTCGGCGGTACGGCGAACAAGCCCGCCCCGATCTCCGAAAAGGAGGTCGAGAAGATCATGCAGCAGATGCAGGAAGGCGTCGACAAGCCGCGTCCCAAGGTGCTGTTCGAGATCGGCGAGGTGGTTCGCGTCAAGGAAGGGCCGTTCACCGACTTCCATGGCAGCGTCGAGGATGCAAACTACGAAAAGAACAAGCTGCGCGTGTCGGTGACCATCTTCGGTCGCGCCACGCCGGTGGAACTCGATTTCGCCCAGGTCGAGAAGACCTGAGCAAGACGGCAGGCCGCGAGGCCTGCCGAAGCCCGTGCACTCGGCCGACGAGCGCGGGCACTGCGAGGAGCGCCGGGTTCTCCGGTGCGCTAGCACTCATCACAGGAGCAAGCCTAGATGGCAAAGAAAATCACTGGCTACATCAAGCTGCAGGTTCCGGCCGGCAAGGCCAACCCCAGCCCCCCGATCGGTCCGGCGCTCGGTCAGCGCGGCCTGAACATCATGGAATTCTGCAAGGCGTTCAACGCCAAGACCCAGGGCATGGAGCCCGGTCTGCCGATTCCGGTGGTGATCACCGCCTTCGCCGACAAGTCCTTCACGTTCATCATGAAGACTCCGCCGGCCACGATCCTGATCAAGAAGGCCGCCGGGATCCAGAAGGGTTCGGCCAAGCCGCACACCGACAAGGTCGGGAAGATCACTCGTGCCCAGGTCGAGGACATCGCCAAGGCCAAGCAGCCGGACCTCACCGCTGCCGACCTCGAAGCCGCCGTGCGCACCATCGCCGGTTCCGCCCGCAGCATGGGCATCACCGTGGAGGGCCTGTAATCATGGCGAAGCTGTCCAAGCGAGTTCAGGCGCTGCGCGCCAAGGTCGACCGTAACCAGGCCTACCCGGTTGCCGACGCCCTGCGTCTGGTCAAGGAGTGCGCCACTGCCAAGTTCGACGAGTCGATCGACATCGCGGTCAACCTTGGTGTCGATGCGCGCAAGTCCGACCAGGTCGTACGCGGTTCGGTCGTGCTGCCCGCGGGTACCGGCAAGTCGGTTCGCGTCGCCGTGTTCGCCCAGGGCGACAAGGCCGAGGCCGCCCGCGCCGCCGGTGCCGAGGTCGTCGGCTTCGACGACCTCGCCGAGCAGGTCAAGGCCGGCAATCTCGATTTCGACGTCTGCATCGCGACCCCTGACGCCATGCGCGTGGTCGGCCAGCTCGGCCAGATTCTCGGTCCGCGCGGCCTCATGCCGAACCCCAAGGTCGGCACCGTGACCATGGACGTCGCCACCGCGGTGAAGAACGCCAAGGCCGGCCAGGTGCAGTACCGCACCGACAAGGCGGGCCTGGTGCACGCCACCATCGGCCGCGCCTCGTTCGAGGTCGATGCGCTGCAGCAGAACTTGACCGCCTTCGTCGATGCCCTCGTCAAGGCCAAGCCGGCCGCGGCGAAGGGGATCTACCTGCGCCGCATCGCCGTCTCCAGCACCATGGGTGCCGGCGTGCGCGTGGAGCCGGGCAGCCTCAACCCTGCCTGATTGCCAGGACGTCCGCCCAGGGCGGGCGCTCCGCCGAACTTTGAGCCGTAGCCGCCCGTCCGGGGCTGCGGATCGTCAAAGACCGCAGGTGTGGCCCCGGCAAGGTGCCGCTTAAGCATGTGAATGGCCTGCGTAGACGGTGTGCTCAGAACAGGATTTGGCCGGTTCGCCGGCCGCGCTCCTGATCCAGGTCGCCGTAGGTGCGAGCCGCGCGAGCGGTTCGCGTGTTGACTTGAAAGGAGGAAAGACCTGTGGGTCTCAATCTCGATGACAAGAAAGCCGTAGTGGCTGAGGTGTCGGCACAAGTGGCCAATGCCCAGACGATCGCGGTGGCCGAGTATCGCGGCATTGCGGTGGGCGACCTCACCGCGCTGCGTGCCAAGGCCCGCGAGTCTGGCGTGTACCTGCGCGTGCTGAAGAACACCCTGGTCCGTCGTGCGATCGCCGGCACCCCGTTCGAGGGGCTGGCGGGCGATCTGACCGGTCCGCTGATCTATGGCATTTCGGCCGATCCGGTCGCTGCAGCCAAGGTGCTGAACGACTTCGCCAAGGGCAACGACAAGATCGTTCTGCGCGCCGGCTCCTACGCGGGCAAGACGCTCGACAAGGCCGCCGTGCAGGCGCTCGCTTCGATCCCGAGCCGCGAAGAGCTGCTCGCCAAGCTGCTGGGCGTCATGCAGGCGCCGGTGTCCGGTTTTGCCGGTGCGCTCGCCGCCCTCGCCAAGAAGCGCGAGGAAGAAGGCGCTGCCGCCTGACCGCAGCCTTCCGCTACGAAAATTTTCGCAAGATTATCGATTCTGGAGTGATTTGAAATGGCAATCAGCAAAGAAGACATCCTGGAAGCCGTCGCCGGCATGACCGTGATGGAACTGAACGACCTGGTCAAGGCGTTCGAAGAGAAGTTCGGCGTGTCCGCGGCCTCGCTGGCCGTGGCCGCTCCGGGTGCCGGTGCCGCCGCCGCCCCGGTGGAAGAGAAGACCGAATTCGACGTCGTGCTGCTCGAAGCCGGCGCCAAGAAGGTCGAGGTCATCAAGGTCGTCCGTGCCGCCACCGGCCTGGGCCTGAAGGAAGCCAAGGACGTGGTCGACGGCGCGCCGAAGACCGTCAAGGAAGGCGCTCCGAAGGCCGACGCCGAGGCGCTCAAGAAGCAGCTGGAAGAAGCTGGCGCGAAGGTCGAAATCAAGTAATATTCGGCTTCCCAGCGGGGCTGGCACTCTTCGGAGTGCCGGCCCTTTCGTGCTTTGTAATCGAGATTGCGGGTCGAGCCGCACTTCTCGATGGCAGGCCAGAGCGTTTGCCGATCGTCCGGCCGGGCTTGCAGTCAGGCTGCAGGCTGCCGGAGCCGCCCGAACGTTGTGTCCTGTCTTTCCGATGTTAGCCCTCTAGCCGGAGCATCCATGGCGTATTCCTACACCGAAAAGAAACGTATCCGCAAGAGCTTCGCCAAGCGCGCGGCCGTGCTCGATGCGCCTTTCCTGCTCGCCACCCAGATCGAGTCCTTCGCCGAATTCCTGCAGGCCGACACCCCGCCGGACGTCCGGCGCAACCAGGGGCTGCAGGCCGCGTTCACCTCGATCTTCCCGATCTCGAGCCACAGCGGCAACGCGCGGCTCGAGTACGTCCAGTACATGCTGGGCGAGCCCGCCTTCGACGTGAAGGAATGCCAGCAACGCGGCCTGACCTTCGCCTCGCCGCTGCGCGCGCGCGTGCGTCTGGTCATCATGGATCGCGAGGCGCCGAAGGAGACCATCAAGGAGGTCAAGGAGCAGGAGGTCTACATGGGCGAGATCCCGCTCATGACCACCACCGGCTCCTTCGTGATCAACGGCACCGAGCGCGTCATCGTTTCGCAGCTGCACCGTTCGCCGGGCGTGTTCTTCGAGCACGACCGCGGCAAGACCCACTCCTCGGGCAAGCTGCTGTTCTCGGCGCGCATCATTCCCTACCGCGGCTCCTGGCTGGACTTCGAGTTCGATCCCAAGGACTACCTGTATTTCCGCGTCGACCGTCGGCGCAAGATGCCGGTCACCATCCTGCTGCGCGCGATCGGGATGACGCCGGAGGAGATCCTCGCGACCTTCCACGACACCGACACCTTCCACCTGCAGGGCGAGGGTGCGCAGTTCGAGCTCGTTCCCGAGCGCCTGCGCGGCGAAGTCGCGCGCTTCGACATCACCACGCCCGACGGCAAGATCATCGTCGCGCGCGAGAAGCGCATCACCTCCAAGCACATCCGCGAGATCGACCAGGCCGGCGTGAAGACCATGGCGGTGCCGGACGACTTCCTGCTCGGCCGGGTGATCGCGACCAACGTCGTCGATCCGGCCACCGGCGAGCTGCTGGCGCGCGCCAACGACGAGATCACCGAGGACCTGCTCGACAAGCTGCGCCTGGCCGGCGTCACCGGCCTGAGCACGCTGTACATCAACGACCTCGATCGCGGTGGCTACATCTCGCAGACGCTGCGCATCGACGAGACCGCCGACCAGTGGGCGGCCAAGGTTGCGATCTACCGCATGATGCGTCCGGGCGAGCCGCCCACCGAGGATGCCGTAGAGGGGCTTTTCCAGGGGCTGTTCTACGCCGAGGAGCGCTACGACCTGTCCTCGGTCGGCCGCATGAAGTTCAATCGCCGCGCCTACCCCGAGAAGATCGACGACAAGGCGCCGGGCTGGCTCAAGCGCTTCTACCAGCGCGTCGGCGCGCAGGGCGAGGACGGCCCGGGCGTGCTGGTCAATGACGACATCCTCGCGGTGGTGGGCGTGCTGGTCGAGCTGCGCAATGGCCGCGGCGAGATCGACGACATCGACCACCTCGGCAACCGCCGCGTGCGTTCGGTGGGCGAGCTCGCCGAGAACCAGTTCCGTGCGGGCCTGGTGCGCGTCGAGCGCGCGGTCAAGGAGCGCCTGTCGCAGGCCGAGTCCGACAACCTGATGCCGCACGACCTGATCAACGCCAAGCCGATCTCGGCGGCGATCAAGGAGTTCTTCGGCTCCAGCCAGCTCTCGCAGTTCATGGATCAGACCAACCCGCTGTCCGAGATCACGCACAAGCGTCGGGTCTCGGCACTGGGCCCGGGCGGCCTGACGCGTGAGCGCGCCGGCTTCGAGGTGCGCGACGTGCACCCGACGCACTACGGCCGCGTGTGCCCGATCGAGACCCCGGAAGGTCCGAACATCGGCCTGATCAACTCGCTCGCGGTGTATGCGCGCACCAACCGCCACGGCTTCCTCGAGACGCCGTACCGCAAGGTCAATGATGGCAAGGTCACCGACCAGATCGACTTCCTGTCGGCGATCGAGGAGGGGCAGTATGTGATCGCGCAGGCGAACGCCGAGATCGACGAGGCGGGCATGCTCGCCGGCGATCTGGTGTCGTGCCGCCACAAGGGCGAGTTCCTGCTCGCCACCTCGGACATGGTGCAGTACATGGACGTGGCCCCGGGCCAGATCGTGTCGGTCGCGGCTTCGCTGATTCCCTTCCTGGAGCACGACGACGCCAACCGCGCGCTGATGGGCGCCAACATGCAGCGCCAGGCGGTGCCCTGCCTGCGCCCGGAAAAGCCCCTGGTCGGCACCGGCATCGAGCGCCGCGTGGCGGTCGACTCGGGCACTGCGGTGCAGGCCACCCGTGGCGGCATCGTGGACTACGTGGATGCGAACCGGGTGGTGATCCGGGTGAACGACGACGAGACCCTGCCGGGTGAAGTCGGCGTCGACATCTACAACATGATCAAGTACACCCGTTCCAACCAGAACACCAACATCAACCAGCGCCCGGTGGTGAAGGTGGGCGACCTGATCGCCCGCGGCGACGTGGTGGCCGACGGCGCTTCCACCGACCTCGGCGAGCTCGCGCTCGGCCAGAACATGCTGGTCGGCTTCATGCCCTGGAACGGCTACAACTTCGAGGACTCGATCCTCATCTCCGAGCGCGTTGTCGCCGACGACCGCTTCACCTCGATCCACATCGAGGAACTCACCGTCGTCGCCCGCGACACCAAGCTCGGACCCGAGGAGATCACCCGCGACATCGCCTCGCTCGGCGAGGCTCAGCTGTCGCGCCTGGACGAGTCGGGCATCGTGTATATCGGTGCCGAGGTCGAGGCCGGCGACGTGCTGGTCGGCAAGGTCACGCCCAAGGGCGAGACCCAGCTCACCCCCGAGGAAAAGCTGCTGCGCGCGATCTTCGGCGAGAAGGCCTCCGACGTGAAGGACACCTCGCTGCGCGTGCCCTCGGGCATGGTCGGCACCGTCATCGACGTGCAGGTGTTCACCCGGGAGGGCATCGAGCGCGACAAGCGCGCGCAGTCGATCATCGACGAGCAGCTGCGCAGCTTCAAGACCGACCTCGCCGACCAGATGCGCATCGTCGAGCGCGACGCCTTCGCGCGTATCCGCCGCATGATCGTGGGCCAGCTTGCCAACGGTGGTCCGAAGAAGCTCGCCAAGGGTGCGGCGCTCACCGATCCCTACCTCGACAGCCTGGAGCACTACCACTGGTTCGACATCCGCCTCGCCGACGAGACCCTCGCGGTGCAGCTCGAGGCCGTGCGTGAAGGTCTGGAGAACACCCGCAAGGACTTCGAGCAGGCCTTCGAGATCAAGAAGAAGAAGCTCACCCAGGGCGACGAGCTCCCCCCGGGCGTGCAGAAGATGGTCAAGGTGTATCTGGCGGTGAAGCGCCGCCTGCAGCCGGGCGACAAGATGGCCGGCCGTCACGGCAACAAGGGCGTGGTTTCCAAGATCGTCCCGGTCGAGGACATGCCGTACATGGAAGACGGCACCCCGCTCGACATCGTGCTCAACCCGCTCGGCGTGCCGTCGCGGATGAACATCGGCCAGATCCTCGAGACCCACCTCGGCTGGGCAGCGAAGGGACTCGGTCAGAAGATCGACAAGATGCTGCAGGCGCAGGCCTCGGCGCTGGAGCTGCGCGGCTTCCTCGAGCAGATCTACAACGGCAGCGGCCACCCCGAGGACATCGCCAACCTCGGCGACTCGGACGTTCGCGAGCTCGCGGGCAACCTCAAGAAGGGCGTGCCCTTCGCGACCCCGGTGTTCGACGGTGCCAAGGAAGAGGAAATCCAGCAGATGCTCGAGCTGGCCGGCCTGCCCACCGGCGGCCAGGTCACCCTCTACGACGGCCGCACCGGCGAGGCCTTCGAGCGCAAGGTCACCGTGGGCTACAAGCATGTGCTGAAGCTGCACCACCTGGTCGACGACAAGATGCACGCGCGTTCGACCGGCCCGTACTCGCTCGTCACACAGCAACCGCTGGGCGGCAAGGCGCAGTTCGGCGGCCAGCGCTTCGGCGAGATGGAAGTGTGGGCGCTGGAAGCCTACGGCGCCGCCTACACGCTGCAGGAGATGCTGACGGTCAAGTCCGACGACGTGACCGGCCGGACCAAGGTGTACGAAAACATCGTCAAGGGCGAGCACAAGATCGATTCCGGCATGCCGGAATCCTTCAACGTGCTGGTGAAGGAAATCCGTTCGCTGGCGATCGACATCGACCTCGACCGCGAGTGAGCGTCGCGATTTCCTTCCCGTCCCCTGCCTGCGATTGAATCCCGGGGCCGCCGCCCACGACGCGGCGGCCCGGATGGAGTGAACCATGAAAAGCCTGCTTGCTGACCTGTTCAAGCAAACCCTGCCGAACGAGGAAGAGTTCGACGCGATCACGATCGGCCTCGCCTCGCCGGACAAGATCCGCTCGTGGTCCTATGGCGAAGTCAAGAAGCCCGAGACGATCAACTACCGCACGTTCAAACCCGAGCGTGACGGCCTGTTCTGCGCCAAGATCTTCGGGCCGGTCAAGGACTACGAGTGCCTGTGCGGCAAGTACAAGCGCCTCAAGCACCGTGGCGTGATCTGCGAGAAGTGCGGCGTCGAGGTGACGCTGTCGAAGGTGCGGCGCGAGCGCATGGGCCACATCGAGCTGGCCTCGCCGGTCGCCCACATCTGGTTCCTGAAGAGCTTGCCGAGCCGTCTCGGCATGGTTCTCGACATGACCCTGCGCGATATCGAGCGCGTGCTCTACTTCGAAGCCTTCGTCGTCGTCGAGCCGGGCATGACGCCGCTCAACCGCGGCCAGCTGCTGACCGAGGACGACTATCTCGCCAAGGTCGAGGAGTACGGTGACGAGTTCGACGCGGTCATGGGTGCCGAGGGTATCGGTTCCCTGCTGCGCACGCTCGACATCAACCTCGAGGCCGAGAAGCTGCGTGGCGACCTCGAGACCACCAACTCCGAAGCCAAGATCAAGAAGTTCTCCAAGCGCCTGAAGGTGCTCGAGGCCTTCCAGCAGTCGGGCATCAAGCCCGAGTGGATGGTGCTCGAGGTGCTGCCGGTGCTCCCGCCCGACCTGCGCCCGCTGGTGCCGCTGGACGGTGGCCGCTTCGCGACCTCGGATCTGAACGACCTCTACCGTCGCGTCATCAACCGCAACAACCGCCTCAAGCGTCTGCTCGAGCTCAAGGCGCCCGACATCATCGTGCGCAACGAAAAGCGCATGCTGCAGGAGGCTGTCGACTCGCTGCTCGACAACGGTCGCCGCGGCAAGGCCATGACCGGCGCCAACAAGCGTCCGCTGAAGTCGCTGGCCGACATGATCAAGGGCAAGGGCGGCCGCTTCCGCCAGAACCTGCTCGGCAAGCGCGTCGACTACTCCGGACGCTCGGTCATCACCGTGGGCCCGCAACTCAAGCTGCACCAGTGCGGCCTGCCCAAGCTGATGGCGCTCGAGCTGTTCAAGCCCTTCATCTTCAACAAGCTCGAGCTGATGGGGCTGGCCACGACCATCAAGCAGGCCAAGAAGATGGTGGAGTCGCAGGAGCCGGTGGTGTGGGACATCCTCGAGGAGGTGATCCGCGAGCATCCTGTGCTGCTGAACCGCGCCCCGACGCTGCACCGCCTCGGCATCCAGGCCTTCGAGCCGGTGCTGATCGAAGGCAAGGCGATCCAGCTCCACCCGCTGGTTTGCGTGGCCTTCAACGCCGACTTCGACGGCGACCAGATGGCTGTGCACGTCCCGTTGTCGCTCGAGGCACAGATGGAAGCCCGCACCCTGATGCTGGCCTCCAACAACGTGCTGTCGCCCGCCAACGGCGAGCCGATCATCGTGCCCTCGCAGGACATCGTGCTCGGCCTCTACTACGCCACCCGCGAGGGGGTGAACGTGCCGGGCGAAGGCATGATCTTCGCCGACGTCTCCGAAGTGAAGCGCGCCTACGAATCCGGCCAGATCGCCTTGCATGCGCGCGTCACCGTGCGCCTGAAGGAGGCCGACCTGGGCCCCAATGGCGAGCGCATCGAGAAGATCGTGCGCCACGACACCACCGCCGGCCGCGCGATCCTGTCCGAGATCCTGCCTGCCGGGCTGCCCTTCAGCGTCATCGACAAGCCGCTGAAGAAGAAAGAGATCTCCAAGCTGATCAACGCCTCGTACCGGCGCTGCGGCCTGCGCGCGACGGTCATCTTCGCCGACAAGCTGATGCAGTTCGGCTATGGTCTGGCGACCCGCGCCGGCCTGTCGATCGCGGTCAAGGACATGCTCGTCCCCAATGCCAAGCACGAGCTGATCCGCGCGGCGGAAGCCGAGGTCAAGGAGATCGCCCAGCAATACACCTCGGGTCTGGTGACCGACGGCGAGCGCTACAACAAGGTCGTGGACATCTGGGGCCGCTGCGGCGACCAGGTGGCCAAGGCGATGATGGAGCAGCTCGGCAAGGAGAAGGCGCAGGACCGCTTCAAGGGCCTGCCGCGCGAGCAGTTCTGGAAGCAGGTGTACGCGAGCGGCGAGAAGGCGGTCGCGCAGGACGTCGACCAGGAGTCCTTCAACGCGATCTACATGATGGCCGACTCGGGCGCGCGTGGTTCCGCGGCGCAGATCCGGCAGCTCGCCGGCATGCGCGGCCTGATGGCGAAACCGGACGGTTCCATCATCGAGACCCCGATCACGACCAACTTCCGTGAAGGCCTCAACGTCCTGCAGTACTTCATCTCGACGCACGGCGCCCGTAAGGGCCTGGCCGACACCGCGCTGAAGACCGCGAACTCGGGCTACCTGACTCGCCGTCTCGTCGACGTGACCCAGGATCTCGTGGTCATCGAGGACGACTGCGGCACGCGCGAAGGCTTCAACATGAAGGCCCTCATCGAGGGCGGCGAGGTCGTGGAGCCGCTGCGCGAGCGCATCCTGGGCCGCGTCTGCGTCGAGGACATCGTCAATCCGGAAAGCCAGGAAACCATGATCGAGGCGGGAAGCCTGCTCGACGAGGACGCGGTGGACCTGATCGAGAGCCTGGGCGTGGACGAGGTCAAGGTGCGCACGCCGCTCACCTGCGAAACCCGCTACGGCCTGTGCGCGCAGTGCTACGGCCGCGATCTGGGTCGTGGTTCCCGGGTCAACGTCGGCGAGGCCGTCGGCGTCATCGCGGCGCAGTCGATCGGCGAGCCGGGCACGCAGCTGACCATGCGGACCTTCCACGTCGGGGGGGCGGCTTCGCGAGCCGCCGCCGCGAGTGGCGTCGAGGCCAAGTCGGCAGGTTCGATCCGCTTTGCCGGCAACATGCGCTACGTCTCGAACGCCAAGGGCGAAAAGATCGTCATCGCGCGCTCGGCCGAGCTCGTGGTGGCCGACGACATGGGCCGCGAGCGCGAGCGCCACAAGCTGCCCTACGGGGCCATGCTGCTGGTCGATGACGCTGCTCCCGTCAAGGCTGGCACGCAGCTCGCCTCGTGGGATCCGCACACCCGCCCGATCGTGACCGAATACACCGGTACGGTGAAGTTCGAGAACGTGGAGGAGGGCGTCACCGTCGCCAAGCAGATCGACGAAGTTACCGGTCTGTCCACGCTGGTGGTCATCGATGCCAAGCGTCGCTCGTCCACCGGCAGCCCCAAGGGCGTCCGCCCGCAGGTCAAGCTGCTGGACGAGAACGGCGAGGAGGTCAAGATCGCCGGCACCGAGCACTCGGTTGCGATCACCTTCCAGGTCGGCTCCCTGATCACCGTGAAGGACGGCCAGCAGATCAACGTCGGCGACATCCTCGCGCGCATCCCGCAGGAGTCGGCGAAGACCCGCGACATCACCGGCGGCCTGCCGCGCGTGGCGGAGCTCTTCGAGGCGCGTGCGCCCAAGGATGCCGGCATGCTCGCCGAGTACACCGGCACGGTGTCCTTCGGCAAGGAGACCAAGGGCAAGCAGCGTCTGGTGATCACCGAGCCGGACGGGACCTCGCACGAGTTCCTGATCCCCAAGGACAAGCACCTGATGGTGCACGACGGCCAGGTGGTTAACAAGGGCGAACTGATCGTGGATGGTCCGTCCGATCCGCACGACATCCTGCGCCTGCAGGGCATCAGCGAACTCGCGCGCTACATCATCGACGAGGTGCAGGACGTGTATCGCCTGCAGGGCGTGAAGATCAACGACAAGCACATCGAGGTGATCGTCCGCCAGATGCTGCGTCGCGTGGTCATCACCGATCCGGGCGATACCCGGTTCATCCGCGAGGAGCAGGTCGAGCGCTCCGAGGTGCTGGACGAGAACGACCGCGTCGAAGCCGAAGGCAAGCTGCCGGCGCAGTACGAGAACGTGCTGCTGGGCATCACCAAGGCCTCGCTGTCGACCGACTCCTTCATCTCCGCGGCCTCCTTCCAGGAGACCACCCGCGTGCTGACCGAGGCGGCGATCATGGGCAAGCGCGACGAACTGCGCGGCCTGAAGGAGAACGTCATCGTCGGTCGCCTGATCCCGGCCGGTACCGGTCTGGCCTACCACCGCAGCCGCAAGGCGCAGGAAGAGGGGCGCGATCTCGGTGCGGGGCATGCCTGGGCGCCGGCGGAAGAGGTTGTGGAAACACAGCAGGACATCGAGGCGAGTTGACTTTTCGGACAGTCTCGGACTAAACTCCGGCCTCTTTTTTGTGGGCTGACCAATCGTAGTCAGTCTCAGCCGGAATAATCCGCCCGCGGCGGCCCATGGTGGGCTGCCGCGGTCTTATGGGAAATTCTTAAGCTATGCCAACAATCAATCAGCTTGTTCGCAAGCCGCGCCAACTGGAAGTTGCCAAGAGCAAGGTTCCGGCACTCGAGGCTTGTCCGCAGAAGCGCGGCGTTTGCACCCGCGTCTACACCACGACCCCGAAGAAGCCGAACTCGGCGCTGCGTAAGGTCGCCAAGGTGCGCCTGACCAACGGTTTCGAGGTCATCTCGTACATCGGCGGTGAAGGTCACAACCTGCAGGAGCACTCGGTCGTGCTGATCCGCGGCGGTCGTGTGAAGGACCTTCCGGGTGTGCGCTACCACATCGTCCGCGGTTCGCTCGACCTTCAGGGCGTCAAGGATCGCAAGCAGTCGCGCTCGAAGTACGGTGCCAAGCGCCCGAAGAAAGCCTGATTGTTGGTCAAAGAAATTTAGCGAGAGGTTGCCATGCCGCGTCGTCGTGAAGTACCCAAGCGCGAAGTCCTGCCGGACCCCAAGTTCGGTAACCAGGACGTTTCCAAGTTCATCAACGTGATCATGCAGTCGGGCAAGAAGTCCGTCGCAGAGCGCATCGTCTATGGTGCGTTCGATCACATCTCGTCCAAGTCCGGCAAGGATCCGCTCGAGGTCTTCTCGGTCGCGGTTGCGAACGTCAAGCCGGTGGTCGAGGTCAAGAGTCGCCGCGTCGGCGGTGCGAACTACCAGGTCCCGGTGGAGGTCCGCCCGTCCCGCCGCATGGCGCTGTCCATGCGCTGGCTGCGTGAGGCGGCCCGCAAGCGCGCCGAGAAGTCGATGGCCCAGCGCCTCGCCGGCGAGCTGCTCGAGGCCTCCGAGGGGCGTGGTTCCGCCATGAAGAAGCGTGAAGAAGTTCACCGCATGGCCGAAGCCAACAAGGCGTTCTCGCACTACCGCTTCTGATCTTCCTTGGTGGCGGTATCTCGGGCCCTGTGAAGGGCTCGATTGTTTTCTAACGCAAGAATTCGTTCAGCGTGCCAAAAGCGCGCACAACAGAAGGCAGGTATAACGTGGCTCGCAAGACACCCATCGAGCGTTACCGCAATATCGGTATCTCCGCTCACATCGACGCAGGCAAGACGACTACGACCGAGCGTATCCTCTTCTACACCGGCGTGAGCCATAAGCTGGGTGAGGTGCACGACGGCGCGGCCACGACCGACTGGATGGTTCAGGAGCAGGAGCGCGGCATCACCATTACGTCGGCGGCGGTGACCTGCTTCTGGAAGGGTATGGACAGCTCCTATCCGGAGCATCGCTTCAACATCATCGACACTCCGGGACACGTGGACTTCACGATCGAGGTGGAGCGGTCGATGCGCGTGCTCGACGGTGCCTGCATGGTGTATTGCGCCGTGGGTGGTGTGCAGCCGCAGTCCGAGACCGTGTGGCGTCAGGCCACCAAGTACAAGGTGCCGCGTCTCGCCTTCGTGAACAAGATGGACCGCTCGGGTGCGAACTTCTTCAAGGTCGTCGACCAGATGAAGACCCGCCTGAAGGCCAACCCCGTCCCGGTGGTGATCCCCATCGGTGCCGAAGACACCTTCAAGGGCGTCGTCGATCTGCTCAAGATGAAGGCGATCATCTGGGACGAGGCCTCCCAGGGCATGAAGTTCGACTACCACGAGATCCCCGCCGATCTCGTCGCGACCGCCGAGGAGTGGCGTGCCAGCATGGTCGAGGCGGCTGCCGAGGCCAACGAAGACCTGATGAACAAGTACCTCGAGGAAGGCGAGCTTTCCGAAGAAGAGGTCATCGCCGGCCTGCGTGCGCGCACTCTCGCCTGCGAGATCCAGCCGATGCTGTGCGGCACCGCGTTCAAGAACAAGGGCGTGCAGCGCATGCTCGACGCGGTCATCCAGTACCTGCCCTCGCCGATCGACATCCCGCCGGTCGCTGGCGTGGATGACGACGAGAAGGAAGTGGTCCGTTACGCCAAGGACGACGAGAAGTTCTCGGCGCTGGCGTTCAAGCTGATGACCGACCCCTTCGTCGGCCAGCTCACCTTCATCCGTGTCTATTCGGGCGTGCTCGAGTCCGGCTCCACCGTGCTGAACTCGGTGAAGGGCAAGAAGGAGCGCATCGGCCGCATCCTGCAGATGCATGCCAATGATCGCGAGGAGATCAAGGAAGTGCTCGCGGGCGACATCGCCGCCGTGGTCGGCCTGAAGGACGTCACGACCGGCGAGACCCTGTGCGACACCAGCGCACCGGTGATCCTCGAGCGCATGGTCTTCCCGGATCCGGTGATTCACGTCGCCGTGGAGCCCAAGACCAAGGGCGACCAGGAGAAGATGGGCCTCGCGCTGTCGCGTCTCGCTGCCGAAGACCCGTCCTTCCGCGTCCGTACCGACGAGGAGTCGGGTCAGACCATCATCTCGGGCATGGGCGAGCTGCATCTCGAGATCATCGTCGACCGCATGAAGCGCGAGTTCAACGTCGAAGCCAACGTCGGCGCGCCGCAGGTGGCCTACCGCGAAACCATCCGCAAGGCCGCGATGGATGTCGAAGGCAAGTTCGTCAAGCAGTCCGGCGGTCGCGGCCAGTACGGTCACGTCGTCATCAACCTCGAGCCGGCCGAGCAGGGCAAGGGCTACGAGTTCGTCGATGCGGTCAAGGGCGGTGTGGTTCCGCGCGAATACATCCCGGCGGTCGACAAGGGCATCCAGGAAACCATCCCGAACGGCGTGCTCGCCGGCTTCCCGGTGGTCGATGTCAAGGTCACGCTGCATTTCGGTTCGTACCACGATGTGGACTCGAACGAAAACGCGTTCAAGATGGCCGGCTCCATGGCCTTCAAGGAAGCCATGCGGCGCGCCAGCCCGGCGCTGCTCGAGCCGATGATGGCGGTGGTCGTCGAGACTCCGGAAGACTACATGGGCAACGTGATGGGCGACCTCTCCGGTCGTCGCGGCATCGTTCAGGGCATGGACGACATCCCGGGTGGCATGAAGGAGATCAAGGCCGAGGTGCCGCTGGCCGAGATGTTCGGTTACGCTACCCAGCTGCGCTCGCTGACCCAGGGTCGCGCGACCTACTCGATGGAGTTCAAGCATTACTCCGAGGCGCCGAAGAGCGTGGCCGAGGCCGTGATCAGCAGCCGCAAGTAACCCAGACCGCAACCTTATTCAGCAACCTCAACTCAAGGACCCGAGAACATGGCGAAGGGTAAGTTCGAACGTACCAAACCGCACGTCAACGTCGGCACCATCGGCCACGTCGACCATGGCAAGACCACGCTGACCGCTGCGATCACCACCATCCTGTCGAAGAAGTTCGGCGGCGAGGCGAAGGCCTACGACCAGATCGACGCGGCGCCCGAAGAGAAGGCGCGCGGCATCACCATCAACACCGCGCACGTCGAGTACGAGACCGCGAGCCGTCACTACGCGCACGTCGATTGCCCGGGCCACGCCGACTACGTCAAGAACATGATCACCGGTGCCGCGCAGATGGACGGCGCGATCCTGGTGTGCTCGGCCGCCGACGGCCCGATGCCGCAGACGCGCGAGCACATCCTGCTGGCCCGTCAGGTCGGCGTGCCGTACATCATCGTCTTCCTGAACAAGTGCGACATGGTCGACGACGAGGAGCTGCTGGAGCTCGTCGAGATGGAAGTGCGCGAGCTGCTGTCGAAGTACGACTTCCCCGGCGACGACATCCCCATCGTCAAGGGTTCGGCGCTGAAGGCGCTCGAGGGCGACCAGTCGGACATCGGCGAGCCGGCGATCTTCCGCCTGGCTGACGCGCTGGACAGCTACATCCCGACGCCCGAGCGTGCGATCGACAAGCCTTTCCTGCTGCCGATCGAAGACGTGTTCTCGATCTCGGGTCGCGGCACCGTGGTGACCGGTCGTGTCGAGCGCGGCATCGTGAAGGTCGGCGAGGAAATCGAGATCGTCGGCATCAAGCCGACGGTCAAGACCACCTGCACCGGCGTGGAGATGTTCCGCAAGCTGCTCGACCAGGGCCAGGCCGGCGACAACGTCGGCGTGCTGCTGCGCGGCACCAAGCGTGAAGACGTCGAGCGTGGTCAGGTGCTGTGCAAGCCGGGTTCGATCACCCCGCACACCCACTTCACCGGCGAGATCTACGTGTTGTCGAAGGAAGAGGGTGGTCGTCACACCCCGTTCTTCAACAACTACCGTCCGCAGTTCTACTTCCGCACCACCGACGTGACCGGTTCGATCTCGCTGCCCGAGGGCACCGAGATGGTCATGCCGGGCGACAACGTGTCGATCACCGTCAAGCTGATCGCCCCGATCGCCATGGAAGAAGGTCTGCGCTTCGCGATCCGCGAAGGTGGCCGTACCGTCGGCGCCGGCGTCGTCGCCAAGATCATCGAGTAATCGCTCGATCCGGGGCGGCTCTCGCGGAGCCGCCCCATCGCTCTTTGCGCTCTTTTTTCGCAGTATCAGCTCTTTAGGAAATACATCATGCAGAACCAGAAGATCCGCATCCGCCTGAAAGCCTTCGACTATCGCCTGATCGATCAGTCGGCCCTCGAGATCGTCGATACCGCCAAGCGCACCGGCGCCGTGGTCCGTGGTCCCGTGCCGCTGCCGACCCGCATCGAGCGTTTCGACCTGTTGCGTTCGCCGCACGTCAACAAGGCGTCGCGCGACCAGATGGAGATCCGCACTCACCAGCGTCTGATGGACATCATCGATCCGACCGACAAGACGGTCGACGCGCTGATGAAGCTGGATCTGCCCGCGGGCGTGGATGTCGAGATCAAGCTCCAGTAAGCAAGCCCTGCTTGCGGAAGTTTGGAACAGGCCGGTATAATCCGGCCTTTGTGCCTTCTGGCGCATTAATTGTGACCCCCGGTCAATCGCAACCGGGATTCAGGAGAAGAAAATGAGTCTAGGCCTTGTTGGACGCAAGGTCGGCATGACTCGCATCTTCGCCGAGGATGGCAAGACCATCCCGGTGACGGTGCTTGACGTGTCGGATAATCGTGTGTCCCAGATCAAGACGATCGACACCGACGGCTACGCCGCGGTGCAGATTGCGTATGGCAAGCGCCGCGCCAGCCGGATCACCAAGCCGGTCGCGGGTCATCTTGCAAAGGCGGGCGTCGAGCCCTGCCGCGGCATCAAGGAATTCCGCGTCGAGGCCGAGCAGGCCGGCAGCATGAATGCCGGCGATGCGGTCGGTGCGGATCTCTTTCAGGTCGGTCAAAAGGTTGACGTTACGGGTGTGACGATCGGCAAGGGCTTCTCGGGTCCGATCAAGCGTCACAACTTCTCGTCGAACCGCGCCTCGCACGGTAACTCGATCTCGCACAACTCCCCCGGCTCCATCGGCATGGCCCAGGATCCGGGTCGTGTGTTCCCCGGCAAGCGCATGGCGGGCCAGTACGGCAACGTCCAGCGCACCACGCAGGGGCTGGAGATCGTTCGTGTGGACGTCGAGCGCCAGCTCCTTCTCGTGAAGGGTGCGGTGCCGGGTGCCAAGGGTGGCGACGTCGTCGTCCGTCCGGCGGTCAAGGCCTGAGGAGCGCGCAATGGAATTGAAACTCTTGAATGATCAGGGTCAGGCTGCGTCGACGCTCGAAGCGTCGGACGTGCTGTTCGGCCGTGACTACAACGAAGCCCTGGTGCACCAGGTCGTGACCGCCTACCTTGCGAACGCCCGTTCCGGCAACCGCAAGCAGAAGGGTCGCTCCGAGATCGCCAAGTCGACCCGCAAGCCGTTCCGTCAGAAGGGCACGGGCAACGCCCGTGCAGGCATGGCGTCGAGCCCGCTGTGGCGTGGTGGCGGCAAGATCTTCCCGAGCTCTCCCGACGAGAACTTCAGCCAGAAGGTCAACCGCAAGATGTACCGCGCCGGTGTGGCCGCGATCCTGTCGCAGCTCGCTCGCGAGGACCGTCTTGCGGTGGTCGAGAACTTCAGCGTCGAAGCGCCGAAGACCCGCCTGCTGTCGCAGAAGCTCAAGGGGATGGGCCTGGATTCGGTCCTGGTCATCACCGACGAAATCGACGAGAACCTGTTCCTGTCCTCGCGCAACCTTCACCAGGTCCTGGTGCTGGAAGTGAGCGAGGCGGATCCGGTGTCGCTCGTGCGTTTCCCCAAGGTGCTGGTCACCAAGGGCGCGCTGGCGAAGATGGAGGAAGCGTGGCAATGAGCGCGATCAGTCAGGAACGTCTGCTGCAGGTGCTGCTCGCCCCGCAGATCTCCGAAAAGGCGACTTTCGTCGCCGACAAGAACGAGCAAGTGGTGTTCAAGGTTGCGTCCGATGCGACCAAACCCGAAGTGAAGGCGGCGGTCGAGTCGCTCTTCAAGGTCGAGGTGAAGTCGGTGCAGATCCTGAACGTGAAGGGCAAGTCCAAGCGCTTTGGCAAGACCATGGGTCGCCGCAAGGACTGGAAGAAGGCCTTCGTGTGCCTGAAGCCCGGCCAGGAAATCAACTTTGCGGCCGGGGAGTGATAGATCATGGCAATCGTTAAACTGAAGCCTACGTCTGCCGGCCGCCGTGCCCAAGTCAAGGTGGTCAACCCCGATCTGTACAAGGGTCGTCCGGTCGATGCGCTGATCGAGAAGCAGACCAAGAACGCCGGCCGTAACAACTACGGTCGCGTGACGATGCGCCACCAGGGTGGCGGCCATAAGCAGCACTACCGCCTGGTGGATTTCCGTCGCAACAAGGACGGCATTCCGGCCAAGGTCGAGCGCATCGAGTACGACCCGAACCGCTCCGCGCACATCGCGCTGCTGTGCTATGCCGATGGCGAGCGCCGCTACATCATCGCGCCGCGCGGCGTAGAGGTCGGCCAGCAACTGATCAGTGGCGCGGAAGCGCCGATAAAGGCGGGCAACGCCCTGCCGATCCGCAACATCCCGGTCGGCTCGACGATCCACTGCATCGAGATGGTTCCCGGCAAGGGTGCGCAACTCGCGCGCGCCGCCGGCACTTCGGTGCAGCTGCTCGCCCGCGAAGGCTCGTACGCCCAGCTCCGCCTGCGCTCCGGCGAGATCCGCCGTGTGCACGTCGAGTGCCGCGCCACCATCGGTGAAGTCGGTAACGGCGAGCATGGCCTGCGCAAGATCGGCAAGGCTGGCGCGAACCGCTGGCGCGGTATCCGTCCGACCGTTCGCGGTGTGGCGATGAACCCGGTGGATCACCCGCATGGTGGTGGCGAAGGCCGCACCGGCGAGGCGCGCGAACCGGTCAGTCCGTGGGGCACGCCGGCCAAGGGCTATCGGACGCGTTCGAACAAGCGCACCGACGGCATGATCGTGCAGCGTCGTCACAAGCGTTAAGGGGTAAGAGATGGCACGTTCTATCAAGAAAGGCCCGTTCATCGACGCGCACCTGCTCAAGAAGGTCGACGCGGCTCGGACGAGCAACGACAAGCGCCCGATCAAGACCTGGTCGCGCCGCTCCACGATCCTCCCCGATTTCATCGGCCTGACGATCGCGGTGCATAACGGCAAGCAGCACATTCCTGTATTCGTGACCGAGAACATGGTCGGGCACAAGCTGGGCGAATTCGCGCTGACGCGGACCTTCAAGGGTCACGCCGCCAGCAAGAAGGCCAAGCGTTAAGGGGACGACATGGAAACCAAAGCTATTCTCCGTGGCGTTCGGCTGTCGGCCCAGAAGGGCCGTCTGGTGGCCGACCTGGTCCGCGGCATGCCCGTCGGCCGCGCGCTCGACACCCTGGCCTTCTCTCCCAAGAAGGGCGCGAAGATCATCCGCAAGGTGCTCGAGTCGGCGATCGCCAACGCCGAGCACAACGACGGTGCCGATATCGACGCGCTGAAGGTCAAGACCATTCACGTGGAAGAGGGTATGACGCTCAAGCGCTTCACCGCGCGTGCGAAGGGTCGTGGCAACCGCATCCTGAAGCCCACCTGCCACGTCTACCTGACCGTTGGCGAGTAAGGAGTAAACATGGGTCAGAAAATCCATCCTACCGGGTTCCGCCTCGCCGTCACGCGTGACTGGGGCTCGCGCTGGTTCGCCAACAGCAAGGACTACGCCGGCATGCTGCACGAGGACCTCAAGGTCCGCGATTACCTGAAGAAGCGCCTCGCGCACGCTTCGGTGGGTCGCGTGGTCATCGAGCGTCCCGCCAAGAACGCCCGCGTAACCCTGTACAGCGCCCGCCCGGGCGTCGTCATTGGCAAGAAGGGCGAGGACATCGAGGCGCTCAAGCGTGATCTGCAGAAGATCGTTGGCGTTCCGGTCCACGTCAATATCGAGGAAGTGCGCAAGCCCGAACTCGATGCCAAGCTGATCGCCGACTCGATCGCCCAGCAGCTCGAGAAGCGCATCATGTTCCGTCGCGCCATGAAGCGTGCGATGCAGAACGCCATGCGTCTCGGTGCCCAGGGCATCAAGATCATGAGCTCCGGCCGCCTCAACGGCGCAGAGATCGCCCGCACCGAGTGGTATCGCGAAGGGCGTGTGCCGCTGCATACCCTGCGCGCCAACATCGACTACGGTGTCTCCGAGGCCAAGACGACCTATGGTGTCATCGGGATCAAGGTCTGGGTGTTCAAGGGCGAGATGCTGGGGCGCAACGAGCAGCCCGTGGCTGCGGAGCCCGAAGCCGACAACCGTCGCGGTCGTCGTGGCGCCCCGCGTGACGGCGAGGGCCGTCCGGGTCGTCGTCCCGCCCGTCGTGGCGAAGGCCGGCAAGAAGAAAGCAGGAGCGAATGATGCTGCAGCCGACTAGAAGGAAGTATCGGAAGGAGCAGAAGGGCCGCAACACCGGCGTCGCCACGCGCGGCGCCAAGGTGTCGTTCGGCGAGTATGGTCTGAAGGCCATTGGTCGCGGTCGGCTGACTGCCCGCCAGATCGAGTCCGCCCGTCGTGCGATGACCCGTCATATCAAGCGTGGCGGCCGCATCTGGATCCGGATTTTCCCGGACAAGCCGATTTCGAAGAAGCCGGCCGAGGTCCGCATGGGTAACGGCAAGGGCAACCCGGAATATTGGGTTGCCGAGATCCAGCCGGGCAAGGTGCTGTACGAGATGGACGGGGTTGACGAGGCCCTGGCGCGCGAGGCGTTCCGCCTTGCGGCTGCCAAGCTGCCGATCGAGACCGTGTTCGTCACCCGACTGATTGGGGGTTGAACATGAAGGCAACGGAACTCCGCGCCAAGAGCGCCGACGAGTTGAACAAGGAACTGATCGAGCTGCTGAAGGCCCAGTTTTCGCTGCGCATGCAGCACGCCACGCAGCAACTCGGCAACACGAGTCAGATCGGGAAGGTCCGCCGCGACATCGCGCGCGTGCGCACCATCCTGCGTGAGAAGGCGGGTCAGCAATGAGCGAGAACGTCGAGAAGGTTCGCCGCGCGCTGGTTGGGCGTGTGGTGAGTGACAAAATGCAGAAGACGGTGACCGTTCTGGTCGAGCGCCGGGTCAAGCACCCGCTCTACGGCAAGATCATCACCCGTTCGGCGAAGTACCACGCGCACGTCGAGGACGGCGTCGCGGCCCAGGGCGACCTGGTCGAGATCGAGGAATGCCGTCCGATCTCGCGCACCAAGACCTGGCGTGTGGCCAAGGTGCTCGAGAAGGCGACGATCATCTGATCGGAGTTGGAAGCAGCGAGCAGTAAACAAACAGCTTGGCACCCAGGTGCCAGGCTGTTATAATTTTGCCTCTTTGCTCCGGGGCTCGCTCGGGGCATCCTACCCTGACGGGTTCCAAGACTGTCCGCAAATGCGGGATAAGTTGGAGATACTTTCATGATTCAAATGCAGTCCAAGCTGGACGTGGCCGATAACTCCGGCGCGCGCTCGGTGATGTGCATCAAGGTCCTGGGTGGTTCTAAGCGTCGCTATGCCGGCGTTGGCGACATCATCAAGGTGACCGTGAAGGATGCCGCTCCGCGTGGTCGTGCCAAGAAAGGCGACGTCTACAACGCGGTCGTCGTTCGCACCGCCAAGGGCGTTCGTCGTCCCGACGGTTCGCTGATCAAGTTCGACAGCAATGCGGCCGTGCTTCTGAACAACAAGCTCGAGCCGATCGGCACCCGTATCTTCGGGCCGGTCACGCGAGAGCTGCGCACCGAGCGGTTCATGAAGATCGTCTCGCTGGCGCCCGAAGTGCTCTGAGGAGTCCAGAGATGAACAAGATCCGCAAGGGTGACGAAGTTTTGGTGCTGACGGGCAAGGATCGTGGTCGTCGCGGCACCGTGCTGCGCCGCGTCGATGACGAGCGCGTCGTGGTCGAAGGCGTGAACCGGGTCAAGAAGCACGTGCGCCCGAATCCGCTGAAGGGTGAAGTGGGTGGCATCGTCGAGAAGGAGATGCCGATCCATGTGTCGAACGTCGCGCTGTTCAATCCCGCCACCCAGAAGGGTGATCGTGTCGGGATCAAGACGCTTGAAGACGGCCGCAAGGTTCGTTTCTTCAAGTCGAACGGCGAGCTGGTGAACGCCTAAGGAGTGACGATGGCTCGCTTGCAACAGGTTTACAAGGACGAAGTTGCGCCGGCGCTGCAGCAGCAGTTCGGCTACAAGTCCGTCATGGAAGTGCCGCGCATCACCAAGATCACCCTCAACATGGGTGTCGGTGAGGCTGTCGGCGACAAGAAGATTCTCGAGCACGCCATTGGCGACATGACCAAGATCGCGGGTCAGAAGCCGGTTTCGACCAAGGCGCGCAAGTCGATCGCGGGTTTCAAGATCCGTGACGGCTATCCGATCGGCTGCATGGTGACCCTGCGTGGTCCGCGCATGTTCGAATTCCTCGATCGCCTCATCACGATCGCGCTGCCGCGCGTTCGCGACTTCCGCGGTATCGCTGCCAAGGGTTTCGACGGTCGTGGCAACTACAACCTCGGCGTGAAAGAGCAGATCATCTTCCCCGAGATCGAGTACGACAAGATCGACGCGCTGCGCGGGATGAACATCAGCATCACGACGACGGCCAAGACCGACGAGGAAGCCCGTGCTCTCCTCGGTGCGTTCAAGTTCCCGTTCAAGAATTGAGGGTGATATGGCGAAACTCGCTCTGATCAACCGCGAAGCGAAGCGTGCGATGCTGGTGGAGAAGTATGCCTCCAAGCGCGCGGCTCTGGTCGCGAAGGTCAAGGACACCAGTCTGTCCGAAGAAGAACGCATGGCTGCCCGCCTGGCCCTGCAGCAACTGCCGCGCAATGCTAACCCGACTCGCCAGCGCAACCGCTGCGCGCTGACCGGTCGCCCGCGTGGTGTCTTCCGCAAGTTCGGTCTGTGCCGCAACAAGCTGCGCGAGATCGCTTTCCGCGGCGAAGTGCCTGGCATGACCAAGGCGAGCTGGTAAGGAGAATTCGAAGATGAGTATGTCCGATCCGATCGCCGACATGCTGACGCGCATCCGCAACGGCCAGCAGGCCCAGAAGGCTTCGGTGTCGATGCCTTCGTCCAAGCTGAAGGTTGCGATCGCCAAGGTGTTGCAGGACGAGGGTTACATCGACGGCTTCGCCGTCCGTGACGAGGCTGGCAAGGCTTCGCTCGACGTCACCCTCAAGTATTACGCCGGTCGTCCGGTCATCGAGCGCCTGGAGCGCGTGAGCCGTCCCGGCCTGCGCATCTACAAGGGTAGCGACGATCTGCCGCGCGTGATGAACGGCCTCGGCGTGGCTATCGTTTCCACGCCGCGTGGCGTGATGACCGACCGCTCGGCGCGTGCGAACCGCGTCGGTGGCGAAGTCATCTGCCTCGTCGCCTAAGGGGGATACGATGTCTCGTGTAGCCAAGAATCCGGTGGCGATCCCGCAGGGCGTGGAAGTGATGATTTCCGACGCCGAGATCGCAGTGAAGGGGCCTCTGGGTACCCTGCGCCAGCCGCTGAGCGGCGAGGTCAGCGTGGTCCGCGAAGGTGACGCGGTGGTGTGCAAGGCGCGTGAGGGCGCCGAGAACGCCCGTGCCATGTCCGGCACCGTGCGCGCTCTGGTGAATAACATGGTGACGGGCGTGACCAAGGGCTTCGAGCGCAAGCTCACCCTGGTCGGCGTGGGTTATCGCGCGCAGGCTCAGGGCGACAAGCTCAACCTGTCGCTCGGTTTCTCTCACCCGGTGGTTCACCAGATGCCGGAAGGCGTGAAGGTCGAGACGCCGACCCAGACCGAGATCGTGATCAGGGGTTCCGACAAGCAGAAGGTCGGCCAGGTCGCTGCCGAGGTGCGTGCCTACCGCGCTCCCGAGCCCTATAAGGGCAAGGGCGTCCGTTACTCGGACGAGGTGGTGGTGCTCAAGGAAACCAAGAAGAAGTAAGGCGGTTCGTCATGAACAAGAAAGAAACTCGTCTTCGCCGTGCGCGCAAAACTCGCGCCAAGATTGCGGAGCTCAAGGCGGTTCGCCTGACGGTGTTCCGGTCCAACTGCCACATCTACGCCCAGATCATCTCCGGTTGCGGTTCCCGCGTGCTCGCGGCGGCTTCCACCGTGGAGCCGGACGTCCGTGCCCAGGTCGCCAACGGCGGCAACAAGGCCGCGGCCGAAGCGGTCGGCAAGCTGATTGCCGAACGCGCCAAGGCTGCCGGCGTCGAGCAGGTGTCCTTCGACCGCTCGGGCTTCCTGTATCACGGCCGCGTGAAGGCGCTGGCCGAGGCCGCCCGCGAAGGCGGTCTCAAGTTCTAAGCGAGGAATCGTATGGCCAAGCAGCAAACCAAACGTGCGCAAGCCTCCGACGAGCGCGATGACGGCCTGAAGGAAAAGATGGTCGCGATCAATCGCGTGACCAAGGTCGTCAAGGGCGGTCGTATCCTCGGCTTCGCCGCGCTGACCGTGGTCGGTGACGGCGACGGTGCGATCGGCATGGGCAAGGGCAAGTCCCGCGAAGTGCCGGTGGCGGTGCAGAAGGCGATGGATGAAGCGCGTCGCAAGATGCGCAAGGTCTCGCTCAAGAACGGCACCCTTCAGCATACCGTGATGGGCAAGCATGGCGCCGCTTCGGTGCTCATGCAACCCGCTCCGGCCGGTACCGGCATCATCGCCGGCGGTCCGATGCGCGCCGTGTTCGAAGTCATGGGCGTTACCGACGTGATCTGCAAGTGCATCGGTTCGGCCAATCCGTACAACGTCGTCCGTGCCACGATCAACGGCCTGATGGCGATCAACACCCCGGCGGAAATCGCTGCGAAACGCGGCAAGTCCGTCGAAGAGATCCTGGGGTAAGAGATGTCGGACAAGAAAATCAAGGTGACGCTCGTCAAGAGCGTGATCGGCACCAAGCAGTCCCACCGCGCCACCGTGCGCGGCCTCGGTCTGCGTCGGCTCAACCATTCGGTCGAGCTGGCGGATACCCCCGAGGTGCGCGGGATGATCAACAAGGTGTCCTACCTGGTCAAGTGCGAGGGTTGAAATGCGCCTGAATAGCATCAAGCCCGGTGAGGGTTCGAAGAAGGAAGCGCGCCGAGTCGGCCGTGGCATCGGCAGCGGCCTGGGCAAGACCTGCGGCCGCGGCCACAAGGGTCAGAAGTCCCGCGCCGGTGGCTTTCACAAGGTCGGCTTCGAGGGCGGTCAGATGCCGCTGCAGCGCCGTCTGCCGAAGCGTGGATTCGTGTCGCTGACGCGAGCCCGCAACGTCGAGGTACGCCTGTCCGAGCTCGACAAGCTGCCGGTCGATGAAGTCGATCTGCTGACGCTGAAACAGGCCGGGGTGATCGCCGCCGACGCGCTGTCGGCGAAGGTCGTGCTGTCCGGTTCGATCAGCCGCAAGGTGGTTCTGCGCGGCGTCGGCGCCACCCAGGGTGCGAAGGCGGCGATCGAAGCCGCTGGCGGCTCCGTGGCGGCCGAGTAACAAAAGGAAACGGTTGTGGCGAATCCTGCTGCCACGCTGGGAAGCCCCGGACGGTTCGGTGATCTCAAGCGACGCCTGCTGTTCCTGGTGGGCGCGCTGATCGTTTATCGGATTGGTGCGCATATCCCGGTTCCGGGAATCGACCCGCAGGGGCTGGCCGAGCTGTTCCAGTCCCAGCAGGGTGGCATCCTGGGTGTGTTCAACCTGTTCTCGGGCGGTGCGCTGTCGCGCTTCACCATCTTTGCGCTGGGCATCATGCCCTACATCTCTGCGTCCATCATCATGCAGTTGATGACCGTGGCGGTGCCTTCGCTGGAGGCGCTAAAGAAGGAAGGCGAGGCGGGGCGACGCAAGATCACGCAATACACACGCTATGGAACCCTTGTGCTCGCGCTTGCGCAGGCGCTGGGGATCGCGATCGCGCTGGAAGGACAGGCTGGCCTGGTGCTCGAGCCGGGACTGATGTTCCGCTTCGTGACGGTGGCGACCTTGGTGACCGGGACGATGTTCCTGATGTGGCTGGGTGAGCAGATCACCGAGCGAGGCATCGGCAACGGCATCTCGATGATCATCTTCGCAGGCATCATTGCCGGCTTGCCGGCTGCGATCGGTGGCTTGTTCGAACTGGTGCGGACCGGTGCCATGCATCCCTTCACCGCGCTCTTCATCTGCATCCTCGTGGTGCTGGTGACGGCTTTCGTCGTGTTCGTCGAGCGTGGCCAACGCAAGATCCTGGTGAACTACGCGAAGCGGCAAGTCGGGAACAAGGTGTATGGGGGGCAAAGCTCGCATCTGCCGTTGAAGTTGAACATGTCGGGCGTGATCCCGCCGATCTTTGCATCGAGCATCATCCTGTTTCCGGCGACGCTGGGGCAGTGGTTCGGTTCCTCGGAGGGCATGTACTGGTTGCGCGACATCGCATCCACACTGTCTCCCGGTCAGCCGATCTATGTGATGTTGTATGCGGTGGCGATTGTGTTCTTCTGCTTCTTCTACACGGCGCTGGTGTTCAATGCCCGCGAAACGGCGGACAACCTGAAGAAGAGCGGGGCCTTTGTGCCCGGGATCCGTCCCGGCGACCAAACCGCGCGCTATATCGACAAGATTCTCATGCGGCTGACGCTGGCCGGGGCGATCTACATCACCCTCGTCTGCCTGCTGCCGGAGTTCCTGATCCTGAAGTGGAACGTACCGTTCTATTTCGGCGGCACCTCGCTGCTGATCCTCGTGGTGGTCACGATGGACTTCATGGCCCAGGTCCAGGCGTTCGTGATGTCGCACCAATACGAGAGTCTGCTGAAAAAGGCGAATTTCAAGGGGGCGGGTCTGCCCGGCAGGTGAGCGCATGACGAAGGAAGATGTCATCGAGATGCAAGGTGAGGTCACTGAGAACCTTCCCAATGCAACGTTCCGCGTCAGGCTCGAAAACGGTCACATGGTCCTTGGACACATCTCCGGAAAGATGCGGATGCACTACATCCGGATCCTCCCCGGGGACAAGGTGACCGTGCAGCTCACCCCCTATGACCTGACCAAGGGCCGGATCGTTTTCCGGACCAAGTGAAGCTTAAAGAAACAGGAGCAAGACCATGAGAGTCCAGGCCTCAGTCAAGCGGCTCTGCCGCAACTGCAAGATCATCCGCCGCAAGGGTGTGGTTCGCGTCATTTGCAGCGATCCGCGGCACAAGCAACGCCAGGGTTGATCTACTCGACCGCAGGCATTAGAATTTAACGTTTTTCGTTTCGGGGTATACGGATGGCCCGTATTGCTGGGGTAAACATTCCCAATCACAAGCATGCCGAGATCGCGCTGACCGCCATCTATGGGATCGGCCGTTCGCGTGCTCAGAAGATTTGCGACGCTGCCGGCATCGTTCGCTCGGTGAAGATCAAGGATCTCACCGAGTCCGACATGGAGAAGCTGCGTGATGAAGTCGCGCGCTTCGTGGTCGAAGGCGACCTGCGTCGTGAAGTCACGATGAACATCAAGCGACTGATGGACCTGGGCTGCTACCGCGGCGTCCGTCACCGTCGTGGCCTGCCGCTTCGCGGTCAGCGCACCCGCACCAATGCCCGTACCCGCAAGGGTCCGCGCAAGCCGATCGCCGGCAAGAAGTAATAGGATCCGATAATGGCTAAGACTGGAACCAAGGTTCGCAAGAAGGTCAAGAAGAACGTCGCCGAAGGTATCGCGCACGTTCACGCGAGCTTCAACAACACCATCATCACCATCACCGACCGCCAGGGCAACGCCCTGTCGTGGGCGACTTCGGGTGGCGCCGGCTTCAAGGGTTCGCGCAAGAGCACGCCGTTTGCCGCGCAGGTTGCGGCCGAAGCTGCGGGCAAGGTGGCGCAGGAATGTGGCATCAAGAATCTCGAGGTTCGCATCAAGGGCCCCGGCCCGGGCCGCGAATCCTCGGTTCGTGCGCTCAATGCGCTGGGGATCAAGATTTCCAGCATCACGGACATCACCCCCATTCCGCACAACGGCTGCCGTCCGCCGAAAAAGCGCCGTATCTGACAAGGAGTTGATAAGTGGCTCGTAATCTCGATCCCAAGTGCCGTCAGTGCCGTCGCGAAGGCGAAAAGCTGTTTCTGAAGGGCGAAAAGTGCTTTACCGACAAGTGCTCCATCGAGCGTCGCGCCTACGCGCCCGGCCAGCATGGCCAGCGCTCCGGCCAGCGCCTGTCGGGCTACGGCGTCCAGCTGCGTGAGAAGCAGAAGATCCGCCGCATCTACGGCGTGCTCGAGCGCCAGTTCCGCAAGGTGTATGCCGAAGCCGACCGCCGCCGCGGCCAGACCGGCGAGAATCTTCTGCAGCTGCTCGAAGGTCGCCTGGATGCCGTCGCGTATCGCATGGGCTTCGGTGCCTCGCGTGCAGAGGCGCGCCAGGTGGTGCGTCACAACGGCGTGCTGGTCAATGGCAAGCGCGTCAACATTCCGTCGTATGTGGTTCGTCCGGGCGACGTGGTGGAGCTGACCGAGCGTGCGCGTGGTCATCTGCGCGTCAAGGCCGCCCTCGAGGCCGCCGAGTCGCGTGGCTTCCCCGAGTGGCTCGAGGTGGACGCGAAGGCCGGCAAGGGCACGTTCAAGGCCTATCCGGTGCGCAGCGAACTGCCCCCGACGATTAACGAAGGCCTGGTCGTGGAACTGTACTCCCGCTGAGCGGGGGGCTGATCCTCTTCTAGTTCCGAGGAAATGCTGATGCAAAGCAATGCACTGCTGAAACCGCGCATCATCGACGTCCAGAGCACCTCGCCCGTTCAGGCGCGGGTGACGATGGAGCCGTTCGAGCGCGGTTTCGGTCACACGCTGGGGAATGCGCTTCGGCGCATCCTCCTGTCGTCGCTTCCCGGCCATGCGCCGACCGAAGTGACGATCGAAGGGGTGCTTCACGAGTACTCCACGCTCGACGGCGTCCGCGAGGACATCGTCGATCTGCTGCTCAACCTGAAGGGCGTGGTGTTCAAGCTCAACGGGCGCAGCGAGGTCACCGTCCGTCTCGCCAAGGCAGGCGAGGGTGTGGTGACTGCGGCCGACATCGAGGTCGGTCACGACGTCGAGATCATCAATCCCGACCACGTGATCGCCCACCTCGCGCCGGGCGGCAAGCTCGACATGCAGATCAAGGTCGAGGAAGGCCGCGGCTACGTGCCGGGCAATTCGCGTCCCGAGAACGCGGAGAGCAAGTCCATCGGTCGCGTCGTGCTCGATGCCTCCTTCGGTCCCGTGCGTCGCGTCAGCTACCTTGTCGAGAGCGCTCGCGTCGAGCAGCGTACCGACCTGGATCGCCTGATCATCGACATCGAGACCAACGGTGCGGTCGACCCGGAAGAGGCGATTCGCTACGCCGCCCGGGTTCTCATGGACCAGCTTTCCGTGTTCGCCGACCTCGAGGGGACGGCACCGGAGCGCGTCGAGGCGGCTTCGCCGACCATCGACCCGGTGCTGCTGCGCCCGGTCGACGATCTGGAGCTCACGGTGCGCTCGGCCAACTGCCTGAAGGCCGAGAACATCTACTACATCGGCGACCTGATCCAGCGTACCGAGACCGAGCTGCTGAAGACCCCGAACCTGGGCCGCAAGTCGCTCAACGAGATCAAGGAAGTGTTGGCCTCCCGCGGGCTGACGCTTGGCATGAAACTGGAAAACTGGCCGCCGGCCGGGCTTGAAAAGCTCGGTTGAGTCGCCGGGCAAGTGAGGAATTGAAATGCGTCACCGTAATGGTCTTCGCAAGCTGAACCGTACCAGCAGCCACCGCCAGGCGATGTTCCGCAACATGGCCAACTCGCTGCTGCGTCATGAGCTGATCAAGACGACCCTTCCGAAGGCGAAGGAACTTCGCCGCGTGGTCGAGCCGATGATCACCCTGGGCAAGAAGCCCAGCCTCTCCAACCGCCGCCTGGCCTTCAACCGCCTGCGCGATCGCGACATGGTCGTCAAGCTCTTCGACGAGCTGGGTCCGCGCTACGCCACCCGCAACGGCGGCTACCTGCGCATCCTGAAGTGTGGGTTCCGCGATGGCGACAACGCCCCGATGGCCTACGTCGAGTTGCTCGACCGTCCGGACGTCGAAGCGGTGGAAGTCGAGGAAGCCGAGGCCGCGTGAAACGCGCGACTCGTATGAAGAACCGGGCTCAGGCCCGGTTTTTTTTCGCCTGTGCGTGCTAGGGTCGAGCGCAGCGCGCCCGCGGGCGGACAGGACAGGAGGATGGAACGATGGCAGTGACCTTGGTGACCGGCGGTGCGGGCTACATCGGCTCGCATACCTGCGTCGAGTTGCTCGGCGCCGGGCAGGACGTGGTGGTGGTGGACGACCTCTCCAACGCGTCCTTCGAGGCGGTGCGGCGGATCGAAGAGCTCGGAGGCAAGCCGCTGACCGGCTTCGTGGAGGGCGACGTGCGGGACCATGGCGTGCTCGCGCGGGTCTTCGGCGAGCACGAGGTGGCGGCGGTGATCCACTTTGCCGCCAAGAAGGCCGTGGGCGAGTCGGTGTCCCAACCGCTGGCCTATTACGACAACAACCTGCATGGACTGCTGTCGGTGCTGCAGGCCATGGACGCAGCGGGATGCCGGCGCATGGTGTTCAGTTCGTCGGCGACGGTGTATGGCGACCCGGCCTCGGTGCCGATCCGCGAGGATTTCCCGACTACGGCGACCAATCCTTACGGCTGGACCAAGCTCATGGGCGAGCAGATCCTGCGTGATCTCGCCGCCTCGGATCCACGCTGGAACGTGGTGCTGCTGCGTTACTTCAACCCTGTCGGGGCACACGCGAGCGGTCGGATCGGCGAGGATCCCGACGGCCTGCCCAACAACCTGATGCCTTTCGTCAGTCAGGTCGCGGTCGGCCGCCTGCCGCGCTTGCGCGTTTTCGGCGACGACTACGCGACGCCGGACGGAACCGGGGTGCGCGACTACATCCACGTGGTCGACCTGGCGCTCGGCCATTTGCGCGCGCTCGAGCGCATCGACGAACTCCCCGGCGTGACGACGCTCAACCTCGGCACCGGGCGCGGCTACAGCGTGCTGGAGATGGTGCGCGCCTTCGAGGCGGCGAGCGGGCGACCGGTCCCCTACGACATCGTCGCGCGCCGTCCGGGCGATATCGCCGCGTGCTGGGCGGACCCTGCGCGCGCCGAGCAGGTGCTCGGCTGGAAGGCGCAACGAGACCTGCAGGCGATGTGCGTGGATGCGTGGCGCTGGCAGAGCGGCAACCCGCAGGGCTACGAAGCCGGTTGAGTAACTCGCGGCGCACCGCTCGGGCGCCGCAAAGGGGCGCGGAAGCCCGGTGGGGTGGATCGGCCGGGGCTCAGCCCCCGAGCACCCTGCGCAGGTGCAGGCCGGTATGACTCGCCGGATGCGCGGCGACCTCTTCGGGCGTGCCGCAGCACACCACCATGCCGCCACCGCCGCCGCCCTCCGGGCCCATGTCGATCAGCCAGTCGGCGGTCTTGATCACGTCGAGATTGTGCTCGATCACGATGATCGTGTTGCCGTGCGCGCGCAAGCGCTGCAGCACTGCGATCAGCATCTCGATATCCTGGAAATGCAGGCCGGTGGTCGGCTCGTCGAGGATGTACAGGGTGCGCCCGGTATCGCGGCGCGACAGCTCGAGCGCGAGCTTGACGCGCTGCGCCTCGCCGCCCGACAGGGTGGTGGCGCTCTGGCCGAGGCGGATGTAGCCCAGGCCGACGTCCATCAGCGTCTCCAGTTTGCGCGCCACGTTCGGCACCGCGGAGAAGAAACCCAGGGCCTGCTCGACGGTCATCCCCAGCACCTCGTCGATCGTCCGCCCCTTGTAGCGGATCTCGAGGGTCTCGCGGTTGTAGCGGCGACCGTGGCAGACGTCGCAGGGCACGTACATGTCGGGCAGGAAGTGCATCTCCACCCTGACCAGGCCGTCGCCCTGGCAGGCCTCGCAACGCCCGCCGCGCACGTTGAACGAGAAGCGCCCCGGACTGTAGCCGCGCGCGCGGGCCTCGGGCACGCCGGCGAAGAGCTCGCGGATCGGGGTCAGCAGGCCGGTGTAGGTCGCCGGGTTGGAGCGTGGGGTGCGCCCGATCGGCGACTGATCGACGTCGATCAGCTTGTCGAAGTGCTGCAGGCCCTCGATCGCATCGTGTGGCGCGGGCTCGGTGGCGGCACCGTTGAGCCGGTGGGCCGCGACGCGTGCCAGGGTGTCGTTGATCAGCGTCGACTTTCCCGAGCCCGACACCCCGGTGATGCAGGTGAGGAGCCCCACCGGCAGCGACACCTCCACCGTCTTCAGGTTGTTGCCGCGCGCGCCGACGATGCGCAGCTGGCGCTCCGGGTGGGGGCGCGTGCGCTGCGCCGGGATTGCAATGCTGCGCCGGCCGGAGAGGTAGTCGCCCGTGACCGAACGCGGTGAGGCGATGACCTCGTCCGGCGTGCCGTGCGCCACCACCTCGCCACCGTGCTCGCCCGCGCCCGGGCCCATGTCCACCAGATAGTCGGCGCTGCGCATGGCGTCCTCGTCGTGTTCGACCACGATCACCGTGTTGCCGAGGTCGCGCAGGCGCGCGAGCGTGGCCAGCAGGCGGTCGTTGTCGCGCTGGTGCAGGCCGATCGAAGGCTCGTCGAGGACGTACATCACCCCGGTCAGACCCGAGCCGATCTGGCTCGCCAGGCGGATGCGCTGCGCTTCGCCGCCCGAGAGGGTGTCGGCGGAGCGGTCGAGCGAGAGGTAGTCGAGGCCCACGTCGATCAGGAAGCCGAGGCGGTCGGCGATCTCGCGCACGATGCGCTCGGCCACCTGGGCGCGCGCGCCGGCGAGTTGCAGCGTGGCGAAGAAAGTGCGGCACTCGCCGAGCGGCATGTGGCCGACCTCGTGCAGCGCCCGCCCGCCGACGAGCACGTGGCGCGCCTCGCTGCGCAGGCGGGTGCCGTGGCAAGCGGGGCAGGGGCGGGTGGCGCGGTACTTCGACAGCTCCTCTCGCACCGCGACCGCGTCGGTCTCGCGCAGGCGGCGCTCCAGGTTGGGGAGGATGCCCTCGAAGGGATGCTCCTTGAGCACCATGCGGCCGTTGTCGGCCATGTAGCGAAAGGCGATCTTCGTCCGCCCCGATCCATCGAGCACGATCTCGCGCACGCGCGCCGGCAGATCCTGCCAGGGCGTCTCGATGTCGAAGGCGTAGTGCGCCGCGAGGCTCGCCAGCATCTGGAAATAGAACTGGTTGCGCCGGTCCCAGCCGCGGATCGCGCCCGAGGCCAGCGACAGCTCGGGATGGACCACGACGCGTGCGGGATCGAAGAACTCGACCTCGCCCAGCCCGTCGCACTTCGGGCAGGCGCCCGCCGGGTTGTTGAAGGAGAACAGGCGCGGCTCGAGCTCGGCGAGCGCGAAGGCGCACACCGGGCAGGCGAAGCGCGCGGAGAACAGGTGTGCGCGACCCGAGTCCATCTCCACCGCGAGCGCGCGCCCGTCGGCGTGGGTCAGCGCGGTCTCGAAGGACTCCGCGAGGCGGCCGCGCAGATCGGTGCGCACCTTGACGCGGTCGATCACGACCTCGACGTCGTGGCGGCGCCCCTTCTCGAGCGGGGGCAGGGCGTCGAGCTCCATCACCTCGCCGTCGACGCGCACGCGCACGAAACCCTGCGCGCGCAGATCGGCGAACAGGTCGCCCTGCTCGCCCTTGCGCCCGGCCACCACCGGGGCGAGGATCATCAGCTTCGTGTCCTCGGGCAGTGCCAGCACGTGGTCCACCATCTGCGCCACGCTCTGCGCCTCGAGCGCGTGCTGCGGATGGTCGGGGCAGTGCGGCGTGCCGGCACGCGCGTAGAGCAGGCGCAGGTAATCGTGGATCTCGGTGACCGTGCCGACGGTGGAGCGCGGGTTGTGGCTGGTCGCCTTCTGCTCGATCGCGATCGCCGGCGACAAGCCCTCGATCAGATCGACGTCGGGCTTTTCCATCAGCTGCAGGAACTGGCGGGCGTAGGCCGACAGCGACTCGACGTAGCGGCGCTGGCCCTCGGCGTAGAGGGTGTCGAAGGCGAGCGAGGACTTGCCCGAGCCCGACAGGCCGGTGATCACGGTCAGCCGGTTGCGCGGCAGGTCGAGGCTGACGTTCCTGAGGTTGTGGGTGCGGGCACCGCGGATGCGGATCTGGTCCATGGCTGCGAGCAGGGAAAGGCGAACTGCCCAATATACGCCGGGAAGCCGCCGCAAGGCCAAGGCGGTCCGCGCAGCGCGGGGCGGGATGGTAGAATCGCGGTCTTTCTCGAAGCCGGTTCCTCCGTATGTCCGTTCCCGCACGCGACCCCATGACGCGCGAAGAACGCCGCGCCGGCATGGGCCTGGCGGCGATCTTCGCGCTGCGCATGCTCGGCCTGTTCCTGATCCTGCCGGTGTTCGCGGTGCACGCCGCCACCATCCCCGGGGGCGGCGACCTCACCTTGGTGGGCCTGGCGATCGGCGCCTACGGCCTCACCCAGGCCTGCCTGCAGATCGCCTACGGCGCCGCCTCCGACCGCTTCGGCCGCAAGCCGGTGATCGTCTTCGGCCTGGTGCTGTTCGTGCTCGGCAGCGTGGTCGCGGCGCTCGCCGACGGCATCCACATGATCATCGTCGGCCGCGTGCTGCAGGGTGCGGGGGCGATCTCCGCCGCGGTCACCGCGCTCGCCGCCGACCTCACCCGCGACCAGCACCGCACCAAGGTCATGGCGATGATCGGCTCCTCGATCGGCCTGGTGTTCGCGCTCTCGATGGTGGCGGCACCGCTGCTCTACGCCGCCGTCGGCATGGATGGCATCTTCTGGCTCACCGCCGTGCTTGCCGCGGGTGCGATCGGGGTTCTGCTGTGGGCGGTGCCGGTCGCTCCGCCGGTGCCGCGCGCCACCGGCCGGCTCATCGACGTGCTGCGCGACGGCCAGCTCATGCGGCTCAACTTCGGCGTGTTCGCGCTCCACCTCATCCAGACCACGATGTGGGTGATGGTGCCCTCGGCCCTGGTCTCCGGCGGCGGCCTGCCGGTGCCCGAGCACTGGAAGGTCTACCTGCCGGCGGTGCTGCTGTCCTTCGTGGTCATGGTGCCGGCGGTGATCGTCGCCGAGCGCCACGACAAGCTCAAGCCGGTGTTCAATGCCGCCATCGTCCTGCTCGCCGTCGTGCAGATCGGGCTGTGGCTTTTCGGTGACGGATTGATACCATTGGCATTGTTGCTGACGCTCTTCTTTATCTCCTTCAACGTGCTCGAGGCCACCCAACCGTCGTGGATCTCGCGTATCGCGCCGCCCGGCTCCAAGGGCACGGCGCTGGGCGTCTACAACACCCTGCAGTCGATCGGCCTGTTCCTCGGCGGCGTGCTCGGCGGCTGGCTGGGGCAGACCTTCGGCCCGGCCGCGGTGAGCCTGTCGTGCGCGGCGCTCGCGCTGCTCTGGCTCGCACTGGCGAGCACGATGAATCCCCCGCCGCTGCGCGCGGCTCCGGCCGGCGCGCCGCGCTGAGCCCGGCTTCACCATACTCACCGCCGGCACGCCCGACGCGGCCGGCAAACGCATGCAAAGGAGATCCGGATGGCATCCGTCAATAAAGTGATCCTGATCGGCAACCTCGGCGCCGATCCGGAAAGCCGCTTCGCCCCCTCCGGCGACGCGATCTGCAACATCCGCCTGGCCACCACCGAGACCTGGCGGGACAAGAACACCGGCGAGCGCCGCGAGGCCACCGAATGGCACCGCGTCGCCTTCTTCGGCAAGCTCGCCGAGATCGCCGGCCAGTACCTGCGCAAGGGCAGCCAGGTGTACATCGAGGGCAGCCTGCGCACGCGCAAGTGGCAGGACCAGAGCGGCCAGGACCGCTACACCACCGAGATCCGCGCCGACGAGATGAAGATGCTCGGCCGCCGCGAAGGCGGCGATGCGCCGATGCGCGGCGGCGAGGGCGGTGGCTGGGATGCCGGCGCCCAATCCGCGCCGGCCCGCCAGCCCGCAGCCCCCGCGCAGCGCACGCAGCCGCAGTCGGCGCCGCCGCAGCAGTCGGGCGGCTTCGGCGACTTCGACGACGACATTCCGTTCTGACGGATGCCTGGAGCGCGTCCTGCGCTCCGCCGACTGCCGGGCGGGCGACGCGACGCGTACGCTCGCCCGTTTCACATCGACAGGCGCGGCAGCGAACCGGCCATTCGGGAGGAACAATGAAGGACCTGATCCACTACGGCGACGGCGTGCATGCGATCGACTCCGGCTACGGCCGGCCGCAGCTCGCCGCCATCCACGTGATCGTGCAGGACGGGCGCGCCGCCATCGTCGATAGCGCGAGCAACGCCTCGGTGCCGCGCATCCTCGGTGCGCTCGCCGCGCTCGACATCGCCCCCGAGGCGGTGGACTGGGTGCTGCTGACCCACATCCACCTCGACCACGCCGGCGGTGCCGGCAGCCTGATGTGCGCGCTGCCGCAGGCGAGGCTGCTGGTGCATCCGCGCGGTCTGCGCCACATGATCGACCCGGGCAAGCTGTGGGAGGCCACCTGCGCGGTGTATGGCCCGGAGCGCGCCTTCGACCTGTATGGCCAGCTCGTGCCGGTGCCGGCCGAGCGCATCGTGCCGGCCACCGACGGCCTCGAAATCCATGTAGGCAGCCGCATGCTGCGGGTGTTCGACACCCCGGGCCACGCCCGCCACCACATCTGCATCTGGGACTCGGTCGCGCGTGCCTTCTTCACCGGCGACACCTTCGGCCTGTCTTACCGCGAACTCGACGTGGATGGCCGCGCCTTCGTGGTGCCGACCACCACGCCGACGCAGTTCGACCCCGAGGGCATGCACGCCTCGATCGATCGCATGCTGGCGATGCGGCCGCAGGCGATGTACCTGACGCACTACAGCCGCGTCGGTGAGGTCGATCGCCTCGGTGCCGACCTGCACCGCCTGATCGACACCATGCTCGCGGTGGCTGAGGCCGCGCGCGGCGACGGCGTCGCCCGTCACGTCGAGATCGTCGCCGGGCTGGAGCAGATCTTCCGCGAGGAGGCCGCGCGCCAGAACTGGGCGCTCGGCGAGGAGGAGACGCTCGAGCTGCTGCGCATGGACCTCGAGCTCAACGCCCAGGGCCTGGGGGTGTGGCTGGACAGCCGCCAGACTGGCGCCACCGGTGCCTGAGCCTGCCATGACTTCGGCCACGACCGACCGTGCGCGCCGGTTCGGCGGCATCGACCGTCTTTACGGCGAGGGCGCGGCCGCGCGCCTCGCGGGCGCGCACGCCTGCGTGATCGGCATCGGCGGCGTCGGCTCGTGGGCCGCCGAGGCGCTCGCGCGCAGCGGGGTGGGGCGGCTGACCCTGATCGACCTCGACCATGTCGCCGAATCCAACATCAACCGCCAGGCCCATGCGCTCGAGGACACCCTCGGCATGGCCAAGGTGAGCGCCATGGCGACGCGCATCGCAGGTATCGACCCGGCCTGCCGGGTGGACACGATCGAGGATTTCCTCACCCCGGAGAACGCCGCCGAGTTGCTGCACGGCTTCGATCTGGTGATCGATGCGATCGACAACGTGCGCGCCAAGGTCGCGATCGCGGTGACCTGCAGGGAGCGCCGCATCCCCTTGGTGATGGCGGGTGGGGCCGGCGGCAAGCGCGACCCTGCGCGCATCGGCATGGACGACCTCGCGCGTACGCTGCAGGATCCGCTTCTCGCCAAGGTGCGCGCTCGCCTGCGCAAGGAGCACGGCTTCCCCCGCGACCCGAAGAAGAAATTCGGCATCGAGGCGGTGTTCTCCACCGAACCCTTGCACTTTCCCGCGGTCGATGCCTGCGACGCGGCCCATCCCGGCGCCGCGTCCGCCCCCCAGGGGCTGGCGTGCGCCGGCTACGGCTCGAGCATGGCGGTGACCGCCAGCGTCGGCCTGCTGTGTGCGGCGCGCGCACTCGAACACCTGCTGCGTCAGGCCGATGCGCCTGCGCGCGACGCTACCCCGGAGCCTTCCGCATGAACGCAGCCAATCCGTCCGCTTCCGCCATCGTCCTCTTCGGCCACGGCGCCCGCGACCCCGAGTGGGCCGGGCCGATGCGGCGCATCCGCGATGCGGCGCTCGCCCGTCCGGGGGCGCCGCGCGTCGAACTCGCCTTCCTCGAATTCATGTCCCCGACCCTGCCCGAGGCGATCGCCGCGCTCGCCGCCGAGGGCGCGCACAAAGTGGCCGTGGTGCCGATCTTCCTTGCCCAGGGCGGCCACCTCAAGCGCGATCTGCCGGTGTTGCTGGAGGAGGCGCGCGCCGCCCACCCCGGCTGCGAGATCACCCTCGCGACCGCCGCGGGCGAGGCCGACCCGGTGGTCGCCGCGATGGCCGACTACGCGCTCGGCTGCCTGGGCTGAGGCCCGACCCGACGGCGCGCGCAATCCGCGGCGCTGCCGCGGTGTCGGCGGGATGGTGACTCGCGTCGCTCCTGCCTGCAGTAGTGCCGTCTCTCGCGGTTCTCGAGGGGTATTCCTTGACGGCCTTCAATATAAGAATATACTTATTCTTATGAAGCCGATCATGCTCTCCGTTCCTGCCCGTCTCCTGGCTGTTCTTGTCCTGAGCCTGTTGACCGTCACTTCCGGCGGGGTGCGTGCGGAGCTTCCCACCGTCCGCGTCGAGGCACGCGCGGTCGTCCCCGCGATCGTCGCCGAGGCCACCATCGAGGCCGTGCGCCAGTCCACCCTGGCTGCGCAGATGCCCGGTCGCATCCTCGAGCTCTCCGTGGACGCCGGCGATCGCGTGCGCAGGGGCGCGGTGCTGGCGCGCATCGACCCGGCCGAGGTTGCCGCCGCCGTCGCCGCGGCCGATGCCGGCATTGCCCAGGCCGAGAGCGCGCTCGTCAACGCGCGGGCCGAATACCAGCGCGCGCGCAGCCTGGTCGAGCGCAAGTTCCTCAGCCAGTCGGCGCTCGACAACGCGCGCGCGCAGTTCCAGGCCGCCGAGGCTCAGGTGCGCGCCGCGCGCGCCCAGCGCGAGCAGGCCGCCACCGTGAAGGGCTACACCAGCGTGGTGTCGCCGCTCGACGGCCTCGTCGCCGCGCGCCACATCGAGCCCGGCGAGATGGCACAGCCCGGGCGCAACCTGCTCACCGTGTATGACCCCGCGCAGATGCGCGCCGTGGCCGATCTCGCCCCGCAGCGTCTCGCCGAGCTGGGTGCCGGCCCGCTGCGCGCCAGGGTCGAACTGCCCGCCAGCAGGCGCATCGTCGAGGCGGCCGCGGTCACGGTGCTGCCCGCCGCCGACGCGCGCACCCACACCGTGCGCGTGCGCGTGGACCTGCCGGCCGGCATCGAGGATGTGCTCCCCGGCAGCTTCGCGCGCGTGCATTTCCAGGGCACGGCCGCCGCTGCAAGCACCGCCGGGCCGACCGTGATCCCGGTTGCCGCCGTGCTGCGTCGCGGCGAGCTCACCGCCGTCTACGCCGCCGACGGGCAGGGCGGCTTCACGCTGCGCCAGATCCGTCTCGGCCGCGCGCTCCCCGGCGGCGAGTGGGTCGAGGTGCTCTCCGGTCTCGGCGGGGACGAGACCCTCGCCCTCGACCCGGTGCAGGCCGGCATCCAGGCCCGCGCGGCCGCGCGCTGAGCCGGAAGGCGACCATGGAAAAGTCCCTCGGCATCTCCGGCCGTATCGCGGCCGGTTTCCAGCGCAACGCGATCACCCCGCTGCTGGCGCTGGTGCTGCTGCTGGCCGGCATCTTCGCCACGCTGATCACACCCAAGGAAGAAGAGCCGCAGATCGACGTCACCATGGCCAACGTGCTGGTGCCCTTCCCGGGGGCCTCGGCACGCGACGTCGAGGCTTTGGTGGCACGGCCGGCCGAGCAGGTGTTGTCGCGCATGGCGGGCGTCGAGCATGTCTACACCGTGTCGCGCCCCGGCATGGCGGTGATCACCGTGCAGTTCGAGGTCGGCGTGCCCAACCAGACCGCGCTGGTCCGGCTCTACGACACGGTGGACTCGCATGCCGACTGGCTGTCGCCACAGCTCGGCGTCGGCCAGCCGCTGATCAAGCCCAAGGGAATCGACGATGTGCCCATCGTCAGCTTCACGCTGTGGACCGCCGATCCCGAACGTGCCGCCTTCTCGCTGCAGCAGGTCTCGCGTGCGATCGAGACCGAGCTCAAGCGCATCCCCGGCACCCGCGACGTCGCCACCATCGGCGGCCCGGGCCACGTGATCCGGGTGGACATGGACATCGAGCGCATGAACGCGCACGGCGTCACCGCGCAGGACCTGCGCGGCGCGCTGCAGCTCGCCAACGCCTCGCAGCCGGCGGGCAGCCTGGTCGCGGGCAACAAGGAAGTGCTGGTGCAGACCGGCACCTACCTCGAGTCCGCCGAGGACGTGCGCAACCTGGTCGTGGGCGTCTCCGAGCGCCGACCGGTCTTCCTGCGCGACGTCGCCGAGGTCGTCGACGGCCCCGACCAGCCCGCGCAGTACGTCTGGTTCGGCACCGGCGCCGCCGCCTCGGAGCGCGGCATCGATCAGCACGGCCTCTTCCCGGCGGTCACCCTGGCGCTGTCGAAGAAGCCCGGCGCCAACGCAGCCGATGTCGCCCGCGCGGCGATGCAGCGCCTGGAGAACCTGCGTGGCAGCCTCATCCCGGAGGGCGTGGAGCTCACCGTCACGCGCGATTACGGCAAGACTGCCAACGACAAGGCCAAGCAGCTCATCGGCAAGCTCGCCTTCGCCACCGCCGCGGTGGTGGCGCTGGTGTTCTTCGCGCTCGGCCGGCGCGAGGCGATCATCGTCGGCATCGCGGTGTCGCTCACGCTCGCGGCGACGCTGTTCGCCTCCTGGGCCTGGGGCTTCACGCTCAACCGGGTGTCGCTGTTCGCGCTCATCTTCTCGATCGGCATCCTGGTCGACGACGCCATCGTCGTGGTGGAGAACATCCACCGCTGGCACACCCTCGAGCCCGACACGGCGCTGTGGAAACTGATCCCCAGGGCGGTCGACGAGGTCGGCGGCCCTACCATCCTCGCCACCTTCACCGTCATCGCGGCGCTGCTGCCGATGGCCTTCGTGACCGGGCTGATGGGTCCCTACATGAGCCCCATCCCGATCAACGCTTCGATGGGCATGTTCATCTCGCTGGTGGTGGCCTTCGTGGTCACGCCCTGGCTGGCGCAGAAGATGCTGAAGAACGTCGACGCCCATCAGCATGGTGGCGAAGACCGGATTACGAAGCGGCTCGACGGCCTCTTCCGTCGCGTGATGACGCCGATGTTCGACCCCCGCCGCGGCGCTCGCAACCGCCTGATGCTGTGGCTGGCCGTGTTCGCGCTCATCGGCGCCTCGGTGGCGCTGCCGGTGGTGCAGCTCGTGGTCATGAAGATGCTGCCCTTCGACAACAAGAGCGAGTTCCAGGTCGTGCTCGACATGCCGGCCGGCACGCCGGTCGAGGACACGGCCCGCGTGTTGAACGAGATCGGCGCACATCTGGCCACCGTGCCCGAGGTCACCGACTGGCAGTCCTACGCCGGCAGCGCGGCGCCGATCAACTTCAACGGCCTTGTGCGCCAGTACTACCTGAGGAGCGCCCCCGAACAGGGCGACATCCAGGTGAACCTGGTCGACAAGACCGCGCGCGAGCGCCAGAGCCACGAGATCGCGGTGTCGGTGCGCGACGCCGTCACCGCGATCGCCCTCCGCAACGGCGGCAACGCCAAGGTGGTGGAGGTGCCGCCCGGGCCGCCCGTGCTGTCGCCGATCGTGGCCGAGATCTACGGTCCGGATTACGACAGCCAGATGGCGGTCGCGAAGCGGGTTCGTGCCGCCTTCGAAGACACCCCCGACATCGTCGGCGTGGACGACACGGTGGACGAGGACGCGCCCAAGCTCGTGCTGCGCGTCGACCAGGCCAAGGCCGCGCGCATGGGCGTGGCGCAGGCCGACATCGTCGAGGTCGTACGCCTCGGCCTCTCCGGCGAGAACGTCACCCCGGTGCATGGCGGCGACAACAAGTACGAGATCCCGGTGCGCATCCAGCTGCCGGCGGTGCGCCAGTCCGACCTCGCCGACCTGCTCGCCATGCAGGTGCGCGCGCGCGGCGGCGACAACGCCGGCCAGCGGGTGAAGCTCTCCGAGCTGGTGCAGGTGGCCGAGACGCGCCGCGAGCAGATCCTCTACCGCAAGGACCTGCTGCCGGTGGTGTACGTGACCGGCGACATGGGTGGCAAGCTGGATTCGCCGCTGTACGGCATGTTCGACATCCGCTCGCGCGTGAACGGCATGGCGCTCGAAGGTACCCGGGGGCTTGCCGGCACGCTCGGCGAGTGGTTCATTCGCCAGCCCGTCGACCCCTACGCCGGCTATCAGTTGAAGTGGGACGGCGAGTGGCAGATCACCTACGAGACCTTCCGCGACATGGGCGCGGCCTACGCCGTGGGCCTGGTGCTGATCTACCTGCTGGTGGTGGCGCAGTTCCGCAGCTACCTGGTGCCGCTGATCATCATGGCGCCGATCCCGCTCACCATCGTCGGCGTGATGCCCGGTCATGCGCTGCTCGGCGCGCAATTCACCGCCACATCGATGATCGGCATGATCGCGCTCGCCGGCATCATCGTGCGCAACTCGATCCTGCTGGTGGATTTCGTCAATCAGCAGGTGCGAGGGGTGGATGGCAAGCCGGGGATGGAATTCGGCGAGGCGCTGATCCGCGCCGCCGCGGTGCGCGCCAAGCCGATCGGACTCACCGCGCTGGCGGCGATGATCGGCGCGGTGTTCATCCTCGACGACCCGATCTTCAACGGGCTGGCGATCAGCCTGATCTTCGGCATCTTCGTGTCCACCGTGCTCACCCTGGTGGTGATCCCGGTGCTCTACTACGCGGCCATGCGTGGCCGCATCGCAAGCTTCGAGAACCCCGAGGAGAATCCCGCATGACCACCAATGAATACGTGCGCGCCTTCGCCGGCGCCTTCGTCCTGGCCTCGCTGGCCTTCGGCGTCGAGGCCTCGCCGCTCTTCGTCAGCAAGCACTTCCTGTGGGTGACCGGCTTCGTCGGCCTCAACCTCTTCCAGAGCGCCTTCACCGGCATCTGTCCGCTGGTCAACATCCTGCACAAACTGGGCGTGAAGGACGGCCCCGCGAGCTGCAACTGAGTGTTCAGCTACGCCGCAGCAGCATCCAGCCGGCGAACAGCACGGTCGCGGTGAAGCTCACCAGCGACCAGTTCGCGATCGACAGACCGAGGAAAGTCCATTCGATCACGGTGCAGTCTCCCGCGCCGCGGAAGATCATCGGCAGGGCCTGCGCGAGCGGGAAGCTCTCGAGCATGAACTCCAGCCCCGGGCCGCACTCCGGGATCAGCGGCGGGTTGAGCTGCATCCAGCTCTGACGCGCGGCGATCATGCCGCCGGTGAGCGCGGCCGCTCCGATCAGCACCGCGTAGATGCGCTCACCGCCGCGTCCAGGTGCATGCAGACCGGCGATCAGCGCGATCAGCGCGGCGGTCGCGAAGGCGTAGCGCTGCATGATGCACATCGGGCAGGGCTCCAGGCCCAGGCCGTGCTGCAGGTAGAGGCCGAAGCCGAGCAGCCCGGTGGCGACCAGGAACAGGGCGAGGTAGAGCACCCGCGCAGGCAGGTTCAGGATGCGGTGTAGCAGGGTCATCGTATTCGATCTTCCGGGAAAGGGCGCCATTGTAGGCGAGCAGGCGAGCGGCGTCCGCGCTCTCGGACCCGTGCATGCTTGCGGTGTTCCCCGTGGGCGGCGGAGGTCGGCGGCCTCCGTGCATTCCGTGGGAGCGAGGCAAGCCCGGGGCCCTCTCACCCGCGCTGATCGCCGCCCAGCGCCGCCTGCAGCATGTCCAGGAAAGCTCGCGTCTTCGCCGGCATCAGCCGCCGGCCCGGGAACACCGCCCAGGCGGCGATCGAGGGCGGACGCCAGTCGGGCAGCACCCGGCGCAGCTCGCCGCGCTGCACGTGGGGCGCGGCGAAATACTCGGGCACGGTGGTGATGCCCGCAGCCGCGCAGGCGAAACGGATCAGCAGCTCGGGGGAGTTCGCCGTGATCGAGCCCGGCGGCACGCCTTCCCAGCGCTGATCGCCGCACAGCAGGGTCCAGCGGATCGCGTCGCCGGTGCGCGCGAGCAGGCGCAGCGCGCGATGGCGGTGGAGGTCGTCCGGTGCCTGCGGCTCGCCGTGCTCGGCGAGATAGGCGGGTGCGGCATACAGCCCCCACGGAAACACCGCCAGCCGGCGCGCGGCGAGCAGCGCGTCGTCCGGCAGGTCGCCGAGGCGGATCGCGAGGTCGAAGTTCTCGCCGAGCAGGTCCACCCGGCGTGGCGACAGGTCGAGCTCCAGCGTCACCGCGGGATGCAGCGCGGCGAAGGCGGCGAGCATGTCGGTGAGCAGCAGGTTGGCGAAGTCGCTCGGCATCGACACCCGCAGCCGCCCGCTCGGGCGCGCCTGGCGGCTCTCGGCGAGCGCCGCGACCGCCTCGACCTCGCTCTCGAGCTGGCGTGCGTGGTCGAGCAGGGCGGCGCCGAACTCGGTGATGTTGAGACGACGGGTGGTGCGCAGCAGCAGGCGCTCGCCGAGCTGCTCCTCCAGCCGCGACAGCCGACGCGAGACGGTGGACTTGGGCAGGCCGAGCTTGTCGGCCGCGGCGGTCAGGCTGCCCTCGGCCACCACGCGGGCGAAGACGAGCAGGTCGTTAGGGTCGATTTGTTCCATATAGGGAACAATCATGTGCGTAGAACGGGCTTAATGCAATCCCCGGCATCCAATACACTGCAATCCATCCCATCCCCAAGCCAGAGGACAAGCACATGAACATCCTGCAGATCAACGGTAGCGCCCGTTCCCAAGCCGGTAACTCCACCCGCCTCGCCAGCGAAGTTGTCGCCCGCCTGGTCGCCGCTGAGCCGGCCGCCCGTGTGGTGGTGCGCGACCTCGCCCGCGACCCTGCGCCGGCGATCGACGAGGCCGCGCTCGGCGCCCTGTTCACCCCGGCCGAGCAGCGCAGCCCCGAGCAGGCGGTGCGCGTGGCGCAGAGCGACGCGCTGGTCGCCGAGGTACAGGCGGCCGACGTGCTTGTGCTGGGCGTGCCGATGTACAACTTCGGCATCTCCACCCAGCTCAAGAACTGGATCGACGCGATCGCTCGCGCCGGCGTCACCTTCCGCTACACCGAGAACGGTCCCGAGGGCCTGCTCAAGGGCAAGAAGGCTTATGTCACCTTTGCGCGCGGTGGGCGCTACCGCGGTACCGCGGCCGACACCCAGACGCCTTACCTGAAGACCCTGCTCGGTTTTCTCGGCATCAACGACGTGCATTTCATCTACGCCGAAGGCCTGAACATGGGTGAAGAGGCCACGAAGCAGGGCTTCGCCGAGGCCGCGGCGGACATCGCCGCCGCGCTCGCCTGAGCCCTTGCGGCACGAGCCTCGCGACCGCCGCCGGCGTCGCGAGGCCCGCCTGAACGACGAGGGCGGGCCCACCCGCCCCACACCCCCCCGACCCCGGACAGAGGAGCACGCAGATGAGCACGACCCCCAAGCCCCGCATCCCCTCCGCGACCGTGCAGCGTGCGCGCACGGTGGAGCGGCTCGTGACCGGCCATCCGACTTCGGACGGTGCCGGTGTCAAGCTCACCCGCGTGCTCACCCAGCCGCTGCAGCGCCGGCTCGATCCCTTCCTGATGCTCGACGCCTTCGGCAGCGACCAGGCCGACGACTACATCGCCGGCTTCCCCGACCATCCCCACCGCGGCTTCGAGACCGTGACCTACATGATCGCCGGCCGCATGCTGCATCGCGACAGCGCCGGCCACGAGGGCCTGCTGGAGAACGGCGGCGTGCAGTGGATGACCGCCGGCCGCGGCGTGATCCACTCCGAGATCCCGCAGCAGGAAGAGGGCGTGATGGAAGGCTTCCAGCTCTGGTTGAACCTGCCAGCACAGGACAAGATGAGCGCGCCCTGGTATCGCGACTTCGCCGCGGGGGAGCTGCCGCGCTTCACCACCTCCGCCGGCGTCGAGGCCACCGTCATCGCCGGCGAGAGCCATGGCGTGACCGGCGCCGTCACCCGCACGGTCACCGCGCCGCTCTACCTCGACCTGCACCTGCCCGCCGGTTCGAGCTTCGCGCAACCCCTGGCGGCCGACCACAACGTCTTCGTTTACGTGTACCGCGGGCAGGTGAAGCTTGGCGAGGTGGCGGTGCCGGTGCGCAACATGGCGATCCTCGCCAACGCCGCGGATCGCGACGGCGTGCGCATTGAGGCGACCGAGGATGCCCGCGTGCTGCTGATCGCCGGCCGCCCGCTCGGCGAGCCGATCGCGCAATACGGCCCGTTCGTGATGAACAGCGAGCAGGAGATCTACCAAGCCGTAGCCGACTATCGCGCCGGCCGCCTGGCCGCCTGAAGAGAGACCTGCGGTTCGTCCGCGCTGGCGGCGATCGCGGGACAGGCGCCGCGGTCGCCCCGAAAACCGCCGCGCTTCCTTTGCCCCGCTGCGATCGCGACTTGCGTCGCTCCTACGGGAACCGCCGCGCTTCCGTAGCCCGGCCATATCGCGACTTGCGTCGCTCCTGCGGGAACCGCCGCGCTTCCGAAGCCCGGCCGTGATCGCGACTTGCGTCGCTCCTGCGGGAACCGCCGCTCCTCCGAAGCCCCGCTGCGATCGCGACTTGCGTCGCTCCTACGGGAACCGCCGCGCTTCCGAAGCAGTGCTGTAGGAGCGACGCAAGTCGCGATTACGGTGCTTCAGGCCGCGCCGTCGCGTGCTGCTCCGGCTCCCGGCCGCATCGCGACTTGCGGAGCGGCTCGGGAACGATGGGAAGTCGGGTCGGATGCGCTCAGGCGGCCACGGATGCGAGGGCGGCGACCTGGGCGCGGATCGGCGCCGGCACGGGAACCTCGCCCGCGAGCATGGCGCGGATCAACGCCGCGTTGTCCGCCACCGAGGGCGTATCCGGCAGCCCGGCGAGCGGGGGGGCGCCGCCTTCCTCTGCGGGGACAGCGACTCTGGCCTCGCCATCCACGTAGACCTTCATTTCCGGACAACGTCGCGGATTGGCGTAGATCTCGCCCTCGGTGCCGCGCATCAGCATCGCGCGGCCGCCGTCTGCGCGCAGGAAGGCGTCCATGCGCTCGAGGTACTCGGGATGCGTCACCGCGACCACGCGTACGCTGCGTCCGCGGCAGGGGTCGACCAGCTTGGCCATGGTGTGGCCGCTCGCACGCACGCCCATGCGCAGGCGCAGCGCGAGCAGCGGATCCAGCCCGGGCAGCAGCTTGTCCACACCGATGCAGGCGATGTGCCGCCGCGCGAGTTGTGCGGAAGCCTCGACGGTGTCGACGGCCGGATGCAGGTCGAGCGCGGCGAGCAGCTCGAAGGGGCTCACCCGTGTCTCGAAGTCGTGGCGGCCCTGGATAAGCACCGGCACGCCCTCGCGCGCGAGCAACAGCGCCACCAGCGGCATCAGGTTGGCCTGGCGGCGCGCGCCGTTGTAGGTCGGCAGCACCACGCAGCGCGGACCCTCGGGCACCGCCACCTGCACGGTGCGCGCGTCCATCGCCTGCTTGAAGCCGAGCAGCTCGGGCAGCGCCTCGCTCTTGATGCGGAAGGCGAGCAGGATGGCGCCGAGCTCGAGTTCGGGCACCACGCCGTCGAGGATGTCGCCGAAGAGCGCCGCCGCGGCGGCCGTGTCGAGGTCGCGGGCGCCCTTGGCGCCCCGCCCGATTTCCTTGATGATTGGACCGTATTTCATGGCGTCGATTATGGCGAGCTTCGCGCCGCGCGACCAGCGTGTCCACGCGCCGCACCCGCCGCACCCGCCGCACCCGCCGAAGAACAAGCAATCCCGTGGAGACTCGACGAATGGATGTCGGATTCATCGGGCTCGGCCTCATGGGCCGGCCCATGGCGCTCAATTTGCTGAAAGCGGGCCATCGCGTGCAGGTGTGGAGCCGGCGGCGCGACTCGATGCGGCCGCTGCTCGAGGCCGGCGCGGGCGACTGCGCGAGTGCGGCCGAGGTGGCGCGGCGCGCGGCGGTGACGATCAGCATGGTGCCGGACGCGCCCGACGTCGAGCAGGTGACGCTCGGCGCCGAGGGCGTGGCCGACGGTGCCGCACCCGGCCACATCCACATCGACATGAGCACGATCGCGCCCGCTGTGGCGCAGTCCATCGCCGAGCGCCTGGGGGCGCGCGGGGTGATCGCGCTCGATGCGCCGGTTTCGGGCGGCGAGCCGGGCGCGATTGCGGGCACGCTCACCATCATGGTGGGCGGCGACGCGGCGGCCTGCGTGCACGTGCAGCCGCTCTTCGAAGCCATGGGCAAGTCGATCACCCGCATCGGCGAGGCCGGTGCCGGCCAGGTCGCCAAGGCCTGCAATCAGATCGTCACCGGGGTGGGCGTGGCGGCGGTGGCCGAGGCGCTCAATTTCGCGGCCAAGAGCGGCGCGGACGGCACGAAGGTGCGCGAGGCGCTGCTCGGCGGCTTCGCATACTCGCGCATCCTGGAGAACCACGGCCAGCGCATGCTCGAGCGCAACTTCCGGCCCGGCTTCAAGGCCTGGATGCACCAGAAGGACCTGCGCATCGTCATGGGCGAGGCGCACCGCCTCGGCGTGGCGCTGCCCGCGGCTGCGGCCGCGGCGCAGCTCTTCAACGGCATGCTGGGTTGCGGGATGGGGGATGAAGACTCGGTGGCGATGCTGAAGCTGCTGGAGCGCATGAGCGGCGGGGTGGGTGAATGAGCGCGCCCGCACGGCCGCCCGAAGGGAAGCGCTGCCCTCTCCCGGGGAGGAGGTCGCGCAGCGACAGGAGGGTGGTCCGGTGAGCGTGGCGGAAGGCAGGGCGGAGGGCGGGGCGATGAGGGTCGGTTTCATCGGGCTGGGCGTGATGGGCGAGCCGATGGCTCGCCACCTGCGCGCTGCGGGCCATGCGCTCGCGGTGTGGGCGCGGCGGCCGGAGTCGGCGGCGGCGCTGGTCGCCCGAGGGCGTGGCGCTGTGCGCGACGCCTTCTGATCTGGCTGCGCGCAGCGAGGTGGTGATCACCATCGTCACCGCGAGCGCTGACGTCGAAGCGCTCGCCTTCGGGCCGCAGGGACTCGCCGAGGGCTTCGCGCCCGGGGCCGTCCATGTGGACATGAGCACGATCGCCCCGGCGTCGGCGCGCGCGCTCGCGGAGCGCTACGCCACGCGCGGCGTCGGCTGGGTGGACGCGCCGGTGTCGGGCGGCGGACAGGGCGCGCGCGCGGCCACGCTGGCGATCATGGCCGGTGCCGAGGCCGCCACGCTGGCGCGCGTGCGTCCGCTGCTCGAGGCGCTCGGCAAGCGCATCGTGCACATCGGCCCGCCGGGCGCCGGGCAGGTGGCCAAGGCCTGCAACCAGATGATCATGGTGTCGGCGATCCAGGCCTGCGCCGAAGCCTTCCGCCTCGCCGGCGCCCATGGGGTGGACCAGGCCGCGGTGCTGTGCGCGCTCGCTGGCGGGTCGGCGGGCTCGCGGGTGCTGGAGGTGATGGGCGCGAAGATGGTGGCGCGCGACTTCGCCGCCGGCGTCGAGGCCCGCCTGCACCACAAGGATTTCGCCATCCTGATGGAAGAGGCCGCCCGCCTCGGCGCGCCGCTGCCGGTGGCGGCGCAGGTTTGGCAGCAGCTCGACGCGCTGATGGGCGCAGGCTGGGGTCGGGACGACACCGCGAGCCTGCTGCGGGTGCTGGAGGGGTAGCGGAGGGCCTGTTCGCCTCTGGCGCGCGGGTCTCGTCGCCCGCCTGCGCCAACGGACATCGCTTTCGTCGGCGGCTGAATCGCGACTTGCGTCGCTCCTACGAAAACCGTCGTGCTCATCGTTGCCGCTGGCGGCTGGGCGGTCTTGTGGGAGCGATGCGAGTCGCGATGCGACTTGTCGTCGGGTCACGCGCGTGGCTTGCCGTACCACTTGAAGCGCTCGATCACCTCGGCCATCTCCTCTTCCGACAGCAGCACCGGCTCGCCCAGCTGCAGGGTGCGCCAGTACTGCTCGCAGAGGGTCTCGAACTCGATCGCCATCGCCAGCGCGTGCTCGAGGTCGCGGCCGAGGACGACCATGCCGTGGTTGGCGAGCAGGCAGGCGCTGCGCTCTTGCAGCGCCGCCACGGTGGCGTCGGACAGCGCCTGGGTGCCGAAAGTGGCGTAGCGCGCACAGCGCACCGTGGTGCCGCCGAAGCGCGCGATCATGTAGTGGAAGGGAGGGATGTCGAGGCGCTGGCAGGCGAGTGCGGTCGCGAAGGGCGCATGCGCGTGCAGCACCGCGCCGGCCGCCGGGAAGGCGGTATAGACGTCGTGGTGCAGCGGCCATTCGGACGAGGGCGCGCGCGCGCCGGCGTAGCGGCCGTCGGCCTCCACGACCACCATGTCCTCGGTGCGGCAGCGCTCGGCGGGGATCCCGCTCGGGCTGATCAGCATGCGCCCGCCCTCGAGGCGCTGGCTGGCGTTGCCCGAGGTGCCGACGTTGAGCCGCGCCGCGCCCATCGCGCGCAGGGTGTGGAGCAGGCGCGCGCGCGGGTCGTCGCTGCCGCGCCAGCCGGCTTCCTCGTGGATGCAGCCGGGCGCGCCGGCGCTCATCGCGCCTGCTCCGGGTAGAGGCGGGCGAGCTCGCCCGGGCGGGCGATGCCGCGCTCGGTGACGATGCCGGTGATGAGCGCAGCCGGGGTGAGGTCGAAGGCGGGGTTGGCGGCGCGCGTGCCCGCGGGGGCGAGCGCGAGCTCGGCGGTGGCGCCGTCGGCGGCCTCGCCGCGCACGTGCAGGACCTCGTCGGCGCCGCGGTCCTCGATCGGGATGGCGGCGCCGTCGGCGCAGGCGAAGTCGAGCGTGGAGTGCGGTGCGGCGATGTGGAAGGGCACCTCGGCGACGCGGGCGGCGAGCGCCTTGAGGTAGGTGCCGACCTTGTTGGCGGTGTCGCCGTTGGCGGCGATGCGGTCGGCGCCGGTGATGACGAGGTCGACCTCGTGGCGCATCAGCAGCAGGCCGGCGGCGTTGTCGGCGATGAGCACGTGAGGCACGCCGGCGGCGCGCAGCTCCCAGGCGGTGAGCAGGCCCTGGTTGCGTGGCCGCGTCTCGCTCACCAAGACCTCGACCGCGATGCCCTCGGCCTGTGCCGCATAGACCGGCGCGAGCGCGGTGCCGGCGCCGCAGGTGGCGAGCCAGCCGGCGTTGCAGTGCGTCATCAGCCGCACCGGGCCGGGACGGCGGGCGGCGATCTCGCGGATCAGGCGCACGCCGTGGCGGCCGATCGCGTCGCAGGTCGCGGTGTCGTCGGCGCGGATCGCCTCGGCCTCGGCCCACGCCGCCTCGACGCGCGCAGGGGGCGGCAAGGGCTGCAGCGCGAGGCGCATGCGCTCGAGCGCCCAGTGCAGGTTCACCGCGGTGGGCCGGGTGGCACCCAGGGTGGCGAGCGCGTGCGCGAGCGTGGCGTCGTCGGCGCCCTCGTCGGCGAGCGCGAGCGCCACCCCGAAGGCCGCGGTGGCGCCGATCAGCGGCGCGCCGCGCACCTGCATGCTGCGGATCGCGTGCGCGGCCTCGGCAAGGGTGCGCAGCGCGACGGTCTCGGTGCGGAAGGGCAGCAAGGTCTGGTCGAGGACATGGACGACCTCGCCGTCGCGGCGCAAGGTGGGGATGGGTTGTTCGAACATCGGGGCGCTCTCGTGGAGGGGGGGCGGGGCGACTTAGAGCGCCACCAGTTTGGCGCAGGCGGCGGCGAGCGTGGCCTCGTTCTTGGCGAAGCAGAAGCGGATCACGTGTTCGTCGCGGCCGTCGGCGAAGAAGGCCGACACCGGGATCGCGGCGACGCCGACATTGCGGGTCAGGTGCTCGCAGAAGGCGGCGTCGCCCAGGTCGGAGATCGCCGCATAGCGCGCGAGCTGGAAGTAGGTGCCGTGCGAGGGCAGCAGCTCGAAGCGCGAGGCGGCCAGCGCGGCGCGGAAGAAGTCGCGCTTGGCCTGGTAGAACGCGGCCAGGCCGAGGTGGCGCGAGGCGTCGGCCATGTAGTCGGCGAGCGCGAGCTGTACCGGAGTGTTCACGGTGAACACGTTGAACTGATGCACCTTGCGGAATTCGGCCATGAGCTCGCGCGGGGCGAGCACGTAGCCCACCTTCCAGCCGGTGATGTGGTAGGTCTTGCCGAAGCTCGACACCACGAAGCTGCGTTGCGCGAGCTCGGGGTGCGCGGCGCAGGAGGCGTGCGCCGCGCCGTCGAAGACGATGTGCTCGTAGACCTCGTCGGCCACCACGACGATGCCGGTGCCGCGCACCAGCGCCGCGAGGCGGTCGAGATCGTCCCGCGTCCATACCGTGGCGGTGGGATTGTGCGGGGTGTTGATCATGATCATGCGCGTGCGCGGCCCGATCGCCGCCGCCACCGCGTCCCAGTCGGGGCGGTAGTCGGGGGCAGCCAGGCGCATGCGCACGACCTTGCCGCCGGCGAGCTCGATGGCGGGGACGTAGGAGTCGTACACCGGCTCGAACACGATGACCTCGTCGCCCGCGCGCACGCAGGCGGTCACCGCGGTGAACAGCGCCTGGGTGGCGCCGGCGGTGACGGTGATCTCGCGCTCGACGTCGTAGGCCGTGCCGTAGAGCGTCTCGACCTTGGCGGCGATCGCCGCGCGCAGCGCCGCGGTGCCGGCCATGGGCGCGTACTGGTTGTGGCCGGCACGCATCCAGTGCGCGACGCGCTCGAACAGCAGGTCGTCGGCGTTGAAGTCGGGGAAGCCCTGCGACAGGTTGATCGCGCCGCATTCCTGGGCGAGGCGGGACATCACGGTGAAGATCGTCGTGCCGACGTGCGGCAGGCGGGACTCGATCGGCGCGGGGAAGTTCGGCATGGCGGCGGTTCGGTGCGGTGCGGACCGGCATTGTCGCAAACCGGCCGGGTGCGCGGTAGGCACGGCGTGCGCGGCCGAGGGCGCCGGGGGGCGCATGTTAGAATCCGGGTGTTCTCGACTTCCATCCGGCCCCCAACGTGCGCAACCTGCTCATCCTGATCCTTGTCGTGTTCGGCATCTGGTGGGCGCGCGGCGCGGTGCGCCGCCTCAAGGCGCGTGGCGGACTCGGGCGCAAGGCCGAGGACGGGCGCCTGGGCAAGCCAGAGGTCATGCTCGAGTGCCGACACTGCGGGCTGATCGTGCCCGAGTCCGAGGGCGTGCGCGCCGGCGAAACCTTCTATTGCTGCGACGAACATCGCCGTGCCGGCCCGCGACCCGATTGAAGCGGCCGCCTTCGCGGTCGATGCGGCCGACCGCGCGCGCCGGCGTGCGCTGCGTTACCTCAACGTCTTCCGGCTGATCCTGGGCGGTCTCTTCCTCGTCGCCGGCGAGGCGCTCGGCCTCGGCAGCGAGAGCCCGCGCCTCTACCTCGTGGCGGTGGTCGGCTACCTCGCCGCGGTGCTCAGTCTCGGTTTCCCCGACGCGGTGCGACGGCTCGGCTTCGAACGCGTCGTGACCCTGCTCGCGCTCGCCGACATCGTCGCGCTCGCGGCGATCATGTGGGTGAGCGGCGGCTACCGTAGCGGCATGCCGGTGCTGATGATGGTGATGCTCGCCGGTGCAGGCCTGATCGGCGAAGGGCGCATGGTGATGTTCTCGGCCGCGCTCGCCACCCTGGCAGTGCTGGTCGAGAACGCCTCGCGGCTTTTCGGTGGGGGGCAGTCGGTCGAGTTCCTGCAGGTCGGCATCTTTTGCGCCGGCTTTTTCGGCATCGCGGCGATCGCGCGCCTGCTCGCGCTGCGCGCCCAGGCCAACGCCGCGCTAGCGGCCGAGCGCGGCGTGGCGCTCGCCAAGCAGCAGGCGGTGAGCGCCCACATCCTGCGCGACATGCAGGACGGCGTGATCGTGGTCGGCGCGCGCGGCCGCGTCCTCCACGCCAACGCGCAGGCGCTCGAGATGCTCGGCCTGACCCGTGCCGGCGACGGGGCGCTCGACGGACTCGCGCTCGCCGATCTCGACGCCGGGCTGGAGGACATGCTGCAGCCGGCGGTGGGCGAGGACGGGCGTCTGATGCGGGTGGGTGCGGCCGGCCGCCTGCTGCGCTGCCGCCGCGTGCAGGGCGACCGGGGGAGCGCGGCCGAGGGCGACACCCTGCTGTATCTAACCGACTACGAGGAGATCCAGCGCCAGCTGCAGCAGATCAAGCTCGCCGCGCTCGGCCGCCTCACCGCAAGCATGGCGCACGAGATCCGCAACCCGCTGTCGGCGGTGACCCAGGCCGCCGAGCTGCTCGGCGAGGAAAAACGCGCCGACATGCAGGCGCGCCTGGTGCGCATCATCAACGATAATGCGCGCCGTATCGAGCGCATGATCCGCGACGTGCTCGCCCTCGGCCGGCGCGAGCAGACCATGCCCGAGGCCCTGCGCCTGGCCGCCTTCGTGCGCGAGATCCTCGATGCGCGCGTGTTCCGCGAGCCCGCCGAGGCGCAGCTGTACGAGCTTGCGATCGACCCTGCGCTGACCCTGGCGATGGACCGCGCCCACCTGCACCAGATCCTCGACAACCTGCTGTCGAACGCGGCCCGCCATGCCTCGGGCGCGCCCGGCGCGGTGCGCCTGTGGGCGGAGGCCCTGCCGCACGCCAAGGTCGTGCTGCACGTGCAGGACGACGGTCCGGGCTTCGACGAGGCGATGCGGGCGCACCTGTTCGAACCTTTCTTCACCACCCATCCCAAGGGTACCGGCCTCGGACTGTACATCGCGCGCGAGCTGGCCGAGGCCAACGACGCCACCCTGGCGCTCGCCCCGAGTACCCCCGGTGCCGACTTCATCCTCACCGCGAGCCAGCAGCCATGACCCAGGTCGACCGCCGCAACCGGCCCCGTGCCGCCGACGTCCTCGTCGTCGATGACGAGGACGACATCCGGGAACTGCTCGAGCTCTCGCTGATGCGCATGGGACTGGCCTGCGACACGGCGGGCTCGGTGGGCGCGGCGCGTGCGCTGCTGGCCGAGCGCAGCTACCGGCTGTGCCTGACCGACATGCGCCTGCCCGACGGCGACGGGCTGGAGCTGGTCGAGTACATCCAGACGCTGCGGCCGGGCCTGCCGGTGGCGGTGATCACCGCCTTCGGCAGCATCGAGACCGCGATCCGCGCGCTCAAGCTGGGTGCCTTCGACTTCGTCACCAAGCCGGTCGAGCTCAAGGCCTTGCGCGAACTCGTGCAGCACGCGCTCAAGCTGCACGCGGTGGAGCCGGTCGAGCATGGTGCGGCGTCGGCGGAGCGCAGCCTGATCGGCCACTCGGCGGCCTTCGTGCAGCTGCGCGCCCAGGCCGGGAAGCTTGCGCGCAACCAGGCGCCGGTGTTCATCCATGGTGAGTCCGGGACCGGCAAGGAGGTGATTGCGCGCTACATCCACGCGCTCGGTGCGCGCGCCGCCGGCCCCTTCGTGCCGGTCAACTGCGGGGCGATCTCGCCCGAGCTGATGGAGAGCGAGTTCTTCGGTCATCGCAAGGGCAGCTTCACTGGCGCCACCGCGGACAAGAGCGGGCTGTTTCAGGCCGCGGGCGGCGGCACCCTGTTCCTCGACGAGATCGGCGAACTGCCGTTGACGATGCAGGTCAAGCTGCTGCGCGCGATCCAGGAGCGCGCGGTGCGCCCGGTGGGTGCGCATGCCGAGGAGCCGGTGGATGTGCGCATCCTCTCCGCGTCGCACCAGGATCTCGGCCGCCTGGTGGCCGAGGGGCGCTTCCGCCAGGACCTGTTCTTCCGCATCAACGTGATCACCTTGCGCGTGCCGCCGTTGCGCGAGCGCCGCGAGGACATCCCCGACCTGGCCGCCCACATCCTCGCCCGCCTCGCCGTGCGCGAGGGCGGGGCGCCGCGCCGGCTTTCCGCGGCGGCGCTCGAGGCGCTGCAGGCCTACGCTTTCCCCGGCAACGTGCGCGAGCTGGAGAACCTGCTCGAGCGCGCCTGTGCGCTGTGCGAGGGTGAGGAGATCGGTGCCGGCGACCTCGGGGTGGAGGACGATTGCGGCGCGCTCGCGGCGCCGGGGGGGGGCGAGAATGGTGCATCGCCGGCGACCGAGGCCGAAGTGGCCGGCGAGGGCCGGGATGAGGTCGAGCGCCTGCGCATCATCCGCGCGCTCGAGCAGACGCGCTGGAACCGGTCGGCGGCCGCGCGCAACCTCGGCATGACCTTGCGTCAGCTGCGCTACCGTTTGCAGAAGTGGGGAATGGACTAGCGGGCGCAGGCCGCGGACGCTGGTGCGGCGGGGCCGCCGCGGGTGGACGCCGGCGCATGGGCGTCTAGAATGACGTCATGAACCCGACCATCCTGCACCACGGCGCGCGCGACGGCGTCACCGGTTCCTGTCACCAGCTCTTCGTCGAGGGGCGCAACAGCCTGCTGGTCGACTGCGGCCTGTTCCAGGGCGCGGAGACCGCGCCCGACGGGCGCTCGGCCGCCGACCGGCTGGAGATCGATTTCCCGCTCGAGGGTGTTGGCGCGCTGGTGCTGACCCACGTCCACATCGACCATTGCGGCCGCCTGCCGTGGCTGCTCGCCGCTGGCTTCAAGGGGCCGATCCTGTGCAGCGAGCCCTCGGCACGCCTGCTGCCCACCGTGCTCGCCGACGCCTTCGCGGTGGGCGTGAGCCGCGACCGCGCCCTGATCGAGCGCTACCTCGGCAAGGTGGAGGCGCGCATCCGCGCGCTGCCCTACGGCAAGTGGCACCTGGTGTATCGCAGCCCGGACGCGAGCTGCAGGATCCGCCTGCAGCGCGCCGGCCACATCCTCGGCTCGGCCTACGTCGAATGCGAGCTCTCGGGCGCGGCGTGGCCGCAGCCGCTCCGGGTGGTGTTCTCGGGCGATCTCGGGGCGCCGCACGCGCCGCTGCTGCCGGCGCCGCGTCCGCCCTGGCGGGCGGACGTGCTGGTGTTGGAGACCACCTACGGCGACCGCGTCCACGAGAATCGCCGCGACCGGCGTGCGCGTCTGCAGGCGGTCGTCGAGCATGCGCTCGAGGACGGCGGCACGGTGATCGTGCCCGCCTTCAGCATCGGGCGCACGCAGGAGCTGCTCTACGAGTTCGAGGACATCCTGCATCGCCAGCGCATGCGGCCCGGGCCGCATGCCGCCGCCTGGGGCGGGCTACGGATCTTCCTCGACTCGCCGCTGGCGCAGCGCTTCACCGCGCTCTACCGCGAGTTGCAGCCGTTCTGGGACGCCGAGGCGCGCGCGCGCGTGCGCGCCGGGCGCCAGCCGCTGTCCTACGATCAGCTGGTGGCGATCGACAGTCACGAGGAGCATCTCGCCAACGTGCGCAGGCTCGCACGCAGCCGCGAGCCTGCGGTGGTGATCGCCGCGAGCGGCATGTGCGCGGGCGGCCGGGTGGTGAATTACCTCCGCGAGATGCTCGGCGACCCGCGCCACGACGTGCTTTTCGTCGGCTATCAGGCGCGCGGCACGCCCGGCCACGCCATCCAGGCCTACGGGCCGCGCGGCGGCTACGTGGAGCTGGACGGCGAACGCGTGGACATCCGCGCCGGCATTCATACGCTGTCGGGCTACTCGGCGCATGCCGACCGCGACGATCTGACCCGCTTTGTCACCCGCATGCGCCATCTCCCGGGCGAGGTGCGCCTGGTGCATGGCGAAGATGGGGTGCGTGCGGAATTTGCCCGCCACCTGCAGGAGGCAACCGGCGGGCACGTGCGCGTGGTGGTGTGAAGACCTGCCGGCTCGGCGCACACCCTACTGCTGCAGGCGGCGCAGGTACTCGCGGGTGAACATGCGCTCGGGGAGGTCGCGCACGTTCATGTTCTCGTAGGTCAGCACCGAGATCTCGCCCTTCTTGAGCGCGTCCTCCATGACCAGACGGGTGGGGCGGATCGCGCCGGCCATCTGGCGGAATTCTTCGTAGCGTGCGGTCTTGAGCAGACGACCGGAGAGTGCGTAGAACTCGGCCTTGAGCGGGCGCTGGTCGCGCTCGCCCACCCAGTAGCGCACGCGCGCATAGGTGACGCCGCGATCGACCGCCTTGAGGTCGAGCACCACCACGGGCTGGCCGTCGATCGTTTCGCGGCCGGCGATGGTCGGCGTGTAGTCGCCAGCCAGGTTGGCCCGTGCGAGGTCGCCGTTGGCCACCTGCCCGGTCAGGCGCTGGGCCAGCGACAGGCGCACCGGCTGCGACACGCTCGGCATGAAGATCCACAGGTCGCGGGCGCGCATCAGCAAGGCCTGGCCACGCTCGGTGGCCGGCTCCATCGTCAGCACGATGGTGTTTTCGTTCCCGCGCGAGAGGATGCGGTAGGTGCGCGAGTCGCCTTCTGCACCGTCGGTATAGTTGCGCACGACGACCTCGGTCTGGAAGCTCTCGCGTGGGAAGCGGATGGCGTCGGCGCGCTGGACCAGATCGATCGCCACCGCGTCGACCGGCTCGGGGGGTGCGGGCTCGGCAGGCGCGGGGGCGTCGGTCGCATGCGCCAGCGTCGGCAGCAGCAGGCTGCCGGCGAGGCAGGCGACGAATCGGCGGCGGGATCGTAAGCTTGGCGTCATGGGTGCTATCCTTTCGAAGTTATCTTCATTCTCGATCGTCCTGATGGCCATCGTCCAGATCGAACACGTGAGCAAGAGTTTTCGTCTCGGCGAGCAGATGGTGCTGGCGCTGGACGACGTCTCGCTCGAGATCGAGCCAGGGGTGTTCCTGGCGATCGCAGGGCCTTCGGGCAGTGGCAAGTCGACCTTGCTGAACATCATCGGCTGCATCGACACGCCGAGTTCGGGGCGGGTGGTCGTGGACGGTCACGACGTGTCGAACCGTACGCCCGACGAACTGGCCGACCTGCGTGCCCGTACCATCGGCTTCATCTTCCAGACCTTTAATCTGCTCCCTGTCCTGTCGGCCGCGGAGAACGTCGAGTATCCCCTGCTGCAGATGCCCGAGCTCACGAAGAAGGAGCGCGCGGAACGGGTGCGCCATTATCTCGGGGTAGTCGGCCTGAAGAAATACGCCGAGCATCGGCCGAACCAGCTCTCCGGCGGCCAGCGCCAGCGCGTGGCGATCGCGCGCGCGCTGGCCACGCACTCCAAGATCGTCCTTGCCGACGAGCCTACCGCCAACCTCGACAGCAAGACCGGCACCAGCATCCTCAAGCTGATGCGCGACATCAACCGCCAGTCGGGGACGACTTTCGTCTTTTCCACCCACGACCGCAAGGTCATGAACATGGCCGACCGGCTGGTGCGCATCGCCGACGGCCAGATCATCGCGCTCGGCATGAAGGCCGACGACCGCTGGGTGTTCGTCGATGGGCGGACGCCGCGCGACGAGGATATCCGCGAAATCTAGGAACGAGTGCAATGCCACTGTCGAAGAAGCTGCCTTGTCTGACCGTTCTTGCCCTTGTCCTGGGCGCCCTCTCCGTGCCGGCGACTGCGGCGGGGCCGCAGCTCGCGCCAAAACCGGTGTCGGTGGAGGTGGAAGAAGGGGAGCCCGCTGCCGAAGAACCCGTGACGGACGCGGACGCGGGTGAGGCCGACGCCGAACTCGACGCGCTGCTCGACGTCGGAGCGCCGGCGTCCGGTGCAGAGGGCGCGGACGGCCTCAAGTGGAACGGTTACACCGAACTCGGGGCGGCATACACATACCGGGATCCGGAGCGCTGGTCGCGCCTGCGCGCGCGTGGGGAACTCGGTGTCGCCGGGCAGCTGGCGCCGCGGGCGCGATGGAAGCTGAGCGCGCGCGCCGAGGCCGACGGTGCTTTCGACCTCGAGGACGAACATTATCCGGCCGCCGTGCGGCGCGACCGCCGCACGGATTTCGTGTTGCGCGAGGCTTACGTCGATCTGGGCCATGGCGACTGGGAATTCCGTGCCGGGCGGCAGCAGATCGTATGGGGCGAGATGGTCGGCTTCTTTTTCGCCGACGTCGTGTCCGCACGCGACATGCGGGATTTCCTGCAGCCGGAACTCGAGGGCATGCGGATCGGGCAGTGGGCGCTGCGCGCCGAGCATTTCGGTGCCGAAACGCACCTAGAGTTCCTGTGGGTGCCGAAGCCCTCGTTCGACGAGATCGGCGAGCCCGGCGACGATTTCTTCGTCTTCCCGTGGTTGCCTGCAGGTACGGTGCTGGACGAGGATCGTCCGGGGAAGGATCTGGATGGCTCGAACTGGGGTGCGCGCGTCTCGCGACTCGTCGATGGGTGGGATCTCAGCGCCTTCTATTACCGCAGCTACGATGTCTCGCCGACGCTATACGCCCTGAACCAGGGTGTGGCCCGCCTGCGACACGACCGGATCGGGCAGCTTGGCGGCACTTTCAGCAAGGATCTCGGCAGCTTCGTGCTGAAGGGCGAGGCGGTCCATACGCACGGTCGCAGCCTGAATACGTTCTCGAGCGGTCCGGGCCTCTCCATCGGGCTGCTGCCGACCGACATGGTCGACTATGCGCTCGGGGTCGATGTGCCCGCGGGCGACTGGCGCTTCAACGTGCAGTACTACGGGCGCTGGCTGGAGGAGCATGTTCCGGCCTTGATGGCCGATCGGCACGAGCAGGGCGTCACCTTGCAGGTCGTTCATGGCGCGGGCACGAACCTGGAGGCGGAAGTCCTCGCGCTGTCCAGCATTAACCGGTCGGATCACCTGATTCGACCGAAGCTGACCTGGAAATTCGCCCCGGCATGGAGGCTCGTCGGTGGCGTCGACGTCTTCGGCGGGAATGGAAGGGGGTTTTTCAGCCGTTACGATCGGAACGATCGTGTCTATCTCGAACTGCGCCACATGTTCTGAGTGCCCCGGGCGGGCTCAGGCCGCCTTTCCGGTCATCGCCTGGATCAACTGCCTGGACTGGACGGGATCCGGCAGCAGGCGATGAACCCGATCGCCGTTCATGTGCATCAGGCGTTCGTGGCGGGCGACGCGCTCCTCGAACTCGGACAGGGGCAGATGGAGGAGCACGGCCGGAGCGTTGACCCTGGGGCAGATCTTCTCCACGCCCACGCGACGAAAGCCGAATACGCGCTGATGGAATCCCGCATGGCGCGGATTGACCTCGGCGAAAATGTCGGTGACGCGCCGCGTCGCCTGGGTGATCACGAACACGGCCTGCATCACGCCAGCCAGCGCTTCGTGCGATCCGCGCTCGGGATCGATCGCCAACTGTGTAATTTCGCACACTCGACCCCCGGTCGCGCGCACGTGGTCGATCTCTTTGCTGTACAAAGTGTCCGCGAGCAATCCACCACCGTGATCGACGCGGATCGTCGCCGTCGCGACCGCTTCCCCGTCGAGGAGAGCGACCACGGTGATGTCGCGCGGGTCGATGTTGGCGTGCATCCCGTAGGGAAAAAGGCCGCGCGCCGAGTACATGCGCTCGATCAGCTTGGCGGTCTGGCGCTTGAGCGCTTCACTGCCGTTGGCGATGCAGACCTGGAAGCCGCTGCGTTCGAACGAAAGGCCGCGCAGTGCGGCGGTGTTCTCGTCGAACCACTGATGCGGCGACGTCTCCGGCGATTGGAATCCGGCGCCAGACAACGCTAGGTAGGCGAGGTCGCGTACGGGCGGGGGGCAGTTTGTGCCCCGCGAAGAGTGGATCTGGCGCATTGGAGTGGCCCAATTCGTTTACGTTCTGGGTGGTCTGGAGTGCGCGCGCGGCGAGCGCGGACGACTCCCATCGGATCAATGATAATCCGGAACGGGCGAGCCGTGAATCTAGCCGACTTCATGTCTCCTGAAATGTAGGCGCTTGTGTGCAATCCTGCCTGGCGTCGCGGCGGGCGGTGCCCGTACGATGGCCCTCGCATTCGCGTCGTCGTATATCATTCGCCGTCCGGGACTTACGAAGGGGCTTGTCATGTTCAGAAGCGTCAAAAGCGCATCATCCGCGGTGTTGCATTTCCTCGTTCTCGCTGTGGCGGCGGGACTGCTCGGTGGTTGTGCCTCTTCCTTCCCGCCTGCCCCCGCGTCCGCGGCCGATGCGGACTACAACTACGTGATCGGGCCCGGGGATAGCGTCAATATCGTGGTCTGGCGCAATCCCGAGCTGTCCACCTCCGTCCCGGTCCGGCCGGACGGGAAGATCACGGCACCGCTGGTCGAAGACCTGCCCGCGATGGGCAAGGATTCGAGCACGCTGGCCCGCGACATCGAGAAGCAGCTTGCGAAGTTCATCCGCGACCCGGTCGTGACGGTGATCGTCGGTGGATTCGTCGGTCCTTACAGCGAACAGATCCGCGTGATCGGCGAGGCGGCCAATCCGCAGACGCTGGCGTACAAGCAGAAGATGACCCTGCTCGACGTGATGATCGCAGTCGGCGGGCTCACGGACTTCGCCGACGGTAACGGCGCGAGCATCCTGCGCACCGCCGAGGGCAACAAGCAATACAGCGTGCGCATCCGTGACCTCGTCAAGCGCGGCGACGTCTCGGCGAACGTCGAGATGCGCCCTGGCGACGTGTTGATCATCCCGCAGAGCTGGTTCTGACCTCCATCCATACACGCCCGCAAGCCGATCGCAGAAGGTCGGTGGCGGGCGCTCAGCACGACCGTGACCCATGGAAGAACTCGTAACACAGATCATCGGCTACCTGCGCGGCATGTGGCGGTTCCGCTGGTGGGGGCTTGCGCTCGCGTGGGTCGCAGGTATCGCCGGTAGCCTGGCGATCTACTTCATGCCGGACCACTACGAGTCGTCCGCGCGCATCCACGTGGATACCCAGTCGGTGTTGCGCCCGCTGATGTCCGGGCTCGCCGTCCAGCCCAACATCAGCCAGCAGATCGACTTGCTCAGCCGCACGCTGATCAGCCGGCCCAACGTCGAGAAGCTGATCACCATGGCCGACCTCGACCTCACGGTGCAGAACGCACAGCAGCGCGAGGCCCTGATCACCTCGGTGACCAGCCGGCTGCGCATCCAGTCCGGCCGCGGCGACAACCTGTTCACGCTCTCGTACGAAGACGTCGAGCCGCATCGTGCGCAGCGCGTCGTGCAGTCGCTGCTGTCCCTGTTCGTCGAATCCGGTCTCGGCGGCAAGCGTCAGGATACCGATGCGGCACGGCGCTTCATCGAGGACCAGATCCGCAGCTACGAGCAGAAGCTGACCGACGCCGAGAACCGGCTCAAGGACTTCCGCCTGCGCAACATGGCGCTGCTGGGTACCGGCGCGCGCGATTACGTCACCCAGATCGCCGAGACCAACGAGCAATTGCGCGAAGCACGCCTGGAACTGCGCGAGGCCGAGAACTCGCGCGACGCGCTCCGCCAGCAACTCTCCGCAGCGCCGTCCGATGCGGGCATCGCGCCGCCGCCGATGGTGGCGACGCCCGAGATCGACACCCGCATCGACCTGCTCAAGAGAAACCTCGACGAGATGTTGCAGCGCTACACCGAGATGCACCCGGACGTGGTCGGTGCACGCCGCGTCATCGAGGATCTAGAGAAGCAGAAGAAGGCGCAGCTGGCCGAGCTGAGCGCGAGCATGGCGGGCAGTACCTTCGGTGCTCCCGGCGCCATGAGTGCGGGGGTCGAGCAGACCCGGCTCGCGGTGGCGCAGGCCGAGGCCCGGGTCGCGTCGCTGCGTGCGCGGGTGGCCGAGTTCGAGAGCCGCCTGGCGAGCCTCTCGGAGGACGCCAAGCGGATCCCCGAGCTCGAGACCGAGATGGCGCAGCTCAACCGCGATTACAGCGTCCACAAGAGCAACTACGACCAGCTGGTATCGCGTCGGGAGTCGGCGAACATCGCCGCCGAGATGAGCACCCAGTCGGGCATCGCCGACTTCCGCATCATCGATCCGCCCACCCTGCCCACCAAGCCCTCGGCTCCCAACCGGCTGCTGCTGCTGCCGCTCGCCGCGCTGGTGGGTCTGGGGGCGGGGTTCGCGCTCACCTTCCTGATCAGCCAGCTGCGACCGGCGTTCAGCGATGCACGCCAGCTGCGCGAGATCACCGGCCTGCCGGTGCTCGGCACCGTCTCCATGCTGACCACTTCGGAGCGTCGTCGTCGTCGCCGCAACGGGCTGTTCGCCTTCGGCAGCGGTCTGGTGGCGTACGCCGGGGTGTTCGCCGCGGTTACGGTCGCGATCGTGTTCCTGCAGAGTTGAACGGGGTGCCCGGATGAGCATTATCGAAAAAGCAGTCAAGCGCCTCGACCAACTCAAGAGTGCGGCGGGCGAGGGCGCCGTCGAATCCGCTCCGGTGCCGGAGGCGCTCGTCCTGCCCGAGGACAAGCCGCTTGCGCCCAAGGTGGAGTCGAATGCGCCGGTGGTCGCGACCCCCGCGCCGGTGCGCGCCCAGCCCAAGAGCGTCCATATCGATCTCGCGCGCCTGGCCGCTCGCGGCTTGGTCACGCCCGACCAGCCGCGCTCGGCCATTGCCGAGGAGTTCCGCCTGATCAAGCGTCCCTTGCTGGCCAATGCCGTCCTCGAGGGGCCGGCGGCGGTCGATAACGGCAACCTGATCATGATTTCCAGCGCGCTTCCTGGCGAGGGCAAGACCTTCAACGCGATCAATCTCGCGATCAGCATGGCGATGGAGCTCGACTACACGGTGCTGCTGGTGGACGCCGACGTGTCGCGTCCCTCGGTGCTGCGCGAGTTCGATCTGCCGCCGCAGCCGGGACTGATGGACGTGCTCGCCGGCGAGGTCGAGGACCTCTCCGAGGTCCTGCTCAAGACCAACATCGACAAGCTTTCCATCCTGCCGGCGGGCATGCCGCACCAGCGCGCGACCGAACTGCTCGCCTCGGACGGCATGACGCAGTTGCTCGAGCAGATGGCGCATCGTTACGCGGACCGGATCATCGTGTTCGACTCGCCGCCGCTGCTGGTCACGACCGAATCGCGCGTGCTTGCCACCCACATGGGACAGGTGGTCCTCGTGGTGGAGGCCGAGCGCACCACCCACGCCCACGTTCGCCAGGCGCTCGCAGCGATCGAGCCCTGCCCGATCCGCATGATGGTGCTCAACAAGTCGCGTGATCGCTCGGTGGGGGGCTACTACGGCTATGGATACGGATACGGATATGGGAAAGCGCCCGAAGCCAGTTCCGAGGCGGCCTGAGCCCCGGCGTACCGGCCTCGTCGCCGGTGCGTGCGTGCTCGCGCTTCTGTGCCCGGCCACCGGAGCGGTCGCGCAGTCGACCCGGGTCACGCCCACGTTCGACACCGAACTCACCTGGACCGACAACGCCGGCCTTGATCGCGAGGGCGGTCGGGACTGGCTGCTCGAGGTCTCGCCCGGCGTGTCGGTGAGCCGCAGCGCAGGGCGTCTCAACGGCAGCCTGAGCGCGCGCCTGCGCAACCTCGTCCATTCCTCTGCGAGCGAGGACGACTCCACTTACCTCTCCTTCGACGGCAGGGGCGCCTACGAGGCGCTGGAGGATCTGCTGTTCCTCGATTTCAGCGGGGGAATCACCCGCAACAACTATTCCGCCTTCAGCGGGCGGGCGCCCGGCGACCCGTTCGGTTTCGACAAGGACAACGAAGTCCGCTATTGGTCGATCACCCCGCGGCTCGAGTCCGACCTGCGCTTCGGCGAGGCTGCACGCGGTTCGGTGAGCTATTCGTCCGGCGGCGTGCGATCCAACAGCAGCGGTCTCGGCGACCAGAGCGCGGACACCGTGGAGGCCAGCCTCGCCGATCCGGGCGGCTTGCGGTTTTTCGGCTGGGGCCTGGCCTATGCCCGCACCGAAAGTGATGGCGGCACCGCCGCCACCGGCCAGCGTGGCGAGGAGTCGGTGCGTGGCACGCTGTACGCCAACGTCTCCCCGCAGCTGCGCCTGCGCGGCATCGTCGGGCACGAGTCCAACGACTACGCGGACGGCAGGAAGGACAGCAGCGGGATCGTTGGCGCCGGGGTGGACTGGTACCCGACCGACCGCACCTCGCTCGCCGCGACGGTCGAGGATCGGGTGTTCGGGCGCGGCTACGATCTCGCCCTCAACCACCGCATGCGCCGCGCGGTCTTCTTCCTCGGTGCGACGCGCGACGTCTCCTCGCTCGCACAGACGCTGGGCACGGTGGTGCTCGCGGATCGGGACTGCTTCATGCGCGTACGCGACATCGCCGATCCGATCGAGCGCGAGCAGGCCCTCAACGAATGTCTCACCTTCGGCGTGCTGCGCTCCAATGCCGCCTACGTCGAGCGCGCGTTCCGTGGCGGCGTCTCGCTGCTCGGGGTGCGCAACACCTTGAGCTTGTCCGCCAGTCGCAGCGATCGCAGCCGCATCGGTTCGACCACCGGCCTGCTTCCGGACGACGACCTGCGCGACACCGAGCGGGTGCGCATCACCACCACCACGCTCGCCTGGAGCCACACGCTCAGCGGCACGAGTTCGCTGTATGCCACGCTCGCGCGCTCGGATTCCGAGAGTGCGGCCGACGCCGACCTCGCACTGCGTCGCCTGACCGGCACGGTGGGCGTCGATCGTACGCTCGGCCCCAGGACGCGCGCGGGGCTGCGCTACCGATATGAAAAGACCGAGGGCGAGAGCGACTACACGACGAATTCCGTCACCGCCATCCTCGGCATGCGGTTCTGAACGGACACCCGATGTACGAAACCTTCTTCAAACTCAGCGGCAAGCCTTTCCAGCTCAACCCCGACCCGGCCTTCTTCTACGGCAGTCGGGGTCACCGGCGCGCGATGGCCTATCTCGAATACGGCCTGCACCAGAGCGAGGGCTTCATCGTCATCACCGGCGAGGTGGGTGCGGGCAAGACCACCATCGTGCGCAGCCTGCTCGAGCAGCTCGATCCGGCCAAGGTCGTCGCCGCCACCATCGTCAGCACCCAGATCGACGCCTCCGACATGCTGCGCATGGTCGCCGGCGCCTTCGGCGTACCCAGCCGCAACCTCGACAAGGCCGGCCTGCTGCTCGCGATCGAGACCTACCTCGTGTCGCTCGCCGCCGCCGACAAGCGCGCGCTGCTGATCATCGACGAGGCGCAGAACCTCTCCGCAGCCGCGGTCGAGGAACTGCGCATGCTGTCGAACTTCCAGCTCGAGGATCATGCGCTGCTGCAGAGTTTCCTCGTCGGCCAGCCCGAGTTCCGCGAGATGATGCAGCGCGCCGAGATGCAGCAACTGCGCCAGCGCGTGATCGCCTCCTATCACCTCGGCCCGCTCGACCTGCAGGAGACGCGCGGCTACATCGAGCACCGCCTGCGCCACGTCGGCTGGAACGAGGACCCGCGCTTCGAGCCCGGGTCCTTCAACGCGATCTACGGCCACACCGGCGGCATCCCCCGCACCATCAACACCTTGTGCGACCGTCTGCTCCTCGCCGCCTATCTCGGCGAGAGCCATGTGGTCACCGAGGCGCAGGTGCGCGAGGTGATCGCCGAGCTCAAGGAAGAGTTCGCGCCGCCGCGTACGCGCCCGGTGGCCGGCATGGGACGCGCGGTGCTGAGGGACGCCGAGCCCGCTGCGGCGATGCCGCCGGTCGAGGCGCTGGCAGTCGAGCGCCTGCGCGTCTCGCCCGAGCTTGCCGACCAGGTCGCCGGCATGGCCGGCAGCTACGACCTGCAGCGCATCGAGGCACGTCTGGCCGGCCTGGAGCAGTCGGTGTCGGCCACGCTCGCAGTGCTCAACCAGTTGCTGCAGGCGGTGCGCCGCGATGCCGCGACCGAGGAGGAAGGTCGATGAGCGCGCATCGCCTCTCGGCCGCGCCGGTGATCTGCATCGTCGGCGCACGTCCCAACTACATGAAGGTGGCGCCGATCATCCGCGCCTTCGCCGCCCACCAGCCGCCGATCCCCACGCTGCTGGTGCACACCGGGCAGCATTACGATCCCGCGATGAAGGACCGCCTGTTCGCCGATCTCGACCTGCCCGAGCCCGACGTCAACCTCGCGGTCGGCTCCGGCTCGCACGCGGTGCAGACCGCCGAGGTGATGAAGCGCTTCGAGCCGGTCATCGACGAGCATGGCGCGCGCGCGGTGCTGGTGGTGGGCGACGTCAACTCGACGCTCGCCTGCGCGCTGGTGGCGAGCAAGCGCCACATCCCGGTGGTCCATGTGGAGTCCGGTCTGCGCAGCAACGACCGCCGCATGCCCGAAGAGATCAACCGCATCCTCACCGACCAGATCTCCGACGTGCTCTACACCACCGAGCGATCCGCCCACGACAACCTCGTCCGCGAAGGCATCCCCGCCGAGCGTGCGGTTTTCGTCGGCAACGTCATGATCGACAGCCTGCGCGCGAGCCTGCCGCGCGCGGTGCCGGCCGACGTGCTGCTCGCCGCGGCCGGCCTGGACGCGAGCCGGATCGCCGGCGGCTACGGCGTCGTCACCCTGCACCGTCCGTCCAACGTCGACAGCGCCGACACCCTCGGCCCGATCATCGACGCCCTGCGCACGGTGAGCGAGGCGTTGCCGCTGGTTGTCGCGCTGCATCCGCGCACACGCAACAACCTCGAGCGCTTCGGCATGCTCGATCGCCTCGCCGGCTCCGGCTTCCTGATCCTGCCGCCGCAGGGCTACCTCGAGATGCTCGGCCTGATGTCGGGTGCGCGCATGGTGCTGACCGACTCCGGCGGCATCCAGGAAGAGACCACCGCGCTCGGCGTGCCCTGCGTGACCATCCGCGAGAATACCGAGCGCCCGATCACGGTGGAGCAGGGCACCAACACCCTGGTCGGCATCCGCCCCGAGGCGATCGTCGCCGCGGCGCGCGAGATCCTCGCCACCGGTGGCAAGGCCGGGCGGGTGCCCGAATACTGGGATGGACGCTGCGCCGAGCGCATCGCTGCCCATCTGCACGACTGGCTCGTCGAGCACGAGACGGTCCACGCCGCGCCGGGGGGTTGAGGTGGCCGCACGCATCACCAACGCCTTCACCTGCGACGTCGAGGACTACTTCCAGGTCTCCGCGCTCGCGCCGCATTTTCCGCGCGAGCAGTGGGACAGCGTGCCCTGCCGCGTCGAGCGCAACGTCGATCGCATCCTCGCGCTGCTCGACGGCCACGGCGCGCGCGGCACCTTCTTCACCCTGGGCTGGCTCGCCGAGCGCTATCCCGGCCTGGTGCGCCGCATCGCCGCCGCGGGCCACGAGGTGGCGAGCCACGGCTACGCGCACCAGCGCGCGAGCGACCTCACGCCCCAAGCCTTCACGGCCGACATCCGCCTGGCCAAGGTGATCCTCGAGGACATCACCGGTAGTGCGGTGACCGGCTACCGCGCGCCCAGCTTCTCGATCGGCGAGGCCAACCTGTGGGCGCACGACTGCATCGCCGAGGCGGGCTACCGCTACAGCTCGAGCGTGTATCCGGTCCGCCACGACCACTACGGCATCCCCGACGCGCCGCGCTTCCCGTGGCGCCTGCCCAACGGCCTGGTCGAGGTGCCGATCACCACCGTGCACATGCTTGGACGCAACTGGCCCGCGGGTGGCGGCGGTTTCTTCCGCCTGTTGCCCTATGCGCTGTCGCGCTGGCAGATCGCGCGCGTCAATGCCGCCGACCGCCGCCCGGCGATCTTCTACTTCCACCCCTGGGAAATCGATCCCGAGCAGCCGCGTGTGACCGCTGCCACGGCAAAGACCCGCTTCAGGCACTACATTAACCTGCAGCACACGGAAGCCCGGCTCGACCGGCTTCTCTCCGATTTCTCCTGGGGGCGCGCCGACGAAGTCTTCCGCGACGCCGCCTGAACCCGACTGGATCCGGATGCGCGCCATGGACCGATTGCCGATCGTCGTGAACCTGCTCAAGGCCGAGGACGCCCTGCGCTGGGACGAATTCGTGCGCCGCTGCCCGCAGGCCACCTTCTTCCACCTGTCCGCCTGGCGCGAGCTCATGGAAGAGGTGTTCGATCACCGCACCTTCTATCTGTATGCCGAGCGCGCCGGCGACATCGTCGGCGTGCTGCCGCTCGCCGAGGTGCGCAGCCGCCTGTTCGGTCATGCGCTGGTGTCGCTACCCTTCTGCGTCTACGGCGGCATCGCGGCGGCCGAGGATGCAGGCCCGGAGACGCTGTACGCGCTCGAATCCAAGGCCGAGACGCTGGCGCAGGCGCTCGGCGTGCAGCACCTCGAATTCCGCAACCTGAAGCCGCGCCACGAGGACTGGCCGCGCCAGGAACTCTACGTCACCTTCCGCAAGGAGATCCTGCCCGAGGTCGAGGCCAACCTGCTCGCCATCCCGCGCAAGCAGCGCGCCATGGTGCGCAAGGGCATCAAGAACGGCCTGGTCGGCGAGGTGGACGCGGGTGTCGAGCGCTTCTTCGCGCTCTACGCCGACAACGTGCTTCGTCACGGCACGCCGGCGCTGCCGAGGAAGTTCTTCGAGCAGCTCAAGAAGCGCTTCGGTGAGGCCTGCGAAGTGCTCACGGTGACCTCGCCCGAGGGCAAGCCGCTGTCGAGCGTGCTCAGCTTCTACTTCCGCGACGAGGTGCTGCCCTACTACGCGGGCGACGACCTTGCAGCGCGCGAGCTCGCCGCCAACGACTTCAAGTACTGGGAGCTGATGCGGCGCGCCTGCGAGCGCGGCTGCACGGTCTTCGACTACGGTCGCAGCAAGGTCGGCACCGGCCCCTATGCGTTCAAGAAGAACTGGGGCTTCGAGCCGCAGCCGCTGTCGTACGAGTTCTGCCTGTACAAGCGCGACAGCATCCCGCAGAACAACCCGATGAACCCCAAGTACCGGGCCTTCATCGCCCTCTGGAAGCGCCTGCCGATCGGCGTGGCGAACCGGCTCGGGCCGCACATCGTGCGCAACCTGGGGTAGGGCGGTGCAGGACAGCCGGCCGCCGCTCCTCTACCTCACGCACCGCATCCCCTACCCGCCCAACAAGGGCGACAAGCTGCGGTCGTTCAACATCCTGCGCCAGCTCGCCCGCACGCACCGGGTGTGGCTGGGCAGCTTCGTCGACCATGCGGACGACCGCCGCCACATCCCGGCGCTGCGCCAGTGGTGCGAGCAGACCTGCGTGATCCCGATCGAGCCGGGCATCCGCCGCCTCGCGAGCCTGCGCGGCCTGCTGCGCGGAGAGGCGCTGAGCCTGCCCTATTACCGCAGCCCGCGCCTGGCGCGCTGGGTGGATCAGGTGGTGGCGGAGAACGGCATCCGTTCGGCGGTGGCCTTCTCGGGGCCGATGGCGCAGTACCTCGACGTGCCCGGGCTGAGCCGCCGCGTGGTCGACTTCTGCGACGTCGATTCGGCCAAGTGGACGCAGTACGCCGCCGACCGGCGCTGGCCGATGTCCTGGCTGTACCGGCGCGAGGGCGAGCGCCTGCTCGACTTCGAGCGCCGCGCCGCAGCCGGCGTGGAGGCGAGCCTCTTCGTCACCGAGGCCGAGGCCGAGGTCTTCCGGCGCGCGGCGCCCGAAGTCGGCGACCGCGTCGGCGTCATGCAGAACGGGGTCGACGCCGAGTACTTCGCGCCTGCCAACGCGGGGGCTTCGCCCTATCCGGCGGGCGCTCCGGTGATCGCCTTCAGCGGTGCGATGGACTACTGGCCCAACGTCGACGCGGTGTGCTGGTTCGCCACCGAGCTCCTGCCGGCGATCCGTCGCGCCATGCCCGGCGTGCGCTTCTGGATCGTGGGCATGAACCCGGCGCCGGCCGTGCAGGCGCTCGCCGGCGAGGATGTCGTGGTCACCGGTACCGTGCCCGACGTGCGCCCCTACATCGCCCACGCCGACCTCGTGGTGGCGCCCCTGCGCATTGCGCGCGGCATCCAGAACAAGGTGCTGGAAGCGATGGCCATGGCGCGCCCGGTGGTGCTCTCGGCCGCGCCTGCCGTGGGTCTGGCGGCGCGCGACGGGGTGGAGTGCAGCATCGCCGAAGATGGCGACGAGCTGTGCCGGCGCGTGGTCGAGCTGCTTGGGGATCCGTCGCGCCGCGCCGCGATCGGCGCGGCGGCGCGGGACTGCGTGCTGCGCGCCTACAGCTGGTCGGCGCACCTGCGCACCCTGGACTGGCTGCTCGATGCGCAGGGCACGGATGCAGGCCTCGCGCAGGCGGTGCAGGCCCGCGAGGGCGCCGCGCCGAACGCGGCGGCGCTCGTGCGGACACCATGAAGGACGTCGCCCGGCCGCTGGTGCTGCACCTCGTGTACCGCTTCGACGTCGGCGGCCTGGAGAACGGGGTGGTGAACCTGATCAACCACCTCCCTGCCGAGCGCTTCCGTCATGCGGTGGTGGCGCTCACCGAATGCACCGAAGGCTTCTCGCGCCGCATCGAGCGCGCGGACGTGCGCTTCGTGTCGCTGCACAAGCCGCCCGGCCACGGCCTCAAGCTCTATCCGCGCCTGTACCGGCTGTTCCGCGCGCTGCGTCCGGCGATCGTGCATACGCGCAACCTCGCCGCGCTCGAGGCCGTCGTGCCGGCGCGGCTCGCCGGCGTGCCGGCGACGGTGCATGGCGAGCACGGCTGGGACGTCTCCGACCCCGGCGGCACGCGGCGCAAGTTCCAGTGGCTGCGGCGTGCCTACAGCCCCTTCGTGAACCGCTACGTGGCGCTCTCGGGCCACATCGAGTCCTATCTCGTCGAGCGCGTGGGCATTTCCCCCGCGCGGGTCGCGCGCATCTGCAACGGCGTGGACGCGCGGCGCTTCCACCCCCGCCTGTCGGCGCAGGCGCGCAGCCTCGCCGGTCTGCCGGAAGGCTTCGCCACCCCCGGCACGGTCATCGTCGGCACGGTCGGGCGGCAGCAGGCGGTCAAGGATCCGCTCGCCCTGGTGCGCGCCTTCGCGCTCGCGCGCACACACGGCGGGGTCGGGGGCAGGCTGCGCCTGCTGCTCGCGGGCGACGGGCCGCTGCGCGCCACGCTCGAGGCCGAGATCCGCAGCAGCGGGCTGGAAGACGCCGTCTGGCTGGCCGGCGAGCGTGCCGACGTGCCCGCGGTGATGCGCGCGCTCGACGTGTTCGCGCTGCCGTCGCGCGCCGAGGGCATCTCCAACACCGTCCTCGAGGCGATGGCGAGCGGGCTGCCGGTCGTCGCCACCGCGGTCGGCGGCAATGCGGAACTGGTCGTGCCCGGCGAGACCGGCGCGCTCGTGGCGGCCGAAGACCCGCGCGGCATGGCGGAGGCGTTGCTGTGCTACGCTGCGGATGCTGCATTGCGGCAAAAACATGGCCTGGCTGCGCGCCGGCGCGTCGAGGCGGAGTTCAGCATCGAGCGCATGGTGGCCCGCTACGCCGAGCTCTACGAATCCCTTCTGCGCCCGCAGGGCGCAGCCTGACGAGGACACGCGATCATGTGCGGCATTGCCGGCCTCTTCGACACCCGTGGCAGACGCGACTTCGAGCGCGCCCTGATGCAGCGCATGAACGACGTCCAGCACCATCGCGGCCCGGACGAGGGCGGCTACCACTTCGAGCCGGGCGTCGCGCTCGCCCACCGCCGCCTGTCCATCATCGACCTTGCCACCGGCCAGCAACCGCTGTTCAACGAGGACGGCTCGGTGGCGGTGGTGTTCAACGGCGAGATCTACAACTTCCAGGAGCTCGTGCCCGAGCTCGAGGCGCTCGGTCACGTCTTCCACACCCGCAGCGACACGGAGGTCATCGTGCACGCCTGGGAGGCCTGGGGCGAGGACTGCGTGCAGCGCTTCCGCGGCATGTTCGCATTCGCGCTGCACGACCGCAACCGCGACACCTTCTTCATGGCGCGCGACCGCCTCGCGGTCAAGCCGATGTTCTACGCGCTGCTGCCCGACGGCACGCTCGCCTTCGGTTCCGAACTCAAGGTGCTGATGCAGCACCCGGCGCTCGACCGCCGCATCGACCCGCTCGCGGTCGAGGAGTACTTCGCCCTCGGTTACGTCGCCGAGCCGCGCACCATCTTCCTCGGCGCCAGGAAGCTCGGCCCCGGCGAATCGCTGTGCATCCGCCGCGGCCAGCCGATCCCCGCGCCGAAGCAGTACTGGGACGTGCGCTTCACCCTCGACAACGACATCGGCCTCGCCGACGCCACCGCCGAGCTGACCGAGCGCCTGCGCGAATCGGTGCGGCTGCGCATGATCGCCGAGGTGCCGCTGGGTGCATTCCTCTCCGGAGGGGTCGATTCGAGCGCGGTGGTGGCGACCATGGCGGGGCTCTCGGACGATCCGGTCAACACCTGCTCGATCGCCTTCGACGATCCCAAGTACAACGAGTCGGCTTTCGCGCAGAAGGTCGCCGACCGCTACCGCACCCGTCACTTCGTCGAGACCGTCAAGTCCGACGACTTCGACCTCATCGACACCCTGGCCGCGCTCTACGACGAGCCCTACGCCGACAGCTCGGCCATCCCCACCTACCGCGTGTGCCAGCTCGCGCGCAAGCAGGTCACCGTGGCGCTGTCGGGCGACGGCGGCGACGAGAGCTTCGGCGGCTACCGCCGCTACCGCATGCACCTGATGGAAGAGAAGATGCGCGCCGCGCTGCCGATGGGCGTGCGCCGACCGCTCTTCGGACTGCTCGGCCGCGTCTATCCCAAGGCCGACTGGGCGCCGCGCGTGTTCCGCGCCAAGACCACCTTCCAGGCGATGGCGCGCGACGCCACCGAGGCCTACTTCCACAGCGTCTCCATCCTGCGCGGCGACATGCGGCGCAAGCTGTTCAGCGCCGAATTCCGCAACAGGCTCGGCGGTTACGACGCGCTCGAGGTCTTCCGCCGCCATGCCGCAGCCGCCGGCACCGACGATGCGCTCGCGCTGATCCAGTACCTCGACCTCAAGACCTACCTGGTCGGCGACATCAACACCAAGGTCGACCGCGCGAGCATGGCGCACTCGCTCGAGGTGCGCGAGCCGCTGATGGACCACAAGCTGGTCGAGTGGCTGGCGACGCTGCCCTCCGGCCTCAAGATCCAGGGCAACGAGGGCAAGTACCTGTTCAAGAAGGCGATGGAGCCGCTGCTGCCCGACGACGTGCTCTACCGCCCGAAGATGGGCTTCGCGGTGCCGCTCGAGCGCTGGTTCCGCGGCCCGCTAAAGCAGCGCGTGCGTGACGCAGTGCTGGGCGAGACCCTGGCCGCTACGGGTATCTTCGAGCGCAGCTACCTCGAGCATCTGGTCGACGCCCACCAGTCCGGCGCGCGCGACTACAGCGCCCCGCTGTGGACGCTGCTGATGTTCGAGGCTTTCGTCCGCAACACCGCAGCCGGCGCCACCCTGCCGGTCGCGCTGGCCGAGGCGGTCTGATCGCGACGTTCCGAATACTCCATGCGCATCCTGCACATCCTCGATCACTCGATCCCGCTGCACAGCGGCTACACCTTCCGCACCGCGGCGATCCTGCGCGAGCAGCGCGCGCTCGGCTGGGAGACCTTCCACCTGACCTCGCCCAAGCAGGGCGAGACGAAGGCCATGGTGGAGGAGATCGAGGGCTTGCGTTTCCACCGTACCGGCGTGCCGACGCCGGCGAGCAGCGGCATCGCCGAGCTGCGCCAGATCCGTGCGGTGCAGGCGCGCATCGAGCAGCTCGCGGCCGAACTGCGCCCCGACATCCTCCACGCCCACTCGCCGGTGCTCAACGCCATTCCGGCCATCCGCGCCGGGCGCAAGCTCGGCATCCCGGTCGTCTACGAGATCCGCGCCTTCTGGGAAGACGCCGCGGTCGACCACGGCACTACCACCGAGGGCAGCCTGCGCTACCGCGCCACCAAGGCGCTCGAGACCTGGGCGATCAAGCGCGCCGACCACGTCTTCACCATCTGCGAAGGCCTGCGCGCCGACATCGTCGGCCGCGGCATCCCGGCGGCCAAGGTCACGGTCATCCCCAACGCGGTCGACATCGAGTCCTTCCAGCTCTCGGGCGACGCCGACCCTGCCTTGCGGGAGCAGCTCGGCCTCGCCGGCACCACCGTGGTGGGCTTCGTCGGCTCCTTCTACGCCTACGAGGGCCTCGATCTGCTGCTCGAGGCCTTCCCCGCGCTGCTGCAGAAGCGCCCCGAGCTGCGCCTGCTGCTCGTCGGCGGCGGGCCGCAGGACGAAAACCTCAAGGCTCAGGCCCTGCGCCTCGGCGTGGCCGACAAGGTCGTCTTCACCGGTCGCGTGCCGCACAAGGACGTCAGCCGCTACTACGACCAGATCGACCTGCTCGCCTATCCGCGCCACTCCATGCGACTCACCGAGCTCGTCACCCCGCTCAAGCCGCTCGAGGCCATGGCGCAGGGTCGGCTCTTCGTCGCCTCCGACGTCGGCGGCCACAAGGAGCTGATCCGCGACGGCGAGACCGGCAGGCTGTTCAAGGCCGGCAGCGCCGAGGCGCTCGCCGCCGCCATCGACGACCTGCTCGCGCACCGCGAGCGCTGGCCGGCGATGCGCGCGGCGGGGCGGCAGTTCGTCGAGGACGTGCGCAACTGGACGAACAGCGTGGCGAACTACACGCCGGTGTATCGCAGACTGGTCGCGAAGCCTCGCGCCGCGGCATGAATTTCTCCGCGCTGCGCGTCCTGCTCGTCGGGCCGCTGCCGCCGCCTGCCGGCGGCATGGCCAACCAGACCCGCCAGCTCGCCGAGCTGCTGCGCGGCGAGGGCGCGTCGGTCGAGGTCGTGCAGGTCAATGCGCCGTATTGTCCGGCTTGGGTCGAAAGGCTGAAGGGCGTGCGCGCGCTGTTCCGGCTCCTGCCCTACCTGCTGCGGCTGTGGCAGGCCGCAGGGCGGGCGAACCTCATGCACGTGATGGCCAACTCCGGCTGGTCCTGGCATCTCTTCGCCGCGCCGGCGGTGTGGATCGGCTGGCTGCGTGGCGTGCCGGTGGTGGTCAATTACCGCGGAGGCGAGGCGGCCGGCTTCCTTGCCCGCTCGGCGGCGGTCGTGCGTGCCACCCTGCGCCGCGCGTCCAGCCTGGTGCTGCCGTCCGGCTTCCTGCTCGAAGTCTTCGCGCGCCACGGCATGGCCGGGCGCATCGTCTCCAACATCGTCGACCTCGAGCGTTTCCATCCCGCGACGGCGCCGCGCGCGGCCGGCGAGGGCCCGCATCTGGTCGTCGCCCGCAACCTCGAAGCCCTCTACGGCAACGACACCGCGCTGCGCGCCTTCGCGCGGCTGTGCGCGGCCTGGCCGGCGGCGCGCCTCTCGATCGCCGGCAGCGGGCCGGAGGCCGCGGCGCTGGCCGCGCTCGCGCAGGAACTCGGCATCGCCGAGCGGGTCCGCTTCACCGGTCGCCTGGACCGCGAGCAGATGGCTGCGCTCTACCGTGACGCAGATCTCATGCTCAACCCGAGTCGGGTGGATAACATGCCCAATGCCATCCTCGAGGCGCTGGCGAGCGGCCTGCCGGTGGTCACCACCGACGTCGGCGGCATTCCCTTCATCGTCACGCAAGGCCACACGGCCATGCTGGTTCCACCCGACGATCCGCAGGCGATGGCCGACGCCGCGCACAAGGTGCTTGCCGACACCGGCCTGCGCGCCGCGCTGGTCGCCGCCGGGTGCGCCGAGGTGCAGCGCTACCGCTGGAGCTCGGTGCGCGCACAACTGCTGTCCGCCTACGCGGATGCGATTGCCGCGAAGAGGGCCACATGAACATGAAAGGAACCGCGATGCTTCAATCCGTGCGGCCGGGCGCGATGCCGACCCACCTGCAGGCGACCGACGCCCGCCCTGCGACGCTCGGTGATCCGCGCACGCGCAGGCTTCACCTGGCGGTGCTTGCGCTGGGACTGCTGTGGCTGCTGTTCTGGTATCGCGACACCTTCCTGGCCATGGTGGGCATCTGGGACCGCTCGGACACCTTCGCCCACGGCTTCGTGATCGCGCCGATCTCGGCCTGGCTGGTATGGCGGCGCCGGCACTTCATCGACCATGTACCGATCGCGCCCTCGCTGCTCGGCATCTGCGCCGGACTCGTCGCCGGCGCGGCCTGGTTGCTCGGCGAGCTCGCCAGCGTCGATGCGGTGTCGCAGTTCGCCTTCGTGGGCATGCTGGTGGGCTTCGTCTGGGCGGTGATGGGCAGCGCGGTGGTGCGCACCTACGCCTTCCCGATCGGCTTCCTGTTCTTCATGGTGCCGTTCGGCGAGTTCCTCTTCCCCACCATGATGCAGTGGACCGCCGACTTCATCATCTGGGCGGTGCGCGCCTCCGGAGTGCCGGTGTACGCCGAAGGCTTCCTGCTGGTGATCCCCTCCGGGCGCTGGCAGGTGGTGGAGGGGTGCAGCGGCGTGCGCTACCTGATGGCCTCGATCGTCGTCGGCAGCCTGTACGCTTACCTGAACTACCGCAGCACGCAGAAGCGCCTGCTTTTCGTCGCCGCCTCGATCGTGCTGCCGGTATTCGCCAACTGGCTGCGCGCCTACGGCATCGTGATGCTCGGCCACCTCACCGACAACCGCCTCGCTGCCGGGGCTGACCACCTGATCTACGGCTGGGTCTTCTTCGGCATCATCATCCTCGCGCTGTTCTGGATCGGTTCGCGCTGGCAGGAGGACGAGGAAGAGGCCCCGGCCATGCCCGTCGGCTCTGCGCGATCGTCGGGCGCACGCACCGGTGGCCTGGGCTGGCTGGCCGTGGCGGTGGTCGCGGTGGGGCTGTGGGTGCCGGTCCTCGGCCACCTCGAGCGCCAGGGCGAGCAGGGGCCGGTGCGCTTCGCCGCGCTGGAGGGGCAGGGCGCGTGGCAGCGGACGGAAGCGGGCGAATTGCCGCCGTGGTCGCCGAGCTATTCCGGCATGCGCGACACCTTCCGTTCGACCTGGCGCGCGGGGAGCGTTCCGGTGGGGGTGTACATCGGCTATTACCGCGACCAGGGACCGGGCAGGGAGTTGATCAATTCCGAGAACCGCGTGCTGATCAGCAAGGACCCGGTGTGGCGCATGACCGCCGCGGGTCCGGTCCGGGTGCAACTCGGCGACCAGGCGCAGGCGTGGCGCACGCTGGAGATGGCGAGCGAGCATGCACGCATGGTCGTCTGGTACGCGTACTGGATCGGCGGCCGGTGGACCACCAGCGATCATCTCGCCAAGGTCTATCTGGCGCTGAGCCGCCTGCGCGGCGAAGGGGACGATTCGGCGGTGGTCATGCTGCATGCGCCGCAGGGTCAGGGCGGACACGCCGGCACGATCGCCGCGCTCGAAGACTTCGCACGCGAGATGGGCGGGCCCCTGCAGGCCATGCTGGATCGCACCGCGAACCCTTGAGGCGGAGGAAAACGAAATGTCCGGCCTCTACACCCGCCTGGTCTCGGGCCTGCTTTTCCCGCTCCACGAGCGCCTCAAGCAACACGACAGCGTCGCCCTGCGGCGCGGCCTGGAGGACAGCCAGTGGTGGCCGCGCGAGCGCATCGAGGCCGTGCAGCTCGACCGCCTGCGCGCGCTGTTGACGCATGCGCGCGAGCACGTGCCCTATTACCGCGAGAGCTTCGCGCGCATCGGCTTCGATCCCGCGACGATCGGCAGCCTGGCCGAGCTGCAGCGCCTGCCCTTCCTGGGCAAGGCGGAGATCCGCGCCAATACCGAGGGCCTGAAGGCCGACGACGCCGTCGGCCTGGCGCGTTTCAATACGGGCGGCTCGAGCGGCGAGCCGCTCATCTTCTTCATCGGCAACCAGCGTGTCAGTCACGACGTCGCCGCCAAGTGGCGCGCCACGCGCTGGTGGGGCGTCGACATCGGCGATCCCGAGATTGTCGTGTGGGGCTCGCCGATCGAGCTCGGCGCGCAGGACCGGGTGCGCGCACTGCGGGATCGGCTGTTCCGTACCGAGCTGCTGCCCGCCTTCGAGATGTCCGCCACGAAGCTGGACGGCTTCGTCGCCCGCATCCGCGCGCGCCGCCCGAGGATGCTCTTCGGCTACCCTTCGGCGCTGTCCCATATCGGCCTGCACGCCGAAAGGCGCGGGATTCGCATGGACGACCTCGGCATCGAGGTGGCGTTCTGCACCTCCGAGCGCCTCTACGACCACCAGCGCGAGGCCATCGAGCGTGTCTTCGGCTGCCCGGTCGCCAACGGCTACGGCTCCCGCGACGCCGGCTTCATCGCCCACCAGTGCCCGCAAGGCGGCATGCACCTCACTGCCGAGGACCTCATTGTCGAGATCGTCGATGGCGAGGGCAGGGTGCTGCCGCCCGGGCAGGCGGGCGAGATCGTCGTTACCCATCTCGCCACCGGCGACTTCCCCTTCATCCGCTACCGCACCGGGGACGTGGCGGTGATGGACACCGCGACCTGCGCCTGCGGGCGCGGCCTGCCGATGCTGAGGGAGATCCAGGGACGCGCGACCGACTTCGTCGTCGCCCGCGACGGCACCGTGATGCACGGGCTGGCGCTGATCTACGTGCTGCGCGACCTGCCCCAGGTGGCGGGCTTCCGCATCGTGCAGGAGTCGCTGGAGCACACTCGGGTGCAGGTGGTGCCGGGCGTGGGGTTCGACGCCGACACTGTCGGTCGGATCGAGCACGGTCTGGCGGCCCGGCTCGGCGAGGGGGTGCGGATCGACGTGGAGCAGGTTGCCGAGATTGCGCCGGAGAAGTCCGGAAAGTATCGCTACGTCGTCAGCAAGGTCGACGCCTCGGAGGTGTCATGCGCGACCTGATCGTCACCCTCGCGGTGTTCGGCACGCTGCCCTTCATCCTCAGATACCCGTGGATCGGCATTCTCGCGTGGTCGTGGCTGAGCTACATGAATCCGCACCGGATGGCCTGGGGCTTCTCGACCTCGATGCCCTTCGCATTCATGGTCGCGCTCGCCACTTTCGTCGGTATCCTGTTCTCGCGCGAGAAGAAGGAGATCGTGTGGTCGCGCGAGACCTGGCTGATGCTGGTGTTCACCGGATGGATGTTCCTGACCACGGCTTTCTCGTGGTATCCGGGCCTGGCCTGGCCGCAGTGGGACAAGGTGTGGCGGATCATGTTGATGACCTACGTCACCCTGATGCTGATCCGCGACTGCGACCGCGTTCACTGGCTGGTGGTCGTGATCGCCTTCTCGCTGGCCTTCTACGGGGTGAAGGGCGGCATCTTCGTCCTGACCGGGGGCAGCGGAAACAACGTGCGCGGCCCCGGCGGCTCCTTCATCGAGGACCGCAACTCAATCGGCCTCGCCCTGCTGATGACGGTCCCGCTGCTCTGGTACATCCGCCTGCAGCTCAAGGTGGCCTGGCAGCGCCTGGGGCTGCTCGCCATGTCCGTCCTCACCCTGATCGCCGTGATCGGCACGCATTCGCGCGGTGCGCTGGTCGGGCTCGGCGCCATGGGGGTATTCTTCCTGCTCAAGGCGCGCAACCGGCTCGGGGTCCTGATCGGGATCATCCCGGTGGTGCTGGTCGTTTTCTACGTGATGCCGCCGGAGTGGTTCGAGCGCATGCACACGATCCAGACCTATGATGAGGACGGCTCGGCACAAGGGCGCATCTACGCCTGGGGGAATGCCGTCTACATCGCCAACTCCAGCCTGCTCGGCGGGGGTTTCCGCGCGGTCACGGGCTTCGGAGGCACCGATTCGCACAGCAACTGGTTCGGTACGCTCGGCGAGCAGGGCTGGCCCGGTCTCGTCATGTTCGTGCTGCTGCACATCTTCACCTGGCGGTCGGCGACACAGATCATCCGCATGGTGAAGCCGCACAAGGAACTGACCTGGGCGCGGGACCTCGCCGCGATGATCCAGGTCAGCCTGATCGGCTACATGTCGGCCGGCTCCTTCCTGGGCCTGCAGTATTTCGACCTGTTTTACCACCTGATCGTGATCATCGTGGTGGTGCACGAACTGGTTCGGCGGGCGGTCGGGGAAATTGCCGAACCGCGGGTGCAAGCTCGGGGAAGCAGCGCCTCCGGGCTCGAGCGGCCATTGTCGAGTGCCGGCCCGACGCCGCCCGACAAGAGCCATCTCCCGCAACCCCGCGTTGCCGGTGGCCGATTCGCGAGCTCCAGGTCGCACCGATGAGATCGAGCCTCCGGCGCACCGAGGGGGGCTCATGAGCACCTCGACACGTTCGCCGTCGGTCACCGTCGTCCTCCCGACTCATGATCGGCCTCGACTATTGGCCGAGGCAATCGCAAGTGTCCGCGCTCAGACCTGGGAGAACTGGGATCTGATCGTCGTCGACGACGCCTCGGATCCGCCCGCGTCGATACCGGATGACCCCCGTTGCGCGCTCATCCGCAACGTTCGCAGCCGCGGTGGTGCCGAGGCGAAGAATGCAGGCGCCTTCCAGGCCCGGGGCGACGTGCTGGCATTCCTCGATGACGACGATCTCTACGCTCCGTCCTATCTGCAGCGTGCAGTCGCGGCCCTCGCGGAGGACCCCGAGCTCGATGTGGTGTTCATGGGCGTCTCATGGTTCGGCGAGCGGAGCGAGGCGGGCCAGAGGGCCTACGAACAGGCGATGGGGGTGCTGCTGTCGACCCTCCATCCGTTCTCCTCTCCCAGGGGGGGAGTCCTCGCGTTCGAGCCGGCGGAGTTGTTCCGCGGACTGCTGAGGACTGTGCCGATGGCGTTTCAGCGCCCGGTCGTCAGACGTTCGAGTTTCGAGCGGATCGGTCCGTACCAGGCAGATATCCTGCTCTGGGACTGCGACTGGGCGATACGTGCCGCGCTGCAGGCGAGATGCGCTCTCGTGACCGATGGCCTGTACATGCAGCGAGCATCGGGTCAGGGGTTTTCGTCCAAGTCCGATCGACAAAGGGAGCATCTGCGCTCGAACGCCCTGATGAAGCAGCGCTTGCTGGAGGGTAAGCTGGAAGCAGAAGGCCGGGCCGCGGTGCGTGACGCGCTGGTCGAGTTGTGGTTCGGTGCCGCCTGGTCGAGCAGCAAGGGCGGAGATCAGGCCCGGGCGCTCGAATATCTGTGGAACAGTGCAAGGATCAGGCTGGAACTTGGGCAATTGCGCCTTCTGGCCCGCATCCTTGCACGGGCGATCGGTCTTGTCCGCGGCTGACCCGGGAGCCCGCAGCGCTGCCTCGCGCGGTGATGTTCGGGGAATCACGAACGCAGGGTGTCCCGATGAGTTCGATGGATCGAGAATCGGGGCTGCTTCGGTCGAGGCGCGGATCCTTGCAATCCACCTTGGCCGATGATCCTTCCGGCTCCACCTCCCTCTTTTCCGAGATGCCGTTTCCATGGATGCCGTCAAGCATGCAGTGTTTCCCCAGGTCGCTGGCAGGATGCCCAGTATCGACGCCGCGAGGGCGATCGCCATCTTTGCCGTGCTGGCGATTCACTGTGACCCCTTCATCGGGCGGGTGTATTCACTTGGAGAGGTTTCCGCAGGGGAACTGATCGATCTGGCGGGGCGGTTCGCCGTCCCCTTCTTTTTTGTCGTATCGGGCTATCTGCTTGGTGAACGATGCAGGAAGAGCGGGCGCGACCTGCGCGTCGTGAGCGGCTTTGCGGGTCGGCTGGCCGGGCTTGTCCTCTTCTGGTACGCGTTCTACCTGCTCTGGACCCCCGACTGGAACGCAGCATGGGAAGGCGGATGGATCCGCCTTGCCTATTGGCGCGCCGCGGCACTGTTCGGCGACGGCTGGAGTCTGCTCGCCGGGCCGCGTGCGCATTTATGGTTCCTGCCCGCGCTGCTGATCGGGACCCTGCATGTGTTTGCGGTCATGCGCGTGAAGCGGCGCGTCCCCTGCCTCGTCTATTTCGCCTTGCTGTATGCGATGGGGCTCGGCGCCGGAGCATATGCAGACCACCCGTTGCTGAGGCCTCTTTCTCCGGGTGTGCCGGGGGGGCTCATGTGTGCGCCGTTGATCATCGCCACCGGATGGTGGTCGGCTGGGGACACGGTTCGCATCGGGCGCCGCGTCGCCTGCTTCCTCTTCATCGGCGGTACGGTCGCCACTTTTGTCGAGGCCTGGACCCTGCTGCACATCTACGGTGTCCCGCTGGAGGGGCATGATTTTCTGCTTGCCACGCCCTTTCAGGTCTGGGGGCTGTTAAACCTGCTCAGGTCGTCTCCATCGTGGGCGGTGGGGACGCCCTTGCCCCAATGGGGACGCTACACGCTGGGGGTGTATGCCGGCCATGTCGCGGTGATGGAGGTCCTCGGCGCTCGTGAAGGCGGCGGCTTGCTCTGGGAGTTCCTCAAGACGCCGCTCGTCTATCTGCTCACCCTGTCCGTGGTTGGCCTTCTCGCCAGGTGGCCTCGCGTGAGGCCGTTCTTCGCCTAGCGCGTGCGGATGCCCCGCTGGCTGGCAGGTGTTCGCCGGCCCGGTCCTTGCATTTCGGAGCCGGGGCAGCGTCTTGTCGGAGCCGGACTGGAGCGGTCGGTTCAGGCGTTGTGCTGCAGCCAGAGTTCGAGTTCGATCAGGATCCAGATCATCACCCCGTAATAGCTCGCATGTCCGGATGCATGCGCCTTGCGCAGAGCGTCGAGGTATGCGGGTCGGACGATTCCGCGCTGGGACAAGCTGTCGAGCGCGTTGTCGGCGAGGCTCTTCAGCGGACCATGGCTGTTCAGCCAGACGCCGAACGGCAGGCCGAAGCCGTGCTTGCTCTTGGTGATCGTCTCGTTCGGCAGAAAGCCCCGCAGCGCGTCCTTGAACAGCACCCGCAGCCGCCCCTTGTCCACCTTGTGCCGCGGCGTCAGTCGGCCCGAGAACTCGACGAGATCGTCGTCGAGAAATGGAAAGCGCACCTCCACGCCGGCGGCCTCGCACATCCGCGTGACCTTGCGCAGGTCGTTGTCGGCGAGGGTGATCTTGTGGTCGAGGTGCATCATGCGCTCGATGACTTCCGTCGAGGCGCTGCGGAAATAGGCGTCGCGTGCGAGTTTCAGTGGGCGTTCGGTGTCGACCGCGGAGAGGAATTCCGGCTCGAAGATCTCCTGCAGCGGATCACGATGCAGGAAATTGTAGGTCTCCAGACGGTCGGGCAGCGGGATGCGCGCCTGCCGGATGTAGCTCTGCGCCTTGCGCACCGGAAGGATTGAATCGCCGAGCGGAAAATTCATCACCAGGGGCTCGAGCAGCTTGCGCAGTGCTGCGGGCGTACGGTGATAACGCTCGAAAACGCCCTGCTTGGCATAGCGCTCGTTGCCACCGAAGAACTCGTCGCCGCCGTCGCCCGCAAGCACGATTTCGATACCGGTCTCGCGTGCCATCTTCGCGCAGAAATAGGTCGGTGCGGCCGAGGCATTGCCGAACGGTTCATCGTAGGCCGCGGCAATCAGCGGCATGGCTTCGACGATGTCGTCTGCGGTCACGTAATACTCGTGCGCCTCGGTGCCGAAGTGGCGCGAGGTGATGCGGGCATATTCGATCTCGTCGAAGCCTTCCGCACGAAAGCCGATCGAGTAGGTGCGCGCCGGCTGCCCGCTGACCTTCCCGAGCATCCCGCTTACCGTCGAACTGTCCGTGCCGCCGGACAGGAAGGCGCCGGTCGATCGCTTCTCGTCGTACTGACGGGCGACCGCCTGCTCGGTGAGGTCGAGGAATCGCTTGCGCAGGCTGGCCTCGTCGGCGTCGACTTCCGGCGCGTAAGGAAGCTGCCAGTAGAAGCGGCGCTCGAGGCGGCCGCCGGAGAAGCTCGCGCATTGGGCGGGGAGCAGCTTCTCGACGCCGGCGAACGCCGTATCGGGGCTTGGAACCATGTGGCAATAGAGGTATTCGTAAAGCGCCTGCCTGTCGATCGTCGCTGCCACGAGCGGGTGGTGCGCCACTGCGCGCGCGCTGGTGGAAAAGACCAGCGTGCCGCCCACGGCGGCGAAGCACAGGCGCTCCGCTCCGCAGCGGTCGACCGCGAGCAGGATCCGGTCGCGAGCGCTGTCGACGAGGACCAGGGCGAAGCTGCCCTGGATCGTTTCCAAGGCAGCTTCACCTCTGTTCCGCCAGGCATCGAGCAGCGCGGCTGCGTGGCCCTCGCTATGAGCCAGCATGGCAAGCCGCGCGTCGGGCCAGCGCGGGTTCCCGAGCAGCACGGCCATGCTGCCCGAGCGCAGGTCGACCGCACTGCTCCCCGCGGGATGGGTGCAGGCCAAAACGCCTGCCTCGGACGTCTGCACGCGGATCTGTGCCGGTGCGAGCCCCTCGGCGGCGAGCATCGCAGCGAGTGCGTCCTGGCTTGCGACGCGTTCGTCCAGGTTGATCCAGCCGCACAGTACTCGTCGTGTCGTCATCGTCTTGAATAGTAAAATTGATCACATCGCGGTCTATGGTAGCCGAGTAGGCTTCGCGCAAGTGCGGTGCAGTACACAGGTGGGCGGGGAAACGCGTACGGCCGTTGCATTCAGGTTCGCGACGGCCTGTGCTGGCTGGCGGGTCCGCCCCAACGATCCATGTGAGGTAGAGCGTCTTTACGATGTCGTTTTCAATTCTTGCTCTCGTGCTGTGGGGCGGAGCGGCGGTGCTGGCATTCCTCGTTGTGCACCGTGCCGCTCTGCGAGCCCTGTGGAACGAACCCGTGCTCGCACAGCCCGTGCTGATCGTCGAGAGCGACGACTGGGGTCCCGGGCCGGTGGCAGACGCCGACGCGCTTGCAGGGCTCGCTTCCCGGCTCGCCGCGGTGCGCGACCAGCGCGGGAGGCCGGCGGTGATGACCCTCGGTGTCGTGTGCAGCCTGCCGGACGGGGCCGCCATGCTGGCCGACGGCCTTGCGCGCTACCACCGCAGGGCGCTCGATGCGCCCGAGTTCGCGCCGATGGTCGAGGCGATGCGTGCCGGCTGCGGCGCGGGGGTCTTCGCCCTCCAGCGACACGGCATGGAACATTTCTGGCCCGATGCGCTGCTTGCGCGAGCCCGCGTCGATGCCTCGCTGCGCGACTGGCTGGCCGATCCGCAGGCGCGCAGCGAAGGGCTGCCGTCGCATTTGCAGAGCCGCTGGATCGACGCCTCGGTGCTGCCCAGCCGGCCCCTGGATCCCGCGGCGGTGCAATGTGCCGTCGATGAGGAGGCGCGGCTGCTCGAGCGCCTGTTCGGTGCGGCGCCGGTGGTGGCGGTGCCGAACACCTTCGTCTGGGACGACGCGGTCGAGCGTGCGTGGGCGGGGAGCAGCGTGCGCTGCATCGTCACCCCGGGGCGTCGCATCGAGGGGCGTGACGGCCAGGGGGCACTGATGCCGCCGACGCGCGTCATCCGCAATGGAGAGCGCACCGCCGACGGACTGATGCAGTTGGTGCGCGACGACTATTTCGAACCGATCCGCGGCCATCGGGCGGAACAGGTCTGGCGGGCCGTGGCGGCGAAGCGGCGCCTCGGCCGCCCGGTCCTGCTCGAGACCCATCGCGAGAGCTTCGTGGGCGCCGCAGCGGTCGCGCGCGCGGCGAACGACGAGCTGGAGCGGGCCTTGCGCGGGGTGCTCGAACGCCATCCGGACGTGCGCTTCCTGTCCACCGCCGAGCTCGCCGACGAACTGGCCGCTGCGGCCACGGGGCTCGTCACCCGTTCCTTGCCGCACAGGGTGGCCGTCTTCTTGGCCCGGGTCGAGCACGAGCCCGCGCTGCGGCGCTTCCTGAAATACAGCGGCCTGCGGTTCGCGCTCGCGCCGGTCTTCCTGATCGCGGGCGTGATGCATGGCCGCTGCGCCGCGCGGGCACGGTGATACGATCTGGCGCGCTTCGATCCCGAGATCTCCCATGCGGAACCGCTACCTGGTCCTCACCGAGCTTTTCCTGCCCACCAAGGGTGGCACCGCCGTCTGGTTCGACGAGGTCTATCGCCGACTCGGCGGGAAGGAGATCCACATCCTGACGGCGCAGGTTCCGGGCGCAGCCGAGTACGACCGCGATCACCCCAACAGCGTGCACCGCCTGAACCTGCAGCGCGTCGGCTGGCTGCGGCCGGAGTCGCTCGGCATGTACCTCAGATTCCTCGTCTGCGCGCTGCGGCTCGCGCTCACGCGGCGATTCGATGCGATCCACGCCGGGCGTGCCCTGCCCGAGGGGCTGGTGGCTTGGCTCGTCGCCCGCCTGACCTTGCGCCCGGTCGTGATCTACGCCCATGGCGAAGAGCTCACCGGCTGGGGCCGCGGCAACAAGTACAAGGCGATGTGCTTCGCCTTGCGCCACGCGGACCGGGTCATCGCCAACAGCGATTTCACCCGCGACACCCTGATCGGGATGGGGGTCCGGCCCGAGCGCATCGTGCTCATCCATCCGGGTGTCGACAACGAGCGCTTCCGCCCCGGGCTGCCCGCGGGCGACCTGCGCGCGCGCCTCGGGCTGGGCGATTCGGCACGGCTGATCCTGTCCGTCGGACGCTTGAGCCGGCGCAAGGGTTTCGACACCCTGATCCCCAGCCTGCCGGCGCTGCGCGCGCGCGGCGTCGACGTGCATCTGGCGATCGTCGGCATCGGCGAGGACGCCGACTACCTCGACGGCGTGGCGCGGGAGGCGGGGGTCGCGGAGCGGGTGCATCGGCTCGGCCACGTGCCGATGGAGGACCTTCCGCGCTGGTACAACGCCTGCGATGTGTTCGTGCTGGCCAATCGCGAGATCGGCGGCGACACTGAAGGCTTCGGCATGGTGTTCCTCGAGGCGGCGGCCTGCGGCAAGGCGGCGATCGCCGGACGTGCCGGCGGCACCGGCTCGGCGGTGCTCGACGGCGTGACCGGCCTGCGCGTCGACGCGAGCACGGGGGCCGAACTGGTGGACGCCCTCGCGCGCCTGCTGGACGACCCCCCGCTGCTCGAGTCGATGGGACAGGCGGGGCTCGCGCGCGTGCGCCAGTCGCTGAGCTGGCAGGCGGTGGCCGAGCGCACCCGCAACTGCCTGCGCGCCTGAGCGATGCTGTTCAATTCGCCGCAGTTCATCTACCTGTACCTGCCGATCGTGCTGGTCGGCTTCTTCTGGCTCGCCGCCACGAGCCAGCGCCTCGCCGCGGCATGGCTGGCGGCGGCGTCGTGCTTCTTCTACGCCTGGTGGAACCCCATCTACCTCGGCCTGCTCGGCGCGTCGATCGTCTTCAACTACGGCATGGGCGTCCGCCTGGCGCGCGAGTCCGCACGTCCGGCCGGCCAGCGTCGGCGTGCGCTCCTCGTCTTCGCGGTGGGCGCCAACCTGCTCCTGCTCGGCTACTTCAAGTACTTCAACTTCTTCGCCGAAAGCGCCCGCGTCGTCTTCGACGGGCACTGGCATTTCGACGCCATCGTGCTGCCGCTGGGGATCTCCTTCTTCACCTTCACCCAGATCGCCTTCCTGGTCGATGCCTGGCGAGGCGAGGCGAGGGAGTTCAACTTCGTCCACTACACCTTGTTCGTGACCTACTTCCCCCACCTGATCGCCGGGCCGGTGCTGCATCACCGCGAGATGATGCCGCAGTTCGCGCACGCATCCACCTACCGGCTCGACTGGGAGAACATCGCGGTCGGGCTGGCGATCTTCGGGCTCGGCATCTTCAAGAAGGTGGTCCTCGCCGACGGCATCGCGCCGCATGCCAACGCCGTGTTCCAGGCCGCCGAGGCCGGGCAGGCGCTCAGCCTGCTCGACGCCTGGGGCGGCGCGCTGGCCTACACCTTCCAGCTCTACTTCGATTTCTCCGGCTATTCCGACATGGCGATCGGCCTGTCCCGCATGTTCGGCGTCAAGCTGCCGCTCAATTTCGATTCGCCCTACAAGGCGGGCAGCATCTCCGAGTTCTGGCGGCGCTGGCATATGACCTTGTCCCGTTTCCTGCGCGACTACCTGTACATCGCGCTGGGCGGCAACCGCAAGGGGCCGTTGCGGCGCCACGCCAACCTGTTCGTAACGATGGTGCTGGGCGGGCTCTGGCACGGCGCGGGCTGGACCTTCGTGGTCTGGGGGGCGCTGCACGGGTTCTACCTGATGGTGAATCATGCCTGGCGCTGGCTGGTGGGCCGCCTCGGCCTGCGCGGCGGCCGGGCGTGGCGGGTGCTCGGCTGGGCGCTCACCTTCGTGGCGGTGGTCGTCGCGTGGGCGTTCTTCCGCGCGAACTCCTTCGATGCCGCGCTCGCCATGCTCGGCGCGATGACAGGCGCGAATGGCGTGGCCGTGCCGCCCGACTGGCTCAACGCGCTGCACTGGCGGCTGAACCGCCTCGCCGGCGAGATGGGGGTGGGCGCGGGACTGCTGGCCGGGCAGTTCGCCGATGCCTGGGTCTGGCGGGACCTCGCCATCCTGGCGGCGATCGCCTTCTTCGCCCCCAACACGCAGCAGATCATGTCCCGCTACCGGCCCGCGCTCGATTTCCGCGGCGGAGTCGATGAAGCGGGGCTGCTGCGTTTCCGCATCGGCACCCCCTGGCTGGTCGCGACCGTGCTGCTGCTCGCCACGGCGCTGACGCGGGGCGATGCGATTTCCGAGTTCCTGTACTTCCAGTTCTGATGCAGCCGCGCGCCTTTTCCCTCTTCGTCGTCGGACTCACCCTGGTCCTGGTCGCGGCCGCGTGGATGCTGGCGTGGTGGTTGCAGCCGGTCTATGGCGACCTGACCCGCCTCGGCGGGTACGCCGAGCGCACGCATGGCTGGAACGAGCCGGTGCTCGAATTCGATCCGCTTCCGACCTCGTTCGGCGAATGGACGCGGCCGGTGGACATCCTGGTGGTCGGCGATTCGTTCGCGAACCTGCGACCGGCCCAGCAATGGCAGAACCACCTCGCCGCAATGACCGGCTGGAGCGTGCATACGCTCGACGTCCATCGCGTAGACGTGGACGCCTTGCGCGCGTCGCCCCTGTTCGTGGAACATCCGCCGAAGGTGGTGATCTGGAACGTGGTCGAGCGCGGCCTGGCTGCGGATCACGCGAAGGTGGAGGGGCTGTGTCCGAGCTCGCGCCCCGCGCCGCCGCTCGCGCTGCCGCCGCCGATGGCGGTCGTGGCGCATGCCCGCGCGGTGCCGCGGCCGCATGCGCTGGCGGAGGCCAACCCCGGGTTCGCGCGCAGCTGGCTCTACCGCAGTGCCATGCGTGGTCTCTTCGGTGTGCAGGCCGGCAACACGGTGGAGGTCGAACTCGTGCGTGCCGACCTCTTCTCGTCGCGCGCATCCGCCCGCCTGCTGGTGTACGGCGACGATTTCAACAAGGCCGCCTGGAGTGCGGAACACCTGCGCCGGATCCGCTGCGCCCTCGCAGACCTGGCGACGCGCTTTCAGGCCGACGGACGGACGGTGTTCATGACCGCGCTGGCGCCGGACAAGTCGAGCGCGTATCGTCCCTGGGCGCGCGATCCCGCCCGACTGCCAGCCGAGCGGCTGGGCGAGCTCTTCGACGGACTCGATGTGCCCGACGCCCGGCTCGACCTCGCCATTCGCGACGCCGTGGAGCGCGGTGTTATCGACGTCTATATGCCGGACGATACGCACTGGAGCGGAGCAGGGCATGCGCTTGCGGCGCAGGTGATATTCGAGCGCCTGTCGCGCTTGCGTGCGCAGGCGGATGTCGCCAGGGGCGGTGCGCGGGCGCAAGGACCCGAAGCGCCGAAATGACAGGAGACGATGATGGTTAAAGTGCTGCGAGCAGCCGTGTTGCTTGCCGGGTCGATCGCGATGACGGGCGCGAGCGCCGGAACGGAGGCCGACTATCAGGCGCTGCGCGCCTGGTGCGTGCAGCGCCTGCAGAACCAGAACAATGCCGCCTGGCAGGCGGCCAACAATCCGCAGAAATACTTCCACTTCCATCACTTCTGCTTCGGGATGCAGTGGGAGAACAAGGTGGTCGGCTCCGCCTCGCAGAAGGAGCGCGAGCGCTACGTCGGTTCGATCGTCAACGAGACCAGCTACATCATCAGCCATGCGGCACGGTCGCACTTCCTCATGCCGGAGGTCTATTTCCTGCGCGGCTGGGCCCAGTACTACGGCAAGCAGCACATCGAGGCGGAGTCCGCCCTGCTCAATGCCCTGCAACTGGACCCCCGCCATGCACGGGCGGCCGCGCAGCTGGCCACCCTGTACCGGGCGACCGATCGGCGCGCCAAGGCGGCCGAGGTCGTGCGCACGGCCCTGAAGCTTTCGCCGAACGACTTTCGGCTGCGCAAGATGGGCGAGGAGTTCGGCGTCGAGCTGCCGCCGCTGGTGCGCCCGCCTGCACCGAAGCCGGCAGCGCCCGACGAGCCGTCGCAGGCGGAGCCTGCAGACGCCGCTCCGGCCACCTCCGAGGCGACAGTGACGCAGGAGGCGGCGACCGCGGCGCGTTCGGCGGCGCAGGTCGACCAGGATGCCGGCACCGCCGAGGGCGCTTCCCAAGGCTGCCGGTTCTGTCCGCCGGCCGAGATCCAGAAGCGCTGGCGCGAGTCGTTCGGCGAGCCGCAGAAACCCTGACCGCCCCCTGAAGACGACCATGTCCATCGATATTTCCGCCATCGTTCCGGTCTATCGCTCGCAGGCCATGCTGCCCGAACTGCATCGACGGCTCGTCGGCGCGCTCGAGCAGATCGGCCGGCCGTTCGAGATCATCCTCGTGGAAGACTGCGGCGGCGACGACTCCTGGAGCGTCATCGAGCAGCTGGCTGCGGCCGATCCCCGCGTGCTCGGCCTGCGCCTGGCGCGCAACTACGGCCAGCACAACGCCCTGCTGTGCGGCATTCGGGCCGCGCGCGGCGAGCTCGTCGTGACGCTGGACGACGACCTGCAGAATCCGCCGGAAGAGATCCATCGCCTGCTGGCCAGACTGGATGAAGGCTACGACGTCGTCTATGGTTCGCCACAGGCCGAGACGCACGGCTTCCTGCGCGACCAGGCCTCGAGGATCACCAAGCTCGCGCTGCAGGGGGCGATGGGCGTGGAGTCGGCGAGCAAGGTGAGCGCGTTCCGCGTCTTCCGCGCCCGCCTGCGCGAGGCCTTCTCGGCCTACCGCAGCCCGTCGGTCAATATCGACGTGCTGCTCACCTGGGGCACGACGCGTTTCGGCTCCGTTCTCGTTCGCCAGGACGAGCGTGCCGTCGGCGATTCCGGCTACACCCTGCGCAAGCTCATCAATCATGCGATCAACATGATGACCGGCTTCTCGGTGCTGCCGCTGCAGGTCGCCAGCGTGCTCGGGCTGGCTTTCGGGTCGATGGGCTTCCTGGTGCTCCTGTACGTGCTCCTGCGCTATCTCGTCGACGGAAGCGCGGTGCCCGGATTCCCCTTCCTGGCCTCGATCATCGCGATCTTCTCGGGCGTCCAGCTGTTCGCGCTGGGGATCTTCGGGGAGTACCTGGCGAGGATGCATTTCCGCTCGATGGAGCGTCCGCCCTATGCGCTGCGATCCTCCACCGCTGCGCAGTGCGACACGGAGACTGTCCATGACCAGTGCTGCTGAAGCCGCCCCCTCCCACCCCCTGCACGGCCGCATCGACATGGCTGAGCTCCGCCTCGAATGGGCGGAGGCCCCCTGGGACACGGCGGTATTCGGCCATCCGGTGGTGCAGGTGTCGCGCATCGAAGCCCGCACGGGCGCCAGCGCGGCGGATCTGGCGCCCTTCGTCGCCGCCTGCGAGGTCGGGGGCGTGGGGCTGGCGAGCTGCCGGCTCCCCCACGATCGGCTGCGCGAATCGATGCTGCTCGAGGAGGTCGGCTTTCGTTTCATCGAGATGGTCTTCCAGCCCGAGTTCGGCGACCTGCAGTCGGCCGGGCCGCGCGATGCACAGGGGCTGGTGGTCGAACGAGCGCGACCTGAAGATCTGGAGGAAATCGTCGAGGTGGCGGGAGGCGCCTTCCGGAACGAACGTTTCCACGTCGACCCGCGGCTGCCATCGCGGCTTGGCGACCTGCGCTACCAGAACTGGGTGCGCAGCAGCCTCGAGCATCCCTCGCAACGCCTCCATGCCGTGCGTGAAGGGGCCGAACTGGTCGCCTTCTTCGTCACCGAGCAGTTTGCCGACGGCACCTGCTACTGGCATCTCAACGCGGTCGTGCCGCAGCGGCAGGGCAGGGGGTACGGCTTGCGCGCCTGGCGCGCGATGATGAACCAGGCGCGCCTCGAAGGGGCGATCCGGGTGCGTACCAGCATCGTGGCGCGCAACCATCGGGTGCTCAACCTCTATGCGCGTCTCGGCTTCAGCTTCCCGGCGCCCTCGATGACTTTCCACAGGGTTCGGCTTGCATGAGCGCGCAAGCCACCCTGGGCCAGTTCGTCCGCTACGCGACGGTGGGGCTGGCATCGAACGTGGTGCTCTACCTGGCTTATCTCGCGCTGACGGCGACAGGCGTCGGGGCCAAGCTCGCCATGAGCGTGCTCTATCTGCTCGGGGTGGTGCAGACCTTCGTCTTCAACAAGCGCTGGTCCTTCCGACACGGCGGGATGCACGGGCCGGCGTTCGTGCGCTACTGTCTCTCCTACGCAGCGGGTTACCTGCTCAACCTGGTCGCGCTGATGGTGCTGGTCGACCGCATGGGCCATCCCCATCAGCTCGTCCAGGGCGTGTCGATCGTCGTGCTCGCGATCCTGCTGTTTCTTCTGCAGAAGTTTTGGGTCTTCCGTCCGAATTCCGTTCCTCACTCGCACTCGACCGGGCCGCAGCCATGAACATCCCCTTCAACAAGCCCCACATGACGGGCAAGGAACTCTGGTACATCGCCCAGGCCCACGCCAACGGCCACCTTGCGGGCGACGGGAACTTCACCCGCCAGTGCTCGCGCTGGCTCGAGGCGCGTACCGGTGCCTCCAAGGCCTTGCTGACCCATTCGTGCACCGCCGCGCTCGAGATGGCGGCGATCCTCGCCGACCTGGAGCCGGGCGACGAGGTCATCATGCCGGCCTACACCTTCGTGTCCACCGCGAATGCCTTCGTGTTGCGGGGCGCGGTGCCGGTGTTCGTCGACGTCCGCCCGGACACGCTCAACATCGACGAGCGTCTGATCGAGGCGGCGATCACCGCGCGCACGCGCGCGATCGTGCCGGTGCACTACGCGGGCGTCGCTTGCGAGATGGACACGATCATGGACATCGCCCGCCGCCACGACCTGCTCGTCGTCGAGGATGCCGCGCAGGCGGTGATGGCGAGCTACAAGGGCCGGCCGCTCGGCGCGATCGGGCACATGGGGGCGCTCTCCTTCCACGAGACCAAGAACATCATCTCGGGCGAGGGCGGCGCCCTGCTGGTCAATGCTCCGGGGCGCGCCGAGCGCGCGGAGATCATCCGCGAGAAGGGCACGAACCGCTCCCAGTTCTTCCGTGGCCAGGTGGACAAATACACCTGGGTGGACATCGGCTCGTCCTACCTGCCCGGAGAGCTCATCGCCGCCTTTCTGTGGGCGCAGATGGAGGAGGCCGACAGCATCACCCGTCGCCGTCTGGGCATCTGGAACACCTACCACCAGTGGTTTGCCGAGGCCGAGCGCCAGGGCAGGCTGCGGCGCCCGGTGATCCCCGCACATTGCGGGCACAACGCCCATATGTACTACCTGCTGCTGCCGGGGCTGGAGCAACGCACGGCCTTCATCGAGCGCCTGCGCGGCCTCGGGATCCACTGCGTGTTCCACTACATCCCGCTGCACGATGCGCCGGCGGGCCGCCGCTTCGGTCGTGCCCACGGCGAACTGAGCGTCACCGAGAACATCGCCGACCGTCTGGTGCGGCTGCCCCTGTGGCTGGGCATGGAGGACGCGCAGGCCGAGATCATCCAGCAAGTGCTCGCCGCGCTCTGAGCGCCGCCTGCCACCCGCACGACGCATCCGCATGAGTCACCATCGAGCTTGCCTGCCGGGCGCGGGCGGGGGCTGCGCGTCGGGTGGGGGGCGCGGCCGGGTGGCGGGCAGGACCCGCGTACTCTGGCTGGCGGTCGGGCTCGCGATGCTGCTCGTCGCGCTGTCGCGCGCACCGCTCGCGGACGTGCACTGGGACGCGCCGATCTACCTCTATCAGGCCAAGCGCTTCGCCGAGACCGCCTACCTCGTCGATGTCGCACGCAATGCGCAGGAGATCGTCGCCCAGCTCGCCGGTGCCTGGCCCGAGGACGAGAGCTATTCCGAGGCCTTCTGGCGATCGAGCCGTCTCGGCCACATCGCGCTGCTCGGCGCGCCGGTGGCCGCGTTCGGAAGCACGGATGCGGCGATCACGGCCGCCCACTGGATGTTCGTCCTCGCCATGCCGCTCGGCCTGCTGGCCTGGTGCCGGGTGAGCCATCTCGCCGGACGAGCGCTCGAGCCGGGTGCGGTCGGGGCCGGTGGGCTGGCGTCGAGCGCCCTTCTGTTCGTGCTGTCCGACGTCCATGGTTACCTGAGCGGCAACCTGGTGAGCGAGGTGCTCAGCTTCGGGCTCGGCGCTGCGGCGGTGTGGGCCTTGCTGGCGTCGACCGCCACGGCCGCGGGCTGGCTAGCGGCGGTCTCCGGAGGGTTGGCCTTCCTCGGCTACACCGTGCGGGTGGAGAGCGTGTGGATCTGGCTGGCGTTCATGCTCGCCTATCTGCCTTTTGCCGGCGCCGCGGAGGCACGCGCACGGACGCTGCGCCGCTTCGTCCTCGCAGGGGGGACGGCCCTGCTCGGCTACGCCACCTATGCGTTCGTCTTCCACCCGCTGGCGGACCCGCGCAGCTATCTGGCCTTCGCCGCAAGCCTTGCACAGCGCGCGCGCGAGGGGGTGCATGCGGGAAACCTGGTGTTCGTCGCCGGCGGCATGCTCTGGCTCGGGGCCGTGTTCGCGCTGCCGCGGTTCCGCGGCTCGCGGGTGGTGCGTTTCGGCGTCCTGTGGCTGCTGCTCGCGGGCCTGCCCTCATGGGCGCTGATCGCCTCCGACTCCGCCGTCCAGACCCGCATGCTGATCGGCCTCGTCCCTCCCCTGATCCTGCTGTCGGCGGCGGGCTGGACCTTTGTGCTGGGGGCGCGGCAGAGGTGCGCGGCCCTCGGCCTGGCGATGGTGCTTGTCCTGATGTCGAGACCCCCGATCTATGGCTGGTTCGTCGAGCAACCGGGTCTCTGGCGGATCCAGCGCCTCGGTGCGGCGATGTTCGTGCCGCGCTACGAGCGCGTCGATTACGTCCCCCGGGAGATGGCGGCGATCAGCGCGCAGGTGTTCGGCGGAGAGGGGCGGCCGGGAATCCTGATCGCAGCCCCGTCCGTCAAACAGGAATACCTCAACCTGGTGCGCTTCTACGGGCCGGCCTATCCGGCCGATGCGCACATGGCACTGGCGGGCGACCCCACCAACCCCGGGCGCTGCGAGCTTCGCCGCGACCGCGCCCACGAGCCGGTACGCTTCTGCACCGGCTTCGGAGATGCCGCGGCCTTGCGCACCAGCCTGGTCGGGCATCGCGTGCTCCATCTGCGGCGGGTCGGCGATCCGCCCCTGGCCGGTGCCGCGCCGCTGCTGCAGACCACCGGCTTCGTGCTCGAGCAACTCGGGCCGCTGCCCGTTCCCGATCCATCTCCCGAGGGCTCCCCGCCATGAGATCCTGGCTTCCCTGTGCGCTCCTCTTCGCCCTCTCCGCGCTCTTTCTCGCGCCCGCTCTGGGTGGGAGCGGATTCTGGTGGACCGACGAGACGCGGCATGCGATGGGCGGGGTGTTCATCCTCGACCTGCTGCGCGACCTGCCGCTCGACGACCCGATGGGCTACGCCCTGCGCTATTTCGCGCAGTATCCTGCGCTCGCGCTCAACTGGTACCTGCCCGGCTTCTATTTCGTCGAGGCCGGTTTCTTCGCGCTCTTCGGGGTCAGCGAGACGGTTGCGCACTGGACCGTGTTCGCCTTCGTCCTGCTCGCCGCCGGGCTGTGGTTCGACTGGGTGCGCACGGGCTGGAACCCCCTGATGGCCTTCATGGCGACGGCACTGTTCATCGCGGTCCCGGAGTGGAACCATTGGGCGCGCAGCGTCATGCTCGAGGCGCCGGCGATCGCCTTGCTCGTCCTCGTGGTGTGGACCTTCGAGCGCTATCTCGACCGCCCGGCATGGTCGCGGGCCATCGCGGCCGGGTTGGCGATCGCCGCCGCACTGGCGGTCAAGCAGACCGTCGCGCTCCTGCTGCCGGCGCTGCTGGCGTACGGCCTGATCTCGTCGCGGCGTGCCGCCCTGTGGCGCGTGCAGGCCGTGCCCGCCTATCTGATCGCGGCGCTGGCGATCGCCCTGGTCGCGCTGCATGCGCTCAAGTTCGGCAATCTCGGCCTCGCGGCCACCGTCGGGGACAGCCGGGTCGAAGTCGGACAAAGTGCGGCCCGCCTCTCGCTCGAACGCTGGCTGACCTATCCGCGGGCCCTGATCGAGGTCTGGGGCTGGCCGCTGGCGCTGCTGTCGCTCGCGGGGGCGCTGCTTCCGGCCCGCCAGGGCGAGGGCCGGCTGGCCCTGATCCACGCCTGGCTGCTGTGCTGGTACGTGGTGATGACGCTGGTGCTCGGCGGTGCGGGCAATGCGCCGCGCTACACGCTATATGCCCTGCCTGCGCTCGCCGTGCTGGCCGCCCGTCCGCTGTTCCTGCTGCGGGGGCGGCGATCGCACGACGGCTTCCTCGTCCTGCTCGTGGTCATGCTCGCTTTCCAGGGCTGGCGAACGCTGACGCAGCCGGTCCCGCGGATCGACGGCTATCGCGAGGTGGCGCAGGCGGTCCACGAGCGGCGGACAGGCGCTCCCGTGCTGTTTGCCGGCAAGCATGACGGCAGCTTCATCTTCCATCTGCGGCAGCTCGACCATGCGCGCGAGGCCGTGGTGTTGCGCGCGGACAAGGTCCTGGTCTCGCTCGCGGTACACAAGTACTTCGGCATGAGCTCGCACGTCTCCGGCATGGACGACATCCGCGCCTTGATTCGACGCTACGGAATCGAATACGTGGTGATCGAGCGCCCGGACATCGTCGGCGTTCCCGAGTTCGAGATGCTTGCCGAGCTGCTCGCGCAAGCCGATTTCGAACGCGTCGCCGAGTTTCCCGTGCATGCCGCCGGCGGGGCCGAGGCGCCGGAGCGGATCGTCCTCCATCGCTACCGCGATCATGTTCCCGCAGCCGATGCGGAGATCGTGATCCCGCTACCGCATCTCGGGCGCGAGATCCGCTTCCGGCGTGCTGGCGGCTGAGGTCGCCGCGGGCGTCGGCGGCAGATCCAGGCGGGGATCCCCGCGCAGCGCCGGGTCGTTCGCCATCCAGGCGCGCAGCTGCGCCCACAGGCGCTCGACCTCTGCGGGATGCCGGGACGCGACGTCCGCGGTGCACCCGGGGTCGCTCTCGACGTCGTACAGGCTGAGAAGCCTGCCGTGCTCGAGCGGCTGGTAGACGAGCTTCCAGCGCCCGTCCCGCACCATGCGGTCCTTGGCGACCAGTACCGTCTGGCGGTAGCGCTCGCGCAGCGACAGGCTGCCCGCCGCGATGTCCGGAACGTCGAGCAGTTCCAGCAGGTTGGGATAGCTCAGGTGTCCTTCGGGCAGACCGGGGACCGGTGCGATCCAGATCCCGGTCTCGTTGAACGCGCGCAGGTGCAGGTCCGTCGTCGGATCGGCGATCGCCGGGCGCAGCGACACCCCGTCGCAGCCGACCGAGGGCGCACCGAGCAGATCGAGCAGGGTCGGCATGATGTCCACGCTGCGCACCACCTGGTCGACGCGCTGGCCGCCCGGTCGGGCCGGGTCGACGACGATCAGCGGCACGCGCGCGCTGAAGTCGCCCAGGGCGGAGTTGCCCTGGCCCCAGGTGCCGTGCTCGAAGAACTCCATGCCGTGGTCGCTGTAGAGCACCACGATGGTGTCCTCCGCGAGGCCGCTGTCGTCGAGCTGGCGCAGCAGGCGCCCGACCTCGTCGTCGAACTGGGCCACGCAGCCATCGTAGAGATCGAGGATCTGGTCGAGGTCGAATTCCTCGCGCGGCTCGCCCTGGCGGCGGATGATCTCGAACGGCTCGGTCAGCCGGGCCATGGCGAACTTGGACGCGCCGGAATAGGCAGGATCGGAGAACCGGGTGTAGTAGGGGTGCTCCGATGCGAAAGGCGGATGCGTGGTCGAATAGAAGAGGTTGAGCAGGAAGGGTTCGTCGCCCGCAGCCAAACGCGACAGCGTGCGTCGCGCGCGGCGTCCGAGCATGCCGGTCTGGGGCACGCCGCCGAGGTAGTGAATCTCGGGAAGAAGGTGACGGCCGAGACGATTGTGCAGGAACAGCGACAGGAACAGGCGGATGTCCTTCGGGCCCTGGCGGATGAGGTACTTCAGGTTCCACTGATCCTCGGGCAGATCGGTGATGTCGAAGCCGAAATCGAACTTGCCCAGATCGGCGCCGCACCAGTCGGAAACCGCCGCGGTGCGATAGCCCAGTGCGCGCAGGATGTTCGGCAGGGTCTTGTCTTCGAGCCGCGTCTCGGCGCCGGCCACGTAGTTGTCGCGCACCCCGTGGTGGTGCGGCCAGGTCGCGGTGAACAGCGAGATCAGGCTCGGCGCGGTGCGCGCGCAGGGGACGTAGCAGGCGCCGAAGCGGGTGCCTCGTGCGGCCAGCGCGTCGATGTTCGGGGTGATCGACGCGCCTTCGCGTTGCGCGCCGATGCGGTCGGCCCGGAGCGTATCGCTGCCGATCATCAACACGTTGCGCCGCGCGCGCCGTCGCGGGGTGGGGGCGTGTGTGCCGTCGGGCTCCCAGATCGCCCAGGCGAGCAGCGCGATGTAGCCGCAGGTGACGAGCAGCATGGCCCCCGCGTCCGCGCTGCCGCCCTGGTGGTAGCGCAGCAACGCGATCGCCCCGACCAGGCCGATTCCGGTCGCCAGCACGATGCGCGCGATGAGGTCGAGACCGCGCTGCGACAGCGCGCGCCACAGGCGATGGATGCGGACGGTGCGATATTGCCAGGACGCGATCACCAGGCCCGGGTTTTGCGAAAGTGCTCGGCAGCCGGCATACACCGTCGCGAGCGCGAGGGTGAGGGCGCCGCCCGCGGCAGTCGTCCACAGCGGCGGTTCCCGACCGAGCGCTTCCGCCGCAGTGATCCACAGCGCGGTGCCCGGGAAGGCCCAGAACGCGGCGAGGCCGAGGGCCGCGAGCCCCAGGCGGGCGATGGCGAAGACGACGTAGCCGCGATAGCGCGCGAGGATCTCTTCGCGCAGGCCCGGCCCGGTGCGCGAGAAATCCCGCACCGACTTGGCTACCAGCACCGCGCTCGTCAGCGCGCCCACCACGCCGGCGCCGAGCAGGGCTTCGCCCAGCCAGTGGCGCGCGAGCACCGCCGCCAGCGCGAGCGTGAGCGCGGCGGCCACCAGCAAGGCCGCCGATCCCGCTTCCGCCCCGAGCATCGGCAGTGCCGCACGCCTGCGCTTGCGCCGGTGGCGGTCGCGGATGCCGGAGATCTCGCCCATCGAGGAAGCCAGGCGGACCAGATAGAAGCGCCGTGCCTGCAGCCGCCACGAGAACGCCAGCCCGAGGGCGTAGCCCGCGGCCTTGCGCCACATGTAGCGCGGCACCCGGTCGAACTCCGCGCGCACCCGCGTGACCGATTGCGAGCGCTGGTACCCCTTGCGTGCGACGTAGGACAAGGTCAGGCGTTCGCTATCGACATAGTGGTACTGGAGGATCTGCGGTGCGTAATGCAGGCGGGCCCCCTTGCGCAAGGCGCGCAGGATCCAGTCGGCGTCCTCCGATCCGCCGAGATCGTGTCCGGTCGGCCCGAGTTCGATCGCGAACGGTCCCGTCGCACCGATCACCGGCAGGCGGGCGACGAGATTGCCGCCTCCCGGGATCGGCCCCTCGAGGTCGATCGGGAAGTCCTCCATGCCCTGGTCGTAGCGCGGGACCGGCAGCGGGTAGATGCGATAGGGGCCTTCGTCGTGCACCCAGGCCGGCTCGCTGCCGTCCCAGTCGGGCACGATCCGCCCGCAGAAGAGATCGGCCTCGGGCCAGCGCTCCGCGGCGGCGGTGACCCCGAGCAGGTAGTCGGCGTCCACGCGGTGGTCGTCGTCGACGAAGGCGACCAGCTCGTCCTCCAGCAAGGGCAGGGCGCGGTTGAGCGCATGCGACTTTCCCGGCGTGGGCTCCGCGATCCACGACAGCGCCAGCCGATCCGCGCGGTCGCTGCGCCCGGCCAGGAACTCGTGCGTGCCGTCGGTGCAGGCGTTGGCCACGACGAACAGGCGGACACTCCAGCCGGCAGGCTGGCGGGCGGACTCGAGCGAATCGATGACGCGTGCGAGCAGGTCCGCGCGGTTGTGCGTGCAGATCAGGATGGTGAGGCTGCGGGCGGCGGTGGCGACGTTCATAGCCGTCCTCCGGCGAGCACGGCGAGCGCGATCGAGGCGATCAGTCGTCCCCGCCCGATGGGCGCGCACGCGAAGGCGCGCGCGAGATCGGCGAGCGCAGCGCCGCGATCGCCCTCGCGGCAGGCCCACTTGGCGTAGTCGCACAGCGTGCCCGCGTACAGTGCGCGCCAGTAGGCGCCCTGCTTGTCGGCGGGCAGCAGGTGACGGTTCTTGCGCGTCATCGCCAGCGCGCCGGCGCGCATCCGCGCGCGGTTCCGGCTCACGCTGCCGGGGCGCTTGAGTACCACCACCAGCGCCTCGGGGATGCATGCGAAGCCGCCGCATGCGGCCAGACGGATCCACAGGTCGGTATCTTCCGCGCCGAACAGGGCCTCGTCGAAACCGCCGAGCGCCTGCACCGGCTCGCGTCGCGCGAGCACCGACGAGGCGCCCCCCGCGATCAGCGCATGGGCGGCGAATACCTCGGCCACCGAGGCGGTGCCGTCGCCCTGGCAGGCCCAGATGCCGACTGGCTTGCCGTCCGGGTCCTCGAGGCTCGCCGTCGCGGCGCAGAAGGCCAGCTCCGGGCGCTGATCGAGCAGTGCGACCTGGCGCCCGAGCTTGGCGGGGAGCCAGCGGTCGTCGGCGTCGAGGAAGGCGATGTAGCGCCCGCGTGCGAGGCGGATGCCGGCGTTGCGCGCCCGGCTCATGCCGCCGTTGGGCTGGGAGACGAGGCGCAGCACGTCGCCGTAGCCGCGCAGGACCTCCGCGGTGTCGTCGGTGCTGCCGTCGTCCACGACGATCAGCTCGAAATCGGTGAAGTCCTGCGCCAGCACGCTGTCGACCGCGCGCCGGATGCACCAGGCGGCGTTGAAGGCCGGGATGACGACGCTGACCGTCGGCTCAGTCGTCGAGCGCATAGCCCAGCTCGCGCATCAGCGGAGCGATCGCCGGCAGGATGCGCGCGATCGCCTCGGGGTTGCTCTCCTTCCATTTCTGCTTCTTCGGCGTGCCCTTGACGATGCTGGTCGGGCGCCCCGAGAGTCCTGCGCAGTGGGCCTCCATGCGCGCGTCGAAGGGCAGGCCGAGGCGTTCGAACACGGTGCGGAACATCTCCACCGGGCGCTCGAAGATGTCTTCGTAGCGCACCTGGATCCACTGCGCCGCCGGCACGTCGCGCGCCGCGTCGAGGGCGAGCCGGTTGGCGCTGATCCACTGGAACGCGCATACCTCTTCCAGGCTGGCCCGGTTGTAGTCGCGCCACCCCGGCGGCAGGAAGAAGTGCCATTCGCGGAACTCGCCGCCGTTGATCTCCACCGGCACCGGCGACGGGCCGAAGAATTTCTCCAGGCCGAAGCCGCCATCGGTACGGCCCAGCCGCCAGCCGTCTATCATCGAGCTGATGTTGTCGCGTCCATCGCGGTGGATGAAGACGAACTTCGCGCGCGGGAACAGCTTGTGCAGGTAGGCCACGCGCAGCGTGTTGATGCAGGTCTTGTCGAGCACCGGGCCGGCGCCGAGGCGCGCATAGAAGTAGGCGAGCGCGCGTTCGCGGTGCGCGTGGTCGGCATGTTCCGGGCCTGCGGCTTCCGATGCCCAGCCGTTGTTCAGCGGCCCGTACAGCCCGTCCCAGAGCTGCGGCAGCTCGTAGTCGAAATGCAGGTACTGCCCGGACGCGGCGAGCGTCTCGAAGGTGACGGTGGTGCCCGAGCGCGAGCAGCCGATCACGAAGACCGGGTCGGGCATGGCCGGATGGGCGGCCGACCAGTAGAGCTCCCGGGCCCGCCAGCGCAGCCACTGGAGGTTCTTGGCGCGGATCTCGGGGTCGAGCAGCTTGTGCAGGTGCGACAGCCGGAACGATGACATCGGGGCAGGTCCAATCAGAGAGACAGGGGGGCGCTGCGGCGGCTTAGCCGCGGTCGCGCATCCAGCCGAGCAGGAAACCGCAGAAGTAGGCCGCGTTCATCTCCATCCGCAGCGAATGGTCGGCGCCCGCGCGCAGCCTGAGTCCGGCGGCGCGGCCGAGGGCGCGCAGCCATTGCGCGATCAGGTAGGGGGGCGGGATGCGTCGGCCGCTGCCGCGCTTCGCCGACCCTTCGGTGCGTCCCTGGCGGAAGTGCAGGTCGAGGAAATAGCCGCGGCGCAGCTTCGGGGTCTGGATGCGGTGGTGGATGATCGCCTGCGGAACCCAGCGCACCCGGCAGCCGTGCGCCAGCAGGCGACGGTAGATCTCGGTGTCCTCGCCGCCGATGTTGGCCTTGCCCATGCGTCCGAGGCGGGCGTCGAAATCGCCGATGGTGTCGAAGACGCCGCGGCGGAAGGCGAAGTTGCCGCCGAAGATCGGCGTTCCCGGCGCATCCAGCCAGCGTGCCTCGCCGTGGTCGAGCTTGCCGAGGAAGCCGAGCAGCTCGTCCTGCAGCCAGCGCGGCCGGACGCCATCCTCGAAGAAGACCTCGATGCGGCCGCCCAGCGCGTCGGGCTCGAACGCTTCCATCGCCTGTTCATAGGCGCGCAGCCACTCGGGGTCTGGCGTCTCGTCGTCGTCCATGAACAGCAGGTACTCGCCGCGTGCCTCGCGCAGCGCGCGGTTGCGCGCGTTCGACAAGCCGAGGCGTTCTTCCCGCACCACCCGCACCGCAACCCCCGCGGGGTGCCATGCGGTGCGCGCGAGCAGCGTGGGCGTGGCGTCCGTGCAGCCGTTGTCGATCACGAGCAGCTCCCACGGCCGTCCGGGAGGATGCAGGTCGGCGAGCGTCTCGAGCGTGCGTGCGAGGCGGTCGGCGTGGTTGTGGGTGCACAGTGCGACCGTGATGAAGGGCGTGGAGCCGTCCATGATCCCGCCTCAGTGACGAATGCCGAGCCGGGCGAGGACCCGGCCGGCGTTGTAGCGCAGCGCGGCCGTCAGGCGGCCGTCGTTGCTGCCCAGGGTGATCTTGCGGCGCAGCATCGCCGGGGTGTCGGTGCCGAACACGTCGAGCCGGCGCAGGCGGAAGCGGTCGACCTCGGGACGGTTGAACCCGGGCTGCACCGAGAACGCGGCGCGGTAGCCGGCCTGCCGCGCCTGGTGCAGGACGCGTTCGTCGTAGCGCCCGTACGGGTAGGCGAGGTAGTCGACCGGCGCACCGAGCAGGGCCTCGAGGTCGTCGCGCGCACCGGCGAGCTGGGCCTGGAGCGCCGCGTCGTCGAGCGTCGGCAGGTCGGCATGGTCGCGCGTGTGGGAGTGGAAGGCGAAGCCCTGGGCGCGCAGCGCGAGGATCTGTGCGCGATCCATCAGCGGGTAGGTGTGGCCGTCCGGATTGTGCTTCTCGCACCAGGCGTCGCGCTCGCCGACGAGCGCGCTGACCAGGAAGACCGTTGCCGGCCAGCCGAGCCTGCGCAGCACCGGACCGGCGTGGTCGTGCACGCCGCGGAAGCCGTCGTCGAAGGTGAGCAGGAAGGCGCCCTCCGGCAGGGACGCTCCGCCGTCCAGCCAGGCGAAGAAGGCGTCGATGGACACCGCCTTCCAGCCGGCGCGCGCGAGCGTGTCCATGTGTGCCGCAAAGGCTTCCGGGCTCACGCAGTACTTGCGTTCCCAGTCGTTGTGTGCAGCGCCGATGCGGTGGTACATCAGGACCGGGACGCGTTGGGCGGGGGAGGTCGTCATCGTGTTCGAGCGGAGAGGAGCGATTCGGGCGGCAGGGTAGCGGGTGTGCGGGTGTTGCGGTAGACCCCATGCTGGCGGGCTGGCTGGGCCGCCGCCCTCATCCGGTGCTCCCGGCGAGTCCGACGAGGCGGCGGAAGAGCGGGGCGGGCAGCAGGGCCGGCAGGATGTACTTGAGGTCGCGCACCCCCCAGGCGCCCTCGCGCAGGGCCGCGCGCAGCAGCACCTGGGCGTCGTCGAGCTCGCGCCGCCAGTACGCGCGGTAGGCCTCGCGCAGCAGGTAGCCGTCGGTCAGCTCGGCCAGGCGGGCGGCGGGCAGGTGGGCGATGCGCTCCGGGTGCGCGGCGACGAAGTCGCGCCGCACGCGCAGGGCGTCGAGGACCTGCTTCCAGCGCGTCTTCGAGATCTGCCCGCCGCCGTGCCAGCGGTAGAAGGCCATCACCTCGGGCACGCGCACGATCTTCTGCGTGTGGGCGTAGAGGCGCAGCCACAGATCGTAGTCCATCGCCGAGAAGCAGCGCTCCGAGAAGCCGCCGACGGCGTCGATCGCAGCGCGACGCACGAGGGCGGCGTGGATCGGCCAGGGGCAGGCGCGCAGGAACTCGGCCGCGGTGTCGAGCGCCGCATAGTCGGGCGGCACATAGGGCGTGGTGCCGGGCGCACCCTCGCCGACGTTCTGCCAGCCGCAGTAGGCGATGTCCGCATCCGTGCGTTCGAGGGCGTTGGCCAGCTTGTCCAGGCAGTCGGGGCTCAGGTAGTCGTCGGCGTCGAGAAAGGCGACCAGGCCGCCGCTCGCGTGGCGCAGGCCGAGGTTGCGCGCGGGGTAAGGGCCCTTGCGGTCCTGGTGCAGCACCCGCATGCGCGGCCCGTGCGCCGCCGCCAGCGCGTGCAGGAGGTCGCGGCTCGCGTCGGTCGAGCCGTCGTCGACCACGATGAGCTCGACGTCGCCACGGGTCTGCCCCATCACGCATTCCACCGCCTCGCGCACGAAAGGCGCGGCGTTGTAGCAGGGCATCACCACGCTGATGCGTGCGCTGGTGGCGGGCGGGATCGGATCGGGCTTGGTTTCCATGGGGCGGACGATGAAGGGCGGGGTCGGGCGGAGCTGGTTCAGTTGCGGATCAGGGCCTTGCCTGCCGGGTGGCGGCTCAGCAGCGTGTAGGCCCAGCGCCGGCCATCGGACATGCGCGGGTGGCGCAGCGCGGGCAAGGACTTCCACGCATCGAGCCCCGGATGGTGGCGCAGCCAGCGCCAGGTGGGAACGACGAAACCACTCTTGGGGCGGTTCAGGATCTCGTCGGGCAGGCCGCGTGCCAGCGTCCGCGGCAGCATGCTCTTGCCCGGGCCGAGGCGTCCGCTCGCGGCGAGACCGAGCAGGGCCTCGCTGAGCAGGTGGTCCACCAGCGGCACCCGGATCTCCAGCGAGTGCGACATGCTGACCCAGTCGGTGTCGCGCAGCAGCTGGTTGCGCATGTAGCGCACCGACTCCAGGCAGGCGACCTGGCCGAAGTCGTTCAGCCCCGCAAGCGCCTCGGTGTGAGCCGCATCGTGTTCGGCGAGGGCTTGCAGGCCTTCGCAGAGGACGTCGGCATCGACCACGCCGTCCAGTTCCCAGGGCATGAACACGCCCTTGAGCAGATGGTACGCGCCCTCCGGATCGGCGCCGCAAGCCGGGATCCCGGCCGCGTTGGGCGGCCAGCCGAGGCGGGCACCGAGCAGGCGGTGGGCGCCGCGGTAGAGCCGGGGTGCGTGCCGCCAGGGGCTGGCGTGGGCGCGCGCGCGCAGCCGCGGATGCTCTGCGAAGGTGACGTAGCCGCCGAGCAATTCGTCCCCTCCCAGGCCCGAGAGTGCGACCTTGAGGCCGGCCTGTTGTGCTGCGCGGCTCACGAACCAGGTGTTGATGCCGTCGATGGTCGGTTGGTCCATCGCGGCGAAGAAGCGATCGAGCTCGTCTTCCTGTTCGCCCGCAGAGAGCACGATGCAGGTGTGGTCGACGTCCAGATGGCGGGCGATCAGGCTCGCGGCCGGACATTCGTCGTGCGCCGTGCCCTGCAGGTCGTCGAACGTCAGGGTGAGCGTGCGCAGGCGGGCGGGCGAGGCTTCGCGGGCGAGGCCGACCAGGGTGGACGAATCCAGCCCTGCGGACAGGAACGCACCGACCGGAACGTCGGAGAGCAGGTGGGCGCGCACGCTCTCGAGCAGGCGTTCGCGCATGAAGGCGGCCTCCCCGCCGGCCGGGACGGCCGCCGCGGCCTGCACCGAGCGCTGCAGGGCGGCGGACAGGCTCCAGTAGCGTACCGCCGCGCCGGCGCCGGCCGCTTCGTTCACCAGCAGGGTCGAGCCTGCCGGCAGCAGGCGGATGCCGCGGTAGAGCGTGAACGGTTCCGGAACCGAGCCCCACAGCAGGAATCCGACCGCTCCCGCGGGTTCGGGGCGCGTGTCGACGCCTTCGCCGGCCAGCAGGGCGGAGACCTGGGAGGCGAAGCGCAGGGTCCTGCCGTCGTCCGCGTAATACAGCGGCTTGATGCCGTGGGGGTCGCGCGCGAGCAGCAGGCTGCGCGCCCGCGCGTCCCACAGCGCGAAGGCGAACATGCCGCGCAGGCGGCCCACCATCGCGGGACCGTGACGGCGATACAGGTGCAGCAGCACCTCGGTGTCGGAATGGGAGCGGAACTCGACGCCGGCGCGCTCGAGATCGCCGCGCAGCTCGGGGTAGTTGTAGATCTCGCCGTTGAAGCTGACCACCAGCGTGCCGTCCGCCGAGTGCATCGGCTGGGCGCCCGCCGCGCTGAGATCGAGGATGGCGAGGCGCCGGTGGCCGAGGCCGATCCGCCCGTCGTCGCCGGTCCACACGCCGGCACCGTCGGGGCCGCGCTCGATCATGGTGTCGCGCACCCGCAGCAGTTCGGCGCGGTCCACTGCGTTAGCAGCGGGGGCGTAGGCGAAGATCCCGTTGATGCCGCACACTTCAGCGCGTCTCCTGCAGGACCTCGCGCACCGCGCGCAGGTAGCCGTGGCCGAAGCGCTGGTCGGGTTCGAGGTAGTTGCCCTCGGCCCACTCGTTCCAGGCCTTGATGAAGACGATGCGCTGCTCGGCCGGGTAGCCCTGCACCAGGTCGACGCCGCGGCGCAGCACGGTCTTGAAGAGCTCCGGGGTCGAGCCGTGCAGCACCAGTCCGTTGAGACCCGAGCGCGGGGTGTTGTCCCAGTTCGGGAGCACCGTGGGGTACTCGGTGAATTGCGGCGGGCTGGCGCGGGTCAGACCGCTCATGATGCGGGCGTAGTCCAGCACGGTCAGCTTGTATTTTCCCTTCGCCATGCGCATGCGCGCCTTCAAGGCCGGGTAGCGCCACGGGATGTGGCCGCTCTTGGGCGGCAGGGGCTGCCAGGTGGCGGCGTCCATGCCGAAGTCGGCCGGATCGACCGCAGCGCCGAGGTAATTCACCGCGACCAGGTGCAGCCCCGGCAGCCCCGCCTGCGCAGCGAGCTCGCGCCAGTAGTCCATCACCCGCGCCACGTCGGGAATGTCGGGCGGGTTGTAGATCAGGAACATCGGCTTGCCGTCGACGCGGATGTAGCGCGGATCGTGGAATGCGGCGAGCAGCCATTCGAGGTGGCGGCGGTGGTCGTCCATGCCCGGGTAGGTCTGCTCGATCAGCATGCGATCGGCCACGCCCTGCCAGATGTTGCTCCAGCTGTGGTTGGCCCAGCACAGGCAGAACGGCAGGTCGGGCTCGCCGCTGGCGAGGATCTCGTTGACCGGGCGCTCGAGGATGCGCCGTCCGCCGAACCAGTAGTGGTAGTAGCAGAAGCCCTCGATGCCGTATGCGCGGGCGAGCTCGGCCTGCGCGTGGCGGGCCTCGGGCAGGCGCAGGTCGTAGTAACCCAGGTCGGCCGGCAGGTGCGGCTGATAGTGGCCCGGGTAGAGGGGCTTCGCCCGGGTGGTGTTGGTCCACTCGGTGAAGCCCTTGCCCCACCACTCGTCGTTCTCGGGGGTGGGGTGGTATTGGGGCAGGTGGAAGGCGATCGCGCGGGCGTTGCTCATCGTTACCGGGGCCGTGCAGGCAGGAATGCGTGAGAGGAGGAGGCCGGGCCGGGCTCTGCGTCGGACGGGCCGGGCTGCAACAGGATCCAGCCGCGCGCCGGCACGCTCCGCGTAGCGTCCATCCACCCGGGGTGGGCGGCTGTGAGCGGCGGCTCGAAGGCAAGCGGCAGGTCCGTCGTGGCGGTGTTGACCACGAGGAGGCAGGGGGTCTTGCGCGCGCCCAGGTTGATCACCCTGAGGCGTGCATCCGCGGCAGACGGCGTGGGCGCGGCCGATTGTGCGGGCACGATCTCGCCGTTGGCGCCGAGCAGCGAGGGCGGCAGGCCGAGACCGGCATCGTGCAGGTCGAGCACCGCGGTCGCCAGCAGCTCGCGGTCGCGCTGCGCGCGCGTGCGCAGGCAGCGGCGGTACAAGCCCTCGGCCCAGAATGCGAGCGAGTCCCGGCTGGCCGCGGTCTCCTTCCAGAGTCGGGTGACGCGGCTATTTACGCCGAAGTCGACCAGGCCGTCGCTGATGGACGTCCACCGAGGGTCTTTCGGGTCGACGGCGCCGCACGCGAGCAGGCGTTCGAAATCCATCAGGTGCACCCCGTGGTAGCGGTGCACGAAATCGGCTTGGCCGAGGCTGCGTTCGATGTAGCCGGCGGGCATCAGCAGGCGTGGAAAGCGTCGGCGGATCAGGTGCCAGCGCGGAATCAGGTATTTCCAGCCGAGCCGCTTCAAGGCGCGGCGCGCGAACGGCAGTTGTTCCTGCTCCGCCTTCGGCAGCAAGGAGAGGGCGATCACCGCGAGCAGCGGGCGGAACAGCCAGTCGGCCGGACGCGCGGACATCACCGTGCGCAGGCAGGCCTCGGCGGAGCGCAGCAGTCCGTCGTGGGTGTCGTCGCCGCACACCGCGCGCTCGCGGGCGAGTGCCAGCATGCAGTCGAGGTGGGTGTTGAGGATGAGGAGGTTCGTCGGCGACTTGCCCAGCCAGCGTCCGCGTTCCCACGCCAGCGGGTAGTGGCGCATGCCTTCCTCGGAGCGCTCCAGCGAATCGTGCAGGAACCAGGCCCCGGCATCGGTGTGGTCGACCTGCTCGGCGAGATAGCGCGCGATCCGGCGAAGCGCGCCCTCCAGGGCCGGCTCGGGCGCGGCGGCGAACTCGGTGGCCAGCAACTGCATCGCGCCATTGATGAGGCGGTTGTGGCTCTCGTACTCGTCGGTCCATTCGCCGTGCCGGAAACCGCCGTCGGCGTCCTGGCGGCAGAGGACGGCCAGCACGATCTGGCGGCGCAACAGGCGGTAGACGCGCTTGCCGGTGCTGTGGCCGAGGGCGCTGGCGACCATGTGCAGGGCGAGCGCGTCGAGCTCGTCGCAGATCTTCAGCTTCTTGGGCCAGGCCCAGCAGGCGCCGTAGACCTGGCCGTGCACGATGTGCGTGTAGAAATCCGCCGCGCATCGCGTCGCGGTATGGGAGGCGTATGCGAAGAAAGCTTGGGACTCGAGTGCGCTTGCCGTCATCAGCTCGTCTGCGGCGCGGCTCCCGTCCGTGCCCGACGCCTCGGACTCCAGCCGCCAGACGACACAATCGAGCACCTGGTCGGGTGCGAGCTCGAACGTGGCCGCCACCTCGCCGCCGCCGATCTCCATGTTCGCCAGCGTTGCCGGTGATTCCGCGCGGATGCGGCCGACGGCATCCAGGGTCCGGCATACCGGCAGGCGCGGCACCCAGAAGACGGCCTCGCCAGGTGTCGTCGGCTCGAACATCCAGCCGCCGATGGCGCAGCGTTTCAACAAGTGGTTGCCGGCGAGCCGCAGGCGGACCGATTCCGCGGTGGCGGTCCGCTGGACGCGCAGGAAGAGCGCGCTCGCGGCCTCGTCGGCGAAATCGTCGCGCACGATGTCGACGCCGTCATGCGACCCGAGGCGCCGCTGCGCGCCCCGCAACTGCATGGCGATGCCGCCGTCGGCGGCCGAAAAGTGCTCCAGGAGGTCGAGGTGCTTCATGGTTCGTCAGCGGGCGAGCCGGAGCGTACGGCGCCAGCGCAGGCTCTCGTCCGCGAGTGTGGCGAGCGGAAGGAAAAGGAAGGCGGCGGCGTAGGCGATCGCGGCGCACCCGCCCGTGACCAGCATGTACAGGGCGGGACGGATTTCACGCCAGTCCGCCGGGAGTGCCGCATCGGCGAGTGCCAGCACCGCCAGCAGGATGAGGTTGAGGCCGAGGCCGGGCGCGAGCGCGCGCCACAGGTCGCCGAGACGGCTCGGGAAGCAGCGCGTCGCGAGGTAGTACATCACCGGGGTGGAGAAGGCGATGCCGGCGAAGACGCCCCATGCGGCTCCGCTGATGCCCGAGTGCTTCAGGCCGTAGTAGCACGCGACGGATACCAGCACGCCCTGCGCGATGTGAATCCACACTTCGCGGCCGAGGCGGTTCATCGCCGCGAGTACCGCGCCGCAGGGGTGGCCGATGCAGATCAGCAGGCCGGCGAGCGAGACGATGCGCAGCGGATCGGCGGACGGAACCCATTTCGCGCCATAGACGAAGAGCATGAAGGGCTCCGCCATCCACGCCAGGCCGATATAGATCGGCAGCGTGTAGACGACCATCAGGCCGATCATGCGATAGAAGAGATACTTGACCTCGTCGGGGCGGTCCTGCGCCTTCGCCATCGCGCGGAAGACCGCGTCGTAGACCGCAGCGCTCACGGTCGAGAAGGGCAGCCAGGCAAGGCTCTCGCCCTTGTTGAAGAGACCGACCGCCGAGGGCCCCGCAACCCGGCTGATGATTGCGTTGCTGGCCTGCTTGGTGAAATAGGCGGCGAGGTCGTTGAGCGAAACCTTGACCCCGTAGGCGCCGAAGCGTCGTGCCACCTCGAGGTCCAGGCACAGCTGCGGGCGGCGGTCGCTCACGCGGTCGAGCATGGCGAGGGTGATCAGGCTGCCCAGGATGCCCGACAGGATCAGGCTCCACGGGCCGGCGCCCACCACCGCGAGCGCGATGCTGGCGAGGCCGGTGAGGACCGCTACGGCGAGCCCGATCACGGAGCGCTCCTTGAAGCGCATGTCGCGGTGCAGCGCACTCGCACGCGTGTTCACGAAGGGGCGCAGGAGGAAGCTGATCGCCGAGACGCGGACGAGGTCGGCGTAGAGCGCATCGCCGAAGGTGTGCGCGAACCAGGGCGCAGCGACGTAGAAGCCGGCGAAGATCAGGAGGCCGATCAGCAACTGCGCCGTGAACACCACGTCGAAATCGCGCGCTTGCGCGTCTTTGGACTGCACCAGCGCCTGCCCCATGCCGCCGCCGCTGATCAGGCCGACGAAACCCGTGAAGATCTGGATGGTGACGATGAAGCCGAAATCCTCCGGGACGAGCAGGCGCGCGAGCACGATGCCGAAGGCGAACTGAAGCACCTGACCGCCGAGGCTGCCGGTGACGAGCCACTTGATGCCGCTGCGAATCGAGTTCGATGTACTCATCTGGATGGGAACGAGGCCTAAGCGGGCGGAATGTTGCCCCGCATTGTGCCCGGGAAGGCGTGAACAAGCCGTGAATTATGGCCTCTACACGCGCCGGGACGCATGCGAAGCGGGGTGCGCGGGGTCGATTGCGACTTCGCTCGGGCTCCGCACCTGCGGCGCCGGCCGAGGTGGCGCAGGCTTTCACGGGCACGAGCCCGCTTGGCGTGGCGACCGCGGAGGTCGGGTTGACCTTCCCACGTTGGCAAGGTCTACAGTGCGGACTATCCCGGTTCCGTACTGGATGGACACCATGAACACCCCCCGGACTGTCTCGCCCGCCGCTGCGGTGCGCACCCTCGCCATCGCCGGCATGAACTGCGCCTCCTGTGTCGCCCACGTCGAGAAGGCCTTGCTGAAGGTCGAGGGCGTGCAGGCCGCCAGCGTCAACCTGGCCACCGAGACCGCCACCGTGACGGCTCCGGCGGCGGTGCCGCTGTCGGCGCTGATCGCCGCGGTCGATAAGGCCGGCTACGAGGTGCGGCGCGACACCCTCGAGCTCGACATCGAGGGCATGAGCTGCGCGGCCTGCGTGGGCCGCGTCGAGAAGGTGCTGCAGCGCGTGCCCGGGGTGGTGACGGCCAATGTGAACCTGGCCGCGCGCCGCGCCCACGTCGAGCTCGCCGGCGGCGTGCCGACCGCGGCCCTGGTGGAGGCAGTGCAGAAGGCGGGCTTCGGCGCGCGTCCGGCGGCGGAGGTGGGCGAGGGGGTGCGCGAGGCCGACGCCGCGGCCGAGGAGGCGGCGCTGCGACGTGCGGTGTGGATCGCGCTCGCGCTCACCCTGCCGGTGTTCGTGCTCGAGATGGGCGCGCACCTGATCCCCGGCATGCACGACTGGGTCATGGCCACGATCGGCCACCGCGAGAGCTGGCTGCTGCAGTTCGTACTGACCAGCGCGGTGATGTTCGGGCCCGGGCTGCGCTTCTTCCGCAAGGGCGTGCCCGCGCTGCTGCGCGGCGCGCCGGACATGAACGCGCTGGTGGCGGTGGGCACCTCGGCGGCCTGGGGCTACTCGGTGGTGGCCTTGTTCGCGCCCGCGCTGCTGCCGGCGGGTACGGTCAATGTGTATTTCGAGGCCGCGGCGGTGATCATCACCCTGATCCTGCTCGGGCGCCTGCTCGAGGCGCGCGCGCGCGGCCGCACCAGCGACGCGATCCGCCGCCTGATGCGCATCCAGCCGCGCACCGCGCGCGTGCGGCGCGACGCCGGGGTGGTGGAGCTGCCGATCGCCGAGGTCGCGGTGGGCGACGTGGTGGAGGTGCGCCCGGGCGAGAAGGTGGCGGTCGATGGCGAGGTGGTCGAGGGTGCGTCCTTCGTGGACGAGTCGATGATCACCGGCGAGCCGGTGCCGGTGGAGAAGGGCGCCGGTGCGACCGTGGTCGGCGGCACGCTCAACACCCGCGGCGCCTTCGCCTTCCGCGCCACCCGGGTGGGGGCGGACACCGTGCTCGCGCAGATCATCCGCATGGTCGAGGCGGCGCAGGGCGCCAAGTTGCCGATCCAGGCCCTGGTCGACAAGGTGACGATGGTGTTCGTGCCGGTGGTGATGGGGGTGGCGGCGCTCACCTTCCTCGCCTGGCTGTTGTTCGGGGCCGCCTGGCTTCCGGCGGATGTGCCGGTGCTCACCTTCGCGCTGGTGAATGCGGTGGCGGTGCTGATCGTCGCCTGCCCGTGCGCGATGGGGCTGGCGACGCCGACCTCGATCATGGTCGCCACCGGGCGCGCGGCGCAGATGGGCGTGCTGTTCCGCAAGGGCGACGCGCTGCAGCTGCTGCGAGACGCGGCCGTGGTGGCGCTGGACAAGACTGGCACGCTCACCGTCGGCAAGCCGCAGCTCACCGACCTGGTGGTTGCCGAGGGCTTTGCGCGTGCCGACGTGCTCGCATGCGTGGCGGCGGTCGAGCGTGCCTCGGAGCATCCGATCGCCGAGGCCATCGTCGTCGCGGCGCGTGCGGAAGGGCTGGATATCGCCGCCGCGGAGGGCTTCGGGGCCGAGCCCGGCTACGGTGTGCGCGCACGGGTGGGCGGGCAGCGCGTCGAGGTCGGCGCCGACCGCCTGATGCGCCGGCTGGGGCTGGAGCCGGACGTGTTCGCCGCCACCGCGGCTCGCCTCGCCGACGAGGGCAAGTCGCCGCTCTATGCCGCGATCGACGGCCGCCTCGCCGCCATCCTTGCAGTGGCCGACCCGCTCAAGCCGAGCTCGGTCGCGGCGGTGAGGGCGCTCCACGTCATGGGGCTGAAGGTCGCGATGATCACCGGCGACAACGCGCGCACTGCGCGCGCGATCGCCCGCCAGGCGGGGATCGACGAGGTTGTCGCGGAGGTGCTGCCCGACGGCAAGGTGGCTGCGCTGCGCAGGCTGGCGGAGGGAGACGGCCGCGGTGAAGCCTCGACCGCAGCGGCGGGCGCAGGCCCGGTCGAGCCGATGTCCGGCGCTGGCGGTTCGACGGAGGTGGGCGCCCGGCGCCGCGTCGCCTTCGTCGGCGACGGCATCAACGACGCGCCCGCGCTCGCCGAGGCCGACGTCGGCATCGCGATCGGCACCGGCACCGACGTGGCGATCGAGAGCGCCGACGTGGTGCTGATGTCGGGCGACCTGACGGGCGTGCCGCGCGCGATCGCGCTGTCGCGCGCGACCATGCGCAACATCGGCCAGAACCTGTTCTGGGCCTTCGCCTACAACAGCGCGCTGATCCCGCTCGCCGCGGGGGTGTTCTACCCGGCCTTCGGCGCGCTGCTGTCGCCGGTGTTCGCCGCGGCGGCGATGTCGATGTCGAGCGTGTTCGTGCTCGGCAACGCCCTGCGCCTGCGCCGCTTCGCCGCCGACGCGCCGCAGACGGCCGGGTGAGTGCAGGCCACGGGCCGCGGCGAGCCGCGCATCAAGCTGCGTGCGGGAAGTCGCAGTGCTTTGGATGCACGGTGGTTTGTGTAGGAGCGACGCGAGTCGCGATCCGGCGCTCCTCTCCGCGCCGCGGTGTTTCCGCCGCTGCAATCGCGACTTGCGTCGCTCCTACGCGGCATGCGCAGGGCGTCGGTGCATCGCATGGCCGGGCACTCCGCTTGGATGCCGGCGACTGGGAGGCGCGAGCGGCACATGGAGAACAGCATGAATATCGGCAAGGCGGCCGCCGCCTCCGGCGTGTCGGCGAAGATGATCCGCTACTACGAGTCGATCGGCCTGGTGGCGGCGGCGCGGCGGACCGACGTGGGCTACCGCGCTTACACCGGCGAGGACGTTCACGTGCTGCGCTTCATCCGCCGCGCGCGCGACCTGGGCTTCTCGCTGGCGGATATCGGCGACCTGCTCGCGCTGTGGCGCGACCAGGGGCGGGCGAGCGCGGACGTCAAGCGCATCGCGCTCGGGCACGTCGCCGCGCTCGAACGCAAGATCGCCGAGCTGCAGGGGATGGTGGATACGCTGCGCACCCTTGCGGCGCATTGCCATGGTGACGCACGCCCGGATTGCCCCATCCTCACCGACCTGGATGCGGGCGGCGGGCGCTGAGCGGCGGCGGGGATGGGGCGGCGATCGTCGCAGGGCAGTGGCGCGGCGGGTTACCATCGCACCCCTCATCCCTCGATAGAAGCGCCCTGAATGCAAACAGACCTCGCCGACGAACCCCGGAAGGCCATCGTCGCCTCGGTGCAACGCCCCAACGTCAGCGATGCCGAGTTCGAAGCTTCGCTCGCCGAGTTGCGCGAACTGGCGAAAACCCTCGGCTACCGGGTGGTCCACACCTTCACCCAGAAGCGTGCGGGTTTCGACACCACCGGCTATCTGGGGGTCGGCAAGCGTCAGGAGGTCCGCGAGTTCGTGGCCGCGCAGGCCGGCTTCGACGCGGCGTCGACGGACACCGTGCCGCGCACCGGCGCGATCGAGGCCCTGCTGGTCGACCACGAGATCTCGCCCTCGCAGGCGCGCAACCTCGAGCTCGAGACCGGCTGCGAGGTGATGGACCGGACCATGGTCATCCTCGAGATCTTCCACCGCAACGCGCGCTCGCGCGCGGCCAAGGCACAGGTGGAGATCGCCCGCCTGGGCTACATGGCGCCGCGCCTGCGCGAAGCCGCCAAGCTTGCCGGGCCGCAGGGACGGCAGCGCAGCGGCGTGGGCGGTCGCGGTGCCGGCGAGTCGCATACCGAGCTCGATCGCCGCAAGATTCGCGACCGCATCGCCGAGCTGCAACTGGAGATCGTCGCGATGGAGGCCGAGCGCAAGACCCAGCGCGCGCGCCGCCAGGGTCGCCAGAGCCCGGCCAGCGTGGCGCTGGTCGGCTACACCAATGCGGGCAAATCCACGCTGATGCGCGCGCTCACGGGCAGCGAGGTGCTGGTCGCCAACAAGCTCTTCGCCACGCTCGACACCACCGTACGCACGCTCTACCCCGAGAGCGTGCCGCGCGTGCTCGTCAGCGACACCGTCGGCTTCATCAAGAACCTGCCGCACGGCCTGGTGGCGTCGTTCAAGTCCACCCTGGACGAAGCGCTGGACGCCGGCCTGCTGCTGCACGTCATCGACGCCAGCGATCCCGGCTTCGAGCGCCAGCTCGAGGTCACCGACAGCGTCCTGCAGGAAATCGGCGCCGACGAGCTGCCGCGCATCCGTGTCTTCAACAAGATCGACCATGTCGGCGACGCTGCGGCGCAGGCCGAATGCGAGGCCGCGCTGCGCGCGAAATACCCCGGCTGCATCGTCATGAGCGCGCGCCGGCCGGATGAGGTGGCCAGGCTGCGGCAGACGATCGTGGCGTTCTTCCAGCAGGATCTGGTCGAGGCGGAGCTGCTCTTGCCGTGGTCGGCGCAGCAGCTGCGCAAGGAGATCTACGCCAACTGCGAGGTGCTGGAGGAAAGGGCGGAGGATGAAGGGGCGGTCTTCAGGCTGCGCGGCGAGCCCGACACCGTCGAACGACTGCGCGCGCAATGTGCCCTGACACGCTGACGCGCAAACGCCACCGCAAGGGTGGCGTTTGCCGGTGAGCTGATGCGCCCGGACTGGCGCGCATGCGGCGTCGGGTCTCGGGCGAGTGGCCCCCCGGTCGGGTGGGGCGAGCCCGATCAGCCGACCTGATCGAGCGCCTTCTCCAGCGTGGCGACGGTGCGCGCGACGTTGTGCAGCTTGTCGAGCCCGAACAGGCCGACGCGGAAGCTCTTGTAGTCGGGACGCTCGTCGCAGGCGAGCGGCACGCCGGCGGCGACCTGCAGGCCGGCGGCGGCGAACTTGGCGCCGGTCTTGATGCCGTCGTCGGTGGTGAAGCTCACCACCACGCCCGGGGCCTGGAAGCCCGCGGCGGCCACGCTCGGGAAGCCGCGCGCCTCGAGCAGCGCACGCACGCCAGCGCCGAGTTCCACCTGCTCGGCCTTGACCTTGTCGAAGCCGTAGGCCTCGGTCTCGCGCATCACGTTGCGCAGCGTGACCAGGCCGTCGGTGGGCATGGTGGCGTGGTAGGCGTGGGCGCCGCCCTCGTAGGCTTCCATGATCTGCAGCCACTTCTTGAGGTCGCAGGCGAAGCTGGTGCTGGTGGTGCCCTCGATGCGCTCGCGCGCGGCGGCGCTCAGCATGACCATCGCGCAGCACGGCGAGGCGCTCCAGCCCTTCTGCGGCGCGCTCACCAGCACGTCGACGCCGGTGGCGTCCATGTCCACCCAGATCGTGCCCGAGGCGATGCAGTCGAGCACGAAGAGGCCGCCGACCGCGTGGGTGGCGTCGGCCACCGCGCGCAGGTAGTCGTCGGGAAGCATCATGCCGGCCGAGGTCTCGACGTGCGGGGCGAACACCACGTCGGGGCGGTGCTGGCGGATCGCCGCAACGACCTCGTCGATCGGCGCCGGGACGAAGGGCGCCTGCGCCTCGTCGCGCACCTGGCGGGCCTTGAGCACCACGGATTCGGCGGGGATGTCGCCCATCTCGAAGATCTGCGTCCACCGGTAGCTGAACCAGCCGTTGCGGATCACCAGGGTCTTCCGGCCGGTGGCGAACTGGCGCGCGACCGCTTCCATGCCGAAGGTGCCGCTGCCGGGGACGATGGCGACGGCGTGGGCGTGGTAGACCTTCTTCAGCGTCGCCGAGAGCTCGCGCATGACGCCCTGGAAGGCCTGCGACATGTGGTTGAGCGAGCGGTCGGTATAGACCACCGAGTATTCGAGCAGGCCATCGGGATCGACGTGGGTGAGCAGACCGGGCATGGAGACCTCCTGGGGAGCGGGGATTCTTCGAGGAAGAAGGGGGGCGGGAATGAGGTGGGCGGGGCGTGGGCCGGGATCGGCCCCGGGCCTCGTCGAGGCGGGCCCGATCCATTCGTCCGAAAGCGATCATTCTAGCGCCTCGCCCGCGTGCAGGGCGAGGCGCGGAGGGCGAACGGCGTCCGATCGGGCTGCGTTCAGAGCGCCAGCCCGGCGCGCTTGCGCAGCGCGCCGACGTAGGCCGCGCCGTCGGGCGGGGTGCCCTTGCGCTGGGCGTCGAAGAGCATCTCGCCGAGGCACTCGAGCGCGTCGTGCATGGCGTCGTGACGGTCGCCGCGGTGCTGGCAGGCGGCCTCGAAGGCGGCGCGGATGCCGGGCGGCTGGTCGATCGAAAGCTGCTCCTCGATGGCCAGGTGCAGCGACAGGTGCAGGAAGGGGTTGATCTGCCCGGCCTCGGGCGGAAAGTCGCGGTGCACCGCCTCCGGGTCCTCGACCACGGCGTGGTACTCGGGGTGGAGCGCGATGATGTCGGCGGCGATGGTCTCCATCGGCGTCAGCACTTCCTTGGCGCGCGCCTTGCGCCAGGTGTCGATGAAGAAGCTGCGCACCTGGTCGCGGCTGGGGTTGAACATGTCGGGTCCTCGGTTCTCTTGCGCACTCGGGCGCGGGGTGTTCGGGCGCGGGTGCGGTGCGGGCGCAGCGCGCGCCGGCGGGCGTCCGCGCCGGGTTTCAGTCGGTCTTGTCGCGGCAAAGGCACAGGTCGCGCACGCCGCACTCGCCGCACTTGGGCTTGCGCGCGGTGCACACGTAGCGGCCATGCAGGATCAGCCAGTGGTGGGCGTCGAGCAGGTAGTCCTTCGGCACGCGCCGCAGCAGCGCCTTCTCGACCTCCAGCACATCCTTGCCCGGGGCCAGCCCGGTGCGGTTGGCGAGGCGGAAGATGTGGGTGTCGACCGCCATCGCCGGCTGGCGGAAGACGGTGTTGAGCACCACGTTGGCTGTCTTGCGGCCGACACCGGGCAGGGCTTCGAGCGCCTCGCGCACCGCCGGCACCTCGCCGCCGTGGCGTTCGAGCAGCAGGCGCGACAGCGCGAGCGTGTTCTTCGCCTTGTTGCGGAACAGGCCGATGCTCTTGATGCACTCGGCGATGCCTTCCTCGCCGAGCGAGACCATGGCCTCGGGCGTGGGGGCGAGCGCGAACAGCTTGCGCGTGGCCAGATTGACGCCGCGATCGGTGGCCTGGGCGGACAGCACCACCGCGACCAGCAACTGATAGGGCGACGCGTACTCGAGTTCGGTCTGCGGGTGCGGGTCGGCCTCGTGCAGGCGGCGGAAAAACTCGCGGATCGCCTCGCGCTTCATCGCTGCCATGCGCGTCCTCAGCCCGCGGCGGCCGGCTCGGCAGCGTCTTCCTTCGGCTCGGCTGTCTGTGTCGGCGCGGGTGGCGGATTGCGCCGCGCGCGCGCCGCCAGGCGCACGTTGATGGCGTTGAATGCGGCGATCAGCACGCCGAGCGCGAAGAATGCGCCGGGCGGCAGGATGGCGATCAGGAAACCGGGGTAGCCGTCGCCGAACACGTTCCACGCCGAGGCGCCGGGGAGGATCATCTCGATGCCCGAGAACAGCGTGCCGGCGCCGAGCAGCTCGCGCATGCCGCCGAGCACCGCGAGCACCCACACCAGGCCGATGCCCATCATGATGCCGTCCACCGTCGAGGTGAGCGGGTCGTTCTTGGCCGCATAGGCCTCGACGCGCGCGAGCACGATGCAGTTGGTGACGATCAGCGGGATGAAGATGCCGAGCACCAGGTAGAGGTCGTGGAAGAAGGCGTTGAAGGAGAGATCCACCACGGTGACCAGCGCGGCGATGATCAGGACGAAGACCGGGATGCGGATCTCGTAGGGGATGAAGTTGCGCAGCGCCGACACGGCGAGGTTGGACATCGCCATCACGAGGATGGTGGCCAGCCCGAGGCTGACCGCATTGACCATGCTGGTGCTGATCGCGAGGATCGGGCACAGGCCGAGCAGCTGCGCCAGGCCGGTGTTCTGCTTCCACAGGCCGTTCCAGGCGATCTCGCGGAATTGTTGCGGGCTCATGCTCATTCTCCCAGCACGCCGCCGGAGGGGGCGGCGAAGAGCGCGTCCATGCGTTCGACCACGAACGCCGTGCTGCGTCCGGCCGCGCGCACCACGGCGCGGGCGCTGATGGTGGCGCCGGTGCGGTAGCCGAAGGTGCCGCCGTCCTTGCGCACGGTCCATGCGGCGGTGTTCACGTCCTTCCAGGTGGCGATCGCGAACTGGCCGATCCAGGGCATGTCCTTGCGGCGGTCCTTCTTCGGGTCGATGTAGTCGCCCAGGCCCGGGGTTTCCTTGTGCTGGGTGACGCGCACGCCCGACAGCAGGCCGTTGGTATTGACCGCCACCAGCAGCGCGATGCGTCCGGAGTAGCCGTCGGTGGCTGCGCCCTCGGCGATCAGCGCCACCGGCTCGCCACCCTTGCGCGCGCGCCACACCCGCCCGCCTTCGTCCATGCCGATCTGCGGCGCCGGACCGAAGCGCACCACGTCGGCGAGCAGGTCGTTGTCGTAGCTGCCGGGCGGCAGCACCTCGTCGATCAGGCGGCGCTGGGCATCCTGTGCCGAGGCCTCGATCGCGGGCTGGGTGACACGGTGGGTGGCGGCCATCAAGGCGGTGAACACCAGCGTGAACACCACCATGATCGCCCCGGTGCGCAGGGCGGTGCGGGTCGCGGAATAGCGCGCGCTCATTTGCCGCCTCCCTTCGCGTCCTTGTGGTGACCGAAGACCGGCGGCTGGGTCTTCATGTCGAGCAGGGGTACGCACATGTTCATCAGCAGCACCCCGAAGGCGATGCCCTCCGGGTAGGCGCCGAAGTTGCGGATCAGCCAGGCGATCAACGCGATGCCGCCGGCGAAGAGCAGCTTGCCGCGCGGGGTGGTCGCACCCGAGACCGGGTCGGTGACGATGAAGAAGGCCGCCAGCATCGCGCCGCCGCTGGCGAGATGGAACAGCGGCGAGGCGAAGCGGCCCGGATCGAGCAGCCAGAACAGGGTCGAGATGCCGGCGAGCACGCCGATGAAGGCGAGCGGCATGTGCCAGGTGATGATGCGCTTGGCGAGCAGGAAGAGGCCGCCGGCGACATAGCCGACCGAGATCCACTCCCAGCCGCGCCCGCCGAGCGCGCCGAAGGCCGAGCCCTGCAGCACCGCATCGACGGTCTGGGTTCCCGAGCGCAGCCCGGTGCGCAGGGCGTCGAGCGCGGTGGCGCCGGTGATGCCGTCGATGTCGCGCGCTCCGCCGAGGATCAGCGCAAGCTGGGTGTCGAAGGACAGCTGGCCGGCCGGCGGCCACTGCGACATCAGCGCCGGGAAGGCGACGATCATCGAGCAGTAGGCGATCATCGCCGGGTTGAACGGGTTCTGGCCGAGGCCGCCATAGAGGTGCTTGACGGCCACGATCGCCACCAGGGCGCCGCACACCGTGAGCCACCACGGCACGATCGGCGGGAAGCACAAGGTGACCAGCCAGGCGGTGACGACGGCCGAGAGGTCGCCCACCGCGATCGCCACCGGGCGCTTGCGCAGATGCAGCATCAGCGCCTCTGCGCCCACCGCCGTGATCGTGGAGATCGCCAGGTTCACCAGCACGCCGGGGCCGATGAGCAGTGCGTGGGCGACGATTCCGGGGATCAGCGCGAGGAGCACGAGGCCCATCGTGCGCTGCACGCTGACCGCCTTGCGGACGTAGGGAGAGTGGATCATGCGGGGCTCAGGGGCGAGGCTCGTCGGGGAGGTCCGCCGCGTCGGCGGCTTGCGGCGCGGGTGCGGTCGAAGCCGGGACTGCGGCCGCCTCGAGCGCCTTGCGGCGGGTCTCGATGTCGGCGATCTCGGCTTGCGTCTGCGGGCTGAGGTTGTCGGTGTTCTGCGGCTGGATCTCGGCCTTCTGGGCCTTGGCACGGGCGAGCGCGGCGGCGATCAGGGCCTTCTTGGGATCTTCCGCGGCGGGGGCCTCGGCCGCCGCCGGCGCTTCGGCCGTGCCGGCCTCGGCCAGCTTGGCGCGCGTCTCGGCCGCCTTGGCGGCGAGCTTGGCGGCCTTCTCGGCCTTCTCGCGCTCCTGGCGGAAGTTGCGGAACTCGAAGCGCTCGCGTGCCTGGTCCGCGGCCGCCTTCTCGCGCTCGCGCGCCCAGATCTCGCCCTTGGAGAAGCGGTAGTAGTCGACCAGCGGGATGTGCGAGGGGCACACGTAGGCGCAGCAGCCGCACTCGATGCAGTCGAAGAGGTGGTATTCCTGTGCCTTGCCGAAATTCTTCGAGCGGCTGAACCAGTACAGCTCGAAGGGCTGCAACTCGACCGGGCAGGCCTTGGCGCACTCGGTGCAGCGGATGCAGGGTTGCTCGGGCGGAGCCGGCGGGAAAAGCTTGTCGTCGGCCGCGAGCACGCAGTTCGTCGCCTTCACCACCGGCACGTCGAAGGCGGGCATGCGCACGCCCATCATCGGTCCGCCCATGACGAGGAAGCGGGTGTCCGCGCGCGGGCCGCACAGGCGCACCAGCTCGTCCATCGGCGTGCCGATGAGGACCTCGTAGTTGCCCGGGCGCTCGACGTTGCCCGCGACCGTGACGATGCGCGACACCAGCGGGCGGCCGAGCTCGAGCGCCTCGTGGACGCTGTAGGCGGTGCCGACGTTGAAGCACTGCACCCCGTAGTCGGTGGAGCGCTCGCCGTGCGGCACCTCGATGCCGGTGAGCACGCGGATCAGCTGCTTGGCGCCCCCGGCGGGATAGCGGGTGGGGACGGCGACCACTTCCATGTGCTCGCCCGCCGCCGCGACCGCCTGCCGCATCGCCGCGATCGCCTCGGGCTTGTTGTCCTCGATGCCGATCAGGACTTCCTCGGCCTGCAGCATGTGGCGCAGGATCGCGGCCCCGGAGACGATGCCGTCGGCGCGCTCGCGCATCAGCATGTCGTCGCAGGTGATGAAGGGCTCGCACTCGGCGCCGTTGAGCACCAGCGTGCGGGTCTTGCCGCCGCTGCCGGGGCGCATCTTCTGGTGGGTGGGGAACACCGCGCCGCCGAGGCCGACCACGCCGGCATCGCGCACGAAGTCGCGCACCTCGTCGGGCGGGGTGATGCGGTAGTTGATGTGTTCGGGCTCGGCCCAGCGGTCCTCGCCGTCGCTCTCGATGATCACCGCGGGTTCGCGCAGGCCCGAGGCGTGCGGGACCAGCGCCGGCTCGACCGCACGCACCACGCCGGAGGTGGGTGCGTGGATCGCGGCGGACAGGCGTCCGCCCGCCGCGCCGATGCGTTCCCCCTTGAGCACGCGCTGGCCGGGCTCGACCAGGGCGATGGCGGGGCTGCCCAGGCTCTGGTGCAGGGGGACGACCAGCCGCGCGGGGATGGGGGCCTTAGCGATCGGCGAGGTCGTCGAGGCGCTCTTGTTGGTTGCGGGCTTCACGCCGCCATGGAAGCGAAAAAGCTCACGCAGCATCAGGCGACCCTCCGCATCTCGACCACCGGGTATTTCCATTTCCATGTGTGCACGGTCTCGGCCAGCGGCACCATCGCGATGCAATCGACCGGGCAGGGCGCCACGCACAGCTCGCAGCCGGTGCACAGCGGCTCGACCACGGTGTGCATCTGCTTGGCCGCGCCCACGATCGCATCCACCGGACAGGCCTGGATGCACAGCGTGCAGCCGATGCAGACCTGCTCGTCGATGACCGCGACCGACTTCGGCTTCTCGACACCGTGCTCTTCGGAGAGCGGCTTGAACTCGCGTCCGAGCAGGTCGGCGAGCTTGCGCACGCCCTCCTCGCCGCCGGGCGGACACTGGTTGATGTCGGCCTCGCCGTTGGCGATCGCCTCGGCGTAGGGCTTGCAGCCGGGGAAGCCGCACTGGCCGCACTGGGTCTGCGGCAGGATGGCGTCGATCTTCTCGACCAGCGGGTCGCCCTCGACCTTGAAGCGGATCGCGGCGTAGCCCAGGGTGAGGCCGAGCACGATGGCGATGCCGGCCATCACGAGAATCGCGGTGATCATGGTGGAGCGGGCCTCAGTGGAAGCGGTCGAGGCCGGCGAAGCCCATGAACGCGAGGCTCATGAAACCGGCGGTGATCATCGCGATCGCGGTGCCCTTGAAGGCGATCGGCACGTCGGCGCCGTCCAGGCGCTCGCGGATGCCGGCGAACAGCACGAGCGCGAGGGTGAAACCGAGCGAGGAGCCGAAGCCGAACAACAGGGATTCGAGCAGGTCGTGCTTCAAGCCGACGTTGAGCAGGGGCACGCCGAGCACGGCGCAGTTGGTGGTGATCAGCGGCAGGTAGATCCCCAGCACCTGGTGCAGCAGCGGGCTGGTCTTCTGGATGATCAGCTCGGTGAGTTGGACGATCGCCGCGATCACGACGATGAAGGCCAGCGTGCGCAGGTAGCCGAGATCGAAGGGCTGGAGCAGGTAGTGGTCGATCAGGTAACTGGTGCCGGCGCCGACGGTGAGCACGAAGGTCGTGGCCGCGCCCATGCCGATGGCGGTCTCGAGCTTTTTCGACACGCCCATGAACGGGCACAGCCCGAGGATGCGGACGAGTACGACGTTGTTCACCAGGACGGCGCCGATGACGACGAAGATGTAGCTGGTCATGATCCGCGCGCGGAAGGGAATTGCAGGATTATCCTCCGCGCCCGAGTCCCGCATCAACCCTGATGCGGGAGCATGTATCGGCCGGGCCTCCGGGCCTCAGCGCCAATCCGGTGGCGGCGGGGCGAGGCTGGCGGTGTGCAGCTGCCAGCGGCCGCTGCGACGGTCGTCGAAGAAGTGGCGCAGGCTGATCGCGATCGAACGGAAGGCGATCCGCTCCCAGGGGATCTCGTCCTCGCGCAGCAGCGCGACCTCGAGCGACTCCTCGCCGGGGCGGAAGTCGAGGTCGAGCAGGCGGGCGCGGTAGATGATGTGGACCTGGCTGATGTGCGGCACGTCGATCAGCGTGTACAGCTCGCCCACCTCGATGCGCGCGCAGGCCTCCTCCAGGGTCTCGCGGGCGGCGGCCTGGGCGGTGGTTTCCTCGTTCTCCATGAAGCCGGCCGGCAGCGTCCACATGCCGTGGCGCGGCTCGATCGCACGCCGGCACAGCAGCACGCGGTCTTCCCACTCGGCCAGCGCGCCCACCACCAACTTGGGGTTCTGGTAGTGGATGGTGCCGCACTGCTCGCAGACGTGGCGGGGAAGGGTGTCCCCGGGCGGGATGCGGAAGGCGACGGTGGCGCCGCAATTCGAGCAGTATTTCATGGTCGCGGACAATGGTTTTCGGCGATTCTAGCTTGCTTTGACCCGTCTGCCGGCAGCACGGCCTAAAGAATGACGCCAGTCGGCCGATGAAGCGGGCTCTGTGCCAGAATCGGCCGGCGACAGCGAGCGAGGGAGTGTAAAGGGATGCCGCAACCGATCGACATGAAGCGATATGCGCAGCTCAAGGCGGCGGGAGACCTGCCTTCGCCGCGCGGCGTGGCGCTCGCGATCATCCGGCTCACGCAGGCGCCCGACGTCTCGCTGGCCGAGCTCGGCCGCGTGATCAAGGGCGATCCCGCCTTCGTCGGGCGCCTGATCAAGGCGGCCAATGGCCTCATCGCGGAGAACCGGCGCGCGATCGTGTCGGTGCAGGAAGCGCTGATGGTGCTCGGCCTGCCCGCCGTGCGCACGCTGGCGCTGGGCTTCTCGCTGCTGTCGACCTACCGCAAGGGTACCTGCCAGGGCTTCGACTACCCGCGTTTCTGGTCCTCCGCGCTGCTGATGGCGATCTCGATGCAGGCGCTCACCCAGCGCGTGCGCGTGGTCGCACCCGACGAGGCGTTCAGCCTCGGCCTGCTCGCTCGCGTGGGCGAGCTCTCGCTCGCGACCCTCTATCCCGAGGCCTTCTCCCGCCTGCTCGCGGAACTCAAGCGCGATCCCGCCCTGCAGCAGGTGGTGCTCGAGGACCAGGCCTTCGCGATGAACCACCGCGAGCTCGGTGCCGCCATGCTTGCCGACTGGGGGGTGCCGGACGCGCTGGTGCAACCGGTGCGCTTCCACGAAGAGCCCGAGCTGGCCGGCTACGCGGAGGATTCGCGCGAGGCCGGGATCGTGCAGTGCCTCGTGCTGGCGCGCGCGGTGGCGCAGCTGTGCCTCGCGCCCGATTCCGAGCACGTGCGTCTGATGGCGCCGATGCTGCGCCTGGCGGGCCGCCTCGGCCTCGGGCGCGGCGAGTTCGTCTCGCTGTGCGAGCGCGTCGGGCGCGACTGGGCGGAGTGGGGCAAGCTGCTGCAGATCCGCACCGAGGACGCGCCCCGCTTCGCCGAGGTGGGCAGCGCGGCGGTGGATGCGGTTGGCGAGGCGCCCAAGGTGGCCGCCGAGGCCGCTGGTCCGCAGCCGATGCGTGCGTTGGTCGTGGCCGGCGCGCGCGAGGACCGCGAGCTGTTGCGCGGCGAGCTCGAAGCCGCGGGGATCGTCCCGTTCACTGCTGCGGGCGCGGACGCCGCGCTCGAGGCCGCGCTCGACGTCCAGCCGCAACTGCTGGTCGCGGACTGGTCGGAGGAGGGGGAACGGGTGGTGCGCGGCCTGCGCGACATGCGCCTCGGACGCGGCGTGTACGTGATCTGCATGCTCGGCAGCGACGACGAGGCGCGCCTGCTGGCCGCCTCCGGCGCCGGGGTTGACGACTTCCTCGTCCGTCCGCTGCGACGTGCGGCGCTGACCGTGCGCCTGCGTGCCTGCGTGCGCACCTTGGTGCTGCAGCAGGAACTCGAGCACGAGCGCGAGGAACTGCGCAATTTCGCCGCCGAGCTGTCGATCTCGAACCGCCGCCTGCAGGAGGCCGCGCTGACCGACCCGCTCACCGGTCTGCCCAACCGCCGTCGGGCGATCGAGGCGATGGAGGCCGAGTGGGCCACGGCGACGCGTCACGGTCGCGCCTTCTCGGTCATGATCGTCGACCTCGACGGCTTCAAGACCATCAACGACACCCATGGGCACGACGTCGGCGACATGGCCCTGCGCCAGGCCGCGGCGACCCTGCGTGGCGCGCTGCGCGCCCAGGACCTGATCTGCCGTACCGGTGGCGACGAGTTCCTGGTGCTGTGCCCCGATACCGACCTGAAGGCGGCGATGCTGGTCGCGGAGCGCCTGCGCGTGGCCGTGCAGGCCAGTCCGGTCGAGACCGGCGGCCCGCAGATCTTCCTCACTGCCAGCGTCGGCGTGGCCATGCGCGTGCCCGCCATGGGCAGCGTCGATGCACTGATCAAGTGTGCCGACGACAGCGTGTATCGTGCCAAGCAGCGTGGCCGCAACTGCATCGCCGCACTCCAGCTCCAGTCCGGCGCGGGCTGAATGCCGGCGGGAAGGCGCGGCCGCCCCGCCGGCAGGTGTTGTTCGGGGGCGACACCTTGTGCGTGAAATGCGGCACGGAGCCGGGGGGAGCGGCTTGCCGCTCCTGAGAAACTACTTTAACTTGCAGACGTTGATCCCCGTGCGGGATGGAAAACCATGGATCGCCCCGACTTCCAGGAAGAAATCCGCGAACTCAACCTCGCCTACCTGATGCTGGCACAGCAGATGCTGCGCGACGACCGCGCGACCGCGCTGTTCCGGCTCGGGATCGGCGAGGCCTTCGCGGACCTGATCGAGTCGATGTCGGCGGCCAAGCTGGTCAGGATGGCGTCCAGTCCGACGCTGCTGCCCTGCTTCCGCTTCGACGATGCCCAGTTGGCCCGGCTCATGGCGGGCGAAGGGCGGGATGCCGCCAGCGCGGGCCTGCACGCGGCGATCCTCGCCGCCGGCAAGGCGGCGGCCGATGCGCGCTGAGGAGTGCCGAATGAAGAACAAGAGTGTGATCGAAGAGGCCGACGACGTGCGTCGTGCGGTCGAGATGGTGCAACTCGGTGCGCGCATGCAGATGCTCGAGGTCGAGACCAGGCTGAGCCGCGAGAAGCTGCTCAGGATCTACAAGGAAGTCCGCGGTGCCTCGCCCCCCAAGGGCATGCTGCCGTTCTCCACCGACTGGTTCATGACCTGGCAACCGAACGTGCATTCCTCGCTGTTCATGAACCTGTACCGCTACTTCACCGGCCCGGCCGGCGTGCACGGCCTGGACGCGATCCTCAAGTCCTATCACCTCTATCTCGACCACATCGAGACCGGCGTGATCGAGCCCGCGCTGAGCCTCACGCGCGCGTGGACCCTGGTGCGCTTCTTCGACGCCGACCTGCTGCAGATGGCCGCGTGTACCCGCTGCGGCGGCGAGTTCGTCGCCCACGCCCACGATCCGGTGCACGACTACGTGTGCGGCCTGTGCAACATGCCCTCGCGCGCCGGCTCCGCGCGCCGCAAGACCACCACCCGCAAGGCGGTCGCGCCCACGCACAAGACGACGGCCGCCAGCCGCAAGGCGGTCGTCGCCTGACCCCGGCGGGCCCTCCGGCCCGCATGCAGGTTCCTACATGGGCCGCGCTGGAAACAGGCGGCCCATGTCACGTCCGCGCACGGCGTGGCGTCGCGCCCCGGCGCGTTCAAGTTCCTCCCGCCGCCGCCGTTATCCCCTGCGAGAGCCGTGCCGGTCCGTGCGCGGCGCAGCGAAACGCTTCGGAGTTTCCCCGTGTTCCTGATCATCGGCTACGTCATCATCCTCGCCGCCTCGCTGGGCACCTACGCGGTGCATGGCAGCCTGGCCGCGCTGTGGGTGCCCATGGAGTACCTCGCGATCATCGGCCTGATGATCGGTGGCTTCGTCGCCGGCAACGGCCCGAAGGCGATCAAGGGCACGCTCGGCTCGCTGTCGCTGGCGGTGAAGGGCTCGAAGTACAACAAGGCGCTCTATGTCGACCTGCTCGCGCTGCTGTTCGAGATCCTCGCCAAGGTGCGCAAGGAAGGCCTGATGTCGATCGAGAACGACATCGAGAACCCCGACTCCAGCCCGATCTTCTCCAAGTACCCGAGCGTCGCCGCCGACCATCACGCGGTCGAGTTCATGACCGACTACCTGCGCATGATGGTGGGCGGCAACCTCAACGCCTTCGAGATCGAGAACCTGATGGACATGGAGATCGAGACCCACCACCAGGAGGCGCACCAGGCGCCGCACGTGGTCTCCAAGGTCGCCGATGCGGTGCCCGCCTTCGGCATCGTGGTGGCGGTGATGGGCGTGGTGAACGTGATGGGCTCGGTGGGTCAGCCGCCCGCGGTGCTGGGCAAGATGATCGGCGGCGCGCTGGTCGGCACCTTCCTCGGCATCCTGGTCTCGTATGGTTTCGTCGCGCCGATCGCCAGCCAGCTCGAGCAGAAGGTCGAGGAGAGCGGCAAGATCTACCAGGTCATCAAGGTGGTGCTGCTGGCGAGCATGAACGGCTATGCGCCGCAGGTCGCGGTGGAGTTCGGCCGCAAGGTGCTGTACTCGACCGACCGCCCGGGCTTCGCCGAGCTCGAGCAGGAAATCAAGAACCGCAAGGGCTGAACGCGATGAGCCCCCGCGTCCCTGACTCCCGTCGTCCCCAGGCGCCGCGCCCTGCGCCGGCGTGCGGAGTTGCGCGATGAGCGACGATACCCAGCAACCGATCGTCGTCAAGCGCATCAAGAAGGGCGGTGGCGGCCACCACGGCGGTGCATGGAAGATCGCCTACGCGGACTTCGTCACCGCGATGATGGCCTTCTTCCTGCTGATGTGGCTGCTCGGCTCGACCGCGCAGGGCGACCTCGAGGGCATCGCCGACTACTTCCAGAACCCGCTCAAGCTCGCCATGCAGGGCGGCGAAGGCACCGGCGACAGCTCGAGCATCATCAAGGGCGGTGGCGAGGACCTCTCGCGCAAGGTCGGCCAGGTGCGCAGGGGCGACACCCCCAGCACGCGCGCGATCAATCTCGACGCCGCGCCCGCGCGCGTCAAGAGCGAGGCCGAGGCCACCGCGCAGGCCGTCGCCGAGCGCCGTGAACGCGCGCGCCTGATCGACCTCAAGGGCAAGCTCGAGGCGGTCATCGAGGCCAACCCCTCGCTGCGCCAGTTCAAGAACCAGCTCCTCATCGACATCGTCAGCGAGGGCTTGCGGATACAGCTGGTCGACGCGCAGAACCGGCCGATGTTCACCTCGGCGAGCGCCGAGTTGCGCCCCTATACGCGCGAGCTGCTGCGCGAGATCGCCGCTGCGCTCAACGATGTCGACAACCGTGTCAGCATGTCCGGCCACACGGACTCGGCCCAATACGCAGGCGGCGAGCGCGGCTTCTCGAACTGGGAGCTGTCCTCCAACCGCGCCAACGCCGCGCGCCGCGAGCTCGTGGCGGGCGGGCTGGAGGCGGGCAAGATGCTGCGCGTGGTTGGCCTTGCCGACACCGCGCACCTGAATCCGGGCGATCCGCTCGACCCCGCGAACCGACGCATCAGCATCGTGGTGCTCAACCGTGCGGCCGAGGAGGCGATGCGCAGCCAGCAGGCGCCCGGCGCCACGCCGCCGCCGGGCGGTGCTCAAGTCGGGCGCAATCCGGCCGATATGAGGGGAAGCCCGGGGATTGTCCCGGCGCCCAATTGAATCCAAGGCTGCAGCCATGTCCGAACTGCTGAAGAACATCGACGCCCGCACCCGGCTCGCCGGCACCAACAAGCTCGAGATCCTGCTGTTCACGCTCGGCGTGGACGCGCGCAGCGGCTGCCGCGAGACTTACGGCATCAACGTCTTCAAGGTGCGCGAGGTGATGCGCCGGCCGACCATCACCGCCGCGCCCGACATGCCCGACGCGGTGCAGGGCATGGTGAGCCTGCGCGGCGCGCTCGTCCCGGTGGTCGATCTCGGCCGCTACGTCGGGGTCGGTGACGATGCTGCGCGCGAGATCATGATCGTCACCGAGTACAACGGCCACACCCAGGGCTTCCTGGTCGAGGGTGTCGACACCATCCTGCGCCTGGACTGGTCGCAGATGCGGGTGCCGCCCGAGATGCTCACCGCGCGCCTGGGCGGGCTGGTGACCGCGGTGACTTCGCTCGCCGACGGCCGCCTGGTGATGATGCTCGACGTCGAGCGCGTGCTCTCCGAGACCTCGCGCTACGACGACGCCTTCCTGTTCCGCGACATCGCGCCGCTGCCGGGTGCCGATGCCCACGTGGTGTATTTCGCCGACGACTCCTCGGTGGCGCGCAAGCAGATCTCCCAGACCCTGGATGCCATGGGCCTGCGCCACGTCGGCGCGGTCAACGGCCGCCAGGCCTGGGAGGAACTCTCCCGGGTCGCGGCGCGCGCCGAGGCCAATGGTCGCAAGGTCGCCGATTTCGTCAGCCTGGTGCTGACCGACGTCGAGATGCCCGAGATGGATGGCTTCATGCTCACCCGCCAGATCAAGGCCGATCGCCGCTTCGCCGGCATCCCGGTGATCATGCACTCGTCGCTGTCGGGCAGCTCGAACCACCAGCTCGGCCTCTCTGTCGGGGTGGATGAATACGTGTCCAAGTTCGAACCGCAGCGCCTGTCCCAGGTGCTGACCCGGCTGCTCGGCATGGCCGAGGCCGCGAGCGGACGCTGAGGAAGAGCCATGGAACACAACCGTCACGAAGAATCCGCCCTGTTCGACGCGGTCGATGGCCGCGCCACGCTGGCCGGCTCGAACCGCATGGAGATCCTGCTGTTCTCGCTCGGTACCGGCGAGCATTTCGGCATCAACGTCTTCAAGGTGCGCGAGGTCTCGCGCACGCCCTTCATCACCCGCACACCCAACATGCCGCGCGGTGTCGAGGGCCTGATCTCGCTGCGCGGAAACGTTATCCCGGTGCTCTCGCTCGGCGTCATCCTCGGGCTGACCTCTGCGGGGGCGCCGCTCGGCGAGGCGATGATGGTCACCGAATACAGCAAGCGCACGCTCGGTTTCCTGGTCGATTCGGTCGACCGCATCGTGCGCGTGGACTGGGAGCGCGTGCGTGCGCCCGAGAACGTGTCGACCGGCACGCAGGGCTTCATCACCGCGATCACCGAGCTCGACGACGGCCGCCTGGTGTCGATCCTCGATGTCGAGTCCATCCTCGCCGACACCTTCGGCGAGGCGGTGGTCGGCGACATCGCGCCGATCGGCAACGGCCACGAGGTGAATGTGTTCTTCGTCGACGACTCCATGGTCGCGCGCCGCAAGATCACCGAGGTGCTCGACCGCCTCGGTGTGCGCCACAAGCACGCGACCAACGGCATGGAGGCGTGGAAGCGGCTCGACAGCCTGGCCGCCCACGCCGAGAACACCGGGCACCGGCTGATCGACGAGATCGACCTCATCATGCTCGACGCCGAGATGCCCGAGATGGACGGCTACGTGCTCACCCGCCGCATCAAGAGCGACACGCGCTTCGCCGGCATCCCGGTGGTCATGCACTCCTCGCTGTCGTCCGAGGCCAACCGCGCCATGGGCACGCGGGTCGGGGTGGACGCCTACGTGGCAAAATTCGACGCCGAAGTGTTGGCCGACACCATCCGCCCGATGCTGCAACGGGCGCGTCGGACTTCCTGACCGAACAGGCAAAGAACCCGGAGACATCTGATGTCCGATCCCAAGACCCGCTTCCTCGTCGTCGACGATTTCTCGACCATGCGCCGCATCGTGCGCAACCTGTTGAAGGAGCTCGGCTTCGCCAACGTCGACGAGGCCGAGGACGGCGCGGTGGCGCTGCAGAAGCTCAAGTCCAGCCCCTACGACTTCGTCGTCACCGACTGGAACATGCCCAACATGGACGGCCTGACCCTGCTGCAGAGCATCCGCCGCACGCCCGAGCTCAAGCACCTGCCGGTGCTGATGATCACCGCCGAGGCCAAGAAGGAAAACATCATCGCCGCCGCGCAGGCCGGTGCCAGCGGCTACGTGGTCAAGCCCTTCACCGCGGCGACGCTGGCCGAGAAGCTGGAGAAGATTTTCGAGAAGATGGGCCGCGGCCGGGCATGAACCTCGTCCGCAGCGCAGACGGAGCATGGATATGAGCAAGAAGTCCAAGGTGGACTCGATGGGCGATTCAGACGAATTGCAGGCGCTCTTCGACAGCATTGCCGCCGACCCCTTCGCCGCGGCGGGTGCGGGTGCGGAGCCGGCGGCATCGATCCTGCCGGTCGACGAGTCCGGGGATAACGACGAGTTGCAGGCGCTCTTCGACGCCGTCGCCGAGCAGGCTGGCGCCGCGGCGCCGGTTGCGGGCGGCACGGTCGAGAATGCCGGCGCGGCGGCTGGCGAGGGCGTGGTGTACAACCGTCTCGGCCAGCTCGCCCGCCAGGTCCATGACGCGCTGCGCGAGCTCGGCCTCGACACCACGCTGCACCGGGCGGCCGAGGCCGTGCCCGACGCGCGCCAGCGCCTCACCTACGTCGCCCGCACCACCGAGCAGGCGGCCAGCCGGGTGCTCAACGCCACCGACGTGGCAGGGCCGATCCAGACGGAACTCGCGAACGGGGCCGATGCGCTGTGCGCGCGCTGGGACGAACTCTACGCCGGCCGCCTGAGTCCCGAGGCCTTCCGCGAACTCTCCGCCGACACGCGCGCCTTCCTCGGCACGGTGGGCGACGGCGCGCGCAGCACCGGCGCGCAGCTGCACGAGATCATGATGGCGCAGGACTTCCAAGACCTCACCGGACAGGTGATCAAGCGCCTGGTCGAGCTCACCCGCACGCTCGAGACCCAGCTGCTGCAGGTGCTGATCGAGGCCGCGCCGGCGCAGGTGCTCGAGCCCGAGCAGGCGGCCGGGCTGCTCAACGGACCGGTGATCGACCCGGCCGGGCGCAGCGACGTGGTGCAGGACCAGGCCCAGGTCGACGAGCTGCTCGAGCGTCTCGGATTCTGACCAAGCCGCGGGGCCGGACCCCGCGCGAACCGGTGATCGTCCCGCGTGGGGTCGCACCGCAACCAGGAGCAAGCCGTGAGTGATTTTGCCGGGATGGAGGATCTGCTGCAGGACTTCCTCGTCGAAGCCGGCGACCTGCTGTCCGACGTCGACAACAAGCTCGTCGAACTCGAGCACAGCCCGGATGACCCCGGCCTGCTCAACGACATCTTCCGTGGCTTCCACACCATCAAGGGCGGCGCGGGCTTCCTCGGGGCGGCCGAGCTGGTGACCCTGTGCCACCTCACCGAGAGCCTATTCGATCGCCTGCGCAAGCACGAGCTCGAGGTCACCCCCGAGCGCATGGACGTGATCCTGTCGGCGACCGGCGCGGTGCGCGACATGTTTGTCGATCTCGGCCGCGGCAACCGTCCGGGGCCGGCTGCGCCCGACCTGCTCGAGGCGCTGCGCGCCGCGTGCGCCGGGCGACCGGCGGCAGCCGCCGCGGGGGCACCCGTCGCGCCCGCCGCCGAGGTGCGGCCCGCCGGGGTGGTCCTGCCGCGGCCGGGCGGGCCCGACTGGGATGCCTTGTATGCTGCGGTCACCGGCGCGACCGCGCCGGCCGGAGCGCCCGTCGCGGCGCCCGCGATCCCGCGGCCCGCGCCGCTTCCCGCGCTCGTGCCCGCCGCCGCCGCGGCGGCTGCCGACCCGGTGGTCGCCGCCGCCTTCGGCCGCCGCGCCAGCGACGTGCCCGGTGCCGGCGCGCCGGTCGGTCGGCGCGAGGGCGAGCGTCAGCGCGACAACTCGATCCGGGTGGACACCGCCCGCCTCGATCAGGTGCTCAACCTCTCGGGCGAGATCGGCCTCACCAAGAACCGGCTCAACGCGCTGCGCAGCGACATCCTTGCCGGCCGCACCGACACCGAGACCCTGCAGGCGCTCGACCTGGCGGTGAGCCAGCTCGACCTGCTCGTCTCCGATCTGCAGAACGCGGTGATGAAGACGCGCATGCAGCCGATTGGCCGGCTCTTCCACAAGTACCCGCGCATCGCCCGCGATCTCGCGCGCAACCTCGGCAAGGAGGTCGAGCTGGCGTTGGTCGGTGAGGACACCGAGATCGACAAGACCATGGTCGAGGATCTCTCCGACCCGATCATCCACCTCATCCGCAACGCGGTGGATCACGGCATCGAGGATCCCGCCCGGCGCGCCGCCGCCGGCAAGCCGGCCAAGTCGGTGCTGCGCCTGGAGGCGCGCCAGGAGGGCGACCACATCGTGATCACCGTGGCCGACGACGGCCGCGGCATGGATCCCGAGAGGCTGCGCGCGAAGGCGCTCGCGCAAGGCGTGATCACCGCCGAGGAGGCGAGCACGCTCGATGAGCGCCAGAGCTACGACCTCATCTTCCTGCCCGGGTTTTCCACCGCCGAGAAGGTGTCGGACGTGTCCGGCCGCGGCGTCGGCATGGACGTGGTGCGCACCAACATCCAGAAACTCAACGGCAGCATCGAGATCCAGTCCCAGCTCGGCAAGGGCACCACGCTGCTGATCCACCTGCCGCTGACCCTGGCGATCCTGCCGGTGCTGCTGGTGCGCCTCGGCGATCAGCCCTTCGCCGTGCCGCTGTCGATGGTGCGCGAGATCCTGCCGATCGAGCCGGGCGGCATCCAGGACGTCGGTGGCAAGGCCACCATGGTGGTGCGCGGCGAGGTGCTGCCGATCGTGCCGCTGTCCGCGCTGCTCGGCTGGCCGCGCGAGGCGGTGCCGCAGTATGGCGTGGTGATGCAGTCGGGCGCCGCGGTGTTCATTCTCGCGATCGACAGCTTCGCCGGGCGCGAGGACGCGGTGATCAAGTCGCTCGAGGTCTTCCGACCGAAGGGCGTGGCCGGGGTGACCACGCTCGCCAACGGCCAGATCGTGCTGATCCTCGACATGAAGGAGCTGCTCGAGTCGGCCGGCGATCGGCGCAGCGTGTCGCGCTCGACGCTGTTCGAGGCGGCGTAGCCGCCGCCCCGGTCGTGCTCGGCTGGCGAGCGAGGTGGCAACTCAGGCGGTGAGTTCGAGCAGCCCTGCGAAGGCCTGCTCGAACTGCGCCACGCCTTCCTGCTGCAGGCGCTCGCCCACGGCCACGAGGTCGATGCCGGCGGCCGCGAGCGCGGTGAAGTGGGCGGCGGCCTGCTCGACATCCTGTTCCAGCGTCGAGGCCACGCGGCCGTGGTCGCGCAGGGCGTCGAGCGTGGCGTCGGGCAGGGTGTTGATGGTCTCGGCACCGATCAGCGGCTCGACGTAGAGCAGGTCGCTGTAGGCCGGGTTCTTGGTGCCGGTGCTTGCCCACAACATGTACTGCGGACGTGCGCCCGCCGCGGCCAGGTCCTCGAAGCCGGCGCCGTGGAAGCGCTCCTGGTAGGCCTCGTAGGCCAGCCGTGCCATCGCCACCGCGGTGCGGCCGCGCAGCGCCGGCAGGTCGCCGCCGCGCTCTTCCAGCAGCTTGTCCACCAGGGTGTCGACCCGCGACAGGAACAGGCTCGCCACCGACATCACGCCCGCGACGTCTCCGCCCGCCGCGCGCAGACGCGCGAGCCCGCGCAGGTAGGCCTCGGCCACCCCCTCGCAGTGCGCGAGCGAGAACATCAGCGTGACGTTGACGCTGACGCCCTCGCCGATCAGGCGCTCGATGGCGACCAGGCCCGCCGGCGTGGCGGGCACCTTGATCAGCAGGTTGGGGCGGTCGACCGCGGCCTTCAGGCGCAGGCCGGCGGCCACGGTACCGTCGGCGTCGTGGGCGAGCGCGGGCGAGACTTCCAGGCTGACGTAGCCGGCGCTGCCGCCGCTGTCCCGATGCAGGGGTGCGAGCAGGTCGCAGGCGCGCTGCACGTCGGGGATCACCAGGGCCTCGTAGCGCGCCTCGGCGCTCAGCGGCTGCTGCTTGAGCGCGGCGAGATCGTCCTCGTAATAACGCCCGCCGGAAATCGCCTTGTGGAAGATCGCCGGGTTGGTGGTCACGCCGGCGACGCCGTCGTCGGCGACGAAGCGGGCGAGGTGGCCTTCCTCGAGCAGGGTGCGGGAGAGGTTGTCAAGCCAGATCTGCTGGCCGTGCTGGCGTACCTGGAGCAGCGGGTTCATCGTTCTACCTGGAGTGTCGTGGGAACGGGGCCGCTCGGGCGCGGGCCCGCGGGCGGCGGAAAGCCTGGATTCTGCCTCGAAAGTGCTGCGCTGTGCCGTCTGCCAGCCGAGCGCCGCGAGCACTGCGGCAAAATCCTCCGCCACCGGCGCCACGATCTCCAGCGGGCGCTCCGTCACCGGATGCGCCAGCGCCAGCCGCGTGCACGCGAGCAGCAGGCGGTGGCTGCCGAAGAGCGCCTGGAACAGGCGGTTATGGCGGCCCTTGCCGTAGGTGGCGTCGCCGATGATCGGGTGGGCGATGTGCTTGAGGTGGCGGCGCAGCTGATGGCGGCGGCCGGTCTCGGGGAGGAGCTCGACGAGCGCGTAGCGGCTGCTGGGGTAGCGGTCCACCGCGTGCGGCAGCTCGACCGTGGCGAGGCGGCGGAAGCGGGTGCGCGCGGGCTGGGCGACCGGCTCGGCAGCCTCTGGCGAATCACTGTCGTCGACATCCTCGGGCAGCGCGTCGCGGGCCCCGGCGCCCTTGCCGCTGCGCACTTCGACCGCATCGAGTCGGCGTACCAGCGCGTGCTCGATCACGCCGTGCTCGGGCGGATGCCCGCGCACGACCGCCAGGTAGCGCTTGTCGACCGCCTGCGCCTCGAAACGCTGCGCGAGCGTGCGCGCCACCTCGCGATCGAGCGCGAACAGCAGCACGCCCGAGGTGCCGCGATCCAGCCGGTGGGCGGGATACACGCGGCGGCCGAGCTGGTCGCGCAGCAGCTGCACCGCGAAGCGTTCCTCGTGCGCGGCAATCGGGCTGCGGTGCACGAGCAGGCCGGAGGGCTTGTGGATCGCAACCAGCCAGTCGTCGCGGTAGAGGATCTCGAGCATCTCGTGTCTCGTCGGTGGTGCCTCGCCGACGCGCAGGGGGCTGCGCGCGCGCGCCGACGCTCGTACCGGCCATAAAGCACGAAAGCGACCACGCGGGTCGCTTTCGCATCCAGCTCGGCCGGCCGCGGGCCGGCTATTTCTGCACAATATATTCGTAACAGGCAACCCAGCATTCATGCGGCTTCTGCGACGCCACTTTTCCGGGTTATCCTCGAAATTATCGTAATACAGGACCCCCGTTAGGCCATCAATAGAACGCGAGTGGCAATATATTCGTAACACCGCGTGCCGTGATTCCGAACTCCGATGGCACACGCAACGACAGCGAGGGTATGCTTCATCGGTTGGACTTGCGCTCTTGGCTTCACCTCGGATGTCGCGATGATGTGGGGCTCCTACTCGGCCGGTGCGGTCATCCGGCCCGCAGCACCCTTACCCATATGGGATGACCGTTTCCGCGGTTCCCCGACTTCCGTTAGCGACCCTCAACAGGGATACCGCCTTCGACGCGCTGATGCAGGACGAGACAACCCTTCGACCCTATTCGCACAGGGAGACCGATATTCTCGACCGTGATGTACTCTTCAGACTCCTTCGACCCCTGTTCGTACAGGGAGACCAAAAGTTGTCCTTTTTTAGCGTAGGTATACCAACTTCGACCCCTGTTCGCACAGGGAGACCCGCTACCGTCGGTCGGCTGTCAGCCTCTCCAGCCTTCGACCCCTGTTCGCACAGGGGGACCCTCACACTCACCGGCCGCATCGTCTCGGTTGCCCTTCGACCCCTGTTCGCACAGGGGGACCACTGCCCGTCTGGGTTACCCCTGGTACGTCACCCTTCGACCCCTGTTCGCACAGGGAGACCCCAGCACGGCTTTGGAGACGGCCAAGCCCCAACCTTCGACCCCTGTTCGCACAGGGAGACCGGGCGGGCTTCTCCTCAGTCGAGGCGAGGCTACCTTCGACCCCTGTTCGCACAGGGAGACCATGGGGCGCGGCAAGGCGGACCGATAGTTGACTCTTCGACCCCTGTTCGCACAGGGAGACCTCGGGTTTGCGGTAATTGAAGCCGTCGGCTAACCTTCGACCCCTGTTCGCACAGGGAGACCTTGGACAAACTCGGCTGCCGGCGGCCCCTTTGCCTTCGACCCCTGTTCGCACAGGGAGACCCTGTCTCCCCGGGAGACAAAGCCCAGTCGTCACCCTTCGACCCCTGTTCGCACAGGGAGACCTTACCCGCGGCCAGCTCATACTGAGCACCCCAGCTTCGACCCCTGTTCGCACAGGGAGACCTTGCTCGAGTCGATGATCTACGGCGCGTCGCAGCTTCGACCCCTGTTCGCACAGGGAGACCGCAGCGCTCTCAAACCACAGCAGCCAGGCTTCCCTTCGACGAGCTGTTCGCACAGGGGGACCTCTATTTCCTAAAGTGCGGGCTCCTGACGCGCACCAGGCCATCGTCGACGCGGTAGAGGAAAGTCGGCCTCTGATCTGGCACTGCGGCCCTTTTAGCATGCTGCCAGACCTGTTGATGCAGAAGATACAGATCTGCGGGGGTGTCTGGGAGTGCGATCAGGATTTCTCGAACGGATCGGGTTGTACTCAGCATGGCAATCTCGTGGGAGAAACCGACACGTCAGAACGGCGCCCAGCAATAGCCCGTCGGTTTCCAGTACGGGGGCTGGATGCTTCCCACGATCGCGGGGCAAGCCTCAAAAGGTTGGGGCGCTGCTTGCGCCGGTTTCTATCACCCTGCTCGCACAGGGAGACCTGGATGGGCGAACCACCCGGACCGAGGACTACCCTTCGACCCCTGTTCGCACAGGGAGACCAGAGCGTGCTGGAACTGATCAAGTTCGCTGAGGCTTCGACCCCTGTTCGCACAGGGAGACCATCCAGCCAGGCCGACGTGGTTGGGGTCGTCTCAGAAAACGGAAAATAAAGCACGCTAAGCGTGCGTGGAGGCTGGCACCCAGCGGTACAGCGTCGGAATGGACACGCCGAGGTTCTTGGCCACGTCCTTGGGCGGCACCCCGCTGGCCAGCAGCTTCTTGGCCGACTCGATCTTGCTGTCGGTCATCTTCGGCTTGCGGCCGCCTTTGCGGCCGAGCTGCTTGGCGACTTCCAGCCCGGCGCGGGTGCGCTCGACGGTCAGCTCGCGCTCCATTTCGGCAAGGCTCGCCATGACGTGGAAGAAGAACCGCCCGGATGGTGTGCCGGTGTCGATGGAGTCGGTGAGGCTCCTGAACTGGACACCGTGCTTGTGCAGATCGCCGACCAGATCGACCAGTTGCTTGACCGACCGGCCCAGCCGGTCGAGCTTCCAGACGACCAAAGTATCGCCTTCGCGCAGCATTTCGAGCGTCTTGGCCAAGCCAGGCCGGTCTGCCCGCGTGCCACTCACCTTGTCCTCGAAGACCTTTTTACATCCGGCCTTGCTCAAGGCTTCGCGTTGCAGCTCCAGGTTCTGATCCTGCGTCGAGACGCGCGCATAGCCAATCAACATGGCTTGTCTCGCGCCCGGTCGATGCGTTCCTGCATCGCCTGCATCACTTCTTCGTGGGTGTACGATCTGGCGTTGGCGTCGGTGGCTTGCCGCAGGGCTTCCTCAACCTCGCGCGTCATCCGCTCGTAATCCTCCGGCCACAGCGCTTGCTCCATGCGCAGCGACGCCTGACCCAGCAGGTGCAGCAGGCTGAACAGCCGCATGTCGTTGGTGGCGACGATGCGCTCCCGAATCTGCTCCTGAATAGCTTCGCTAGCCCGATGCGCTTGTGGTGTGGCAGTCCCCTCGTAGTCAGCGGGGAATTCCGCTTCCTCGGCAATCCTTGCCCAGGCGCTGGCCAGCGCCTCGATGGTTGACGTGCTCATTTCCGCCGCTCCTGTGCTCTTTGGCGAATCAACCGGCCAAGGGGCCTCGACGCGAAAACCAGCAGCATCACGCCTATCGGATACCAGGTCGAGAAGACCACCAAGGCATCGAAGGCTGGCCGTCCGGTGTTGGTAGGCAGTACGGCGGTCACAGCCATCAACCCGCCGACCGTCCAGATGATGCGCCACACGTAGGGCATCACGCGGGGCACGTAGCCGTCATCGAAAGCGGTCTGGTAGTAGCGGCGCAGGCCGCGCTCGGCAAGCGCCTGGCGCTGCCGCTCCGACAGCGCATCCGTCCGGCCATACCAGCGCCGGAATGGTGGACAGCGCAGCAGCAAAGGGGTGAAGAGGATCATCACCGCCACGATCGCGACACCCCACGCCATGACGGCGCCGGCATCGGGCCGCTTGGCGTTCTCGATCACGGGCGCGAAGACGCCCGGAGCACCGATCATCCAGAACAGCGCAATGTGCTGATATGGAAGGAGAGCTTCATTTGCTCATCCACTTGCGCAGCAGGCGCTTTTTCAGGGAGGCGCGTTCTTGCGGGTTGCGTCCCTTGTGATTGGCGATGCGATCCGCCGTGGCGGCCTGGCGCTTGACGGGCCAGTAGGAGCGGCCATCCTTGCCCATCGACCAGACGCTGCTGGCCTGGTTTTCCAGCAGGGGCAGATGGGCGCTCAGGGCTTCGGGCGACGCGCTGGTCAGCGCCGTGCGCTCACGGGTGCGCCAGCGCTGATGCCAGAGCTTCTTGTCCTCGCGCTCGCTGCCGCAGGTCGTGTGCCCGACGATGGGTGTTTTGCGGCGGCTGCGGCTCATAACGTAGTGGTCTCCAAGAACATTCAGGACTGATCCCAGGCGTCGATGGTCAAGACCTGATCGGCAGGACAGGCGGCTACGCGGTCGGGAACTGGATGGTGTTCAGTCTCATGCCGACCCCATTCGATTGATCGCGTCGCTTGCGGCACGCTGCGACGCAAGGAGGTTTGCGACCTGGTTTAGCAGCCGTGTCCGCTGCATGTCTGTTACCTATCTCCCCGACCGCTCATTGGACCAACTCCAGAGATTGGGCTCTATCGCTCAGCCAATACGAAACCGGCATTGGCTGATGCCACAACCGAGACGAACACAAATGGCTCGGTACCTGTATTTCGCGCCCCGTGCACTTGGCCCGGTCTTGCCACGGCTATCTCACCTTCCCTGAGGGCACGAACAATCCCATTGCCCTGAAAGTAATCAGCCATTCCCGACAAAACAGTCCACGTGTCTTGGCCGTGAGGATGAATGTGAGCCGCAATTTCCTGCCCGGGATGGACATGCCAAACCACGATAATTGAGTCTCGGGTTTCAAGCACAACGGAACGAATAGGCTCGCCTTCGGACGGCTGAACATACTCGGCTACAGAAAATATTCTCGATTCAACAGTCATCGGAGATCCCTCTTTCACAGTGCCCCCAGACAGGCTGGATATGAATTCTAACTCGAATTTGAACGGGAGGCTGGTCGTGCGGTCGTGCAGTTGCCGATGAGCGTGTCGGCTGCTGCCTCCTTGCCCACCAGCGAACTCACGTCCGTTGCGGCCATCCAGAAGGTCTTGCCCGAGCGCGGCTCATAGGTCGCGGGATCGAACACGCCAGAGGGGCCGAACATCGGCGGCTTGATTGGTCATGGCTCCATGCCTTTGTCGTTACGGTCTTCATCGTCGGCATCCTGACGCACGGCGGGCAATTGCTGGAGCAACGCCGGCAGCCATTCCTGTACCGTCTCCCACACCACATCGAGGTTGATGTCGAAATAGCCGTGAGCCATGCGATTACGCATATTGCGCATGCTGCGCCACGGCACGTCGGCATGCGCCTGGGTGAACTCGACGTAGCCATCCATCACCTTTGTGGCCGCCTCGCCGATGACGATCAGGCTCATGATGACGGCCTGCTGGGTGCGCTTGTCGGCCAAGAAGTCGTCCTTGGCCATCCCTTCCACGAAGCTGCGCGCATCGGTTGCGGCCTGCTGAATGTGGTCGAGGTAATCGGGCAGGCGGTTCTCGCTCATATCGGTTGCGCCTCCGCGAGCACCTTGGCCCGGAACTTCGGCGGCAGGTCGCCGGGAGTCAGCAGATCGACGTCAACGCCGAGCAGCGATTTCAGTTCTTCTTCCAAATCGCCCAAGTCCAACAACGTGGCACCGGGCAGCGCATCGACCAACAGGTCGAGGTCGCTGCCATCCCGGTCGGTGCCATGCAGCACCGAGCCGAAGACGCGCGGGTTCGCGGCGCGAAAGCGGCCTACCGCTTCACGCACTGCGCTTCGCTTCATGTCAAGCACAACAGACGGTCGCATGCGCATCCTTTCTTATCGAAACTCGTTGAGATGATATGCAATCAAGAATAGAATTTCAAGAACTATTTTCGAGAATCGCAATGCCTTGATTCCCGTGCCGCGCCTGTGAATTTCACCCGCTCGACGAGCGCAACACCGGCGCCGCCTACGCCAAGAACCGGCGAATCGAACTCAAACTCACGAACCGCTGAGCGCCGCGTCACCGCGCTGCTGCGCCAGCCAGTCGCGCGGGGCGCAGCCCATGCGCACGCGGAAGGCGCGCGCCAGAGCGTTCGGGCTGCCGTAGCCGACGCGGTCGGCCACCACCGCCACCGGCCGCCCCTGCTTGAGCAGGGTGCAACTGACGTTCATCCGCCAGTCGGCCAGATAGTCGCCCGGCGTGACGCCCACCGCGTCCTTGAACGCGGCGGCGAAGCGCGCGCGTGACATGCCCGCCTTCGCCGCCAGCGCCTCGAGCGACCACGCGGTCTGCGGCGCATCGTGCATGGCGGTTATGGCGCGCGCGAGTTTCGGGTCGGCCAGGCCCGCCAGCAGTCCGGTGGCGCCAAGCCGCCCATCCATCAGATAACGCAGCAACTGGATCAGTAGCAACTCGCACAAGCGGTCGATGGCGGCCTGCCGACCGCACTGGTCGCGCTCGGCTTCGGCAAACAGCAACTCTAGCGTCGGCCCGAGGCCGGGCAAGTCCGCCAACGGAATCAGCAGCATCGACGGCAAGGCCATGGCCAACGGATTGCCCGTCGAAGCGCCCAGGTCGACCTCCGCACACAACAGCTCAGCGGTATCGCCGGGGGCGGCGACAAAACGATGCGACGCCACGCGCGGATAAAACAGCAGGCTCGGCTCGGTAACCAGCAGATCTTCATGCACGGGCGAACGCGCCGTAATCGGGCCGCGCCGCACCAGATGGATATAGCCATGCGGCGCCGCGTAATGATGCTGCCTACAGAAGGCGCCGCTGTGAAAAACGCGCGCCGAAAGCGAGTAGTGCCGGAGCAAGCCGGCCAGTCGATCCGCCATTCCACTCTCCATATAAGACGATAGGTTACGTATTTGATACTTTACGTGCCATATCGTACCAAACAAAGGGCGATCATGCCCACGTGCTCTTGCACCTCACCCACTACGGAGATAGACATGCCCCAAATCGCCCCCCTGACCATCGACACCGCTGACGCCGCTACCGCTGCCACACTCAAGGCCGTCAAAGCCAAGCTTGGCATGGTGCCGAACCTGTTCGCCACGCTGGCCCACGCGCCGGCGGCGCTCAATGGCTACCTCGGCTTGTCCGAAACGCTGGGCACCGGCCGCCTGAATGCCTCCCAGCGCGAGATCGTTGGGCTCGCTGCCGCTCAAGCCAATCGCTGCCAGTATTGCCTGAGCGCACACACCCTGATCGGCAAAGGTGCCGGACTGTCGGCAGAGGCCATCGCCGCGGCCCGCACCGGCCAGGCGGCCAACGCACTTGACGATGCAATCGCCGGCTTTGCCCGCGCGCTGGTCGAGCAACGCGGCGTGGTGTCGGCCGACGCCATGGCCAACTACCGCCGCGCGGGGCTCGACGACGGCCTGATACTGGAAGTGATCGCCAACGTCGCGCTGAACACGCTCACCAACTACACCAACCACATCGCCGACCCCACGGTGGATTTCCCCGTGGTCGCCGTCTGATCTCCATAGGCATATAAGGAGAACACGATGAAAATCGCACTCACCGGCGCTCTGCTCGCCAGCGCCCTCGTCCTGCCACTGGCCGTCACGGCCGGCGACTTTTCGCCCTATGTGGACAGCCAGGGCGGCATCAGCCGCCCCACAGACTTCCGCACAAACTTCGTCCACCTGGGCTCATATGCGGTGTTGGACGAAAAATCCGCCTCTCGCGGCCTGCACGATGTGTACACCGAAAAGGCCTCGGCCGAGCACTACCGCAAGACCGGCAAGTTCCCGGACGGCGCCACGCTGGTGAAAGAGATCCGCAAGCTCGAAACCAGCGCCATGACCACCGGCGACCCTGTGGTCTGGGGTTCCGATGCGGCCGTGTGGTTCGTGATGGTCAAGGACGCCAAAGGCCGTTTCGCCAGCAACCCCTTGTGGGGCGACGGCTGGGGCTGGGCGCTGTTCAAGGCCGACGCCCCCGCCAAGAATGTCGCCGTCAGCTACGCAGCCGACTGCATGGGCTGCCATGTGCCGGCGGCCAAGACCGACCGCGTATTCATCCAGGGCTATCCGACACTGACCCAGCACTGACTTGCTTGTCACTTTCAGAAGGCGACAGCACGAAATATCAAAAGTCGACCGCACGGTCTTTTCTGACGTTGGAGTCGCCTCAGAAAACGGAAAATAAAGCACGCTAAGGCGTAGTTCCCTCGGGCTACACCGCGTCCGCACTGCGCGGTTCTTTCTTCCCTTGCAGTGACGCAATCAGCGGGCAGGAAACGTTCCCCTTCCGCGCATGGCAGGCGCACACCAAATCAGACAGCACGGCCTCCATGCGCGCCAGGTCAGCCATCCTCTCGCGCACGTCCTTGAGCTTGTGCTCGGCCAGGCTGCTGGCTTCCTCGCAATGGGTGCCATCCTCCAGCCGCAGCAGCTCGGCGATCTCATCCAGGCTGAAGCCCAACCGCTGGGCTGATTTCACGAAGCGCACCCGCGTTACATCCGTCTCGCCATAGCGGCGAATGCTGCCGTAAGGCTTGTCCGGTTCCGGGAGCAAGCCCTTGCGCTGATAGAACCGGATGGTCTCCACATTGACCCCGGCCGTCCTGGCGAAAACGCCAATGGTCAGGTTCTCCAAATTGTTTTCCATATCGCTTGACTCCGTACATAACTACGGAAGTAAGCTTAAGCTATCCAATTCAGATTCGAAAGGACAAACGTATGTCTGAACCTCAAAACGGGCGCGGCGCGCTCTTCACTGGCGGGCTGGCCGCCATCCTCGCCTCGGCTTGCTGCCTCGGGCCGCTGGTTCTGATCGCCTTGGGGTTCAGCGGCGCTTGGATCGGCAACTTGACGGTGTTGGAACCCTATCGCCCCATCTTTATCGGCGTGGCGCTGGTGGCGTTGTTCTTCGCCTGGCGGCGCATCTACCGGCCGTCAGCCGCCTGCAAACCGGGTGAGGTTTGCGCGATTCCCCAAGTGCGAGCTACTTACAAGCTCATTTTCTGGGGCGTGGCCGTGCTGGTTTTGGTCGCGCTCGGATTTCCCTACGTCGTGCCATTTTTCTATTGATCACAGGAGTTCACCATGAAAAAGCTGCTTTCCGCCCTTGCCCTCGCTGCCGTTGTTGCCCCCGTGTGGGCCGCCACCCAGACCGTTACGCTGTCCGTACCGGGCATGACCTGCTCGGCCTGTCCGATCACTGTCAAGAAGGCGATTTCCAAGGTCGATGGCGTCAGTAAAGTTGACGTGACCTTCGAGACGCGCGAAGCGGTGGTCACCTTCGATGATGCCAAGACCAGCGTGCAGAAACTGACCAAGGCTACCGAGGATGCGGGCTACCCATCATCAGTCAAGAACTGATCATGAAAGACCCGAAGACACTGCTGCGGGTCAGCATCATTGGCACAACCCTCGTGGCGCTGTGTTGCTTCACCCCTGTTCTGGTCATTTTGCTCGGTGTGGTCGGCTTGTCCGCGCTGACCGGCTATCTGGACTATGTGCTGCTGCCTGCGCTGGCGATTTTCATCGGCTTGACCATCTACGCCATCCAACGAAAACGCCAAGCCGATGCCTGCTGCACACCGAAATTCAATGGAGTAAAAAAATGACCGAAATCACCGTGAATGGCATGACCTGCACATCCTGCGCCACCCATGTCAAAGATGCTTTGGAAAAGATTCCCGGCGTGAATGCCGCTGTGGTGTCCTATCCAGAAAGCCGCGCGCAAGTCATGGCAGACACCGCCGTGAGCCACAACCAACTGCTGGCCGCCATCGCCGCATTGGGTTATCAAGGCTCGATCCGGGTTGGTGATTTCAAAGATGAACCAAAAATCCGTGATGCACTTGAGGGCGCCGGTTTGCATATCGCCATCATTGGCAGCGGCGGGGCCGCGATGGCGGCGGCGCTGAAGGCCGTCGAGCAAGGCGCGACGGTCACGCTGATCGAACGCGGCACCATCGGCGGCACCTGCGTCAATATCGGCTGTGTGCCGTCCAAGATCATGATCCGCGCTGCCCATATTGCCCATCTGCGCCGGGAAAGTCCGTTCGACGGCGGTATTGCGGCAACTGTGCCTGCGATTGACCGCAGCAAACTGCTGGCCCAGCAGCAGGCCCGTGTCGATGAACTGCGGCACGCCAAATACGAAGGCATCCTGGACGGCAATCCAGCCATCACCGTTTTGCACGGTGAAGCGCGTTTCAAGGACGACCAGAGCCTGGTCGTCCGTTTGAACGAGGGTGGCGAGCGCGAGGTAACGTTCGACCGCTGCCTGGTCGCCACCGGTGCCAGTCCGGCCGTGCCGCCGATTCCGGGCCTGAAAGAGTCACCCTACTGGACTTCCACCGAAGCGCTTGTCAGCGACACCATTCCCGCACGCCTGGCCGTGATCGGTTCGTCGGTGGTGGCGTTGGAACTGGCGCAAGCCTTTGCCCGGCTCGGCAGCCAGGTCACGATCCTGGCACGCAGCACCTTGTTCTTCCGGGAAGACCCGGCCATCGGCGAGGCCGTGACAGCCGCTTTCCGCGCCGAGGGCATCGAGGTGCTGGAGCACACGCAAGCCAGCCAGGTCGCCCATGTGAACGGCGAATTCGTGCTGACCACCGGACACGGTGAATTGCGCGCTGACAAGTTGCTGGTTGCCACCGGTCGGGCACCGAATACGCGCAGCCTCGCGCTGGACGCGGCGGGGGTCACTGTCAATGCGCAAGGGGCCATCGTTATCGACCAAGGCATGCGCACGAGCAACCCGAACATCTACGCGGCCGGCGACTGCACCGACCAGCCGCAGTTCGTCTACGTGGCAGCGGCCGCCGGCACCCGTGCCGCGATCAACATGACCGGCGGCGACGCAGCCCTCAATCTGACCGCGATGCCGGCAGTGGTGTTCACCGACCCGCAAGTCGCCACCGTGGGCTACAGCGAGGCGGAAGCGCACCACGATGGCATCGAGACCGACAGTCGCACGCTGACACTCGACAACGTTCCGCGAGCGCTTGCCAACTTCGACACACGCGGCTTCATCAAGCTGGTCATCGAGGAAGGTAGCGGACGGCTCATCGGCGTGCAGGCGGTGGCCCCGGAAGCGGGCGAACTGATCCAGACGGCGGTGCTCGCCATCCGCAACCGCATGACGGTGCAGGAACTGGCCGACCAGTTGTTCCCCTACCTGACAATGGTCGAGGGGTTGAAGCTTGCGGCGCAGACCTTCAACAAGGACGTGAAGCAGCTTTCCTGCTGCGCTGGATAAAAAAAGGAGGTTTTCAATGAGCGCCTACACCGTGTCCCGGCTGGCCCTTGATGCCGGGGTGAGCGTGCATATCGTGCGCGACTACCTGCTGCGCGGATTGCTGCGTCCGGTGGCGTGCACCCCGGGCGGCTATGGCCTGTTCGATGATGCCGCCTTGCAACGGCTGTGCTTCGTGCGGGCGGCCTTCGAGGCGGGCATCGGCCTGGACGCGCTGGCGCGGCTGTGCCGGGCGCTGGATGCTGCGGACGGCGATGAAGCGGCCGCGCAGCTTGCCGTTCTGCGCCAGTTCGTCGAGCGTCGGCGCGAAGCGTTGGCCGATCTGGAGGTGCAGTTGGCCACCATGCCGACCGAGCCGGCACAGCACGCGGAGAGTCTGCCATGAACAGCCCCGAGCGCTTGCCGTCCGAGACGCACAAACCGATCACCGGCTACCTGTGGGGCGCGCTGGCCGTGCTCACCTGTCCCTGCCATTTGCCGATTCTCGCCATTGTGCTGGCCGGCACGACGGCCGGCGCGTTCATCGGAGAGTACTGGGGTATCGCAGCCCTCACGCTGACCGGTTTGTTCGTCCTGTCTGTGACACGACTGCTGCGGGCCTTCAAAGATCGATCATGAGCGCTTCCCATTGAGACAAACCACGCTGTCGCTACGTTGCCTCATGCCGGCATCAAATTCGGCTGAGTAGCTTCTCGCCATCTGGACGTAGCTCACCCTTGGGTGAAACATGCCGATACAGGGTCTGCCGCGTGACGCCAAGTTCCTGGCACAGGTCGCCGACCTTGGTCTCTGGCTGACCCATTGCCGCCATCGCCAGCCGCAGCTTGGCGGCGGTCATCTTGAACGGCCGGCCGCCTTTCCGCCCGCGCGCGCGGGCCGAGGCTAGGCCGGCAATCGTGCGCTCCGCGATCAACTCGCGCTCGAACTCGGCCAGGGCGGCGAAGATGCCAAAGACCAGCTTGCCGGCGGCGGTCGTGGTGTCGATGGCCGCGCCGTGCCCGGTTAATACCTTCAAGCCGATGCCGCGCCCAGTCAGGTCGTGCACGGTGTTGATGAGATGTCGCAGGTCGCGTCCGAGCCGATCCAGTTTCCACACGACCAGTGTGTCGCCAGTTCGCAACGCCTTCAGGCAGCTCGTCAAGCCGGGCCGATCCTCGCGCATGCCGGATGCCTGGTCCTCGTAAAGATGTACTGGATCGACCCCGGCGGCAATCAGCGCGTCGCGCTGCAAATCGGTAGCCTGGGAGCCGTCCGCCTTCGATACCCGCATGTAGCCTATCAGCATGTCGTACCTGTCACATATACGTTCGATTATGTGACAGTGTGCACCGGAAAGTTCTGGTCGTCAAAATTTGTCACTTAACCCGTCATTCTGTCTAAGACATGCAAAGGGTCCATCAGGCACGTAATGTGACAGGAATTCCGGGGGGGATGCCTTCCTTTGCGAAGGTGGCGCGCAACTGTTCCAGGGAAGCGGGGTCGCGCCGACCATAGGAAGCCAACGCGAACAGCGAGCGTGCCGTCTCGGGGTCGTGCCGCGCTTCAATGATGGCCTCATCGATGGCCTGGATTGCCCGTTGCCAGTGATCGACGGGTTCGGGCTTCGGCGTTTTCGCCGACAGGCCACTGGTGAAACCGGTTTGGGGTTCGGACCAGAACAGCTTTGCATGCTCGCCCGGCGGGCTTATATCCCTCACCTCAATCAAGCTGATTGCCGTTGCCGCCGCCTCCAGCATCTGCAACCGTACTGCCGGGTTCAGGGTTTCATACGGTCGCCACAGACTTTGCCCAGCACGCAGCGGATGCCCGCAGCCTTCCCAGACTTGGCGGAGATACCCCGCGCAGGTTCCGCACGTCGAAAGCGGGGTGTTCAGCTCATCGAGCAGCGTGCGTAGTAGCCGAAACCACAATCCAGCGTGGATGCGTCGGCGCGGCAGCTCCACATGGCCGGTCGTCAGTGCCTGCCAGGTGCGCCGGTCCATCACCGCAATCGCGTCGCTGGCGGTGCGCGGCGCAGTGTCGGCGTTCTCCCAGCCGAGAAACCGCCCAGGCACGCCCCAATAGGATTCCAGCCAGCAGCCATGCAGCGGGCAGCTCAGCATCAGGGGCAGCTTCCATGCAAGCAGTACGGCTTGGTTTGCCGGGTCGTTCAGACAGAGCGGGCAGGCGCGATGTATCGGCTGGCTGGGCAGCCAGGCACGCCAGCTCGTGATGGATCGCGTCCTACGGCGGAGTTTCGGCAGCAGCACCGAGAGCTGGAACGCATAGGTTTCCAATGCGTCTGGAATCTGATCATCAAGGCTGTCCAGTAGCCAAGGCACCCAGCCGGCGAAACTCATGCAACGCAGCCGGTCCGGCTCGATGCCGCTCCGCTGGGAGAGCATCGCCAGCAGCGCCAGTGGTGGCGCGGTGTCCAGGTCATCAACCTGGCCGTGACCAAGATCGTGCTCCAGCAGCTCGGACACCTCCATGTGATAGCAAAGGGCCACGCGGTTGAGCCACGAAGACAAGGCTTCGCCTTCCCTGGGAGCCGGATGCAGTGGCCAGTGTGGCGCTGGCTTCACATCAGTTCCCGCTCGAATTGCCGCCGCCGCTCGCTGGGACCGGTGTAATCGGCCATGCTGAGCGTGCGATGGTTGATCGCTTCCTCACCGCTCTCCACGGCAGCGACGGCCGCCGCCATCAACAGGTGCGCCAGCTCGCCGATGGTGCCCTCGCTGCGCGTGAGCAGGTAGCGGGCCATATCCAGCGTGGCAATCGACGAGGGTCGCCGCAGCGGGAGCGAAGCCGCGAAGCTGGCCAGCAGTGAGCAGCAATCGTCGTTGGCCTCCCACACCGGCAGCATCATCGGCTCGAAGCGGTTTTCCAACTGGTCGTCCGAGCGGATCGCCAAGTAGGCATCGCGTGTGCCGACCCCGACCAGCGGGATGCGCAGCTCGTTGCCGAGGAAACGCAGCAGGTTGAGGAATTCCCGGCGGTTGACGCTGTTGCCGGCCAGGACGTTGTGCAATTCGTCGATCACCAGCATGCGCACGCCGACCTTGCGTAGCAGTGCCAGCGCCAATTGCTCCATTTCCGGCAGCCGTGGGCGCGGGCGCAATGGCGCGCCCATCGCGGCAAGTAGCGCGACGTAGAAGCGGATTACCGACGGTTCGGATGGCATCTGCACGACCAGTACCGGAATGTGCTCCTGGTCGGCGTCGGAGCTGGCCGGGTGGGTGCGGCGGAATTTCTCGACGATCATCGACTTGCCGTTGTTGGTTGGACCGACCAACAGCAGGTTGGGCATGCGTTGTTTGTTCGGCCACGCATACAGGGCTTCCAGCCGATTCAGCGCCTCGACTGCTCGCGGATAGCCGATCCAGCGGTCAGCGCGAAGGCGATGGATGCGTTCGTCCGCCGGAAGACGGGCCAAGCCCTGGGCCACCGGCATCAGGTGGGACAAGTCGATGATGGGATATTCTTCCACGGCTACCACTCCTCAATCTGGTCGAACGGTTTGGCAGGTGGCTGGTTGTCTGCCTGCGGGTCAGCCATGTCCGCGTCCGGTGGTGGCGTGGTTTTGAAAAGAACTGCCGTTGCCTTGAGATGCTGGCGTCGATCCGCGTCGCGCCGCGCCTTGCGCGTAGCTTTCTGCGCGGTGGACACGATTTCGCGCATCTGGCCGATCATGCGAAACAGCGCCGACTCATCCACCTGTTCGCGCCCTTGCTGCCGCAATTTCGCCAGCGCCTGTCGTTGTTCCCAGAGGGTGACAGCCGGGTGCGACAAGGTGCGGTATGGAATTTCCAGATAGTGCTGCCCCTCCGGCTCCAGCACCCAAATGCGGCTGATGTCGCGCGGGTCGCGCCGGATCAGGAACGCAGGCAAGCGGTCGCGCCGAGCTATCCACGGCTTGAGCGCATCGGCGTAGTAATGGATGTGGTCGATGACGAAGCCGGTGCGGGTCAGCGTGCGGCGGATGATGGGCAGAAAATCGACCAGAAAAGCCGTGGTGCGAGTGATGACGGTTGGCACGCCGGTCCGCGCGATAGCTTCGGCCCAGCGCGCTGCCGGCGGCTGGAGCAGGCCGTTGTGCACGGAGCCGTGGTAGGTGCCGACCGCCAATGTGAGCCAGCGCTCCAGCTCACGCAGCGTCAGGGCGGCCTTGTTTTCGGAATCGTAGTCGCCGCGCTGGTCAGGGTTGGAGAAGGTCGTCCCTGGCAATTCGTCGTGGATCATCTGCATCGCCGTGCCGATGATCCGTTCCACGATGCCGCCGTAGTGCGGCTGCCCGAGCGGGCGATAGTCAAGCCGGATGCCATGCTGCTCGCAGCCTCGGCGTAGCGCTTCGCTCTTGAACTCGGCCGCGTTGTCCAGGTAGAGCAGCCTGGGCTTGCCGCTCATCGGCCACTCCATTTCTATGTTCAGACCCTCCAGCCAGGGACGCTTGTCGCAGGCGACATGCACAAGGCACAGGCCGACCGAAACAGATGACGGCGCTTCCAGCGTGACGACCATGCCGAGCACGCAGCGGGTAAACACGTCGATGGCGATGGTCAGATACGGACGGCCAATCGGTTGCCGGTCGCGCTCGTCCACCACGATCAGGTCGATGACCGTGTGATCAATCTGCACTTGTTCCAGTGGCGCGGTCACGGCGGGAGGCTCACCACCGACACCTTGCAGGCTGCGGGACGCATCCTGACCTTCCCGGCGGCGAGTGGCCTTGAGCGGATCGAGGCCGGCGATCCGCAGAGCCACGGTGTTGCGCGCCGGCGCCCGCAGCTTTTGCGCTTTGCAAGCCTGCGCGACCTCGCGGTGGAACGCTGCCAGGCTACGCTTCTGCTTGGTCAGGAAGCGCTTTTGCAGCAACTCGCGGATGATGCGCTCAACTGATTCCGGCAAGCGTCCCTTGCCTTTTCCGCCGCCGGATCGGCTGCGAGCCAGGTCCGTCACAAGCCCAGCACCTTGCCGGGCACGGCGGATTAGGACATACACCTGCCGCCTGGACAGGCCAAGCGCGTGAGCAGCGGCATCGGCGGCTTCATGCCCGACCACATCAAGCGCTGCCAGCGGCCCGATGATTTCCGCCCGTTGCCGGGCCTGCGCCCAAGCCGCATCGGGCAGGGTGGCCACGCCTTGCTCGGCAATCAATGATGTGTCTGACGCCATGCTCACACCTCGCTTTGGTGCACACGAGTATTGAGCATAGTCGAGATTGGTGCAGATGACTTCTGATATTGCGTTGTCAGGAGTCGCCTGCACATCTGGCGTTACGCCCCGTCAATTGGTGCAGTCGTCTTCTGAAAATGACAGCGCCGGTTGCCTTGGCGGGCTTGTCACAAACCTACGTTTTCAAGAAGAAGGAAACCGCATGCCCCGCCGTTCGATCCTCTCCGCCGCCGAGCGCGAAAGCCTGCTGGCGTTGCCGGACACCAAGGATGAGTTGATCCGTCACTACACGTTCAGCGAAAGCGACCTCTCCATCATCCGGCAGCGGCGCGGCCCGGCCAATCGGCTGGGCTTCGCGGTGCAGCTCTGCTACCTGCGCTTTCCCGGCGTCATCCTTGGCGCTGATGAGCCACCGTTCCCGCCATTGCTGAGACTGGTCGCCAACCAGCTCAAGGTCGGCATCGAAAGCTGGGACGAGTACGGGCAGCGTGAGCAGACCCGACGCGAGCACCTGGTCGAGCTGCAAACGGTGTTCGGCTTCCAGCCGTTCACGATTGGCCACTACCGGCAGGCTGTCCAGTTGCTGACCGAGCTGGCCATGCAAACCGACAAGGGCATCGTGCTGGCCAGAGCCTTGATCGAGCACCTGCGGCGGCAGTCGGTCATTGTGCCCGCCCTCAACGCCGTCGAGCGGGCGAGCGCCGAAGCGATTACCCGCGCCAACCGGCGTCTCTACGACGCCTTGGCTGAGCCGCTGACGGACGTGCATCGCCGTCGCCTCGACGATCTGCTCAAGCGCCGCGACAACGGCAAGACGACGTGGCTGGCCTGGCTGCGGCAATCCCCGGTCAAACCGAACTCGCGGCACATGCTGGAACACATCGAACGCCTCAAGGCGTGGCAGGCGCTCGACCTGCCCTCCGGCATCGAGCGGCTGGTTCACCAGAACCGGCTGCTCAAGATCGCCCGCGAGGGCGGCCAGATGACGCCCGCCGACCTGGCGAAGTTCGAGCCGCAGCGGCGTTACGCGACCCTGGTGGCGCTCGCCATCGAGGGCATGGCCACCGTCACCGACGAAATCATCGACCTGCATGACCGCATCCTGGGCAAGCTGTTCAATGCCGCCAAGAACAAGCATCAGCAGCAGTTCCAGGCATCCGGCAAGGCGATCAATGCCAAGGTGCGGCTGTTCGGGCGCATCGGCCAGGCGCTGATCGAGGCCAAGCAAGCGGGCCGCGATCCGTTCGCCGCCATCGAGGCCGTCATGTCCTGGGATGCTTTCGCCGAGAGCGTCACCGAAGCGCAGCGGCTCGCGCAACCCGAGGACTTCGATTTCCTGCACCGCATCGGCGAGAGCTACGCCACGCTGCGCCGCTACGCGCCGGAATTTCTCGACGTGCTCAAGTTGCGGGCCGCGCCCGCCGCCAAGGACGTACTCGACGCCATCGAGGTGCTGCGCAGCATGAACAGCGACAACGCCCGCAAGGTGCCCACCGACGCGCCGACCGAGTTCATCAAGCCGCGCTGGCAGAAGCTGGTGATGACCGACACCGGCATCGACCGGCGCTACTACGAACTGTGCGCGCTGTCGGAGCTGAAGAACGCGCTGCGCTCCGGCGACATCTGGGTGCAAGGCTCGCGCCAGTTCAAGGACTTCGAGGACTACCTGGTGCCGCCCGCGAAATTCGCCAGCCTCAAGCAGGCCAGCGAATTGCCGCTGGCCGTGGCCACCGATTGCGACCAGTACCTGCATGACCGGCTGACGCTGCTGGAAACGCAGCTCGCCACCGTCAACCGCATGGCGCTGGCCAACGAGCTGCCGGACGCCATCATCACGGAGTCGGGCCTGAAGATCACGCCGCTCGATGCGGCGGTGCCCGATACCGCACAGGCCCTGATCGACCAGACCGCAATGGCCCTGCCGCACGTCAAGATCACCGAATTGCTGCTGGAGGTGGACGAATGGACGGGCTTCACCCGGCACTTCGCGCATCTGAAATCGGGCGACCTGGCCAAGGACAAGAACCTGCTGCTGACCACGATCCTCGCCGACGCGATCAACCTGGGCCTGACCAAGATGGCAGAGTCCTGCCCCGGCACAACCTACGCCAAGCTGGCCTGGCTGCAAGCCTGGCACATCCGCGACGAAACCTACGGGGCGGCGCTGGCCGAGCTGGTCAACGCGCAGTTCCGGCATCCCTTCGCCGAGCACTGGGGCGACGGCACCACGTCGTCATCGGACGGCCAGAACTTCCGCACCGGCAGCAAGGCCGAGAGTACCGGCCACATCAACCCAAAATACGGCAGCAGCCCAGGGCGGACGTTCTACACCCACATCTCCGACCAGTACGCGCCGTTCCACACCAAGGTGGTGAATGTCGGCGTGCGCGACTCGACCTACGTGCTCGACGGCCTGCTGTACCACGAATCCGACCTGCGCATCGAGGAGCACTACACCGACACGGCGGGCTTCACCGATCACGTCTTCGCGCTGATGCACCTGCTGGGCTTCCGCTTCGCGCCGCGCATCCGTGACCTGGGCGACACCAAGCTCTACATTCCAAAGGGCGATGCCGCCTACGAGACATTGAAACCGATGATCGGCGGCACGCTCAACATCAAGCACGTCCGCGCCCATTGGGATGAAATCCTGCGGCTGGCCACGTCGATCAAACAAGGCACGGTGACGGCCTCGCTGATGCTGCGCAAGCTCGGCAGCTATCCGCGCCAGAATGGTCTGGCCGTCGCCCTGCGCGAGTTGGGCCGCATCGAGCGCACGCTGTTCATCCTAGACTGGTTGCAAAGCGTCGAGCTGCGCCGCCGTGTGCATGCCGGACTGAACAAGGGCGAGGCCCGCAACGCGCTGGCCCGTGCCGTGTTCTTCAACCGCCTGGGCGAAATCCGCGACCGCAGTTTCGAGCAGCAACGCTACCGGGCCAGCGGCCTCAACCTGGTGACGGCAGCCATCGTGCTGTGGAACACGGTTTATCTGGAACGGGCCGCGAACGCCTTGCGTGGCCACGGTCAAGCCGTCGATGACGGCCTGTTGCAGTACCTGTCGCCGCTCGGCTGGGAGCACATCAACCTGACCGGCGATTACCTCTGGCGCAGCAGCGCCAAGATCGGCGCGGGCAAGTTCAGGCCGCTACGGCCGCTGCAACCGGCTTAGCGTGCTTTATTTTCCGTTTTCTGAGACGACCCCTGGTTAGTCGCCCATCCTTCGACCCCTGTTCGCACAGAGAGACCAAGCTGTGCGAGCGCTCCCCGAACACGCTTTACCTTCGACCCCTGTTCGCAAAGGGAGACCGCCCCGGTCGTGCAGGAGGGGGACGAGGCTTTCCCTCGACCCTGTTCGCACAGGGAGACCGGAGATTGCCCCGGTGAGCGCGCCTAGCCTGACCTTCGACCCCTGTTCGCACAGGGAGACCGCTAACGGTCGCCCCATAGCAAAAGTGGTTTCCCTTCGACCCCTGTTCGCACAGGGAGACCGAACGTAACGCGAAGACTCGGCATGACGCCATCCTTCGACTCCTGTTCGCACAGGGAGACCGAGAATTCGGTTCAACCTAAGAACCTCAGTTGATGAGGTGCAGCGCGTCCGAAACGCTGGCAGGCTACGGGTTTGGCGTTGATCGAGGAAGTCACCCGATGGGTGAGTCGAAATTGAAGCGTTTGCACGCTGAGGAAATGCTTTTGTCGTGCGCCGGGGTGCAGACGGCGGGCGGTCGCGTGCAGGTGCGCTGGGAAGCGGACGGAGCAGCCACGCCGATGGGGCAACTGGCGTACTTCATCGAGTTTCTGACCCTGACCGGTCTGTGGTCGGGCTGGCAGGAGCGGTGCCCGCTGTCCTACACGAGCCCGAACGCGCCGAGCAAGGCCGAGGTGCTGGGGACGTGGATGCTGTCGATCCTGTCGGGGCACCGGCGCTACTCGCACGTGACGACGATTCGCTGTGACGGGGTCAATCCGGGGCTCCTGGGGATGGACAAGGTGATCAGCGAGGACGCGCTGCGCCGGGCGCTGCTGGCGATCCCGGAAGAGGCAGGCGTGGGCTGGCTCGATGGCCACCTGCGCGAGAGCACTGCGCCGTTGCTCGAGGTGCCCTGGATTCTGGACATCGACACGACGATCAAGCCGCTGTACGGCAAGCAGGAAGGGGCGGTGGTGTCCTACAACCCGAAGAAGCCGGGCCGGCCTTCGCACAGTTACCACACCTACCTGATGGCCGGGCTGCGCCTGGTGATGGGGGTCGAGGTCAAGGCGGGCAACGAGCACTCGGGTCGTCACACCTTGCCCGGCTTGCTCAGGATCCTCGATGAGTTGCCCGCCCATCACAAACCGAAGATGGTGCGCGGCGATTGCGGGTTCGGCTCGGACGGCATCATGCGCGAGCTCGAAGCGCGCACACAGCCGTACCTGTTCAAGCTGCGCCTGTCGAAGAACGTCAAACGCCACATCGAGCGCCTGTTCCGGATCTCGGGCTGGTGTGATGCCGGCCAGGGCTGGGAAGGGATCGACAGTACGTTGGCGCTCACCGGGTGGGAGGACACGCGCCGCGTGGTCGTGCTGCGTCGCCCCTTGCAGGGCGAGATGCTCGTCGCTCAGGAGGACAACGGGCAGCAACTGCTGGGCTTCATCGAGGCCGACCGCAAGGGTGGCAAACGCATCACCGGCTACGAGTACGCCGTGCTGGTCACCAACCTGGAGCACGAAATCCTCTCGCTCGGCCAGCTCTACCGCGACCGGGCCGACGCCGAGAACGCCTTCGACGAGCTCAAGAACCAGTGGGGCTGGGGCGGCTTCACCACGCACGATCTGCATCGTTGCCAACTGTCGGCGCGTGCCGTGGCGCTGATCTACAACTGGTGGAGTCTGTTCGTGCGTCTGGCCAACCCCGAAGCCCGACTCGAGGCCATCACCAGCCGGCCCTGGTTGATGTCCTCGGTCGGTCGGCGCACCGAGCATGCGGGCCAGACCACGATCACGCTCACCGGACAGCATGCCTACTTCGACAAGGCCCGGCAGGTGCTCATGCGTATCTCCGGCCAGCTCCAGGCGTGGGCGAGAGATGCTGCGGAGCAGTTGAATGCCGGATCGGTGTGGATGCGCTGCTGCGAGCATCTCAAGCGCACCCTTGCGGCCATCGGGCCGTCCCAGACGCCCCGCTTGCTGACTGATCATGCAAACGGCGTGGGGTAACTGAGGCTTTTAGGTTCAACACGTTGTCGCGGCCAGCCTTCGACCCCTGTTCGCACAGGGAGACCGCCCGAGGTAGTCCTGGATGAGGCGGGTATCGGCTTCGACCCCTGTTCGCACAGGGAGACCGTGAAGACCTTCGGGGCCTTTGGCCCCTGCGCCCTTCGACCCCTGTTCTCACAGGGAGACCTGCAGGCGCCTTGCCGTGGGCGACCCGGATCAACTTCGACCCCTGTTCGCACAGGGAGACCCGGAGAAGCGCCAGCCGTTCGGCAACCGCTCACCTTCGACCCCTGTTCGCACAGGGAGACAGTCAGCCGCGACGATGGGAGGCGCGGCATTGCCCTTCGACCCCTGTTCGCACAGGGAGACCCGGACCAGCCGTGCGGACAGTCCTCGCCGCTTCCTTCGACCCCTGTTCGCACAGGGAGACCCAAGAGCGCCAAGCAGCCATCGCCGCTGCCTGCCTTCGAACCCTGTTCGCACAGGGAGATCTGTTTCTGCACAATATATTCGTAACAGGCAACCCAGCATTCGTGCGGCTTCTGCGACCCCACTTTTCCGGATTATCTTCGAAATTATCGTAACGCAGGACCCCCGTTAGGCCTTCAATAGAACGCGAGTGGCAATATATTCGTAACACCGCGTGCCGTGATTCCAAACTCCGATGGCACACGCAACGACCGCGAGGGACATGCTTCATCGGTTGGACTTTCGCTCTTGGCTTCACCTCTGACGTCGCGATGATGTGGGGCTCCTACTCGGCCATTACGGCCGGCCACGCCCCGTCAGATGAGAGGCTGCGGTACGGCGTAGACCTAGCGGCCACCGCTTGCGACGTCTGAACGACTAACAACTAGGGCACTCATTCTCCCGTCGAGCGTGGCATCTTGCCCTGCAGGTTGTTGACCCAACGGTAACGGACTGGGTCCTCGCGTAGCAGGAATGCCTTGATTTCTTCGCGCCTTGCCGGATCTGCGCGAAGGAAGATGCCGCGTAGATCGTAGTCGATTGAGCGCTCGGTTGCCCCGCGCTCGATCGCTTTGGTGTACCAGTCGCGGGCTATGTCGTAGTGCCCGAGTTCGAAGTTGACGGCACCGAGTAGGGTGCAGGGGCGGAAGTCGTTCGGCGTGAGTGCATGGGCCTGATTGCCGAGGCTCAACGCATCGTCTAGGCGTTTCAGATCGCGCATGACTCCTCCGTGGGTCGTGGCAATCGCCGACCTCAACTTCGGCGGTTTCTGTCGCTCTGAAGGGATCGAAGTGAGCAGATCGTCGGCTTTTCGGGCCTGCTTGCACTTGCGGAAGTGCCCGCTTGCGTTGACTGCGTTCCACGGGTCGGATGTCCGCCGGTACTCGCTGGCGTAGAACTCGCCCTCGCGTTCGTGGAAGGCTGCTTGGAGAAGATCGCTGTAATAACCCTGGCCCTCAGTCGTCAGCCATAGCACATCATCGTCTGACAGGCGGTTGCCATCATCGAAGCGACGAAGGATATTCATCAGCCGAGGAAAATGGGCTTGCTCGATGAAGATGTCGATGCCGTAGCGGTCTCGGAGTGCCCGGTTCTTCATCTTTGCGATGTATTTGGGATCACTCTCCCGCGCCAGACGGGCTGCTTCCTGTTGTGCCCAATACTCGGCTTCGCGTGCCTTCTGTTCGGCGGCCTTGGCCAGCATGGATTCGTGTTTGGCGTGCCGCTCGGCTTCGGCCGTCTGTTCGCGCTTGGCCTGTTCCGTTTTAGCGAGTGGCCGAAACGTTTCATACGCGATCTCTCCTCGGGCGAGTTGCCCAAGGGCAGCGAGGCCCAGTTGCCGCAGGTAGTTCAGTCCGTTCGCAGTGAGCGGACGACCCTCCTGAAGTTTGTCGAGGACGTCGCACAAACGGCTCGCGGGGATGGTGCTGCCCGGAAGGTCGTTTACGAAGTAGTGGTGGGCGAGATCTATCCGGTTCGGCGCGGGCATGAGGAGTGCTAGCTTCCATTTGTTTTGTGCAAGTTGCCGGCAGCTTTGAACGGGGTAGTCCAAAGGGGTGAGGGTGAGTGACGAATGACGGGATGGGAAGGGAGGGGATTATCATTGAAGGGCAACAACGTCTGCGTAACGATAGCTCATGGGCATAGTTCTGTGCCAGTCGTTTGCTCGTTGGTTTCGCCCGGCGGGAAGTCGTCGATTTCAACCCCGCCGATTTCGAGTAGGGAACGGGCGACCTCGCCGGGCTTTTCGCGATTAACCCCTGCGGGTGGGTGGCGCGCTTGAGAGTTTGGTCAACTCGCTGAGCACGTAGTCCTTCGCTTCAATTGGCGCTAGCCAATTTTTGAAACGAGGTTGCCACCGTCCGCCTACGCGCTGCATGAGTGACTTGGTGACCGCATTGACGGACGGATCGAAGCTGTTCCATAGGGCGATACCGAATGGTAGTTCGATGAGATCGACGATCCGCCCTCCGACCATGAAGCGAGTTCGCGGTGGCTTTTGAGGGGGCGTGTGCGGTAGGGGTACAGCCGGCAAGGCAAAAGCTGCTTGAATCGCGGCGGAGTGCGCCTCGTCGTGGAGTGCCTTGCCCGACATGGGGCTAATCCAGCGTTTCGCCGTGACGCCTTCAACGACGACGCCAAATAACTCCTCCCAGGACCACTTTTCGCGGTGGAGCTTTGCGATGTCTATTTCGAGCGTCGGGAAGCCGAGCGATTCAATCTTCGTTGCTTTCTCCCGGTCGATGAAGTGGGTGACGGCTACTTCGATGAAGATGACCTCGGTGCCGACCGTGGCGATGATGTCGGGTCGCAACTCGCCGATCTTCCTTTCGGCCTCTATCGTGGCGAAATCGATCCAGGCTTCAGGGCGCGCAGCTTCGGCTGCCGCATGTCGCCCATCGGGGAGCGATGCTGATGCGGTGACTCGCCTTTCTGGAATCGCCATGCCGCCACTTTCGAGCAGCAGCTGTTTAGCGGCGGCGTGCAGTGCTCCCTCTGCCCCGCCGTCGCACTCGGACCCGGATGCGTGGGCAAAGTGCCACTCTCGAACGTCCCCCTGACGGGCAAGGACCGGTTCTTCACAGCAGGGACAGACGCACTCGCATGCCAAGCCGCGGTTGACCTCATCGATCGAACGGATGCGCCCGTTCTTGTCCATTGCGAATGACTGCAGCAAACTGAGCCTTTCCATTTGTCTTACTCCTATTCGTATGGGTACTGCCGGGGTCCATTTTTCCGATCGTTCGCATGGCGAACAGGAGCAAAACGGGGTTCAAACGGGGTTGAACGCTTCGCAACTCGCTGAACTGTTAGAGAAACTTTCTTCAGGCTGGAAGGAGAGTAATCGGCTCGATGTGCAGGTGCTGCGCGCGATCTGCCGGCTTTCGGTTGCTGATCCGGAGCAAGCCACCGACGGTTTTTCCGCGATGGATGTTGCGCTTGAGATAGGTCGTCTCAGGCGGCACGGATGGTCCGATTGCACAGACAAGGATCGGGTATCGGACGACGTTCGTCGGCAGTGGAACAAGTTGCTTGAACTGTGGCCCACAAAGGAGGAAGGCGTTCGGCAGGCGCTGTGCGATGTTGGAGCCGACGTTGTTCCGTTGCTCAACAAGGTTGAGGGAGGGGGCGCCGCAATGCTCTCAACTTAACGCTCCCTTATAGGACATATGCAAATGTGGCTTGCTTCGGGGCGGTCGTGGGTAGCTTCTGCCTGGCTGGATGCGGCATCGACTGCGGCCCATGGCGGCCAGGGTATCGGGCAATGCCGCCCATGCCTGAGCGATGCCGAGCAGGCACCCGGCGAGGATGGGCTTGAGTGCGCCGAATGCGTAGGTGCGATTCGGGCGGGAGCCGGTCTGGATGGCGTCGTCGGTGCCGCTGCCGCTGAGCAGTGCGCACAGGTTGTCGGCCAGAATCTTGGCGGCGAAGTCCTGCTGCAGGGCGAGGTAGTTCAACCCCGTCGTGGCCTCGAGGCGCAGACGATGCTTGATGCGCTTGAAGGCCTCCTCGACGCGCCAGCGCTGGTGATAGAGCGCGCTGAACTGCGCGGCCGGATACGACTGGGCATCGAGCAGGTTGGTCATCAGGACGCGGATCTGGCCGTTCGGAGCGATGTTGCGGATCAGGCGCACGGTGGTGGCGGTGCGGGCCAGATCGAACGTGCTGGCATCGCGTGCGGTGGGCGGCGACAGTGTGACCACGCGCTCGGCCTCGTTCGAGCGTCGGAAGTCGGCGACGCAACGCCAGCCGCTGGCATCGACGCGCAGACAGAAGGCCATGCCGTGTTGCGCCAGCGTCGCTGCCATGGTGTTGCCGACGTAACCTCGGTCGAGCACGAGCAGATCCTGCGCCGGATCGAGTGCGTCGAGCGCCTCGAACAGCATCTGCCGCTCCGAGCCGTCGGCCGGATGCAGACTGGCGTGCAGCGTGAGTTCGGTGCCCGGCAGAAACAAGGCAAACGCGTAGTGGTCCGCCGTCAGTGCGGCCGTCTTGCGTGTCGACACACGCAGGCGCGACGCATCAGCCGCCACCACGCGGCGGCCATTCCAGCGTGCCGCCTCTATGTGCGGGCGCGCCAGGTGCAGCAGGTGCGCACTGGCCAATTCGAACAGCCGGCCCGAAAACCCCTGGCGGGCCTTGCTGAAGGCCTGTGCGCTGACCTCGCGGATCCGCCCGGGCACCGCATGCAGGCGACCGAAAAAGGCGTCGAGTTCGGCTTGAACGCTCGCGCACATGCCCGAGATCATCATGGCCGCCAGGCGCGGCAGGGTGAGCTTGCGATCGCGGGTGAAGGCCCCAGGCCGAAGACGTACCTGCTCGGCCAGCGCGGGGTCGAGCAGAAAGTCAGCGAACTCGGACAGCAGCGACTCGTGGTCGAGTATTCGAGTTCATATTGTCTATTTATCAATGACTTAACGAACGCCATTTTACCCGTTTCCCATAGGGTTCACAAGGGCTATAAGCTAAAGTTGAGAGCATTGGGGGGCGCCGGGCGAGTCACTCGGTACCGGATCGAGTGGGGTGCCGCTAACGCTAAATCGCGTGCCAAAGAAGCCGTCGAGCCCGAAACTTTCGGAGTGGCTGGAGATGTCCGTTACGTTTGCGAGGATATACAGGACGCGCGCTTTTTCGTGCGAGTGCTAGGGCGTGGTTATCGGCTAGCAGGGTGTTGAAAATTGCATCATCACCTTCGGTTTCCAGCTTGGCTGGGAAAAGTGGACCCTGAAGAACTCTGGCGTGGTTCGGCATGAAGCACTTTCCAGCCGTCTTTCGAGCCGATTCCGCTACCGCAATTCAGCAGCGCTCCCGTCGCTGCAAAGACGTTGTTTCCTATCCCATGCCGCACTTCGAATGGCGCGAGAGCGCCAACGAATTACGACGCCAACAAATTGCCCAATCGCGTCAGGTTGTACGCAGCGAAATTGAGCAGCGCATGCGCGCGAATCTTGTCCAGGCCGCGCGCCATCAAACGACGCAGCGTGCCGATATCCTTCACCCAGCCGAAGGCTTCCTCGATCATCTTCCGCCGACGCAGACTGACCGCGTAGCCTTCGGTGGCCTTGACGCACTCCGGCACTGCACTGCCCTTGATCTTGGCGGCCACATGCGGGGCGATGCCCAGTGCTGTCAGGGCGCCCACGAATTCGGCGGTGTCGTAACCCCGATCTGCAGCCACGGTGGGTTTGCGGCCCCCACTCACCGGCTTGACGCTGCGCTTGACCATCACCAGCGCGGCCTCACGTTCGGCGGTCCCGGTCGCTGTGGTCGTGTGCACATCGACGATCAGCCCGTGCCGGTTCTCGGCCAGGGCGTGCGTGGTGTAGCTCAGAAACGCCATGCCGCCGCCCTTGCTCGCGAGCCGCGAATCGGGGTCGGTGCGCGAAACATGCGTCGCGTTCGAGCGCTTCTTGCCCCGGAAATCGACCTCAGGGTTGCGCCCCTGATCCGGTCCGGGTGGCTCATCCGAGCCGTCGCGCGCGGCCATGCTCTTGTGCGAGGCCCACGCCCGCAGCAACGAGCCGTCGACGCTGAAATGCTCATCGGACACCAGCTCGGCCCATTCGGCAATCGCCACAACGCCGCCGAAGAACTCGCGCATCACGCTCTCCTTGAGCAGGCGCTCGCGGTTGGCCGAGAACGTCGAGTGATCCCAGATCGCCTCGTCCAGCGTCAGCCCGACGAACCAGCGGTACATCATGTTGAAGTCGATATGTTCGACCAGCGCACGTTCCGAGCGGATCGAAAACAGGCATTGCAGCAGCGAGGCGCGCAGCAGCCGCTCCGGCGCAATCGAGGGACGTCCGCCTTCGGCATAGAGCGCATCGAAATGCGCAGACATCGAACGCAAAACCAGATCGGCGAGCACCTTCACGCGACGCAGCGGGTGGTCTCGGGGAATTCGATCCTCGAGATTGACGTAGCTGAACAGGGGGCTTTGTTTATGGTCGGCGCCGCGCATAGGAACAATTAGAGTGGTAATGCAGATCGTATTGTAACGTCCCGAAAAGCCTTGCCAGTGCTCGGATCTGGCTAAATCAACAACCTGCTAGAGGGGTGGAGGCGCGGTCTGCTGCTTGGTGCCGTGATCTCGTCGATCGTTATTTTTGCCCTGATCCTCGTCCTCGTTCTAGTTCAGATGTTGTATTCGAAGTCGGGTGCCGACAGGCATGTCTGGAGCTCGGCGGCAACGTTGTTCGTCTTTGGCATCGTATTCTGGAGTACGACAGGGCGCATCCTGAGACTTGCGGATCGCAAAATCGTAGTTGCGCCGTGGTGGATGCAGTCCGTCGACGATGATCGCCTCTTGGAGCGGCGCGAGCCGCCGCGATTCGGTGATAGGTCCATCAAGGCCGTTCGCTACGCGACGACTTGTCCGATCTGTGCAGGCAAAATCACCGTCAAGACCGGCGGGCTCGAGTTTTGGGGCAGGCTGGTCGGGCGGTGCGAGCACTCCCCCGTCGAACACGTTTTCTCGTTTGATCACGTTACTCGCAACGGGCGATACCTGCGCTCGGTTGAGCTTCGCCGTGAGTGATGAGTTACGTCCCCGCTAAGCGTGACGCCTCGGAGTCGCTGAGAGAAAGTCCCGTTAGCCTGTAACTCGCCCCGGGTCTCGTCGGCATTCAATCGGATGAGGTGAACGCCATGCGTCCCGGAGCATGTCGGAAGTGATGATTGCCGGCGGCTTCGCGTCAGCTGTGATTGAGATGTGTCGCGTTCTCGGCCTCAGCTGCCGGTGGCTTGATGGCACAGTCAGGCAGCAATGTGTTGGTCACCTGCCGTTCGAGCGTCAGGCAAGGGCGAACGGCGGCTTCTCCATCCTGCCAACTGGAAGTATCGACCCAAACCGGGCATCCGGACTTCCCCGAAGCCGCCGCTGAGGCACGCAATGCTCTCAACTTTAGCTTATAGCCCTTGTGAACCCTATGGGAAACGGGTAAAATGGCGTTCGTTAAGTCATTGATAAATAGACAATATGAACTCGAATACTCGACCACGAGTCGCTGCTGTCCGAGTTCGCTGACTTTCTGCTCGACCCCGCGCTGGCCGAGCAGGTACGTCTTCGGCCTGGGGCCTTCACCCGCGATCGCAAGCTCACCCTGCCGCGCCTGGCGGCCATGATGATCTCGGGCATGTGCGCGAGCGTTCAAGCCGAACTCGACGCCTTTTTCGGTCGCCTGCATGCGGTGCCCGGGCGGATCCGCGAGGTCAGCGCACAGGCCTTCAGCAAGGCCCGCCAGGGGTTTTCGGGCCGGCTGTTCGAATTGGCCAGTGCGCACCTGCTGCACCTGGCGCGCCCGCACATAGAGGCGGCACGCTGGAATGGCCGCCGCGTGGTGGCGGCTGATGCGTCGCGCCTGCGTGTGTCGACACGCAAGACGGCCGCACTGACGGCGGACCACTACGCGTTTGCCTTGTTTCTGCCGGGCACCGAACTCACGCTGCACGCCAGTCTGCATCCGGCCGACGGCTCGGAGCGGCAGATGCTGTTCGAGGCGCTCGACGCACTCGATCCGGCGCAGGATCTGCTCGTGCTCGACCGAGGTTACGTCGGCAACACCATGGCAGCGACGCTGGCGCAACACGGCATGGCCTTCTGTCTGCGCGTCGATGCCAGCGGCTGGCGTTGCGTCGCCGACTTCCGACGCTCGAACGAGGCCGAGCGCGTGGTCACACTGTCGCCGCCCACCGCACGCGATGCCAGCACGTTCGATCTGGCCCGCACCGCCACCACCGTGCGCCTGATCCGCAACATCGCTCCGAACGGCCAGATCCGCGTCCTGATGACCAACCTGCTCGATGCCCAGTCGTATCCGGCCGCGCAGTTCAGCGCGCTCTATCACCAGCGCTGGCGCGTCGAGGAGGCCTTCAAGCGCATCAAGCATCGTCTGCGCCTCGAGGCCACGACGGGGTTGAACTACCTCGCCCTGCAGCAGGACTTCGCCGCCAAGATTCTGGCCGACAACCTGTGCGCACTGCTCAGCGGCAGCGGCACCGACGACGCCATCCAGACCGGCTCCCGCCCGAATCGCACCTACGCATTCGGCGCACTCAAGCCCATCCTCGCCGGGTGCCTGCTCGGCATCGCTCAGGCATGGGCGGCATTGCCCGATACCCTGGCCGCCATGGGCCGCAGTCGATGCCGCATCCAGCCAGGCAGAAGCTACCCACGACCGCCCCGAAGCAAGCCACATTTGCATATGTCCTATAAGGGAGCGTTAAGTTGAGAGCATTGCTGAGGCACGGGGCCCTTCTGTGAGTTTCGCTGCCACGAAGCTGCCGTTCGTGACCTCACGACTCCGGCCAGTAGCGGCCGGTGACCGTTACATTTCACTTGCGAATCCATGGCGCCCGTCTATGCTGAGCCAATGACATGGCAGTAGGCTTGTGTCGGGGGGGGGGGTTCTCAGTCCGGCCAGAAGCTATTGGCGGCCGCCTAGTAGATCGTATTTCTCAATGCGATGACGAGTTCATTACTGCCATGTTTCACCGCCTCTGAATGGACCAGGGCTTCCATAGAGACCCGCCGCATAGACTTTCAAATGCGCGTGAGTTCTATGGGTTGTATTTCACCTTTAGCGGCCGATCAAAAAATGCGAAAAGGTGAAGCTTCTGCATAGTGAAGCTAATTTCTATCAATTGGGGGCATGCAATGAAACGCGTTCTGAGGCAAATCCTCTTTGCTGCAGGGATGACACTAATTGCGGCGCATGCGTCGTTCGCTGCCGTCATAGGATTCGAAGAGCTTACGGACGATACGCCAGTTCGAGATTTCTATGAGACCAGCGAACTAGTTACCTTTGATCTTGCGACTGCAATCTCGGCAGGCTTATCCCTGAATCCGTGTTGTCTTCAGCGCGTACCCGCTCCGCGAGCCCCAGCGCATGATTTTTCTGCTGCCTGACTCCCAATCTCAGCTCACCGCAGCCCCGAGCACCGTCCTTTCACGGCCCGGAGGCCCGGCGAGCCGGGCTTACGGGGGGTGCGCTACGTCATTTTCCTGCTCCCACGCGGCCGTCGCCCTTTCGCCGCAGCGAAATGGCCTCGATTCGGAGAATCCGGCCGTCGGATTTGCATCACGGCGAAGCCACCGCGCACAGTCGCGCCTGCACCGTGGTGAACACCTTCACATGCGCGGCGACGCCGCGTCCGAAGTCCAGCACCAGGCGGCGGGCGTGTTCGACGAACTTCGCCGCACGGTACATCACCTCCTGCAGCACTGTCTTGATGCGTCGGCGCTTGGCCGGGTGACGGATCGGCGAGAGCTCGCCGGTCAGCCCGAGTTGGCCGATCAGGCGCAGGCAGTTGTAGGCGAACGCGGCCAGATGCATGACCGCGTCGTTGGTGTCGAACTTGCCCGAGGGCAGGCGCTCGAGGTCCAGGTCGGTCTTGATCTCGGAGTGGAACTGCTCGTGCGTGCCGTGGTGCTTGTAGAGCTCGATCACGTCGGCCATCGCCACTTCGAGGCTGGTCCACCAGCCTTCGATCTCGATCTCGGGGGTCAGCAGGTGCTGGCCCTTCTTGTCGATCGTGCGCTCGGTCACCCGCACCACCAGACGCAGCGTGCGCTTGGCCTTCTTCCAGGCACGGTCGATCTTCAGGTCCAGCAGCCCCACCCGCTTGCCCGCGCGCACTTCCTCGAAGACGCCGGCGGCCTCGGCCCGGTCCACCCAGGCGGTCTTGTCCTGACGGCGCGGATTCCACTTGGTGAGGTAGTCGAACGAACGCCCCAGCGCTGCCCAGCGATCGCGCTCGTCGGCCAGCGCGAACAGCAGCCGGGCGCTGTCGAAGCCGCTGTCGGCCCGCCACAGCAGCTTCGCATCGGCCGCGCACACCCGGCGCAGGCGCGGGAACGCGCGCTCGAAGAAATACTCGGTCTCCAGCGCCGAGTGGTGCGACCCCGCGCGCAGCTCCAGGCCGAGGTTCCAGCCCTCGTTGCCCAGGTACAGCGCGATCGGCGTGTAGCCATCGACGCCCTGGTAAGTGCGGCTGACCGCCTCCTTCTTGGTGTCGGAGTTGTCCATCACGAAGGTGTCCAGATCGGCGCAGACGTAGCCCTTGTGCGCCGTGATCGGCGCCTCGGTGCGCTCGAGCAGGCGCAGGCTCAGCTCGTCGGTCAGCTCGCGCAGCTCGGCCGCGCGGGCATCGAGCCGTTGGCGCATCCACACGCTGCCGGGCACCTTGGCGAGCCCGAGCGCTTCCTTGAAGAAGCGGTCGCCGCGAAACGGCTCGATCGCCTCGAAGTCGCTTTTGCCCAGGCTCAGCAGCCCCACCACCGACTTGACCAGGTCCGAGCTCCGCATACCCTGCGACACCGGCAGCCTCGGGTCGATCACCGCCTCGACCTGTGCCGCCTGGCAGCACTGCCCGATCAACGCCAGGCCCGAGTAGGACGTCAGATTGAGCTTGGCGGATTGCTTGACTTCGAAGCGCGGCATGGTCGGTTGGGTGAAAGGCTCGGATGCGTAATTATACAATTACATCAATGCGTTAGGCTGGATTTCCGGCTAAGCGAACACGGATTCAGGTTATCGTTAAATGAACTGGAGTTTCCGCCCTACGGTGGATCGAATGTCGCGTACGATAACACTGGACCGGTTGTGATTAAATTCCTCTCGCCAATGAGGTTTGTCTCTGCATTCTTCACTTACGCGGCCCCTCTTGAGCTCGCGGCCTTTGATTCCAACGGTGTGTTGCTTGATCTGATTGTGAGCAAATTCAGTAACAATACTCTTGTTTCGGGTGATTTCGGTAGCTCCCCAAATGAGCTCCTTGGATTCTCCTACACGTCGCCCGTGATTTCCAGCGTGACCATCATGGGCGATCCAGGCGGCTTTTCCTTCGTTTTCGACGACTTGGCGTTTTCGACAACTGCCCTCTCAGTTCCGGAACCTGGAACCTTGATCCTCGTGTTCCTAACTGGTGCGGGAATCTTGCTAGTGAGGGTGACACGATGGGCTGGCGGGTGCATCGGCGCAACCGCGAGTACCGTTTTGTCTAAACTGGCCTACACCGCGTTTATAGCGTTCGCCATGCTGGGTAGCGCGGCTTCATATGCACAATTAAAGCCCCGCCCAGTTCCAAACTCGTCATCGGCTACTATGACTTTGTCTCTGAGCGGTACGACGGAAGCTGTAACCATCGAAAGTATCGATGTCGATCCATCAGTGATCCCCAATGGCATTCCAACCGAAGTTAAGGTACGTGCCGTTATAAGCGGGGTGGGAGTTCTTCCGACAGGGGTCGCTGCTCAGCTCGTTGATAATAATGGAAGGATTATCAGGACGCTTGGTATTCTCCGCGACGATGGGACAGCAGGTGATGAGCTCTCCCTGGACGGAACATACACGGCCACGATCTTGATTTCGGAAGACACTCCTTCGGAGTTGCGGCTCCAGATCAGCGTTGCTGTCAAGGGAAAGCTCCTGCGAGTTGCCTCGTCGCCGTTCTATTTATCCGTTCGGTCGGATACAACGGTATTCAATAAGGCGAAGGATCTATGGGCAATCAACCTTGGCACGGGCGGGATCGCCGTTTACTTTGGTGGGCCGTTGCCGACCAATACCAAGGCACTGAGGCTTCTCCGATCGCAACACGGATCGAACACATGGGAAGCGGTCCAGGATTTCGACTACGATGCCGAAAATTTCATTTTACCTTTGTTCGACGGTATTGATGGTTCACTAGGAATGTTCGATTATAAGCTTCAAGTCTTGGGATTGAGTGGCGACGTACTTAAGGATTTTGGATCGCTCACTATTCCAAAATTTATCGATTCGTCAAGTGCAGCCGAGACGGCTTTGCCGGCAATGCTTTCAGCCCCTGCGGCATCAGCCACAATTGATCCTGCCGTAAACTCTGCGTTTATCAGCGACGACGTGATGGAAGATTCGACTGCAATGAACCCACAGCAGATTTTGGACTTGCTAACGGAAAGAGGGAGCTTCCTCAAAACGAAAACAATCGATGATACGTACACGGACACGGACGGAGTCAAATTCTCGCCGGCGCAACTCATTTATGATTTAGCTCAGAAGTATAGAATCAACCCACAAGTTATTCTTGTGACTATGCAAAAAGAATCGCTACTGGTTACCTCCAGTTCAAAACCGAGCGAACCTGCTGATGGCTGGATGGGGGCCAAAGGCTGCGCCAAGACTTTTCGAGCTCAGCTTGATTGCGGTGTTTCAAGATTCCGCAAGTTCCTGGATGATATTGATTCCAAGGGTGAGACTATTGGTGGTTGGGCGCCTAACGTCGAAAACAAGACGTGCGCTGGATCGTCATGCTCGTGGGAGAATCTTTCGGTTACCCCTGCGAATAGGGCGACCGCAGCGTTTTGGCAATATACACCGGTGGTTGGTAAGAACTGGGGTGGCTATGCGGGAGTTGGAGGACAAGCTCTTAACATCGAGATCTGGTACCCTTCACTATTCAAGAACCTTGTTAATATCATCCAATGGAAGGATTGCGGTGGATGTCCAACCCCTCCGGAAGTTGGGCCTGAGGATCCTCTGCGTCGCGGAAAGGTAATTCGGTTTGGCGCACCTCTCACGCCGCTGGAATCCGGTTTCCAGTCGCCATCGAGGCATGGCTTTTCTGGCGGACTCCCGCCGAACCCATCCTACCAAGTCGAATTGGACTGCAATCTGAACACTTGGGACTCCTACAACGCGCCCACGGCTGGTGGAACGGGATATTGGGATGTCTTCCTTGTTAACATTCTGCAGGTCAAGTACTGGGATTCGTCACCCTTTGATCCCATCAGCGCACCATTCACTTTTGGCGGCGCACAGTACGGGGACGGTCTCCCGAGTTCCTTGAAGAAGAAAGTCTCATTCAAGGTAACAACAAGCGCGGCGAGCCCTAATTTTCTTAACGTTCTCCTTGATACTGGGACTACCCCCAGCAGCGATTCGGCGTTTCCCTCATGGGGGCAATGCACGATCCTCAAAGTCTTACCTTCCGTTCGGCCTGGCACCAACGGGCTGGTAGACATGCCAGAGTAGGCGGATAGCTTCGGCTTGTCACCTGCTGGGGGCTACGTTCTGGGTTGTCGGAACCTGCTCAGATCCCATGAGAGATGGTGGGTGTCGCCTATTGGATGAAACCGCTGGCGCGGCAGGGTTGATCCACGCGTTGTGGAACTGGAGCCGACAGATTGGCGCGAGGTTCGCATTGTGGAAGGATGGTGTTGCTGTTTGCTGCCCTCAGCTTAGTTCCGACGGGAGCTTATTCGAGACGCGCCTTCGCTAGCACATACTTGAAAACCTCGGCATTCTAAATTGCGCCGAGAACGCTGGATTCTTTATGTTGAATACGTCAGCGAGTGCGCCTGCTACTTCGGTCCCTTGCCTGAAGCGCTCGGGCCTGCGGACGTGGCCCCCTCTCCGTTTCACATGGTTGAAGGGCGCAGGCGCCCGACCGGCGTGCGTCCGAGGGTACCCATCTACTGGTCACCGACGTCGATGAACGCCTGATGTTGCAGATCGACCAAGGCAGGGGCCGTAAAGGGTGGGCTTGGCTCTCTCGTGCAGGCCTCCAGCCTGCCCATTGAATGACTGCTTCGCAGCAAGACGATTGTCGCGATTGGGTCGGACCCGGGCTGTCGCTCACGGATTGAGAGGCCGGTCGAAGAATGTTGGGAACGACGGGCCGGTCTCGGCGCAGTCCGATCGGGGAGTCCGGGCCAAGAGCGGCCTTCGGGCTCATCCGCACAAAACCGGTGACTGATCCGGACAAAACCTTCAATCGACCTAGATATTGTCATCAGCGTCAAGCGCCATGAGGGGTACGAATAATGCATATTTTGAAGACATAGGTACAGATTGAGGAATGCCATGACAGATAGCGCCAAAGAGCCCGAACTGCTGAACCCACAGGAAATTGCCGACCTCCAGGAATCAGAGCGCGACGCGCGAGAAGTTACCTACTCAGGCCAAGATTTCGATGTAAATGGTTTGGTGAGGCGCATAGTCCAAGAAGACATACTTGTTCCCTCTTTCGGTCACAATGATGATCGAATCGAGGCGGATGGGTTTCAGCGAGGCTTCGTTTGGCGAAAGCCTCAGATGGACAGGTTCATTGAGTCGCTGCTGCTTGGATATCCGATCCCAGGAATATTCTTGGTCAAGCAAAGTGACAACCGTTACCTTGTTCTTGACGGGCAGCAAAGACTCTCTACCCTTCGCTTTTTTGTAGACGGCATATATGGGGGGAGAGTTTTTAGCCTCGATAATGTTGCAGACCGGTTCAAGGGGTTAACCTATAAGGGGCTGCCTGATGATCTACGCCGTAAATTTGACAATACATTCATCCAGGCGATCTTGGTTGCCAGCGATGGCACTCCGGAAGCACTCGACGCCGTTTACAATATTTTCGAGCGCCTGAATTCCGGTGGAACTCAACTAACTCCCCACGAGATTCGCGTGGCGTTACATGCTGGCCCATTCATCGATTTCTTGGAGGATCTAAACCGCCTCGACAGCTGGAGAGCTCTATACGGCAATCGTTCCCCACGCTTGCGAGATCAAGAGCTTGTGCTTCGAATAGTCGCCTTGTACGTAAACGCAGCCAAATACAGTAGACCCCTAAAGAAGTTTCTCAATGACTTCGCAGCAAAAAATCGCCCAAATGTATCGCCTGAACTTGAGGCAACTAGAGAGGTATTTAGGCTCGCCACCGAGATAATTAGCGATCACGCAGGGAGGAATGCGTTTCGTCTACGAGGCCAACAGGTGAACGCCGCGCTTACAGAGTCCGTGATGGTCGGCTTAATGAGACGGCTTGATCAAGGCGGCAATGCGCCTGATGCTGCCAGCGTTTCAGTTGCCATAGACACAATGCGTGGGTCGGCAGCCTTCAATGAAGCATTTACGCGTTCGACTGCTGATGAAGAGCAAGTAAAGAGCCGTTTGGAAGCCGGAACTAAAGCATTTGCGGAGCTTTGAAATTGGCCTGGAACGAAGCGTGGCCGCACCTAACTATCACAAATCTCACGAAATCACTGACTTCTCTCGAGAAAGTCGTGGCGAGCAACGATGCGAGCAGATCCGACGAGGTTAGCGCTGCGCTTGCCCGCTTCCTGGTCGTCCGAACATGCGGATACCTAGAACAGGTGGTTGAAGAATGTTGCAAAGCCTATTTAAAGAGTAAATCTTGCCCTCGTTCCTCATCATTCGGGTCAAGCTGGTTTGGCGTAGGCAGGAACCCCAGTTCCGTCAAACTCATCGATCTAACGAAGAGATTTGACGCAACTTGGGCGGATCAACTCGAAACGATGTTAAAGGCCGACGACGAAAAGTTGCAAAGGGAGCTCGCCTTTCTTGTTGATCGTAGGAATGTCATCTCTCATGGCCTGAACGAAGGCATCGGAACTAGAAAGGCACTGAGCTTAGTTGCTCCAGCGAAAGAGATTGCGAATTGGTTTATTAAGACTTTCGATCCACGGTGAAGATTGAAAGTGTAAACCGAGCGAGAACAGCGAGCGTAGCCCGGACGAGGGCGATTGGCCCGACTGCGGGACTCGGCGGTTGAGTAACCACTAACCCGGATTTCGCTACGCTGCTTCCGGGCTACATACTCAACGACCGCTTTTCGTGGGAGCCACCGTCGCCTTAGGGTCGGGTGGCGACCGACAACTCTTCGAACTCACCGCCGGAAAGCCGACGTTGAAGGTTCGCTTCCCGAAAGCTGCCACTGGCTGGTGAGTCGTTTCGACCCAGAGCAGCCGTAGAGCTTTTGGGAAAGCTGTCATTCAACGCCCGGCACAGCGGCAGCCGTAACGGAGCGGTTTTGTGTTAATGTTTGAGCGCAGCGAGTAACACAAAACCGCGTAGTGTAGGCTGTCCGCCTGCTGCCGATTGTTAGATGCCAGTGCCACTTAATGAACGCTTGCTTTAGAAAGCAAATTTAAAACCAATACACCGCAAACTATTAAACTAATACCCACGAAACCCCATGCATCAATCTTTTGCCCGTAAAGCCCCCATGCAACAGCAGTGACTAATACTACGCCAAGGCCAGACCAAACTGCATAGGCCACCCCTATAGGAATAGACTTCAAGACCAATGAAAGGAAATAAAATGCAATTCCATAGCCAACAATTACGATGAAAGATGGTACGAGCTTCGTAAAACCTTCACTGGACTTTAATGCAGATGTTGCAACTACCTCTCCAAGAATTGCAACAGTAAGAAATAACCAGCTTTTCATGATCCGCCTCCAATATGATTCGAAGGGATTATGTGTTCTTTTCTCTTAAAGTTGCAGTCTTGAAGAAAAAAATTATTCGTGCGCAACTTTCCGGTTAATTACATCTAACGAATAGGGTTTATCCCTCGCGCCGCAAGCGCCGCTCGGTGCGCAGGCGCCTGCCGCGAGGGATAAGCCTTGTTGAACTGAACCGCCGCTCAGGCGGTGATACTGGGGATTCTACGCGCGGGTCATCCACATCGGATAGCGCGCGGCAGGGTCGGGTCAGCAACGAGTATCCGACGCCGCTGAGCCGCTCGCGACCATCGCCGTAATGGGCAGCGATCGGGTGCCGGCCGTGCATCCGGCGTGCGGTGTCGGTCGCGTTCAGCACACGGGGGACGTGCCACGGCCTGCCGGTGCGGACGTTGCATCGGCAAGGGCCGAGACGGGGGAGCGTGAGTGTTCATGGCGGCCCATCCCGACAGCGCGGTGCAGGCGCGGGCGGATCGTACCGGCGAGCCATGACGATCTCGACCGTGTGCCAACGCCCGACCCCACAGTGCGGGCAGCATCGCGGGTCCTCACCGCTCACGCGGGCGAGGAAGTCTGCGGCCGCTTCGATCACCGCCGGCTGCGGTGCCGGCGTCTGGAGCGCGGCACGCGCGGCAGCAAGCCGGGCACGCTTGTGGCCGCAGGCGAGCAACCCGTAGTGGCGCAGGCGCTTGAAGCCGGCCGGCAGCACGTGACGCAGGAAGCGTCCGATGAACTCGTCGGTCGGCATGCTCACCGTGCGCTTGCCGCCGGTTTCGTTGTCACGCACCCGAAGGCGCACCTGACCCGCATTGCAGCCGAGCAGGCGGTCGTTCGAGAGCGCCACGCGGTGCGTGTAGCGGGCAAGGTAGTCGAGCACCTGGGCGGGCCCGCCCGGCGGCGGCTTGGCGTAGACCACCCAGTCATGCGCGAGCAACGCACTGCGCCGGGCGTGCCATGCATCCGGCGCACCTTGCGGATCGTCGGGCAGTTCGCCGCTGCGGCGGGCTGCGTCGAGCCGCGCGAGGAACTTGCCGCGAAACACCTGCGAGGCGGCCCGGACCGGAAACAGGAAGGTGGCGCCGCGCACCGGGGCGCGCCAGCCGCCCTCGGCGTCGAGCCCGCCGCAGGTGATCAGGGCGTGCACATGCAGGTGCATGCGCAGGTCCTGACTCCAGGTGTGGAGCACGAGGCTGAAACCGGGCACGGCGCTCAGCCAGCGCGGGTTGGCGGCGAGCTCGAGCAAGGTGGCCGCCGCACTGTCGAATAACGCGCCGTAGAGCCAGCGCGGGTGCCGGATCGCCAGTGGATTGAGCGCGTGGGGTAGCGTGAACACCCAGTGCGCGTAGGGCACCGGCAGCACCTCGCGCAGGCGCGCCGCGCGCCAGGCCTCCTTGGCCCGCGTCTGGCACTGCGGGCAATGGCGGTTGCGACATGAACGCCAGACATGGCGCTCGGCGCCGCAGTTCGCGCAACGCTCGCGCACACCGCCGAGCGCTGCGGTGCGGCAGTCGACGATGGCTCGCCAGGCCCGTGTCTGCACCGCCGACAGGGTGTGGCCTCGCCGGTAGTCTTCGCCGTGCGCGCGCAGAATGCCGGCCAGCGTGGGCCGGTCCATGGCCGCTCGGCCTCAGAGCCGGCGCAGCAGATCGAGCGGGCTGTCGTGTGGGATTGAACCCGGACGCGCCAGATGCAGGTAGCGCTGCGTGGTCGACAGGTGGCCGTGGCCCAGGAGCTTCGCGAGCGTGGCCAGATCGACGCCGGCCTCCAGCAGATGGGTGGCGAAGGCGTGGCGCAGCGTGTGGATGCCGCCCGTCTTGGGGTCATCTCAGAAAACGGAAAATAAAGCACGCTAAGCCGGTTGTAGCGGTCGTAGCGGCCTGAACTTGCCCTCTCCGATCTTGGCGCTGCTGCGCCACAGGTAATCACCGGTCAGGTTGATGTGCTCCCAGCCCAGCGGCGACAGGCACTGCAACAGGCTGTCATCGATGACTTGGCCGTGGCTACGCAGGGCGTTCGCCGCCCGCTCCAGATAGACCGTGTTCCACAACACGATGGCCGCTGTCACCAGGTTGAGGCCGCTGGCCCGGTAGCGCTGCTGCTCGAAACTGCGGTCGCGGATTTCACCCAGCCGGTTGAAAAACACGGCGCGGGCCAGCGCATTGCGCGCTTCGCCCTTATTGAGTCCGGCGTGGACACGTCGGCGCAGTTCCACGCTTTGCAGCCAGTCCAGAATGAACAGCGTGCGCTCGATGCGGCCCAACTCGCGCAGGGCCACGGCCAGGCCGTTCTGACGTGGGTAACTGCCGAGCTTCCTGAGCATCAGCGAGGCTGTCACCGTACCCTGCTTGATTGAGGTGGCCAGCCGCAGGATTTCGTCCCAGTGGGCACGAATCGCCTTGATGTTCAGCTTGTCGCTGCTAATCATCGGTTTGAGCGCGTCGTAACTGGCTTCACCCTTTGGGACGAACAGCTTGGTATCACCCAGGTCGCGGATGCGCGGCGCAAAGCGGAAGCCCAGCAGGTGCATTAAGGCGAAGACATGATCGGTGAAGCCTGCCGTGTCGGTGTAGTGCTCCTCGATGCGCAGGTCGGACTCGTGGTACAGCAGGCCATCGAGCACGTAGGTCGAGTCGCGCACGCCGACGTTCACGACCTTAGTGTGGAACGGCGCGTACTGGTCGGAGATGTGGGTGTAGAACGTCCGCCCTGGGCTGCTGCCGTATTTCGGGTTGATGTGGCCCGTACTCTCGGCCTTGCTGCCAGTGCGGAAGTTCTGGCCGTCCGACGATGACGTGGTGCCATCGCCCCAGTGCTCGGCGAACGGGTGCCGAAACTGTGCATTGACCAGCTCGGCCAGCGCCGTCGAGTAGGTTTCGTCGCGGATATGCCAGGCTTGTAGCCAAGCCAGCTTGGCGTAGGTCGTGCCGGGGCAGGATTCGGCCATCTTGGTCAGGCCGAGGTTGATTGCGTCGGCCAGGATCGTCGTCAGCAGCAGGTTCTTATCCTTGGCCAGATCGCCCGATTTCAGGTGCGCGAAGTGACGAGTGAAGCCCGTCCATTCATCTACCTCCAGCAGCAGTTCGGTGATCTTGACGTGTGGCAGGATCATCGCGGTCTGGTCGATCAGCGCCTGCGCAGTCTCGGGCACGGCTGCATCCAGCGGCATAATCTTCAGGCCCGACTCGGTGATGATCGCATCCGGCAGGTCGTTCGCCGCTGCCATGCGATTGACCGTGGCAAGTTGCGCCTCCAGCAGCGTTAGCCGGTCGTCTAGGTACTGGTCACAGTCGGTGGCCACGGCCAGCGGCAGTTCGCTGGACTGCTTGAGGCTGGCGAACTTCGCGGGCGGCACCAGGTAGTCCTCGAAGTCCTTGAACTGGCGTGATCCCTGCACCCAGATGTCGCCCGAGCGCAGCGAGTTCTTGAGTTCCGACAGTGCGCACAGCTCGTAGTAGCGCCGGTCGATGCCGGCGTCGGTCATCACCAACTTCTGCCAGCGCGGCTTGATGAAATCGGTCGGAGCATCAGCGGGCACCTTGCGGGCGTTGTCGGTGTTCATGCCGCGCAGCACCTCGATGGCATCGAGCACGTCCTTGGCGGCGGGCGCTGCCCGCAGCTTGAGCACATCCAAAAATTCCGGCGCGTAGCGGCGCAAGGTGGCGTAGCTCTCGCCGATACGGTGCAGGAAATCGAAGTCATCGGGCTGCGCGAGCTTTTGCGCCTCGGTGACGCTTTCGGCGAAGGCGTCCCAGGACATGACGGCCTCGATGGCGGCGAACGGGTCGCCGCCCGATTGCTTGGCGTCGATCAGCACCTGGCCGATGCGGCCGTACAGGCGCACCTTGGCGTTGATGGCTTTGCCGGACGCCTGGAACTGCTGCTGATGCTTGTTTTTGGCTGCGTTGAACAGCTTCCCGAGGATACGGTCGTGCAGGTCGATGATTTCGTCAGTGACGGTGGCCATGCCTTCGATGGCCAGCGCCACCAGGGTGGCGTAGCGCCGTTGCGGCTCGAACTTGGCCAGGTCGGCGGGCGTCATCTGGCCGCCCTCGCGGGCGATCTTGAGCAACCGATTCTGGTGAACCAGCCGCTCGATGCCGGGCGGCAGGTCGAGCGCCTGCCAGGCTTTGAGACGCTCGATGTGTTCGAGCATGTGCCGAGAATTGGGCTTGGCGGGCGACTGCCGCAGCCAGGCCAGCCAAGTCGTCTTGCTGTTGTCGCGGCGTTTTAGAAGATCGTCGAGGCCATGCCGGTGCCCGTTCGACAACGGCTCGGACAGGGCTTCGTAGATTCGTCGGTTGGCGCGGGTGATGGCCTCGGAGCTGGCGCGCTCGATGGCATTGAGCGCGGGCAGAATGATGGACTGTCGCCGCAAATGTTCGATCAAGGCATCGGCCAGCACGATGCCCTTGTCGGTCTGCATGGCTCGCTCAGTCAGCGTATGCACAGCCTGCCGATAGTGGCTCATCGTGAAGGGCTGGAAGCCGAACGCGTTTTGCAGCTCGACCAGGTGCTCGCGCCGGGTCTGCTCTCGCTGCCCGTAGTCGTCCCAGCTTTCGATGCCGACCTTGAGTTGGTTGGCGACCAGTTTCAGTAAGGGCGGGAACGGCGGCTGATCGACGCCAAGGATAATGCCGGGAAAGCGCAGGTAGCAAAGCTGCACGGCAAAGCCCAGCCGGTTGGCAGGCCCGCGCCGCTGCCGGATGATGGCAAGGTCAGTATCTGTAATGTCGAATCAGGTCGTCCTTGGTGTCCGGCAACGCCAGCAGGCTTTCCCGCTCGGCGGCGGACAGTATGGAACGACGAGGCATCGCTATTGCTCCAATCTCAAGTATTGATACAGGGTCTCCCGGCTGACACCGAATTCACGTGCCAGCTTCGCTTTCTGTTCGCCGGCTGCGGCACGCTGCCGCAGTTCGGCGACCTGTTCGGGCGACAGTGCTTTCTTACGGCCCCGGTAGACTCCGCGCTGCTTGGCGAGCGCGATGCCTTCGCGCTGCCGCTCGCGGATCAAGGCCCGCTCGAATTCGGCGAACGCACCCATCACCGACAGCATCAGGTTCGCCATCGGCGAATCCTCGCCGGTGAAGGTCAAACTCTCCTTGACGAACTCGATGCGCACGCCGCGTTTGGTCAGCTTTTGTACCAGGCGGCGCAAATCATCGAGGTTGCGCGCCAGGCGATCCATGCTGTGCACCACCACCGTGTCGCCTTCGCGCACGAAGGCCAGCAACGAATCGAGTTCAGGCCGCTGGGTGTCTTTTCCCGACGCCTTGTCGGTGAATACCCTGCCGACTTCGACATGCTCCAGTTGCCGTTCCGGGTTCTGGTCGAAGCTGCTGACCCGGACATAGCCGATGCGTTGACCCTGCATGGTGCCTCTAAACACGAAAGTGTCAGGAAGAAATTTATGACCTTTCGCCGCAGGTGTCAAGAAATACAAAAATTGGCTCTATTCTGACGTTGCTGGGTGGCTTCTCCTGACATCAGGATAGGGTATGCTTCAAATTGACACAAAGGAGCGAAATACAGACATGCAAGACATCCGGGAAATATTCGAGAGGCACCAAGTCGGCATTTACTTCGCGGCCGTTGTGTTGGCTGCGCTTGTCGCTTTGCTCGTACCCGGCACGGCAGCGCTTGAGGGTGGCGTCAACCCGGCGCTTGCACTCATGCTGTTCGTGACATTCCTGCAAGTGCCCCTGGCCGACCTTGGCCGGGCCTTCAGTCGCGGCCGGTTCCTTGCCGCACTGCTCATTACCAATTTCATCGTAACGCCGCTCTTGGTGGCCGTATTGGTGCAATTCCTGCCATCGGACCCTATGGTGAGGCTTGGCGTGCTGCTGGTGTTGCTGACGCCTTGCATTGACTACGTGGTTACGTTCTCGCACCTCGGTCGTGCCGATGCGCGGCTGCTACTGGCGGCAACCCCTGCGCTCCTGGTTGTGCAAATGCTGCTGCTGCCGGTCTATCTCGGCCTGCTTCTCGGGAACGATGCCGCAACCCTCGTGCAGCCCGGCCCGTTCGTTCATGCCTTCGTCTGGTTGATCGCGGTTCCACTCGCCCTTGCTGGGCTTGTGCAACTATGGGCGGCTCGAAGCCTGGCCGGTGAAAAGACCTCAGCGGCACTTGGTCTATTGCCGGTACCAGCGACCGCCCTTGTCCTATTCGTCGTCGTCGCGGCCGTGGTGCCGCGGCTCGGCTCCGCGACCGATGCGGCCTTGGGTGTGATTCCCTTCTATATCGCCTTTGCTGTGATCGCCCCCCTGATCGGATGGAGCATCAGCCGGCTGTTCCGCCTTGATGCCCCCGCCGGCCGAGCCATCGCTTTCAGCGCAGGCACTCGAAATTCCCTTGTCGTGTTGCCGCTTGCTCTCGCTGTACCTGGGGCCATACCCGTATTGCCTGCCATCGTCGTTACGCAAACTCTTGTCGAGTTGCTCAGCGAGTTGGTCTATGTCCGCTTCCTCGCGAGACTCGGCGGTATTGATCCTGTTGCTTCGCAAACCTCCTCGTAGCCGAGCGTGGCAAATCTAGGGCCGCTACGACCGGCTTAGCGTACGATTTTTCCGTTTCGTGAGCTGACCCCACATCGGACGCAATGGGTGCGTCAAGTCATCGCAATCGGAACCACACGGTTGCCTCACCCCGCCCGGGGAGGGCAACCACGGCCACAAACTTCATGCCGGGGATGATCTTGAAGTGGCCTTGCACCTCGAATTTCTCCACGGCGGGCAATAGCGCGGTTTCGATCCTTTCCTTACCCGACAGCAAAGTGACTCTTGCGGCGCCTCCGGTGACGGCAACGCTCTTCCCATGATCGCGAAGGTAGAGTTGCAGCAGGGTTCACGTAGCCACGAGTTCATAGTCCACTTCATTGACTTCGGCCACCATGCCGCCATGTCGGGGCACATGGCCCTTGTCATGGTCATGCCCGCCTGCGGCGAAGACGCTGAAGGACACCAGGACGATCACCGTTGCAATGACAGAAGCGTGTTTCATGCGACCTCCATGACGAAGTAGAGAACCGCGGGTGGATCGGGTCTATCGGGCGAAAGCGCAGCGGTTCGTACCCTTCCGCCCCACACAGGATCAATGGGCGGGAGCGAATGTCTCCGCGGGTGGCGCCATTCGCCTCTCGCGTCCATGGGCGATGCGATACAGCGCCGGCAGCACGAGCAGCGTCAGTGCGGTAGACGACAGGATGCCGCCGATGACCACAGTGGCCAGCGGCCGCTGCACTTCGGCACCGGTACCGACCGCGATCGCCATGGGAACGAACCCGAGCGATGCGACCAGCGCCGTCATCAGCACAGGACGCAATCGCGTCAGCGCGCCCTCCCGGATCGCGTCATCGAGATCGAAGCCGTCATCGCGCAGACTCCGGATGTACGAGATCATCACCAGGCCGTTGAGCACGGCCACGCCCGACAGCGCGATGAAGCCGACACCGGCGGAGATCGACAGCGGGATATCGCGCAACCACAGCGCCAGGATGCCGCCGGTCAGCGCGAAGGGGACGCCGGTAAAGACCAGCAGCCCGTCCTTGACATTGCCAAACATCATGAAGAGCAACGTTAGGACAAGCAGCAACGCGACCGGCACGACGATCTGAAGCCGTTTGGCGGCCGACTGCAACTGCTCGAAGGTGCCGCCCCAGGTCGTCCAGTACCCTGTGGGCACCTGCACCGCCGTGGCGATCTTCGTTTCCGCCTCGGCGACGAAGGAACCAATGTCGCGCCCGCGCACGTTGGCGGTCACCACAACCCGACGTTTGCCGTTTTCGCGGCTGATCTGGTTGGGGCCGGGCGCAGACTCGATGCGTGCGACATCGCCCAGCCGGACGAAGCCACGCGCGCCGTTCTCGCCGGCGGGCACGCGGATTGGCAGACGGCGGATCGCCTCGAGGTCACCGCGAATCGCATCGGGCAACCGGACCAGGATGTCGAAGCGCCGGTCGCCCTCGAACACCGCCCCGGCCTCCTGCCCGCCGAGCGCAGCCGAGACGCTGTCCTGGACGTCGGCGACGTTCAGGCCGAGCCGGGCAATCTGATTCCGGTCGATCCGGACCGTCAGCATGGGCAGGCCAGTGGTCTGCTCCACCTTCACGTCGGCAGCACCCGGAACCCCCTCGAGCACGGCGGCAATGCGTTCTGCCGTCTCGTTCATGGTGTCCATGTCGTCACCGAAGACCTTCACCGCCACGTCGCTGCGAACGCCCGAGATCAACTCGTTGAATCGCATCTGAATCGGTTGCGTAAACTCGTAGTTGTTGCCCGGTATCTGACCGACCGCACGCTGCATCGCCGCGACCAGCTCACTCTTGGACTTCTGCGGGTCCGGCCACTGGTCCCGCGGCTTGAGCATCACGAAGTTGTCGGCGACATTGGGTGGCATCGGGTCGGTTGCGATCTCGGCCGTACCAATCTTGGCGAACACGTTGTCGACTTCGGGGAAGGCCTTGACCGTGCGCTCCAGTTGCACCTGCATGTCGATCGATTGGCTCAGGCTCGTGCCCGGAATGCGCAACGCATGAAGCGCGACGTCGCCCTCATCGAGGCTCGGGATGAATTCGCTGCCCATGCGGGTCGCCAGTAGCCCTGACAGCACGATGCTGACGCAGGCGATCGTCAGAACCAACGGCTTGCGCGCCATGACCCAGTCGAACGCCGGGGCGTAGCCGCGCTTGGCGATCGCCATGAGCCGATTTTCGGTCTCGCTGACCTTGCCGGACAGAAAGAGCGCAACCGCTGCGGGTACGAAGGTGACCGACAGAATCATCGCGCCCAGCAATGCGGTCACGACGGTAAAGGCCATCGGGTGGAACATCTTGCCTTCGACCCCGGTCAGGGCAAAGATCGGCAGGTACACCACCATGATGATGAGCTGGCCGAAGAGCAGCGCCCGCCGCGATTCCTTCGACGCCACGAAGACTTCGTGAAACCGCTCGTTGCGCGTCATCGGCCGGTCGAGCGCAGCCTGCGCGTGGGCGAGGCGGCGCACACAGTTCTCGACGATCACCACGGCCCCATCGATGATGATGCCGAAGTCCAGGGCGCCCAGGCTCATCAGGTTGGCGCTGACCCGGTTCGTCACCATGCCGGTGAAGGTGAATAGCATCGCCAGCGGGATCACCATCGCGGTGATGAGCGCCGCACGGATGTTGCCGAGAAACAGGAACAGGATGGCAATGACCAGCAGAGCGCCCTCGGTCAGGTTCTTCTTGACCGTGTCGATGGCCTTTTCGACCAGGATGGTGCGGTCATAGACCGTCTTGGCGACGATGCCCTCGGGCAAGGTCTTGTTGATTGCCTGCAGGCGTGCGTCGACCGCCTTCGACACGTCGCGGCTGTTCTCACCGATGAGCATGAACACCGTGCCCAGCACCACTTCGCGGCCATTCTCGGTCGCGGCACCGGTGCGCAGCTCCTTGCCCAGGCCCACTTCAGCCACATCGCGGATGCGTATCGGGACCCCTTGGGCGTGGCCGACGACGATATTGGCGATATCGTCGATGCCGGCGACCTGTCCCGGTGCGCGGATCAGATACTGCTCGCCCCGACGCTCGATATAACCTGCCCCCACGTTGGCGTTGTTGCGCTCGAGCGCCGTGACCAGATCGCTGATGGCCAGCCCGTAGGACACCATGCGCTCGGGCAGGGGTGCCACCTGAAACTCCTTTGCATAGCCGCCGATCGTGTTGATCTCGGTGACCCCTGGGACGGTGCGCAATTGCGGCTTGATGATCCAGTCTTGAATCTCGCGCAGATCCATCGGTGTGTACGCGCTTCCGTTGGGTTTTTTCGCGCCCTCGGTCGCCTCGACCGTCCACATGTAGATTTCGCCCAGCCCGGTGGCGATGGGGCCGAGCGCCGGGGCGAGGCCGGCCGGCAGTTTGCTGCGGGCCTCCTGGATGCGCTCGTTCACCAGTTGCCGGGCAAAGTAGATGTCCGTGCCGTCCTTGAACACGACGGTGACCTGGGACAGGCCATAGCGCGACAGGGAACGGGTCTGCTCGAGATTGGGCAAACCGGCCATCGTGGTTTCGATCGGAAAGGTCACGCGCTGTTCGGACTCCAGCGGGGAGTAGCCGGGTGCTTCGGTGTTGATCTGGACCTGGACGTTGGTGATGTCGGGCACCGCGTCGATGGGCAGACGCTGATAGTTGTAGATTCCGACGCCGACCATGCCGAGCACGGCGAGCAGCACGAGCCATCGTTGATCGATGGCGAAGCGGATGATGCGTTCGAACACGAGCCTCTCCTCAAAGCGCCGCGGCGTCGCGTTCGCCGGTGCGAATACGGACCGCGGTGACGAGTTCGACGACACCGACCATCCCGTCGCCCGGTTGCCCCGTGCGTGCCGCCGCCGCGACCGCGTCGACGATGGCGGACGCGTCATCGTCCTGGCACAGGATCAGCAGCACGAGCACATCGTGGGCGTGGGGATTCCATTCGTCGGCGACGAACCGGTGGTCCGGCCCATGCCCGCGGGGATGGCCTTTCGCGCCGAATACGGTGAAGCCGGGGCAATGCGGGAGCGTTTCGAGCGCCGTCTCGACGGCGTCGAGGCGGTGGGGGCGAATCATGGCAGTGATCTGTTTCATGTCGGGGGCTCCCGGTCAGTGGTCGTGGCTGGCGCCGGCCTTGCCGAGCTCCGCCTTGATGACATAGCTGTTCTTCGCCGCGTAGCGCTCGCCCGCCTGCAGGCCTGCCAGCACCTCCACGTGTCGGCCGTCGCTGCGACCCAGTTCGAGCGGGCGCGCTTCGAAGGCGTCGCCGTAGCGGCCGAACACCACCTTCCAGTCGCGCAGATCCTGGACGGCGTCCACCGCGACCGCGACCGGCACCTTCGTTTCCGCGGCGACGACGGTGACGGACACCGGCAATCCCGGTCGCCAGACACCGGAGGGGTTCTGCACCACGATGCGGGCGATGCCGGTACGGGACTGCTCGCCGATCAGCGGGCTGATGAAGGTGACCCTGCCCGGCGCCGACGCGTCGAAGGCGCTGGCGCGGATCGTTACCGTCTGGCCTGCGGCGAGCGCACCCAGATCCTGCGCGGACACCGGCGCCTCCACCCATACCGACGACAGGTCCGAGACGGTGAAGACCGCGGCGTCCTCCTTGACCGCTTCGCCGACCGACAGGCGTTTGTCGGTCACGACCCCGTCGATCGGGGAGCGAAGCTCATAGCGCGTGAGTGCGCCGCCGCCCGAAGCAACGCTGCCCAGTGTGGCGAGCTTCTGTTGTGCGCTCTGTACGGCAATCTCGCCTTCCTGCATGACGGTGCGCGCCTGCAGCATGTCCTGCTCGGGCGAGATCTTCTCCTGCCACAACGTCCTTTCACGCTCGTAGGTGGTCCGCGCGAGTGCGAGACGACGCTGCGCGGCCAACAATTCGGTACGCTGGTCGGCGAGCAATTGACTGCTCAGCACGGCGAGCACCTGTCCCTTGCGCACACGTTCGCCTGCGCTGACCGCCACCGACTCCACCAGGCCGGCCAGCCGCGGGACGACCTGCACGGTACGATCACTGTTGTAGCGCACCTCTCCCAGTAACTCGAGCGCTGTTCCGATCGTGGCCGGCCCCGCTTCGGCGAGCTCGATTCCGGCGCCCTGGAGCTGTGCATCGGTCATGGTGACGCGGGCCTCGACCTGTTCGTAGCCGAGCTGGTAGCGTTTTCCTTCGTAGTCCGCCTGTACCTTGACCGCAAAGGAGTGCGGCTCGGCCACGACCGCATCGCCCTTGAGGTAGTCACCTTCCTTGATGAAGCTGAAACGTTGCGGCGACTGCCCCAACCGCTCGAGGACAAGCTGGATCTGGCTCTGCGCGACATCGAGCGGCTTGCCATCCCAGTACGTGTAGAGCCGGAATTGAGGTTCCGCCCCGGTTTCGAAGATCGTCACCTCGATGCCGTAGCGGCCATCGGTGAGCAGCTTGCCGCCGTGTGGACCTTTGGCCGGTTCGGCGGCGGCCTCGTGGTGCTCTTCATCGGCATGCGAGGCATCGTCGGCGTGGTCGGTCGACTTGGCCTGACCGTGATGCTCCTCCTCGGCGTGCCCGGGCGCCTCCGGATGGGCGGCATGCCCATGTTCGTCAGTGACGGACTTGTTGCCATCGGTCGCAAGAATCGCTGCACCCAACGCGAGCCCGACGACAAGCACCGCGACGATCGCCCAGGGTGTGTTCTTCGGTTTGGTTTCTGCCATTTCACTCTCCAGTGCGCCGGACCGTTGCCGACGCGAGCGGGGTTTCGGTTGATTCGTCAAGGCCGAGCAGCCGGTCGAGGTCCGCGCGGGCGCGGTGGGTATCGGCCAGTGTGCGCAGGTACTGGCTGCGGGCCTGCAGCAGCGTGCGCTGCGCATCGAGCGCTTCGAGGAAGCTGAATTTCCCCAGCTCGAAGCCCTTCGCCGCCGCGTCGTAGGCACTTTGGGCGCCGGGCAGCACCTGCTCGGCGAAGAGCTGGGCTTCCTGGCGTAGCGACGCCAGGCGCGCACGGGTCTCCCGCGCTTCGGCCGACACCTGCAACTGGCTGGCGGAGAGTTCTTCCCGAGCCTTCTCCTCGCGCTTGAGCGCCTCGAGCAGGTTGCCCCGATTCGTATCGAAGATCGGCAACGGGACGGACAGGCCGAGGATGGCCTGGTTGCGCCCCAACTCTTCAGACCGCTTCGCGCCCAGGCTGACGGTGATGTCCGGGATTCGGCGCGCCTTCTCGAGTTCCGTCAGCGCCTGCCGTCGGTCGATCTCCAGTCGGGCGCGGCGCAGGGCCGGCGCGTTGTCGAGCGAGCGCTCGAGATCGGCCATCGACGGCACCGCGGGCAACGCATCGAGCTGGGCGTCCAGCCTCCAGGACAGGCCTCTGGGCTCGCCAAGCAAGGCCGCCAGCCGCGCCTGCGCACCGACCCATTCACTGCGCGCCTGACTCAGCTCGACCTGTACGCCCGCTTGCGCAACGTGGGCCTTGGTCTCTTCGATGGGCGCCACCTTGCCGGCCTTGACGCGCTGGCCGGCGGCCCGGCTTGCCCGCTGGGCGAGTTCCATGGCCTGCTCGGCCAGGCGCACGCGCTCCTGCGCGGTCAGCGCGTCGTAATACGCGGAGGTGACGGACGCGCGTATCGCAAGTCGCTTTGCCGCGAGTTCCTCGGTGGCGATGTCGTGGCCGCGCTCGGCCGCCAGCATGCGCGCCGCGCGTTTTCCGCCCATCTCGATCGGCTGATTGAGCTGGAGCGTCGTCGTCCGCGTCTGACGCTGGGTGTCTTCGAGCAGGTAGGCGATTTCGGGGTTCGGGCGGCTCTGCGCTTGCTGGCTCGCGCCGGCCATCACCTCCACCTCGAGCCGCGATGCGGCCAGCTCCGGGTTCTGTGCGTAGGCCAGCGCATGCGCCTGGCCTAGCGACAGGGCGCCATTCACTGCCGCATCGCCGGCAGCCGGCTGCGAACGCCATGCTGGCGCTGGCGCGGCTGGCGCGGAAGTGGGCGGGTTCTGCGCCCACGTCATGAGGGGAAAGCACAGTGCGACGCACAGGCCGATGCCGCGCGAAGGGTCGATCTTCGTCATTGAGTCCTCGTCTGGACGGCGTCAGGCTCGCTCGGGCGATGCGCCCGGCGAGACGGATCAAAAGGAAACCGACGAGGGCGGCCACGCGACCGGTGCTCAACCGATGCGTGGATCCATGAAACCCGAACTCGTCGGCGGAATCAGACGAGGAGGGATGCGGGCGGGCGAAGGAGGTTGTCCGGCGGCGGCTCGGACAGCGGGGAGCGATAGGGACTGTCGCCCGAGCGGTCCGGGAAGACCTCGAGACTGTGCGTGGCGGCAAACAGGGCGTGCGGGCTATGGCTGTGGTCGTGATCGGCGCTGCAACTGGCGTCACACGCCTTGCTCGTCCCGTGATCCGAGCGCTCGGTGCCGTCACGGTCCGCATGATCGTGCGTGTGATGACCCAGATGAGCGCGCTTCAGGGAACCGCCTTCGTGCGAGCAAAATGCCGCCACGGCCGCGGTGCTCCACTGCAGCGGCAGAAAAAACACGAGGAGGACGATCAGAAGCTTGCGCACGCACCGATTCTACAGGAGGTCTCAGGGTTGGAAATGGGGTGGCATCAATCCGTGGCGCGAACTGGAGGCTCAGTTCGCGCCATAGAGTTCCTCCATGTAAGCGCGCTCGGCAGGCGTCACGTTCTTGAGTTCCTGCAGGACCTGCTCTCGCGTTTTGCCGGGGCCCGCGTTCGTGTCCGGCATCGGCAGACCACGCCGGAAGTATTCATAACTTCCGTCTGCCTTGGCCTGCTCAAGCTCGCGCATCACGTCAGCGCGGGTCTTGGTGCTTTCACCATGGTCGGGATGAAACGTCCAGCCCACCTCGGTCGTCGTGCGATGCCAGACGTCCGCGTACGAGACGGTCGGTGCGACCAGAAGGCTGGCGACGAGCGCAGTGGAAGTGAGTATGCGAGCGACCATGATGGAACTCCTGTCGAATCATCCGTGGCGCCAGACCGGTTTGGGCCTGCCGATGCCTTGAGGGTCAAGGCGTGAATCGACTATACGGAGGCCGCTTCGTCAGTTTGCGAACTGCCGCATTACGTTTTTGTAATGTCCGGCTCAGCCGGTTCTTGACATAATTCGATCATGAAAGTCCTGGTGATTGAAGACGAGCCCAAGCTTGCCGACTATCTTCGCAAGGCCTTGTCTGAGAGCAGCTACGTTGTCGATGTCGCCAATGACGGGGCCACCGGACTGCACTTCGCCCGCGAAGGGCAATACGATCTGATCCTGCTGGATGTCATGCTGCCGGTCGTCGACGGCTTCGGTGTCCTGAACGAACTGCGCAAGAGTAATCAGGTTCCGGTCCTCATGCTGACGGCGCGCGACAGGATCGAAGACCGGGTACGGGGGCTACAGGACGGCGCCGACGATTACCTCGGCAAACCGTTTGCGCTGTCCGAACTGCTCGCGCGGGTGCAGGCCTTGATGCGCCGGGGTGCCCTTTCCGCGTCACCCGCGGCGGAACTCAACATGCTTCGCCTCGAAGACCTCGAACTCGACCTGATGCGCCGCAGGGCGACCCGCGGCGGGCTGCGGCTGGAGCTGACCGCCAAGGAGTTCACGCTACTGACGTTGCTGCTGCGCCGGCAGGGGGAGGTCCTCTCCCGCACCGTCCTGGCCGAGCAGGTCTGGGACATGAATTTCGACAGCAATACCAATGTCGTCGAAGTCGCCGTTCGCCGCCTGCGCGGGAAACTGGACGATCCCTTCGACCGGAAGCTTCTGCACACGGTCCGGGGGATGGGCTACGTGCTCGAAAGCCGGGAAGAATGAAACCGGCGGCCCCTCGTTCGCTGCGCCGGTGGCTCTCGCGAGGGCTTGCCCTCCTGACCCTCGTCGGCTTGGGTCTGGTCTGCGCAGCCGTGTATGTGGCCACACACTTGAGTCTGGCGTCCCGGCAGGCGGTTTCGCTCGAGCAACATCGTCAGGTGATTGAACATCTCGTTGAAGAGATTACGACCCCGGACGACCTGGCCATCTTGCGTCACAAGCTCGACGACTTTTTTGCCGGTCGATCCGATCTGCGCTTGCGCCTGCGCTCGGCATCGGGCCAGTGGGTCTACGGCGCCGATGATCGAGGCCTCCTCATGCTCGCAAACGAGAAGCGGGTGGTCTTCGATATTGCTTCTCCAACACATCCCTTTGCCCCGATGCAGGCAGAACTGGCCTTGGACGTTGCATCCGACGATCAGTTGCTGCGCGGACTTGCATGGACACTGGCCGCCTGCGCCTTGACGGGCACGATCGCGATTTCATTGGGAGGAGCGTGGCTGGTGCGTCGAGCGCTCGAGCCGGTCAACGAACTGGCGCAACAGGCGATGCGTCTCGTCCCCGAACGGCTCGCAGAACGGCTCGACGGCGCCGCGCAGGCAGAGGAAGTGCAGCCGCTGGTTCAGCAGTTCAACGCCGTGCTCGAACGCTTGCAGGGAGCGTACATCCAATTGGAAGGTTTCAACGCAGACGTCGCACACGAACTGCGAACCCCCTTGACGACGCTGATAGGGCAGACGGAACTGGCGCTGAAGGGCAAAGGTGACGCGGCTGAGCTTCGCGACATCATGGGTTCAAACCTCGAAGAGCTACACCGTCTTTCGAGTCTCGTGCACGACATGCTGTTCCTGTCCAATGCAGACCGGGGCGTCAAGGCACGCACCCGCACGATCAGCAGTCTTGCCGCGCTTGCGCGTGAAGTCGCCGAGTACCATGAGGCCCCGCTGCTCGAGGCGCGGCTCACGATCGGGATCATTGGCGATGCCGTAGCGTGCGTCGATAGTCGTCTCGTTCGGCAGGCACTGTCGAACCTTTTGTCGAATGCCACCCGATACGCGCAACCTGGCACGACGATCGAGGTCGATATCCACGAAGCGGCGCCGGGAGAAGTCGCGTTATCCGTTACCAATACGGGTCCCGAGATTGCCGAAGAGCACCTTTCTCGCCTCTTTGACCGTTTCTACCGGGTCGATGCTGCGCGCAAGCATGGCGAGGATAACAACTATGGCTTGGGCCTTGCGGTTGTTGCCGCGATCGCGCGCATGCATGGCGGGCGGACGTTTGCTCGTTCCTCTCACGGAATGACGACGATCGGATTCTCGGTTCCGTACAGCGACCGGTAGCGCTCGTCAGCCCCAGCTCCGCAGCGGCTGCTCGCATGCGCGATACTTCTCCTCCACCGCTGTTCGGTCCCTCATCCTGCGCGTTCGGTCGCGCGCAAGAGGCGCATGCCGTTGAACACGACGAGCAGGCTCGCGCCCATGTCGGCAAACACGGCCATCCACATCGTGGCCGACCCCAGAAGAGCGAGCACCAGAAAAACGCTCTTGATGCCGAGCGCCAGGGTAATGTTCTGCCACAACACCGAATGCGTGCGCCGCGACAAACGGATCGTCTCGGGTATACGGCGCAGATCGTCGTTCATGATCACGATGTCGGCCGCCTCCATGGCCGTATCGGTACCCGCCGCGCCCATGGCGATCCCCATGTCGGCCTGAGCAAGTGCCGGCGCATCGTTGATGCCATCCCCTGTCATTGCCGTAGGACCATATCGGCGCTGCAGGTCGCGAATCGCAGCGAGTTTGTCTTCAGGCAATAGATTGCCGCGGGCATCCTCGATACCGGCCTGCGCGGCAATCGACCGTGCGGTCGCTTCATTATCGCCGGTCAGCATCACCGGGGTGACACCCAGCGCACGCAATTCGGCAATGGCAGTCCGGGACGATGCCTTGATCGTGTCCGCGACCGCGAACAGGCCCAGCACCTTCTTCGACGAGGCCAGCAGCGTGACAGTGCGTCCTTGCGATTCGTGCTCCGCCAGCCGTGCCTCGAGTTCAGTACTGCACTGGCCGCGATCTTCGATCAAACGGTGGTTACCCAGAACATGGACGTCGTCGCCAACGCGCCCTTGAACACCGCGCCCCGCGAGGGCATTGAATTCGTCGACGGCCTCCAGCGGGTGGTCGAGCCCGGCCGCAATGGCTTTCGAGACCGGATGGTCCGAGTGGGCGGCAAGGCTTGCGGCAAGGCTCCCGGTTCGCTGCTCGGTATGGTCGGCGGAGATGGCGTCGAAGGCCACGAGGCGTGGCTTGCCTTCGGTCACAGTGCCGGTCTTGTCAAGCGCGATCGCCTTGATCTTGCGCGCATCCTCGAGGTACGTTCCACCCTTGATCAGAATGCCCCGTCGTGCAGCCGCGGTGAGCCCGCTCACTACGGTCACCGGTGTGGAGATGACCAGCGCGCAGGGACAAGCGATGACGAGCAGGACCAGCGCCTTGTAGAGCGCATCGAGCCAGGGCCAGCCGAATCCCAACGGTCCGACGATCGCCACCGCCAGCGCGATCACGAAGATGGCGGGCGTATAGATCGCCGCGAAACGGTCGACGAATCGCTGCGTGGGCGCCCGCGTGCTCTGTGCTTGTTCCACGGCATGAATGATGCGTGCCAGCGTCGTATTGCTCGCCACGGCCGTCACGCGGCATTCGAGCAACCCGGTCTCATTGATCGTCCCGGCAAAGACGAGATCGCCGGGTTGCTTGTCGACGGGAATACTTTCGCCGGTGACCGGTGCCTGGTTGATCGCACTGTTTCCGACGGTCACGACACCATCGAGTGGCACACGCTCGCCGGGTTTGACGCGAATGATGGCCTCCAGAGGCACCGAGGCGGCCGCGACGCGCACCCAACTTCCGTCCACCTGCCTCACCTCGGCTTCGTCAGGGGCCAGGGCCATCAGGCTCGTGATCGCATTGCGTGCCTGGTCGACCGCGCGCGCCTCGATCAACTCGGCGATGGCATAGAGCGCCATGACCATGGCCGCCTCGGGCCACTGGCCAATCACGAATGCGCCGGTGACGGCGACGGACATCAGGGCATTGATGTTCAGGCGAGCACGACTGAGCGCGACGAGCCCCTTCTTATAAACGCTCAAACCCGACAAGCCGATTGCCGCAGCAGCGAGGGCCATACCCACGACCTTGACCAGGAGGGTTGCCGGTGCAAAGTAGGCCAATGCTTCAGCGCCCACCGCCAAGATCAGGGCACCGATCAGCCGTGCGAGCCCAGCTCCGATTCGCCGATCGTCGTCAGCGGACTCGGCTTGCAACGTCTGGCCGGACTGCCCCGCATCGACGAGATGGATCTCGAAGCCCGCCGCACGTATTGCATCTTGTGCCTGTTGCTGCACGGCGGCTCCGGCCGTGATCGTAAGCGTACGCGTACCCAGCGCGAAGCCAAGCCGGCGAACCCCGACGACCGACGACAGCGCCTGTCGGATCTCCAACTCTTCGGCAGCGCAATCCATTGCCGGGATGCGGTAAGCCGTACTCTCGGCCGCCGCACCGGGCAAAGGCTGCTGCGACGGCGTCGCGTCATGCGCGCATGCATACCCGACCTTGCAGAGATCGGCATCTTCAGTCACTTTGTTCATGATCACGCGTCCTTGACGCCATTGAAAACCCTGTAGTGACCACAGAGTCAACCACTTACCCTAATCAGCGCCTCCCCGGTCGGGCAGTCCATGTGGGTGATGACGAAAACGGATTGCTTCATGGTGGTCCTGCACGAGGAATGCAACGGTCGCTCGCGGGGCATGACACCGAAGTGACCGCCCCGGGACGGCTCACTTCGGCTGCGGCTGCTGCGACATCCACTGCTGATGCTGCATCATTTGATCCATCATCATCTGCTGCATCGGCATGTATTGCTCCATCATGAATTGGCGCTGCTTGAGTTGCTCGGGCGTCAGACGCCGGTAGTCCCCCCACATGGGCCCGCCCATCATGCGGCCGCCCATACGGCCCTGGCCCATCATCGGCGCCCCGCCGCAACACCCCATCATCCCCGGTGCCCACATGCCGTGCATCATCTGCATGTTGTTCTGCATCGTGGTCCAGTGGTCCTGGAGCAGTTTCTGCCGCGCCTGGGGATCCTCCGTCTGGCGGATCCTGTCCATCTGCTCCTGCATCGCTCTCATGTTCTCCTGCACCTGCGCCATCTGCTTGTCAAAGTCCGTCGTGCCGGGGGCCTCCTGTTTCGTCTGCCCGCCCGCGCCGGCTGGCGGGTCGGCGGCAAAGAGGGACGGCGCCGGCATCGCGAGGGCCGCGGCCAATCCCAACGTGATCAATGGTTTCATCTTGCGCTCCTTTCGAGGGTTCCCTGAGTCCTGCCCGCTGCGGCAGTGTCAACATTGAAAACCCTGTAGTCGCTCCGGGGTCAACGGCTTAGCATGAGCAATCGTGCGAGGAGGTGTCATGCGGATCGGAGAACTTGGCCAGGCGACCGGCGTCGATGTCGAAACGATTCGCTACTACGAGAAGGCGAGGTTGCTGCCGCCGCCCGCCCGGGCAGCGAATGGCTACCGCGCCTACGGCGCGGCACACCTGGAACGCCTGAGCTTCGTCCGCCACTGTCGGGCGCTTGACATGTCGCTTGCGGAGATCAGGCACCTGCTCGATTTCGTCGCCCACCCGGAGGCCGATTGCGGTGAGATCAACCGGCTGATCGACGAGCATCTCGGACGGGTGCGGGCGCGGTTGAAGTCCCTGAACGCCCTGGAGAATCAGTTGGTGGCGTTGCGGGCGAGCTGCGGGGCCGGGCACGTGGCTGCGGACTGCGGCATCCTGCACGAACTGGAGGCCGCCGCCCATGGCGAGGCGTGCGTATGCCATCCGGCGGGGAGAAAACATCCAGCAGTGACGACGCAAAAAGCGAAGGAACGTTGATCGGCGCTGCGTTGCGGCGGCTGGTCAACGAGTCTTAACGGTAACCGGTCACTGAGCGGCGTTCTTTGCCCGCCCGCGCCCACGCGGAACAATCCCTCCCACATTCATCAGGGAGGAGCCGGCAGTGACCAGGGCGACAGCGACCAACAACAAGTGGCGGCGGCGTAGCCGCCAGGAGTGGGAAACCGTCTTTGCGCGGTTTGCCGCGAGCGGCCTGGGGATCGAGCCGTTCTGCGCCCGTGAGGGACTCAGCGAGTCGACTTTCCGGCGCTGGCGTCGCCTGCTGGGCGAACCGAGTACGCAGCCCGCCGCGCCGGTGATGGAGCCCACCGGCTTCGTCGACGCCGGCACGCTCAAACTCGGAGGCACCGGTCGCCTCGAACTGCGGCTCGATCTGGGCGACGGCGTGATCCTTCACCTGTCGCGCGGCTGATGTTCTTCCCCGAAGGCGCAGTCCGGGTCCATGTCTATGGCCGCCCGGTCGACATGCGCAAATCCTTCGACGGCCTGTACGCGCTCACACGCCAGGCGCTCGGCTGCGATCCGCTGTCGGGCGAGCTGTTCGTGTTCATCAACCGGCGCGGCACGCAGATGAAGGTGCTGTACTGGGACCGCACCGGATTCTGCGTGTGGGCCAAGCGCCTCGAGCAGGGTCGTTTCGTGTCGAACTGGGCGCACGTCAGCACGCGTCAGATGGACTGGACCGGGCTCAAGCTCTTGCTCGAAGGCATCGAGCCGGTCCGCTACAAGCGCCGTTTCAGATTACCTACAAACGCCGTGCAGCCCGCATGAATGCTGGGCTCTGCGGTAAAATCTGTGCCATGTCCGCACCGCACTGCACCCCCGTTCCGACCCTTGCCGAGGCCGCCCAGTGGGCGCCCGAGCAGATCGTCGGACTGGCGCAGGCGAACGTCGCCTTGCAGCGCGACATGGATGCGATGCGCCTCGAGTTTGCGGCGCTCAAGCATCAGCTCGAGTGGTTCCGCCGCCAGCTCTTCGGCCAGAAGAGCGAGAAGCGCGTGGTTTCACCCGACCCGACGCAGATGCATCTGGGTGAGTTGCCGATCCCCGACACGCAGCCCGTCTCCCCAGGCAAGAGCGTAGCCGGACACACCCGTCGTGCCTCGCACACCGACTTCGCCCAGAGCAAGGACGAATCGGCGCTGTTCTTCGACGAGACGCGCGTCCCGGTCGAGACCATCACGCTCGCCAACCCCGAGATCGAGGGCCTCACCGCCGAGCAGTTCGAGGTGATCGGCGAGAAGGTCAGCCACCGCCTGGCGCAGCGCCCGGGCAGCTACGTGATCCTCAAGTACGTGCGCCCGGTCATCAAGCGCCGCGACACGCAGACGATCCACTGCCCGGCGGCCCCCGCCGGGGTGATCGACGGTAGCCGCGCCGACGTGAGCTTCATCGCCGGGCTCATCACCGACAAGTTCTGCTACCACCAGCCGCTGTACCGCCAGCATCAGCGGCTCGGGGACAACGGCATCCGGGTCTCGCGCCCGTGGCTCACGCAGCTCACCCACGCGGCGCTCGCGCTGCTCGAGCCGGTCTTTACGGCCCAGTTCGACTCGATCCGCGCAAGTCGCATCAAGGCGATGGACGAGACCCCGATCAAGGCCGGGCGCGCCGGCCCGGGGAAGATGAAGGGCGGCTACTTCTGGCCGGTGTATGGCGAGCGCGACGAAATCTGCTTCGCCTATCACGAGGGGCGTAGTGGCAAACACATTGCGCAGACCCTGGGGACCGACCCACCGCCCGAGGGGGCGGTGCTGCTCACCGACGGCTACGCGGCCTACGAACGTTACGCACAAAAATGCGGGCTCACGCGCGCGCAATGCTGGGCGCACTCGAGAAGAAAATTCTTCGAGGCCCAGTCGATCGAGCCCGAACGGGCGACGCAGGCATTGGAGATGATCGGCCAGCTCTACGCGGTAGAGCAGCACATCCGTGAGGCACAACTCATCGGCGAGGCACGCCGCGCATACCGGCTCGCCCAGGCCAAGCCGATGGTCGACCGGTTCTTCGACTGGGTCGGCGCCCAATTCGAATCCCAGGGGCTACTGCCGAGCTCACCGCTGACCACTGCCCTGGCCTACGTGCGTGAGCGCCGGGCCGCCCTCGAGGTCTACCTCGCCGACCCCGAGGTGCCGATCGACACCAACCACCTCGAGCGGGCGCTACGCGTAGTGCCGATGGGCCGCCGCAACTGGCTCTTCTGCTGGACCGAGGTCGGCGCGAAATACGTGGGGATCGCGCAGAGCCTGATCGCCACCTGTCGCCTGCACGACATCGACCCCTATGCCTATCTGGTCGATGTGCTCCAGCGCGTCGGCCAGCACCCTGCCGCCGATGTCGCGCAACTCACCCCAAGGCTGTGGAAGCAACACTTCGCGGCCAATCCGCTTCGATCCGATCTCCACCCGCGCTCGAAGTAGGCAAGAACGCCGCTCGGTTACCGCTTACTCTTAACGTACGATTTTTTCCCGTTTTCTGAGACGACCCTAAGATGAAAAAGATGATGGCTCAGATGGGCTCGGGCGGCGAAGGCCCCATGGACATGATGCAGAAGATGATGGGGCAGATGGGAAGTCAGCCCGGCGGCGAGGCCGGCAACCCCATGCAGCAGATGATAGGAATGTGCTCGGAAATCCTGGCGGCCATCCACAAGACCACGTCGATGGCCGCCTTTGCTAAGCCCGAACTTCACACCCTGTTCGGCGAGTGGATGGAAAGCCTGGAACGTGAGGCGCTCGCGGCACTGGACGACCAGGGCGCGGCAGATGCAACGGCCCTGGCGACCAAGCTCAAGATCAGCGAGGCAAGCGCAATTCATGTTGTTGCGCACCTTGCCAGCAAGGGCAAGGTAAGTCTGAGCGTCCGCGCCACCGGGCAAGGTGCGCCGTGAGTCCCATTGTCCTGGAGTCCGTGTTGACGTGCCCACGCTGTGGATATGCCCAGCAGGAAACCATGCCGACCGACGCCTGCCAGTTCTTCTACGAGTGCTGCAACTGCAAGGCGTTGCTGCGCCCCAACCCCGGCGACTGCTGCGTGTTCTGTTCCTTCGGCTCGGTGAAATGCCCGCCGATTCAGGCGCAGCGCGGGTGTTGCGGGTAGCGCCCAGCTTTCACCGGCATCATCGACAGCCCGCCTTCGCGCGGGCTGTTTGCATCGTGGGGCTGAGGAACGGCTTAGCGTACGATTTTTTCCGTTTTCTGAGACGACCCGTCATTTGTCGGGGCGGTCAGGGCGAGGGGGACAGGCGTGATCAAAGCCCCTTCCACGCGTAGCGTAAGCCGATCCACGCACTGCGCGGCGTGCCGGGGGCGATGAACTGCTCGCGGCGCCATCCTTCTGGATCCGCTTCAAAGGTGTTGCCAGTACCGACGAATGGGTTTTCGGCCAGCGCGCCGGCCGTCGCATAGCGGCGGTCGAAGACATTGTCGACGCGCGCGAACAGCGTCCAGTCGCGCGCGAGCTTGTAGTCCGCGTTCAGGTTGACGATCGCGTAACCGCCGAGCTTGCCGCGGCCGCCCAAATCTTCGTCCGGCTCGTGGCGGTTGTTCTCGTTGCCCCGCACATACTGGCTAGAGTACGCGAGCAGGTCGGCGCCGATGCGTAGCGCGTCCGCGGCACGCCAGCCGAGGCCCAGCTTCAGGCTGTGCGTCGGCAGCCCGGGCAGGCGATCGCCGCGCTCGACGCGGATCTCGTCGTCGGGACAGCCGCCTTCGCCTTCGGTGCTGTTGTTCTCGGCGAGCATGCAGGCGGAGGACTGGAACGTCGCGTTGAGGTAGCTGTAGTTCACGCGCCAGTCGAGGACACCGGTCTCCCCGGAAAGGCCCAGTTCGACGCCTTCGCGGCGCGTGCGGCCGAAGTTGGTGAAGTAGCCGAGGCTGCCACCGGTGCCGACGAAGAGGATGTCGTCGCGGTTGGTGCTGCGGAAGGCGGTTGCATTCCACAGCATGTTGCCGGCGATTCTGCCGCGCACACCCAGCTCGAAAGTCCGCGTGACGACCTGGTCGAGGAAGGGGTCGGCGGCCATCGCATTGGGCAGGCTGCAGGCATTCTCGGGATCGGCGCACCCCAGCTCGATCGGCGTCGGCGCGCGGCTGCCTTGGGAGAAGCCGCCGTACACGGTAAGGGTCGGTGCGGCTTGCCAAGTGAGGCCCAGCGCGGGGTTGAGCTTGCGGTAGGTGAAGTCGCCGTTGAGGGCGTCACCCATGCGGTCGCGGTTTATCACCCGGGTGCGATTGAAGCGCAGCGAGCCGGTCAGATGCACGGTGGAGGCCAGCGCGACGGTGTCGGTGGCATAGACGCTGGTGGTTCGGGTACGGCCGAGTAGGCTGTTCACCTGCTCCTCGTCTTCGTCGGCCTCGATGCCACGATTGCCGGTGAGTTCGCCACCCTGCTCGCTCTGACGGAAGCTGGCACGGCTGCGGTCGTGGGACACCCCGACGGCAAACTGGTGGGCACCGGCGATACGGCTCCACTGCAGGGCCAGGCCCGCGGCGTTCTGGTCGGTACGGGTGCGGTTGAGCACACCGTTTTCCGGCCCCTCCCCGGCGGGAAAGCCGGCATCGGCCCATTCCTCGAACTCGTCCTCGTACTCGTCGTTGCCGTCGCCGTTGAGCGTGCGCGTGCGGGTGCGCCGGACATAGACGGTGCCGGAGATCTGGTCGTTGTCGCTCAGCCACTGACTGCCGGAGAGCGCCAGCAGGGTGCTGCGGTTCTTCGTCTGGTCGGGATGGGTGAAGATCGCTTCGCGCCGTTGGCGTTCCATGCTTTCGGGCACCAGGCCGTTGCCGATGAGATCGGTGTTGGCGTGGGCCAGCGTGAGGGCGAGATCGGTCGTCGCAGTGCTCCAGGCGAGCTTGCCGAACAGCTGGCCGACCTCCGAGGGAGAACGGTCGCGCCAGCCGTCCTCCTTCATCCCCTCGGCAGCGACAAACCAGGAGAGTTCGTCGCGCTTGCCGCCGTGTTCGACGGAGCCGCCGCGGCGACCAAAGGAGCCGCCGTACAGCTCGATCTCCCCGCCCGGGTGGGTGTCGCCGCGCTTGGTCTGGATCGCCAGCGCGCCGCCCAGGGTGTTCAGACCGTAGAGCGGATTGGAGCCCGGCACCAAGGCCAGCGTGGCGATCGCCGCCTGGGGGATCAGGTCCCAGTTCACGACGTCGCCGAAGGGCTCATTCACGCGCACGCCGTCGAGGAACACGGAGAGGCCCTGCGGCGTGCCGAGCAGGGGCGAGGCGGAGAAGCCGCGGTAATTCACGTCGGCCTGGTAGGGGTTGCCCTGGATCTCGTTGACATTGACGCTGGGCAGGCTGCGCTGCAGGTCTTCGGCGAGCGATTGGCCGCCCGCCTCGCGCAGACGCTGGCTGCTTAGGGTCTGGACGTTGGCGGGGACCTGGTCCTTGGGTAGGCCGATACCGGGCAGCGGCGTGGTCCCGACGACCTCCACCGGCGCGAGTTCGACGGTCTCGGCGGCGACAGCCGTCGCGGCGGGCCCCACAGAGGCGATGAAGAGGGCCAGCGCTTTGCGGATTGGTGCCCGGCTATCGTGCTGCATGATGCTCCTTGTGGTGCTCTGGTATGGGTCAGGTGGTCGTTCTCGCGGCCTTCGATTCGCTTGCAATTGGCCTGTGCCGAAATCCCGCCGGATACATTGCACGGAGCAGAGTACGTACGCCCCGCGTCGTCTTCCATAGGAATAATTCCCGACTTTTATCCGGTGCGCGAACCGCCCGGCTGATGTGATACTGCCCACATGGAACTGACCTACGTACTGTTGCGCCGCGCGGCGGCGATTTCGCTCGCCTGTCTGCTCTGCGTCCTGCTCCTCGCGGCGTGGCGGGCTCAATCCGATGTCCGCCGCGAAGGCCAGGGCGCCGGGCAGCTCGCGCTCTTGAGCAGCCAGCTCGCCGCTTTGCAGAACGCGCCGGACAATGCGCTCGGGGAGCGGATCGAGGCTTTGCGCGAAGCGGGCCGCTTGGGCCGCTTGCGTCACCTCCAGTTCCGGCTCGAGGATGGGAGAAGCGGTGAAGTGCTGGCGCAATCCGTGGCAGAGGAACTGTCCCCGCCGGCAATGCGACCCTTCCTGTGGCTGCTGGGACTCTTTGCGCGCCCGCACGCGGCGGAGGAATCGGCCTGGCTGCTGGAGCGTGCCGATGGCCGCACGTTTCGCATCACCCTGACCACGCATCCGTTCAGCGAGCAACGAGAGGCGTTCGACGAAATCCTCGGCGTCACCGGGGTCCTGCTGCTCTATAGCCTCAGCCTGCTGGCTGCCCTGTACTGGGCGGTGCGGCACGCCTTTGCGCCATTGCGCCAGATCCTCGACACCATTGCCGCCTTCGAGCGCCAGGACTATGGGGCACGCTTGCCCGCCCTGCGCATCCGCGAACTCGATGTGATCGCGCGTGCCCTCAACCACTTGGCGGCGGCGCTGGGGCAGACGCAGGAGGAGCGACGCCTGCTCAGCCTCAAGGTGCTGACCCTGCAGGAAGACGAGCGCGCCCACATCGCCCGCGAGTTGCACGACGAATTCGGCCAATCGCTCACCGCGATGCGCGCGGATGCGACCTATCTGCTGCGGCGGACCGAGCAGCAGCCGGAGCTGCACACCGTGGCGGCAGAGTTGGAGCAGCAATGCGCCCGCGTCCAGCAGGACATACGCAATCTGCTTGGCTGGCTCGGCAACCCGTGCGACGAAGGGAGCCGCGCATCGATTCCAATCTGCGACCTGATCGAAACCCTGGTCCAGAGCTGGCGCCAGCGCCCTGGACAAACCATCCACTACCAGCTGGCCGTGGACCTTGACGGCAGCGATATCCCCCAAGGTCTGGCGTTGAACCTGTACCGCATGACCCAGGAGGCGCTCACCAACGTCGCCCGCCACGCCGGCGCGAAAACGGTGGCAGTGGCCCTCGCCGCTCGCCCCGGGGAGGGTGTGCAGTGGTCGGTGTGCGACGACGGCATCGGCATTGCCTCCTACTCCGAGGCCCTGCAGCAGGGCAATGGCCTGGCCGGCATCCGTGAGCGGGTCTGGGCCCACGGAGGCGAACTGGAAATGCTCGATCGCGGCCCGGCGGGCGGGCCGCGGGGGCTGTGCCTTCAGGCACGCTTTCCCTGGCCGGAAGCGGCACGCGAGCCAGCCGACCGCGCATCGGCAATGACGTACGCGAGGACAGTCGAATGACCGGCTTGCGCGTGGCAATCGCCGACGATCACGCCGTGGTGCGCACCGGATATCGACGGCTGTTGGAACTGGAGCCGAATGTCAGCGTGGTGGCCGAATTCGCCGACTGCGAAACGGCATACACCTGGCTGAGCGCCAATCATGCCGACATTCTCATTCTCGATCTTTCCATGCCCGGGCGCGGCGGTCTCGAAACACTGCGGCGGCTCAAAGCCCGAGTGCCGACACTGAAGGTTCTCGTCTTCAGCATGCATGGCGCGCCGGCGATGGTCAGTCAAGCCATGCAGGCGGGTGCCGACGGCTATCTGACCAAGAGCAGCGCCCCGGAAGCGCTGATCGCAGCGGTGCTCGACCTCGGCGCAGGCGGGCAGCCGTTGTCGGAGGAAGCCGCGCGCGCCCTGGGCGAAGCCGGGAACGACAGCCAGGCGCCCCATCAGGTGCTGTCGCTGCGGGAATTCCAAGTCTTCACGATGCTCGCGCAGGGACTCGCGGTCGACGAGATTGCCGCGCGGCTTTGCGTCAGCGCCAAGACCGTCGCCAACTACCAGACAGCCATCCGGCAGAAGACCGGGCTGAGCAATGCGCTGGAGATGTTTCGCTACGCGCGGACCCACGCACTGCTCGAGTGAACCGAAAGGCCGCTGCCTTCGGCCCACTACTCAGTGCTCCAGCGTGCTTCAGGTCTGCTCCTCCTTCATAGGGTCACGGGACTGTGGCCAACCGACCCACCGACGAGAGCACGTCGGACAATCTCCCACCACGGCGCGTGACCCAGAACGCCAATAGCAACGGCGCAGGACGTGAAAGGTGCGTTCTCGCATCGTCAATTCGGTCGAGTACGTACGGCCGAGGTCGACGCTGGCCAGGCGTGTGGCGACTGTCCGCTGTTCGAGGGGAGGCTCAAGGTCCGGTAGTCCCGGCAACCTGCCGTTGAGCCTACCCGTGGTTCAAAGACGGCTGTGGGTCGATACTTCCAGTTCGCCGGACGGAGAAGCCGCCGTTCACCGTCGCCCGACGCGCGAACGGCAGGTGACCAACACATTGCTGCCTGACTGTGCCATCAAGCCACCGGCAGCTGAGGCCGACGAGGAGCCACCATCCGTCCAAATCTGGGGTTTGACACTGCTGCCGAACGGAGGAGCTGATCTGGGAGCCTGACGATCCATCGCGCCTATGCTAAGGGCCTCGACACGGACGCCTTGCAGTTGGCGATCAGGGGGTGGTCACAGGCACCCCTCCCATGGGTAGGTGACCTCGGTTCATAAACCTGCACCCAGCCCGTGCTGGTCCCGGGTGCAAGATCGACATCAACTGCAGCCATACGCCCGTCCCGCACGACCGTCCCTGTTCTCGAGTCATCTGACCGCGCCAAGCGGCGGGCACCGACTTATTGATAGCCAGCTTGTCCCCAGTCGCTGGGGAAAGGGATGTGGGAGATCCTGTGGATAAGCGATGGCAGCCCAAGTGGCAAGCCAGATCTACAAGTTCGCCTATTCCTGAGGCAGTTACCCTGTAGATGGAGGGGAGGGATTGCAGAAGGCCGGTCGGGCCGGAAGGCTTGGCCCTCCTGTGCGACAATCCGCCACGAAATTCCTCACGTCTCCTGATTGAATCGTCATGACCACCCGCCAAGCCCCCGAAATCTTCCAGATCCAGCTCGCCGACCTCGACCCGGCGGGCCTGCCGCCGCGCGGTACGCCCGAGTTCGAGCAGGCGGTGATCGGGCGCTACGCGCTCGACTACGCGGCGCGCGGCTGGCAGGCCGTGGTGGCGGTCGATGACGCGTTCGTGCGCGTGGTCGCGGTCCCCGAGCGCGGGGTCGAGCCGAAGGCCTACGTGCTCGGGCTGCTGCAAAACGGCTTCCTGGAGGATGCGCTGCCGGTGCTCGAGGCGCTCGACGGCATGCTGGACGACGCCGAGCTCGCCTACAGCCACGGGCTGTGTTTGTCCGAACTGGGGCGACCGGCAGAGGCGGTCGCCCCGCTGCAGCGGGCGGTCGAACTCGACCCCACGCACGCGAACGCATTCATCGCGCTCGGGGTAGCGTTCGCGCGCACCGGACGCGCCGATGAGGCGGCCAACGCGCTGCGCGACGCGGTCAAGCTCGAACCCGAGAACGCCTTCGCCAAGCGCAACCTGGCGGCGGTGCTGATGCGGTCCGGCCGGGCGGCCGAGGCGCTGCCGTTCTTCCGCCAGGCGGCCAGCCTGGCGCCGGCCGATCCGGGGGCGCAGCTCGGGCTCGCGCAGTGCCTGGAGGCGCTCGGGCCGTCGCACGTGAAGGAGGCGGCCGAGCAGTACAAGGCGGTGGTCAAGCGCTTCCCGGAGCACCAGGCCGGCGAGATGGCCGAGGAGGCGCTCACGCGCATCGGGCAGGACGAGCTGCGCGCGGCGGTCGACGGCGGGCTGCGCATGGACGCGGTGATGTACATGCAGGCGGCGTTCGATCGCTTCGCCAAGCTCGACCAGGCGAAGGTCGGGCAGATCGTGATGGAGATCGCGTTGCTCGGCCGCAACGGGCTCGAGATCAACAAGCCGGCGGTGCGCTACACGCTCGAGAACCTCGAGGGCGAGTTCTCCGGCCTGGCGCTGCTGGCGTACATGCACGTGGGTTTTCGGATGTTCGACGCCAAGGGCGACGCCGGGACCGGGCTCGATCGCGAATACGAGGCGGCGGTGAAGATGCGCCGCGAGCGCTGAGCCCGGCGAGGACCCCGACATGAGCCAGCTCCCCGAACGCTACCGAGCGGCGATCGCGCCGCTGATCGACAAGGCGCGCGAACTCCTCGAGCAGGGCGAAGAGCTCGTGCCGATGGCCTTCGTCGGTAACTTCACCACTGGGGCCACGATCCCCACGGCGCTGGTCATGCGCTCGCCGGCCGACAAGGACGCAGCGGCGCGCGCGGTGAAGATGCTCGCCGAGCAGCTCGACGCCGACTTCGTTCTCGTGCTGATGGAGGCCTACAGCCTGCGTGCCGACAAGGTCGCCCGCTACGAGGAGATCCTCGACGAGTACGGCTCGCTGGCCGACTGTCCGGCGAGCTGGCGGATCGACGTGGTGAGCCTGTCGCTCGAGACCCGCCACGGCGTGTGGGTCGCCCAGGTGCAGATCAAGCCGAAGGGCATCAGCAAGAAGAAGCGCACGATCGGGGTGCTGGAGTTCCGGCATTACACCGACGTGCGGGGGCGGTTCACGGATCTGCTGCCGGTGAAGGAAGGCGAGGGCGGGCCTTCCGGTACGCTGCACTGAGGCAGCCGGGGAGGGCGCGCGCATGTGCGGTCGTTACGCCCTCTACGGTCCGGTGTCCCGCCTGCGCGAGGCGTTCGACGCGACACCGGAGGGATTCGAGTTCGAGCCCCGCTGGAATGCAGCGCCGATGCAGTGGCTGCCCGTGGTGCGCCAGCGGTCGAACGGCGAGCGGGTGATCCACCGGCTGCGCTGGGGCCTCGTGCCGTGGTGGGCGAAGGACGAGACGATCGCCACCAGGTCGATCAACGCGCGCGGCGAGTCGGTCGCCGAGAAACCTTCGTTCCGGGCGGCGTTCCGCCGCCGGCGCTGCATCGTGCCGGCCAACGGGTTCTACGAGTGGCAGCACCTCAGTGACCGGCAGGGCGGCGGCAAGCAGCCGTTCTACATCCACCCGGTCGGGGGCGAGTTCTTCGCGCTCGCCGGGCTTTGGGAGCGCTGGGCGAGGCCGGCCGACGGCGCGGAGCTCGACACGTTCACGATCGTCACCACCGAGGCCAACGCGGCGATGCGGCCGTTGCACGATCGCATGCCGATGATCCTGGCGCCGGGGGATTGGTGGGCGTGGCTGAACGGGGCGACTGCGGCCGACCAGGTGCAGGCGCTGGTGAGGCCGTGTCCCGAAGCGGCGCTCGCGGTGCATCCCGTGGGGAAAGCGGTCGGCAACGTTCGCAACGAGGGGGCGAACCTGATCCAGCCGCTCTGAGTCTTGTCGCTCGCCTCTGCGCACGACACGATCGTAGCCATTCTTCGTCCGACGATGCGCGAGCCGTTTGCTCAGACGCAAGCCCTCCAAGAACGGTTTTCCTGGAGAACTCGGCTGGATTGCGTGACGCTCAGCTCACTGGCTGATCCGGTCGGCTTGTTGGTTTTACATCCAAGAGCAAGGCCTATAAAGTCTACACAATGTAAAGACAAGGCGTGTGGGGCGCAAACCGATGGCTCGACGCAAGACCGAGGCAATCAATCTCAGGATGTCTGCCGAGATTAAGGAGTTGCTACGCCTCGCTGCAGACCGCGAGCATCGCACGCTCAGCAACATGATTGAGTATCTGCTCATCGACTACTGCGAGCGTCATGCCATCTCGCCCCCCGCTCAAACCGAAGAGAAGCCGGCCTCCAGCCGTCGCAAGCCCGTCAAGACCCCGTGACTTCAAACGAATCCCTCATCAAGCTGGGCTACCGACTTGGTCGCAGCGGCACGCATGCCGCCCGCACCATGATGTTCGACGAGCTGATGCTCCTTTTTGAACACACCACGTCGGAAACGACGCGAGACGGCTACCGTGACGAGGTGGTGGGTCTCAACGTTCTAGGCAAGCCGACACAGAAATCGCGTCTGCTCACGTTCGGCCACCTCGTCGAACTCTACGGCTTGGACCCTGTCATTCCGGTTTTCCGCATCTTTCGCAAGCTCTGGGCGCTTGATGAGGCTGCCAGGCCGTTGCTCGCCCTGACGCTTGCAATGGTGCGCGACCCGGTTCTTCGGCTCTCGGAGGCCTTTGTGCTCGCCAAGGGCGAAGGCGACGCCGTGCAGCGCGAAGAGGTCGAGGAACTCATTGCCGCAAACGAACCGGACCGCTTCAGTCCGGCGTCGCTCAAATCCATCGCCCAAAACATCAACGGAAGCTGGACCCAGGCGGGGTTCATGGTGGGGCGTAGGCGAAAGGTTCGCGCCGCGCCAAAAGTCACGCCGAGCAACATCACCTATGCATTATTCTTGGGGCATCTTGAGGGGCTCTCAGGGCAACGGCTGTTCTCATCCCACTGGATGACGCTGTTATGTAGCTCGCCTGACGAGCTAGAAGTCTTGGCAAACTCTGCCTCGCATCGGGGCCAAATCGTTTTTCTGAATGCCGGCGGCGTCAAAGAAGTCCGTTTCCCGGGCTTTCTAACTCCGGATGAGGAGCAATGGTTGCATGAGTAGCAAAGTCGCGAAGCTGGTCGGTGCCTACCGGGAGCACATCTCGGTGCCGTGGGCAGGAGGCCTGGCGGCCATTCAACGCGTCATCTTCGCGGTGTACGACAAGACCGACGAACTGCGTCTGCGGGCGCACATCGACGAGTTTCGCCTGGCCACGCTGGAGGCAGGTCATCAGTGGCTGCTTGTGGACGTCACCAACGCCTTTCCCGAATGGATGGCTGCTCAGGAGTATCGCGACGCCTACTTCGAGTGCCCAGAGGACCTCACCGGCTATCAGGCCGGAGAGATCGTCGAGTTCGTCCATGGCCTGGTCGAACGCATCAAGACGACGATTGTTACCGAGGCCACGCCCAACACGGTGGTGGCCCTGATGGGCGTGGGTAGCCTTTTCGGCCTGGCCCGCGTCTCCTCGATTGTGGAAGGTATCAAGGACACGGTGGGTGGGCGCCTGGTCGTGTTCTTCCCCGGCGAATACCACCCCGAGAACCACGCGTACCGCTTGCTCGACGCCCGAGACGGCTGGAACTACCTCGCAGTGCCGCTGCTGGCCAAGGAAGCCTGAGCAGAACGCAGCTGCAGAACCAACAAGAACAAGGAAACACGCAGTGCTGAACCGCGACATTTACGTCAAATCCCCCGAACAAAACCGGCTGGCCAACAATGGTGTCGCTGAAGTCTCCGAGGACCACTCTGATGCCGCGCTCGAAGTGCTGCGCTACGAACTGGAGTCCTTCGTGTGCGACGGCCAGTATGCGAAGGGCACGGAGACCATTCTCGAGACGTTCCTGCGCAACCTCGGCGCAAAGTCCGAGCAGCCTGGCGTGTGGATTTCCGGCTTCTACGGTTCAGGTAAGTCGCACCTGGCGAAAATGCTGCGTGCGCTGTGGACCGATCAGCAGCTTCCGGGCGGCGCCTCTGCGCGCGGGCTTGCCGATCTGCCGGATGGAGTTGCCGACCAGTTCAAGGAGTTGAGCACCGAGGGCAAGCGCAATGGTGGTCTGCACGCCGCGGCCGGAAAGTTGGGCGCCGGGGCAGGGGACAACGTTCGCCTGGCATTGCTCGGCATCATCTTCAAGTCCAAGGGGCTGCCGGAGCAGTTCGCACAGGCGCGCTTCGTGATGTGGCTCAAGCATGAGGGGCTGCTCGAAGCGGTTCAGTCCAACTTGAAAGCCGCGGGCCGCCGTCTCGCGCAAGAGTTGCCCCATCTGTATGTATCGAATCACCTGTCAAACGCACTGTTGCAGGCCAATCGCGGCCTTGCAGACAGTGAGGCAGCAGTCCGCCAGCTCATCAAGGCGCAATTCCCGCAGGTGGGCGACGTCACTAACGACGAGATGGTCGCCGCCATCCAGAGCGCCCTTTCGGAAGGCGGCAAGTTCCCCCTCACTTTGGTCGTGCTAGACGAGGTCCAGCAATACATCGGTTCGGATGCCGAGAAAGCCTACAAGGTTCAGGAAGTCACCGAGTCTCTCTCCAAGCATTTCAACGGTCAGCTTCTGTTCGTGGGCACCGGCCAATCCGCGTTGTCCGGCATGCCCAACCTGCAGCGTCTGATGGGACGCTTCCCCGTGCAGGTCACCCTGGGGGATTGGGACGTCGAGAACGTCACCCGCAAAATCATCCTCGCCAAGAAGTCGACTGCAGTACCGGAGGTTGACCGTGTCTGGCGCGACAACCTGGGTGAAATTTCCCGCCACCTGCGTGGCACCAAGCTCGAGCACGTCACCGACGACGAGGCGTTCATCACTGCGGACTACCCCATCCTGCCCGTGCGCCGCCGCTTCTGGGAAAACGTCCTTCGCACCATCGACGCCACCGGCACCGTTGCCCAGTTGCGCAGCCAACTCCGGGTCGTCCATGAGGCTGCGCTCGAAACCGCCGAGCTGCCGCTTGGCCATGTCGTCTCCGGCGACTTTCTCTACGACCAGATTGCCGCCAACCTGGTCTCCACCGCCCAGCTCTCTCGCGAGATCTTCGATAGCGTGCAGCGCTTCGCTGCCGGCGATGGCCCGTCTCAGCTCAAGGCCCGACTGCTCAAGCTCATCTACCTCATCAACAAGCTGCCGCCCGAAAAGGCGATTGCCATTGGCCTTAAGCCCACCGAGGACGTCCTGGCCGACTTGCTGGTCACCGACCTAAAGAGCGGATCGTCCGAGCTTCGTAAGACCATCCCAACCTTGCTTGACGCGCTCCAGGAGAAAGACCACCTGGTGATGGCGCTCGACGGCCCCAATGGCGCCGAGTACCACCTGCAGACCCGCGAATCGAGCGCATGGTACGAGGAGTTTCGTGCGCAGGAGTCCCAGCTCAAGGCCTCCCCCCAGAACATCGAGGTCAAGCGGGCAGACTTCTTCAAAGCGCGTTTCCGCTCGGTGTTGACCAAGGTCCGTGCCGTCCAGGGCTTAGCCCCCGAGGTACGAACGCTGACTGCGTGCTTCGACGAGTCGCTGCCGAAGGACAACGACAAGGCGCTTTACCTGTGGATTCAGGACGGCTGGCAGACAGATGAGAAATCGGTAATTGCCGAAGCCCGCGCGAAGAGTGCCGAGAACCCGACGCTTTTTGCCTTCATGCCGGCCCAGAGCAAAACGGACCTCGCCAACGCGATCGTCACCCTCGAGGCAGCAAAAGCCACGCTAAGCCGCAAGGGCACGCCGAACACGGAGGAGGGGCGTAACGCGCAGCGCTCGATGGAAAGCCGTCAGCGCAATGCCGAGAAGGAAATCGAGACGCTGCTCAACACCCTGTTCGCGGGTGTCCGCGTGTTTCAGGCTGGCGGGCAGGAAGTCACCCAGGGCAACGACTTGGCCGATCGCCTCAACACCGCCGTCAAGTCCTCGGTCATTCGGCTGTATCGCGAGTTCGATGTCGCCGACCAGAAGGGCTGGGACAAAGTGCTGGACGAGGCGCGCAAGGGCAACGCCGAGGCCATGCGGGCAATCGGGCACCTCCAGGAGCCAAAATCACACGCGGTGTGCCAGAAGGTTGTGAGCTTTCTCGGTGCGGGCAAGAAGGGCGCAGAGATTCGCGACAACTTCGAGTCGCCGCCCTACGGTTGGCCGCGCGACACCATCGACGGCGCGCTCTACATCCTGCTCACCACGGGCGAGCTCAAGGCGCGCGACATGGCCCATCGCCCGGTCGATGCCAAGTCGCTCGAACGCAGCAAGCTCACCCAAGCATTCTTCGAGCCTGAATCGGTCAACATCTCGCCGGTCCAGAAGATCAGGATTCGAGGTCTGTTCCAGAGCCTGGGCGTCGGCTGCCAGCCCAACGAAGAGCTGCTCAAGGCGCCAATCCTGATTGCCAAGCTCAAGGAGCTGGCGCTTGGTGCTGGTGGTCCTGCACCTCAACCCGAGCCCCCCAGGTCCGATGCCATCGTGGCGCTGGAACAGGCTTTGGGTAATGGTTTGCTCCTGGAGCTGTTCTCACGGGCAGAGGCGCTGATCGCGCTCGCCAAACAGTGGGAACAGACCGCCAAGCTCATCAAACAGCGCCTGCCGCTGTGGCACCAACTCGACGCGCTGCTCGAGCATGCCCGCGCGCTCGGACCCTACGTCGAACTCAAGGCCGAGGTTGCGGCCATCACCGCGCAGCGTAGCCTGCTCGCCGAGCCTGACCCGGTCCGTCCGCTGCTGGAACGCACCACCGACCTTCTGCGCCAAGCACTCAACGCCAAGCTCGATGCCTATCGCGCCGAGTATGAGCAGCAGATGGCCCAACTGGACGCCGACAGCAATTGGCAAAAGCTTGACGACGCTCAGCGTTCCGAGCTGATTCGCACACATCACATCGACGCACCCGCAAGCCTCGACCTCTCCAATGCCGACAAGCTTGCCGACGCGCTGGATGGCTGCGACCTGCAGCGCTGGATTGAACGCGCACAGGCACTCACGACCCGCTTCGGGGCCGTCCGTATGGATGCGGCCAAGCTGCTCAAGCCGAATGTGGTTCAGGTGAAGCTACCGCAGCGGACCCTGAATGACGCGGGCGAGGTGACGGCGTGGTTGATGGAGGTAGAGCGACTGCTACTCAAGGCGATTGAGAAGGGGCCTGTCGCACTATGACGGCGATGCCGTGGGATAAAGCGAAACTCTCCGAAAAGACCCTTGAGCTCAATTTCGCCAGCCAACTCAATCACGCTTGTGGTGGCAGGCTTCTGTGGTTCGGCCTCACTCAAATGCAAGAGGCAGAGCAGGGCTTTGACATCGCCACTCGTATTGGAAAGGGGCTTTTCATCGTACAGATGAAGGCTTCGACGCATGTGCTGAAATCAGGTGAGCGCCAGTTCAAGGCTCCGCATGAGCAGCTAGAGAACCTTCGCAAGCTTACAGTCAAAGGCGGAGGGGTAATACCAAAGGGCTGCATCTATTATGCATTCCCCGTCATTGGCACACCGGCCGAGCTGTCCAAGCACACGAGTGTTTTGGCCAATACTTGGTTGTGCGATGTCGCAGACATTCCGTCACTGGGAGCTCCAACCACTGCCAGAGGGAGTCTGCGGCAAGACGGAAATCATTACGTCAAGGTTTCGCCGGGAGTCGCTCCCTTGGATTCAAGCAAACCAGGGGTCGCCACTTTTCATTCGGACCCGGTAGACGTTGATGTCATCAATGGGGAGAAGCTCGTTTACGTCATTTCACGCGAAGGAGCCTCGTCCGGCCTCCTGGAAGCGATGACGCATAACCAGTTCCGTGATTTTTGGGACCTGTGTCAGCAGTTTCACCGCAAGGCCTTTGCGGTCGCTTTTCTGGGATAACCATGTCAGCTCTCGCCAAATCGCTGCGTACCCAACTCGAAAACACCGTCAAGTCCGCCCGCGACATCGCCGAGACCGCCGCCCGTGCCGCTCTCCAGCAGCTCGCGGTGGGCGAGGGCAGGCTGCCGGACTACCTGAACGACGCCCAGCGCGCCTTGCGCCGCCGCCTGCGCGCCCACGGCCGCAGCCTGGGCGATGCCAAGCACGGCGACGACACCCAGGAGCTGCGCCGGCTGGTGTGGGAGGTGGCCTACGAGCACTGGCACCGCATGCTGTTCGCCCGCTTCCTCGCCGAAAACGGCCTGCTGTTGTGGGAGCCGGGTGCGGCGGTGTCGCTGCAGGACTGCCGCGAGATGGTCGACCACCACCCCGAGATGGCGATGGGCGCGCGCAGCGAGTGGGAACTGGCCGGCAAGCTCGCCGCGCGCATGTTGCCGCAGGTGTTCAAGCCGCAGCATCCGGTGTTCGAGCTGGTGTTCGCGCCAGAGCATCAGCGCGAGCTGGAACGACTGCTTGGCGGCCTGCCGCCCGAGGTCTTCCAGGCCAGCGACAGCCTGGGCTGGGTGTATCAGTTCTGGCAGGCGCGGCGCAAGGACGAGGTCAACGCCTCCGAGGTGAAGATTGGCGCGGACGAACTGCCCGCCGTCACCCAGTTGTTCACCGAGCCCTACATGGTGGACTTCCTGCTGCACAACGCGCTCGGCGCCTGGTGGCTCACCCGCCACCCGGACACGCCCTGCCCGGTGCCGCTCACCTATTTGCGCACGCTGGAGGATGGCACGCCGGCCGCTGGCAAGTTTGAGGGCTGGCCCGACACCCTGGCCGACTTCAAGCTGCTCGACCCCTGCTGCGGGTCGGGACACTTTCTGGTGGCGGCCTTCCTGATGCTGGTGCCGATGCGCATGACGGCGGAACACCTCTCCGCCCGCGAGGCGGTGGATGCGGTGCTGCGCGACAACCTGCACGGCCTGGAGCTGGACCCGCGCTGCGTGGAAATCGCGGTGTTCGCGCTGGCGCTCGCCGCCTGGCGCTTCCCGGACGAGGCCGGCCAGCCGCTGGGCGTGCGCGCGGACATGCCCGCGCCCAACGTTGCCTGCTGCGGGTTGAAGGTCGCGGCGCGGGCGGCGGACTGGATGGCGCTCGTTCCCGACGAGGTGCCGAACGCCGCCTACCTGCGCCAGGAACTGCGCCTGCTGCACGACAGCTTCTCTCAGGCGCCGCTGCTGGGCAGCCTGCTCGACCCGGCGCGAAGCCTGAAGAACGACCTCGCCACCCCCAGCTTCGACACCTTGCGCGAGCTGCTGGAGCGTGCGCTGTCCACCGAGCGCCCGGCCACGCTGTGGGGCGAGGGCAACGAGGTGCAGGATGAGGCCTGGGACCACGCCCTGACCGCCCGCGGCCTGCTCGATGCGGCGCGGCTGCTGGATGCGCGTTACCACCTGGTGGTGACCAACGTGCCCTATCTGGCGCGTGGCAAGCAGTCCGAGGCGCTGAAGGCCTTCTGCGAAATCCATTACGCAGACGCCAAGAACGACCTCGCCAACGTCTTCCTGGAGCGCTGCCTGGAGCTGTCGCAGCGTGGCGCGGCCGGTGTGGTGCAGATTGTGATGCCGCAGAACTGGCTGTTCCTCACCAGCTACAAAAAGCAGCGCGAAAGCCTGCTGAAGCGAGTGCAGTGGAACCTGCTGGCGCGGCTGGGGGAGGGCGGCTTCGACAGCCCACAGGCGGCGGGGGCGTTCATCGTCCTGCTCACCCAGACCCATGCGCCGGCGGACGAGGCGTTTGCCTTGCGCGGCGTGGATGCCAGCGGACCGAAGGGGGCGGCGGAGAAGGCGGCGCTGCTGCGGGAGGGGGCGGTCGTGTCCGTGGGGCAGAAGGGGCAGCTGGGGAATCCGGATGCCGTCATCAAATTGACGGAAACGGGAAGCGCTAAACGCTTGGGAGACTATGCAGTTGTGCGTGGAGGAACCACAACTGGCGATGCACCGCTCTTCCGCAGAAACTTCTGGGAGGTTGAGCATATCGGCCCTGATATGTGGGCCTTACAGCAGGGCCCTGTATCTGAGATTGCGGATTTCATGGGGCGTGAGTTTGCTCTTTTGTGGGAGTCGGGTACAGGGCAGTTGGCTCGTAAAGCAAACGGTGGTGGTGCAACCATTGCGGGGCGCGACTGCTGGGGTAAGTCAGGTATAGCAATCGGTAAAACACGCTCTCTTTCCGTCACTAGGTATCTTGGAGAAGTATTTGAGAACGTGGCTTTTGTCTTGATTCCTAAGGATGTTGCAGACCTCCCAGCGATATGGGCATTCTGCAGTTCCAGCGAGTTCTCATCTGCAGTGCGCCTTGTTAATCAGTCGCTTTGCGTGGACCCTGGGTATTATGAAATGGCGGATTTCGACCTCGCCCACTGGCAGCAAGTCGCCGCCGAACGCTACCCCAACGGCCTGCCCAAGCCCTATTCCGACGACCCCACCCAGTGGCTGTTCCACGGCTACCCTCAGCCCGCCACCGACCCGCTGCAGGTCGCCGTCGCCCGCCTACTCGGCTACCGCTGGCCGGCCGAGACCGACGCCGACATGGAACTCGCCGATGAAGCCCGCGAGTGGATTGCGCAGACCGACAAGCTCGCCGCCCACGCCGACGACGACGGCATCGTCTGCCTGCCCGCCGTGCGCGGCGAAAAGCCCGCCCACGAGCGCCTGCTCGCACTGCTCATCGACGCCTGGGAAACCGTCACCCCCGGCAGCTGGAAAGCCTCCACCCTCGACCGCCTGCTGGCCGAGGCCGACTGCGCCGGCAAGAGCCTGGAAGTGTGGCTGCGCGAAAAGTTCTTCGAACAGCACGCCAGGCGCTTCCACCACCGCCCCTTCATCTGGCATGTGTGGGACGGCCTCAAGGACGGCTTTGGCGCGCTGGTCAATTACCACAAGCTCGACGCCCGCAACCTGGAGCGCCTCATCCACACCTACCTGGGCGATTGGATTCGCATCCAGGAAGCGGGTGTGGCCAGCGGCATCGACGGCGCCCCGCAGCGGCTGGCCGCCGCGCAGGCGCTGAAGAAAAAGCTCGAAGCCATCCTCGAAGGTGAAGCGCCCTTCGACGTCTTCGTGCGCTGGAAACCGCTCGCCGAACAACCCATCGGCTGGAACCCCGACGTAAACGACGGCGTACGCCTCAACATCCGCCCCTGGATGACCGCCGGCGTGCTGCGCCACAACAAAGGCCCGAAGCTCAACATCAAGTGGGACAAGGACCGCGGTAAGGACGTGGAGAGCGCGCCGTGGTTCGCGGTGTTCAAGGGCGACCGCATCAATGACCATCATTTGGCGTTGGCGGAGAAGCGCGCGGCGCGGGATGCCGGGAGAGGGAGCTAAAAATGGGTTTTTGGCATACCGGTTACAGCGAGTTCCACGAACCGACGGGGTTTGGTGACTGGGCTGGGCCAGACCTGACGATGCGGTTCGATTGCGAACGCTGCAGTGCAAGCTTCAACAGCCTTGAGGCGCTTCGGAAGCATCGATTCGAGGCTCATCCGCTTCGGCAGCCACGGGCATTCTTCCAAGGATTTGAGCTTGGCGCGCAAACCGTCAGGATTCGGTCGCCGTTTGCATCAGGTGACTTCGAGTTCGCGTTGGCTGAAGAGGTGCGTGTCAACGGGCGCGCCATGCCCGTCAGCCGTGTCGCACCCCACCTCGCGTTGCTCCGTGACGAATTCGTCAATCTCGACTTGATTGGGACGGGGGTCACGGTTTCCCACAGGGTGGATATACGCATTGCCCGTGATGAAGACTTGAAAGGCGTTGAGGCGGCCCTTCTTCGAATTGCCGGTTTGCGCCGCTTGACTGTCGAGACTATCCAAATCCTGATTCGGGACTGCGAGGCGTTCGAGAGCGCGAAGGACTTCGTCCAAGGTCTGACGCGCTACCTATACGGCGTACTGGCCAAGGAGCGGGCGCCAAGCTCGAGTCTTCACTTTGACGAGTACCTCAGATATTTCAACGAAGCCGAACAGACGCTGGCGGGTTTCGACCGCCCGGTTGCTCGCTTGATTCGCGCGTTGGTGGCGTTTCACTTCAACCGCTTCGCTGATGCACGCCGTCTCGCGCCGACCAAACGCCTACGGACGGCGGCGGGTGCATTCGAGAGTCTGCTGGCGGCAAAGCAGGGGGGCTCAGGGGCTTTTGGCGCGCCGTTTTCAAGCAAGACTGACAGTGCCATCGAAGCGCTCCTGACTGACATCCATTCGGAATCAATACTGGCTTGGCTGGCGAGTGGGCTCGACGGAATGGCTGGGGCTTTGGGTAACCTGGAAGCGGCCCTCGAACATCCATGGGCCGAGTACGACAAGCTGAAAATCAGGCTGATGCTGGCTGAGAGCTGTCTCGTCAGAGGCGATGACCAGCGTGCGCGGCAGATTGCGCGCGAGCTGATTGGGTTGCCGGAAACCGAGACCTGGGCAGAAGGACTGCTCGGCAGGCTGCAGGCGAAGGACGTGAACAATGACTAAGCAAAAACGAATCCCGATTACCAGCAAGGCGACGGGGGAGGTTCGACTCTCCGAGCCCGTCCCGGGCCGCAAGTCGTGGCGGCAAGACTCTGCGAAGCCTGACGGGGCAAGCAACGCGGAGCCAACTTCGACATCGACACTTGCGGAACTGACCGGTGAGCAGAGTAGCGCCCGCGAACAGGGCGCTGACGAGAATGCTTCCGGGCCAGCGAAGGCCAAGCGAGGTGAAAAGACGGGGACGAAGCAAGACAAGCCCGAATCACTCGCCGATTACATCGAGTATGCCTATGGAAGGAAAGGGCAGAAGCTGGCGGACTTAAAGGAGAAGGCTGGTTTCATTCGGAATCTGGCGACTAACTTCAGGCTTGGTGAGCGGGAACCTGAGCTCCTTGGAGTTGCTGAGAAAGATGTGACGTTGGCCGTACCGAGGCAACTCGTGTTTGTCAGTCGGGAGTTTCAGGGCTATCCGTCACTTCGGAACGAACTGCTGGGGTTTGTGAAGAAGGCAATATTGCAGCACCCGCTCTTCCGTGAGCAGCCTGCCTTGGCGTTGTTCATCAACCAAGGGGATTTCAGTCCATCTGCGCTTGAGGCCATGCGATTGATACACGAGCTCGGTACGACGAAGGAGAGTCAAGAGCTCGAGCTGAGTCGCGCCGACCTCGAGGTGCTGCACCGGAATGCCTCTTATCTGGTTGCGGTGTGGTTGAGGGAGATGCGTGGGCGCAGCCTGCATGACGTTGCGGAGATGCTGTTCCAGGGGGTGTGGAAGAAGGCGGCAGCTTCAATCGAGGACGATACCGACAAGCTGCGCGCCATAACCGATGTCTCGGAGCTCGCACCGGTTGCGATTGCATGCGCTGTATTTCAGCAACAGGCCGAAGAGCAGACAAAGCGAGCACATCAAAGTGCTGCTGAAACTCATCAGTTGCGTCAGGAACGCGACGGTTTGCTAGCCGAGAAGGAGAGCCTGAGTGCCGAACTCAGTGCGCTGAAGGCGCTGCGTGAGAAGGAAAGGAGCGAGACTCAGGAGCGGCTGGCAAAGCTGGAGAGCAGCCAGGATGTGAAGGTCACCCACCTTCGTGACGACAACCAGCAGGTGCGCCATCGCTTGGTGAAGCGCCTGGTCTCTGATGTTGAGCAACTCGAGATTGGCTTGAGCGCATTGCGCAACCCGAATCCACGGGTCGAAGTGATGATTCAGCGTGCCGAGAGAGTGGTCGACGCACTGCGTGCCGAGATAGCGAAGCTGAGGGAGGAGTAAGCGATGACGGTAGTCGGTTTCGATTTCGGTACGACCAACAGCTTGGTATCGGTGGTGGTCGGCGACCGGGTGATTCGCTTTGAGGATGAAGGGCAGCCTATTCCCTCGGTGGTCTCATACGAGGGCGGGCAGACGATTGTGGGTCGTGAGGCTCGCAAGCGGCTCGGCGTAGCAGGTCTGGGGGTGCATGGGAGCGTCGTTCGCTCCCCCAAGACGATGCTGGGTCGAGAGAGTGTTGATGTCGAGGGGGTGGCCCGCAGCCCTGTTGATATCGTTCGCGATGTCGTCGCATATCTCAGAAATGAGGCAATCGAATCGGACATCGTCCGAAATCTGAACTTCGACAGGGCGGTTGTCACCATCCCGGTCAATATGGAGGGGCGCAGGCGAGCTTTGCTGCGCGATGCCTTCAGGATGGCGGGCATCAGTATTGTGCAGTTTGTACATGAGCCGCTGGCTGCGCTGTACGGACACTTTCGCGCACTGGATACGCTGGAGAACGAGCTGCGCCGTTATGACCGGCAGCTCATGCTGGTCTTCGATTGGGGCGGTGGAACGCTGGACTTGACGCTGTGCAGGCTCGTCGATGGGGTCTTCGTCCAGCTCGAAAACTACGGTACGGACGATGTGGGGGGTGACCACTTCGACCAGTCGGTTCGTCATGAGGTCGAACGGCGTGTTCGCGAATCACGGGGACTAGGAAGCGAGGTCGAGCGACTGCCAGGGGCGGACGTACGTCTGCTTCATGAATGTGAGGAAGCCAAAATTGCCCTAAGCGACCCCGCGGTCAGTAGTTGGACGATATACGTTGAGCATTTCTTCAGCGGTGTCGACGATGCGGCGCTTGACCTTCGTCTTACCCGAGATGACCTTGAGGCCATCGTCGGGAGCCTGGTCAAGAAGGGTGTTGCCAGAATCACGGAGCTCCTCGAAAAGTACGAGGTTTCTCCCGCAGCGATTTCGCTATGCCTCGCGACGGGCGGCATGGCGAACATGCCACTCATCAAGTCGCGCTTGCATGAGATTTTTGGGCCGGCACGGGTCTTTCTCTCCGAGCGCAGCGCGTCGCTCATCTCCGAAGGTGCTGCGTGGGTTGCACACGACCAGGCACGACTTCGACTCTCCAAGAACGTAGAGCTCTCATTGGCACGCAACTCCTACATGGGGCTGCTTGATGCCGGCGTTGAGATGCCTGTCGAGGGTGAGCGCCGAACTGACGAGTTCAGCCTGTATTGCGTTGACCCGAGCGATGGGCATGCGCGCTTCCAGATTGTTACGCCTCTGCGTGTTGGGCGAGATGTCCACCGGGACGACCCGCGGACCGTCTTGAGTACGATGCAAGTCAAGGTTGACTCGAAAGCTCAGCCGTTCATGGAGCGACTCAGCCTGAAGGTGGAAGTGGATGAGAACCTCATCCTTACCGGCGTGGTTCAGTCGCTGAATCAGCGTGATGCCGCGCGCTGCGAGGTCCACCATCTTGAGTTCGCCCTCGAAGTGCCTAAAAAAAAAGACTCCGCATGGCGGGTGAGCGCTGAGCGAGGCGTCGAGGGGGCGGAGCGTGATGTCGCGGAGAACATCCGTGTGGCCAGTTTGCGTGGTCCCGGAGATATCGTGCTCAGATCAAACGTGTCCTCCCGAAAGGACGAAATGCTTGTGCCTGGCGAAGTAATGGCTAAGTTGAACCCCTATTACTTCGACGTTCGCCATAACCCTCCGCCGGTGCAGGTAGCCGAGAAGCTTTATTACCAGCCGTGCGCTTTGTGCGGTCGCCGCTCGAACGACCCCCTTTGTCGGTGCGCCAGCGGTGGGTACGCGCGTCATGGTGCGGAGCGGTAGCGTTTTCGCTTAGCAATTGAGTATCGAGGAAGAATATGACTGACCCGTCTCCCGGCCTGCGCGGCACCATCGGCCATACGTTGCCGAGCGATTTGCGTGGCCAGCTAGAGGCGGCTGTGCGCGCTGCCAGGGAGGCGGCAGAAGCGGGGGCGCAATCCGCCCTGTTCCAACTGGGCGTTGCGGAGGATGAGGCGCCCGCGCATTTGGACGAGCCGCAGCGAGCGCTTCGCCGTAGGTTACGTGCGCATGCGAGGGTGCTGGGTGACGCCTTGGGGGCGGATGGCATCCAGGGAGTGCAACGGCTGGTTTGGGAGACGGCTTACGAGCATTGGCACCGGATGCTGTTTGCCCGTTTTCTCGCCGAGCGGCACCTGCTGATTTGGGAAGGCGAGGTTTCGGTGACCTTGGACGAGTGCCACGAGCTGGCTGGCTCATCTGCCTCGTCTGGCTCGGCACTCGGGGTCGGAAGTGGGTGGGAACTCGCAGGTCGCTTGGCTGAGCGAATGCTGCCGCAGCTCTTCCGCGCCGATTCGCCAGTGCTTGCTCTGCGGTTTGCACCGGAATACCAGCAGGCTCTCGAACGCTTGCTGGCAGGTCTTCCGCGAACCGTGTTCCTGGCATCCGACAGCCTTGGCTGGGCCTACCAATTCTGGCAGGGCAAGCGCAAGGAAGAGGTGAATGCCTCACAGGTGAAGGTGGGTGCTGACGAATTGCCGGCAGTGACCCAGCTCTTCACCGAGCCCTACATGGTGGAATACCTGCTTCACAACACCGTCGGCGCTTTGTGGCGCGCGAGTCATCCTGAGCTGACCAAGCGTTTGGCGCTGCGCTACCTCGTTACCCCGAATGCGGGCGGTAGCGCGCAGCCTTCGAAGTCGACGATTGGGCGGTTCGGGAGCCTGAAGCTGATGGATCCGTGCTGCGGGTCGGGGCATTTCCTGGTGGCTGCGCTGCATTTGTTGGTGCCCATGCGGGTGCTGGCAGAGGGGCTGAGTGTTCGTAATGCCGTCGACGCGGTGTTGGCTCAGAACCTTTTCGGCGTGGAACTGGACGCGCGCTGTGTCGAGATTGCCGCCTTTACGTTGGCGCTCGCGGCGTGGTCGTATCCCGATGAAGAGGGGTGCCCCCTAGGGTTTCGCCCTCTCCCTGAACTGAACCTGGCCTGTGCCGGACGTGCGCCGAGCCGAGGTCGTTCGGGTTTGGCGTCCTCGTCGGCGCCCTTGCTTGGCAGTCTGCTGCCAGTGCAGTTCGACTCTGCGCAATGGGAAGAGGCCCTGGCGAAAGAGGACTCGAGGGGCGCAGGGGATGCAGAGGGCGAGGAGCAGTTCATCGCCGCGCAGGGGTTTGCGCGTGCCGTCGCCTTGCTCCGGGAACGTTACGACGTAGTGGTGACTAATCCGCCCTTCTTGGGCCGCGGGCGGATGTGTGACGCGCTGCGTGAGTTTGTCGAGGCGCAGTTCTACGACGCGCGGCACGACCTGGGAGCGGTGTTTCTGGAGTATTGCCTCAAACTCGCCAAACCAGAAGGCCGAGTCGGTTGTGTGCTACAGCAGTCCTGGCTGTTCGCTGGCAGCTATGGGGCGCACCGTCGCGCCATCCTTCAGCAGGCGGCTCTGCAGAGTGTCGCCAATCTAGGCGAGGGGGCATTCCGTAGCGCGGACGCGGCAGGGGCGTTCCCGTCCCTGCTGGTGTTCGAGCGTCTCGTACCGGAAGTGGATAGCCACATCGCCGTTGTCGATGCCGCGATACATCGCACAGCGGAGGAGAAGGCCGCGGCCCTTCGGTCAGCCGCGCCCGATGCGCTTCCTTTCGCGCAGGTCAGCGGAAGCCCCGACTATCTGGTTGCCCTGACCCAGGGTGGAAGCCTGCCGCCGCTCTCCGAGTTCGCCACGCCCTATGTGGGCTTGCAGACGAGCGACTACCCTCGTTACTGCCGCTTCTTCTGGGAACTTCCGTTGCGAACGCCGGATTGGGAGTACATGCAGGAGTCTCCGGAAGAGACCGGCAAGCTTACGGGTTTGAGTTCGCTGTTCTACTGGCAGCAGGGCAGCGGAGACCTGATGAGCAGCGGCCTCGCCTACATCCGTGGCCAGGCAGCGTGGGGTAAGAAGGGTGTGGCGGTGAGCCGGATGCGGCAGTTGGAAGCCGGCCAGTATCTCGGTAACTTCTACAACCAGACCACCGCTGCGATCATTCCCCGCGACGAATCGCTGCTGCCCGCGGTGATGGCGTTTTGCTCTTCGGACGAATACACCGAGGCGGTGCACGATATTGACCGGCGAATCTGCGTGGCCAACGCAGCCTTGGGACGGGTGGGCTTTGACCTGCCGCGCTGGCAGGCAGAGGCCGAACGTCAATTCCCGAACGGTTTGCCAGCCACTTATACCGAAGACCCGACGCAGTGGCTGTTCCATGGTCACCCGGCCGCCTCGTCAGACCCGCTTCAGGTCGCAGTGGCACGCCTCCTCGGCTATCGGTGGCCTACTGAACGCGATGACAGTCTTGAGCTGAGCGATGCCACGCGGAACTGGACGGAGAGGTGCAGGCACCTTGTGGGTCACGCCGACGACGACGGCCTTGTCTGCCTGCCCGCTGTGCGCGGTGAAAAGCCCGCCCACGAGCGCCTGCTGGCACTCCTCATCGACGCCTGGGAAACCGTCACCCCCGGCAGTTGGAAAGCCTCCACCCTCGACCGCCTGCTGGCCGAGGCTGACTGCGCCGGCAAGAGTCTGGAGGTGTGGTTGCGCGAGAAGTTCTTCGAACAGCACGCCAAGCGCTTCCAACACCGCCCCTTCATCTGGCATGTGTGGGACGGCCTCAAGGACGGCTTCGGCGCGCTGGTCAATTACCACAAGCTCGACGCCCGCAACCTGGAGCGCCTCATCCATACCTACCTGGGCGACTGGATTCGCATCCAGGAGGCGGGTGTGGCCAGCGGCCTCGACGGGGCCCCGCAGCGGCTGGCCGCCGCGCAGGCGCTGAAGAAAAAGCTCGAAGCCATCCTCGAAGGCGAAGCGCCCTTCGACATCTTCGTGCGCTGGAAACCGCTCGCCGAGCAAGCCATCGGCTGGAACCCCGACCTCAACGACGGCGTGCGCCTCAACATCCGGCCCTGGATGACCGCCGGTGTGTTGCGTCACAACAAGGGCCCGAAGCTCAACATCAAGTGGGACAAGGACCGCGGCAAGGATGTGGAGAGCGCACCGTGGTTCCACAAGTTCAACGGCGACCGCATCAATGACTATCATCTAACGCTGACGGAAAAGCGGGCGGCGGCAAGCAAGGAGAAGGAATAATGAATCTCAATGCATCTATCATCGATCAGCGTCTTAAGGGCGTGCAGGATGAAATCCGTGAATGGGCCAGGGATGAGCTGAAGCTGACCGATGAAGGCCGGTTGCGGTCGTTAGCATTTGTGTATCTGTGCGTGAAGACCATGCTCGACCTGGATGCACGCGAAGCATTCGATTGTGTGACCGATGGCAGTGGCGACTTTGGCGTGGATGCGATGCAGGTGACGGAGGAGGTGGACGGCGAGTTCGTCGTCACCGTTTTTCAGTCCAAGTACGCAACGAGGCTCGAGGCCGATGGCAATTTCGATGAGGGCGGCATCAAGGCGCTCATCAATGCGATCCGCCACATTTTCGATCCTCAAGCTGAACTGGGCACCATTAACGACAGGTTGCGGGTGCGGGTTGAGCAGGCGCGCGCGATGGTGCGCGACGGTTTCATCCCACGGGTGCGTGCGATTGCCTGCAACAACGGCCTGCGCTGGAACGATCAGGCTCAACGCCTGATCGAGCTGGCGGGGTTCGGCGAGCAGGTGACTTGGGAGCACGTCAATCACGATGTGCTTGTCGGCATTTTGCAGCGGCCCAAGCAGGTGGACGCGACCTTACGCCTGGTCGGGAAGGCCAATGTTGAGGACATGAACTTCAGCCGGGTGTGCGTGGGTCGCATGCCTGTGACCGAAGTGGGGGCCTTGATGAAGGCGCACGGCGAACGCCTGCTGGAGCGCAATGTGCGGCGCTATCTCGGCTTGCACGGTAACCGGGTGAACGAGGGCATCCGTGCCACCCTGCGCTCGAGCGCGCCGGAAAATTTCTACTTCTTCAACAACGGCCTCACCATCATCTGCGACCACTTCAAGTACAACGGGCTGCAGGGCGGGGATTATCAGGTGCAGGCGGAGAACCTTCAGATCGTCAACGGTGCGCAGACCTGCATGACGATCTACAAGACGCTGGACGAGATGGCAGAGCGTGGCGAATTCTTGCCGGCGCAGGCCAGCGTGCTGGTGCGGGTGTATGAACTGCCGAAAGAGAAGGAAGACATCGTTCACCAGATCACGCACGCGACCAACAGCCAGAACCCAGTCGATCTGAAGGACTTGCGTGCCAATGATGAAATTCAGCGTCAGCTCGAAGCCAGTATTGCCTCGCTGGGTTTCAATTATCGGCGCAAGCGGACGGATGGCGCGCCGAAGTCCACCGATATCACAGCGGGTGCGGCCGCCGAGGCGCTGCTTGCGGTATGGCGCGCGGCACCGCATCAAGCCAAATTCTTGACTCGGGAGCACTTCGGGAAGCTCTACGACAATGTGTTTCCGGCCGACGTGAATGGGGCGCAGGTCATTGTGGCGGTGTTGCTCTATCGCATTGCCGAAAACCATCGACGTAGGCCTAGCTCAGATGACGCACTGTTGGTGCGCTACGCCTCGTGTTTCATCGCGATGCGAATGGGGCAGCGTATTCTGAAGGCGCTAAAGCTGCCGCTGTCGGGATTGACCCATCGTGTCTTCGATGAGGCCAAGCGGTACATCGAGACGCACGGGGAGGATGATTTCGCGCGTTCGGCCGAGGACATCCAGCACGCGCTTGACGATTTGTACGGCAGTAAGGCGGTGTCCACGCTCCAGTTGTCGGCCACCTTCCGCCGTGGCGACCTAATCCAGAAGATTCTGGAGATGCCACTGTTGGGATAATTGTCGATGACACGCACGCCGTTTCTGGTGAGTTCGCAGACTGGTGATGGGTTTCTGCAGGAAGGCTGAATGAATATTCTCAAAGCCCTTGCCCAGGCCCTGAAAGAGGCAGGCAGGTTCAATAAATCGGTGCAAGCACAGCCAGAGGCGATACTCTGGACGGACGCAGAGCGCCAGTGGGTTCCCGTCGTAAAGGCCTTGCGAGCCTCGGGTCGGCCCATTTTGATGCTTGGTGAGTATGCGCCCGAGGCGCTTCAAGGTCCGGCCATCTGGCTGAAATGTGCTTTGGCCGGAAAGCTCGATGGTGTGGCGCTGGATGGCGTGCCGGTGGTGTACCTACCGGGCGTCTCGCGTGCCGACCTCCGTGCCATTGAGTCCTGCCCACGCCACCTCCAACCTCTCGCTGAGTTGCAGTATCGCGGTGTGTTCTGGACTCAGGTCAATGCCAAGGACTGGACGCTCAACGCTTTCCTGACGTCGAAGAATGGTGGTCTGGGATTGGATGTCGCTCAAGACCAAGCGACACAGAAGGCTTTGCTACGCGCCCTGTCGTCGGGCGAGCTTATGGGCAAGGCGGTCGATGAGCTGCGAGGTCGCTTGATTGATGCGGCCTGGTTGGACAGCTTGTTGGCACCGAATCCGACGCGGGACATCCTTGTGTGGATGAACGACGCCAAGGCCACCGAGTGTGCCTGGCAGGGGGGACGCTGGGAGGTGTTCGTCAGCCGTTGCCGCAAGGACTTCGGCTTCGACCCGGCCAAGGATGGCGAGCTGACCGCGGCAGAGAAGCTGGCAGCCAGGGCCGGCTCGTGGGGGGCGGTCTGGGAGTTGTACAAGGACGCCTTTTCGAGCTTCCCAGCGGTTGTCGAGCTGCTCTCCAGAGTGCAGTACCGAATGGGCGACCTGTTCGCCGACACCTCGGCCTACCCCAAGGCGAATGACGAAGGTGAGTCTGACCTGCGCTACCGGCTCAATGCATTGAGCGCGATGACGGCGGTTCAGGCGCGCGCTGCGATTCTGGATGCCGAGAAGCAGCACGGCGAGCGCCGTTCATGGCTTTGGGCTCAGATGGGGAAGGCGCCGCTCGCTCGCGCGCTCGGGCATCTCGCGCTCGTAGCGCAACACACCGAGGCGACAGCGTTTGGAAACTCGTTGGAGGCCCAGGCGGAGGGATATCGAAAAGAGGCCTGGCGCGTCGATGCTGAAGCGCTGCAGGCTTTGGCTCAAGCGCATACCAAGGCGGACCAGGATGCTGTAACGGCCGCACTGCGCGCGGTATATCTGCCTTGGTTGGAAGCCTCGAGTGTCGCGTTCCAGAAGGCAGTGGTCGAGTCTGGTGGGCTCAATCCAGGCGGCGTCTCGAAAGTGAGTGACCCCGCGGGCACCTGCGTGGTGTTTGTTGACGGTTTGCGCTTCGACGTCGCACAGATGCTGGCAGGTCGTTTGGGGGGTCTGGGGCAGGTCGCGCTGAATTCGGGCTGGACCTCGCTGCCCTCGGTCACTGCATCGGGCAAGGCCTGGGTGTCTCCGGTTGCGAATCTGATTGCAGGCAAGGCGGACGATGTGGATTTCGAGCCCAATGTGGCCGCGACCATGAAGCCGCTGAACACCTACAACTTCCGCAAGCTGCTGGCGGACGCGGGGTACGAGCCTCTGACTGGTAGCGAAACCGGCGACCCGGCGGGTAAGGCCTGGGTGGAGTGCGGCGACCTGGACCACTTCGGGCATGAGCATGGCCTGCGGCTGGCTCGCGACATCGACGGCCAACTGGCCGAGATTGTCGAGCGCCTGCAGGCGCTGGCCGATGCGGGCTGGCGGCGGTTTCGCATCGTGACCGACCACGGCTGGTTGCTGGTGCCCGGCAGCATGCCCAAGGCGGAGCTGGCCAAGTCACAGGCCGAGACCCGCTGGGGGCGCTGTGCGGTGTTGAAGGACAGTGCGACGGCGACGCCGCTGACCTTTGGCTGGGATTGGTGCCCGCAGGTGCAGATTGCCTTTGCGCCCGGCATTGCGAGCTTTGTAGCCGGCGCCGAGTACGCCCATGGCGGACTGAGCTTGCAGGAATGCCTGGTGCCCGAGTTGACGCTCGAACTGGAGGGCGGGGCGCCGGAGACCAACGTCTCTATCTCCAAGCTCGCCTGGCGCGGACTGCGCTGCAACGTCGAGGTGTTACCGCCGTTACCCGGATTGAAGGTCGATATCCGCACCAAGGCTGCAGCGGAAGACTCCTCCATCGCCGCGGCGGTCAAGGACCTGGTTGAGGGGAAGGCTTCGCTGGCGGTGGCGGACGACTCGAATGAGGGGGCCGCGGCGGTCCTGGTGGTGCTCGACAGCCAGGGTAAGCTGCTGGCCAAGATGAATACGACTGTCGGCGAGTAAGTTGCCCGCGAGACGAACAAGTACAGAGCGTGCAGAACACGATGAATCTCGATGACCTCGACCGCAAGGCGGCCTCTGCCTTCGACGGCTTTATCGTCCGCAAGGACCTTGTGCGAACCTTCAGCAGGCAGTTCCCGGTGCCGACCTACGTGGTCGAGTTTCTGCTGGGGCGGTACTGCGCGACGACCGACGAGGCCGAGATTCAGGAGGGCCTGGAAATCGTCCAGCGACAGCTGCAGTCGCGCACCGTGAAGGCCGGGGAGGAGGAGCTTTTCAAGGCGAGGGCGCGTGAGACCGGGTCGGTGAAAATCATCGACATCATCACGGCGCGCCTGGATGCGAAGAGCGACTCCTATGTGGCGTCCTTGCCCAGCCTGAGGCTGAACGACGTGCGTATCTCGCCCGAGCTCATCAAGGAGCACGAGCGCATGCTGACGGGCGGCTTCTACGCCGAAATCACGCTCGGCTACGACGCCGCAATTGCTCAGGAGAAGGGTGGGCGACCGTTCGGCATCGACGCTCTGCGTGCGATTCAGCTCTCCAAGCGGGATGTGCTGACGTCTCTTGCCGAGGGGCGCAAGCAGCTGACCACGGCCGAGTGGCGCGATTTCCTGCTGCGCAGCGTCGGCTTCGAGCCCGATGGGCTGAACGACCGCGCGAAGGATGCGCTGCTGCTGCGCATGGTGCCGTTCGTCGAGCGCAACTACAACCTGGTGGAGCTCGGACCGCGCGGGACTGGCAAGTCGCACCTATTCCAGCAGGTCTCGCCCTACGCGCATCTGATTTCCGGTGGCAAGGCGACCGTGGCCCGCATGTTCGTGAATAACTCGAACGGTCAGCGCGGCTTGGTGTGTCAGTACGACGTGGTCTGCTTCGACGAGGTGTCAGGCGTGTCCTTCGACCAGAAGGACGGCGTCAACATCATGAAGGGCTACATGGAGTCGGGCGAGTTCTCGCGTGGCAAGGAGAGCATCCGCGCCGATGGCTCCATCGTGCTGGTCGGCAACTTCGACGTAGACGTCGAGCATCAACAGCGCATCGGTCATCTGCTCGGCCCGCTGCCTCCCGAGATGCGTGACGACACCGCCTTCATGGACCGGATTCACGGCTTCCTGCCTGGGTGGGACGTGCCGAAGATGAACCCGGCGTTGTTTACCCAGCACTTTGGCTTGGTGAGCGACTTTCTGTCCGAGTGCTTCACGCAACTGCGCAACCAGAGCCGGGTGTCGACGATGCAGGGCAGGGTGTTCCTCGGTGGCGCCTTGTCCGGCCGGGACATCAATGCGGTAAACAAGACTGTGAGCGGCTTGCTGAAGCTGCTGCATCCGGACGCAGAGGAAGCGGTCAGCGATGAGGACCTCGAGTGGGCGGTGCGACTGGCGCTCGAGGTACGTCGACGGGTGAAGGAGCAGCAAAAGCGCATCGGCGCGGCCGAATTCCGCAACACCCACTTTAGCTACACCCTGGGCGCAGAAGGGGTGGAGAAGTTCGTGACCACACCGGAGCTGCGCAGCCAGGAGGGCATCGGCGATGAACCGCTGGAGTCGGGCCAAATCTGGACGCTCAGTCCCGGTGGTGCGGACGAGCACCCGGGCCTGTTCCGGCTGGAGGTGACCGAGGGCCCTGGAAGCGGTGTTCGCGTGCTGAATAAGCCCGTGCCGCCAGCGTTTCAGGAGTCCGTGCGCTGCGCGGAGCAGAACCTCTACACCCGCGCAGCGCAGTTGGTCGGCGACCGTGACCCGCGCTCGCACGAGTTCTCGGTGCAGCTTCGGGGGTTCGACGCAGCCAAGAGTGGGGCCAAGACCGGAGTCGCCTGCCTGATTGCCTTGTCGAGCGCCTTGCTGAGGAAGTCGGTCCGCGGTGGATTGATTGTGGTTGGTGAGGTGACCATCGGGGGCACCATCGAGCCCGTTCACAACGCTGTGACCATCGCCGAGATGGCGGTCGAGAAGGGCGCCAAATCGCTGCTCATGCCAGTTAGCTGCCGGCGGCAGTTGTTCGACCTGTCGGATGATATGGCGACCAAGCTGGACATCGAGTTCTACCAGGATGCGCGGGATGCGCTGTTGAAGGCACTGGTGGATTGATGGCAGCGAAAAATGACTGGCAGTCCGACGAAGGGCGCATAGAGGCCTACCTGCAGGGGTTGGATGTTGCAGCACTGCGCAAGCTCATCGTCGAAGCATCCTGGCGTGATGACGCCCTGCGCCAAAAGTTGTTGATGGCAGCGACCGTGGCGGATAGCACCGGTCTTTCCGACTTGCGTAAGGTGGTCAAGCAGGCCACCCGCACGAACGGCTTCATTGAGTATCGGGAAGCTGGAGCTTACGCAATCCGATTGGAAGACCTCGGGGAACTGCTGTCACAGCGCATTGCGGACGGCCAGGAGGAACTCATCGAGGTCATCGAGGAAGCCATCGCGCTCGCGGAAGAGGCCTTGCAGCACATCGACGATTCCGGCGGCGAGGTGATGCCGGCGGTTGTTGAACTGCGAAGAGTGCATCTGGCGGCCTGTAACGCCCTGCATCCCGACCCCGTTGCGCTGGCCGAGCGCCTGTACGGTTTCCAGATGAATGGTCAATGGGACACCTTTCATGAGGTGCTCCCCGACTACGCCGAGGCGCTGGGCGAGGAAGGGCTGGCCGCATATCGGCAGCGGGTCGAGCGCGACTGGCTGGCCCTGCCGACCCTGGGTCCCGAGCACTATCGTAGCGACTGGAGCACGCGACGCTTCCAGGTGGAGTCGGCGATGAAGGATATTGCTCGCTGCACGGATGACTTCGAGTTGCTGGTCGCCATCCAGGCGAAGAATCTGTCGTCCCCGTCGTGCTTCCTGACGCTGGTCGGATTGTTTCGTGACCGAGGCCGTAAGGAGGAGGCGCTGTGCTGGGTGGAGCAGGGGATTGCGGCGTTTCCGAATGAGCGCAATGACGACCTGCTGAGCCTTGCCATCGAGCTGCAGCTGGCGCTTGGGCGGCATGCGGAGGTAGAGCGACTCGCCTGGCAGCGCTTCGAGCAGGCCCCTGGCTGCGGTTCATTCTTCAAGTTGATGGAAGTCGCCGGTCTGATTGGCTGCGAGGCCGCGCTGCGCAAGCGGGCGCTCGATTTCCTGTGGCAGAAGGTCGCGGAGGAAGAAGCCGCCGATAGCCGCGTTCGCCGCAGTCCATGGGACAAACCCTGCCGGGGCGACATCGTGTCCATCTTTCTGCGCGAGGGTGAGGCCGAGACCATGTGGGATGCATTCAGCGGGGGCAAGGTCGATGTTGGCCTGTGGGAGTCGGTGGCCGAAGCGCGGGGCACGACGCACCACGAGGAGGCAATCGCGCTCTACAAGCGCCTGCTGCCGCATCGGGTTGAAGGCGGCTCGCGCGGTTCCCACTACGGGGAGGCCTTTGCAATCGTCAAGAAGATCCGCGCACTGCGGGTGGCGCACCAGCAGTTGGGCATGTTCGGCGACGAACTGGCGGAAATCCGGCTGGAGTGGAAGCGCAAGCGGAACTTCATGAAGCTGCTGGACGCGCTGTGACCCCCGAACTGCTCGAGTTGCGCCTGCCGTTGTAATTGCTGGTAGTGAGGAAACAGGGAGGTTGGATGTCGCGAAAATCCGTCGTGAAGGCCTACACCCTTCGCATCGAGCTCCAGGAGGTTGAACCGCTTATCTGGCGGCGACTGCTTGTCGATGGCGATACGACGCTGGGCAAGCTTCATCACTACGTTCAAGCCGCAATGGGCTGGACGGACGCGCATCTGCATGAGTTCGAGATTGGCGGCAAGACCTATGCAACGTAAGCGCTCACCCAGCGGCGTCGTTGCTACGCAGCGGGGCTTGAGATATCCGAGCGCAACGGAGCTTTCCCGAAGTGCTCCTTCCACAGCCTGGGCGTGAGCTGTGCGACGTCGGCGGCCGGGTGCTGGCCGACGCGCTGGAGCACATCGACGAGATAGTCGTAAGGATCGACCTCGTGCAGCCGACAGGTCGTAATCAGGTTCTGGACGACGCCCACATGCTGGGCGCCGAGCTCGGTCCAGCTGAACATCCAGTTTTTCCGACCTATCGGAATCGGTCGAAGCGCTCGTTCGAGGTGGTTGGTATCGATCGGCACATCCGGGTCGGCCAGGAACACTTCCAGTGCCGCCCGTCGCTTGTGCGCGTAGATCAGCGCCTTGGTCAGCGGGTTGGTCGGCAGCAGCCCCTGCGCGTCCAGGCGCTCCTTTACCCAGGTGAAGAAGGCCGCCACGATCGGGCGGGCGTGATCGAGCCGGTACTCGCGCTTGGCCTCGCCCTTGAGCTTGTCGTCGCGGATCTTCGCTTCGACCGCGTAGAGCGCGCCGATGAACGCGATCGCCTTGGCCGCCAGCTCGGGCTCGGCCGCTTCGGCGTTGATGAATTCGCGCCGGCAGTGCGTCCAGCACTGCGCGTGCGTGAGCCCGGTCTTGCTCGCGTAGGTCTCGTAGGCGCCATAGCCGTCCGAGAGCAGGACACTGCCTTCGGCCGGCTCGAGCCCGAGCACCTTCTCGACATTGCTGTGTGCGCGGCTATCGAAGAACGGGAAGCAGATCTCGTGCAGCTCGCCATACACCGGCCAGAAGTAGCAGCCCTTCATCTTGCCCGGGCCGGCACGGCCGGCCTTGATCGGGGTCTCGTCCATGGCCTTGACGCGGCTGGCGCGGATCGATGCGAGCTGCGCCTCGTAGATCGGCACGAGCAGCGCGGCGGCCTGTGCGGCCAGTTGCGTGAGCCAGGCGCGGCTGACCGTGATCCCCGCATCGGCCAGGCGCTGATGCTGGCGGTACAGCGGCAGGTGCCAGGCGAACTTGTCGAGCAGCAGCCCGACCAGGAAACTCACGTCGGCGCGGCTGCCCTCGATCACCCCGACGGGCGCCGCCGGGCAGTGGATCGTCTGCGTGTCGCGGCGCTTGATGACCGGGCGCACGTACTTGAGGATCACGTAGCTGCCCGGGCGCTGCGCCAGGCGATGGCTGACCTTCTCGCCGATCACCTCGAACTGGTCAGCGGTGAGTCCCTCGGTCTCGGGGTTGGCGAGCGTGATGGTCTCGACCGGGACGCGCGTCTCGTCGAAGAACAGCGCCGATTCGTCCTTGTCCTGTGCGTAGTCGGTGCGCGACGCACGGCGGGTGTGTCCCGCCACGGTCTTGCCGGGGGTGTCGGGCTGCGATTCGGGGATCGGTAGCTCGCCCAGATGCATCTGCGCCGGGTCCGGTGGGACCAGGCGCTTCTCGCTCTTCTGGCCGAAGAGCTGGCGGCGGAACCACTCGAGCTGATGTTGGATGGTCTGCACTTGGCGCTGCAGATCCTCATGCGCCTGGGCCAGTTCGACGACGCGCTCGGGCGCCCACTGGGCGGCCTCGGCAAGGGTCGGAACGGGGGCGGAGTGCGGCGCGGGCATGGCGCATATTTTACCGTATAACCCAGCATTCATGCGGGTTGCACGGCGTTTGCGGGCAGTCGGAAACGGCGCTTGGTGCGTGCCGGTTCGATGCCTTCGAGCAGCAGCTTGAGCCCGGTCCAGTCCATCTGGCGCGTGCGAACCTGCGCCCAGTTCGACACGAAGCGTCCCTGTTCGAGGCGCTTGGCCCACACACAGAATCCGGTGCGATCCCAGTACAGCACCTTCATCTGCGTGCCGCGCCGGTTGATGAATACGAACAGCTCGCCCGACAGCGGATCGCAGCCGAGCGCCTGGCGGGTGAGCGCGTACAGGCCATCGAAGGATTTGCGCATGTCGACCGGGCGGCCATAAACATGGACCCGGACCGCGCCTTCGGGGAAGAACATCAGCCGCGCGACAGGTGAAGGATCACGCCCTCGCCCAGATCGAGTCGAAGCTCGAGGCGACCCGTGCCGCCGAGTTTGAGCGTGCCGGCGTCGACGAAGCCGATGCGCTCCATCGCCGGCGCGGCGGACTGCGTACTCGGCTCGCCCAGCAGGCTACGCCAGCGCCGGAAGGTCGACTCGCTGAGCCCCTCACGGGCGCAGAACGGTTCGACCCCCAGCCCACTCTCGGCAAACCGCGCGATGACTGCTTGCCATTCCTGACGGCTACGCCGCCGCCACTTGTTGTTGGTCGCTGTCGCCCTGGTCACTGCCGGCTCCTCCCTGATGAATGTGGGAGGGATTGTTCCGCGCGGACGGAGGCTGGAGAAGGACGCCGCTCAGTGACCGGTTACTATGCAACTCCGCATCCCGAAGACGACCCGGAGCGGGAAATCCTCGATGAGCGCCGAGTCAGACTGGACCGCGTAGTGACAGTCGGAGACCATTTCTCCTATCTCTACGATTTTGGCGATAGCTGGCAGCATCGCGTTGTGGTCGAGCGTGTTGAGTCGCTTGACGGCGAGCAGCGGGGCTACGCCTATGTGTCGGCGGGCGAGAGAGCCTGTCCGCCTGAGGATGTGGGCGGTGTAGCGGCTTACATGGACTTCATGGAGCAGATTTCACAGCGGCCGGTGGATGATGAAGGTCGTCGGCTGCTTCGATGGGCTGGTGAGGATTTCGACCCGGCGCGCTTTGACCGGCATGCTGCCAATGCGGCCTTGCTGCGGATGGCCTGGAATCGGTGGGGGTGAGGCTGGTCAGGTGATGACTGTGAAGGGCAGCGGTTACGCCTTGTATCTTCCAGAATGATCTCTATACAAATGATTGGTGCGCTGTGGAGCTTGTGGGCGAAGGGCTGCGCGGTGGGAAAGTCGTCAGACTTTTCCACGGCAAGCGGCCCGGTGGCCGACAGGCCATCGTCCACAAATCCACAGCGCGGGTCGTTTCGGGCACGGCGGCGCAGCCTGTTGCGCCTCGGGGCTTCCAAGCCCGCGTCTGAGCAGATGGCGCGCCGTCGCGACCGTTCCGCCGAAGCCCGAACAGTTGCTGGACTGAACATCGCATTTGCAAGGATGGGAGGGTAGGAACATGCCCGAATCGATCGTGGTGGGCATCGACATCGCCAAGCTCAGTTTCGATGCCGCTTTGGGGGTGACGACGGATGTGCGGACGTTTCCCAACGACGACGCCGGTCACGAAGCGCTGATCACGGCCCTGGCCGGGCAGACGGTCGAATTGATCGTGATGGAGGCCACCGGTGGCCTCGAGCGGGATCTGGCCTGTGCCCTGCAGGCGGCCGGATTCGCCGTCGCGGTGGTCAATCCGCGCCAAGCGCGCGACTTCGCCCGCGCCATGGGTTATCTGGCCAAAACCGACCGCATCGACGCGCACGCCTTGGCGGTGCTGGCCCAAGTGCTGGCACGCCACCCCGAGCGCGACAAGTTCGTCAAGGCCCTGCCCACAGCCGAGCAGCAGGCGTTGCAGGCCTTGGTGGCTCGGCGTCGACAACTGGTGACGATGCTGGTGGCCGAGCGCCAGCGCCTGGCCACCAGCCACAAGGCCGCCCGAGCCAGCATCGAGGCGCTCATGAAGGCCATCCGCCAGCAACTCGATACCGTCGAGGCCCAACTGGCCAGCCACATCGACGCCCATCATGCCGCGCTCGCCCACCAGCTCGCGAGCGTGCGCGGCATCGGGCCGGCCACTATTGCCACGCTGATCGCGGACGTGCCCGAACTGGGCGCCCTGTCTCGCCGCGAGATCGCTGCCTTGATCGGCCTCGCCCCCTTCAATCGCGATTCTGGTCAGATGCGCGGCAAACGAACCATCTTCGGCGGGCGCGCCGACGTCCGGCGCGCGCTCTACATGGCCACGCTCGCCGCAATCCGGTTCAATCGCGTCATCCGGCAGTTCTACGACCGCCTCGTCGCCGCTGGCAAACCCAAGAAGGTTGCCATCGTTGCCTGCATGCGCAAGCTGCTGACCATCCTCAACGCGATGGTCCGATCCGGCGCCTCTTGGAACGATTCGATTCATCTCGCTTGACTCGCAAGACAGTTGCTCAGACAGGGACAAACTTGGTTGCGCTGGACCGCGTTCGCAAGCGCCGTCCGACATCGATGTTTGGAGCCACTTCATCAGTCAGGAATGCGTACCAGTCATCCGTTGTCATCGTCTCTGGGGAATCCGCACGCAGACGAAAAAAGGGGAGCCCAACGAGGCCGAAAATCGCGTTCTTCATCTCATCACGGGACTTGATCTCGGGCCGATCGTGATATGAACTATCGAGTTCGAACGCGGCAACGGGGTCTCCTTCATCCGGCACGACCAGCACTGCATCGACTCTGCAGTTCTTAGCGTAGGCCCAGGTCGACTTGCCGACGAGTTCGCGCAGACGACTGAACTCGATCATCTGGTCAAGTGGATAATTCGGCAGCGCAAGTAGCGCGGGAAATCTCAATGACAAGGCCTTGAGAAACGACCTCTCCTGGCTACTCCTGAAAACCGATCGTCGGATTCCCATTGCGTCGGACGCGTTCGGATCACCGAAGCGCATGAGCGTGCTACTGACGACGCGTCGCACCTCGATAACGGGCTCGGAAAGGGCCTTGGCTGGTTCCTGCTGCTTTCGATTGCGATGTTGGCGTCGTGCGGGCCAACGTCGATCCTCATCGCGAAGTGTCCTCGCGATAGCGTGCAGCGAGTTTGAACTCAAACGCTCTGCCAGGCTGAGGACCGTCGAGTAAGGAGCGGATATCTCTGTCCCGAGAAGGAGCCGTTCGTACTCCCTCAGCAGCTCTTCGGCGGCTTGCGGTGCTTCCAGGAGGAGACACAAGGCCTCGCCGGCAAGGGCCTTCAAGTAGTCGTCGTTCTCCCGGAAAGCCTGAACCTCACCGTCGAGAAACACAGTGACAAAGGCGGCGTGCTCGCGCCGATGCAGATGCCCACGCAACGTCCGAATGACGCTTGCCTTATCCCTTAACTGCACGAAGTCTCGTCGTCTAAGTCGTCAGAATCGAGTGGCAATGGTACGTGTCGGCGCGCCCATTGTCACTCATAGAGCGTCGCCTCATAGTGGCCTCACCCCTAGCATCAGTCGAAAATTCATTTCCGACTGCGTGTGGCTACCTCAGACCCCAGGGTTCTCTTCGGTAAGCGCCTTGCCGAGCTTCGCCGAAGCCGCGGTTGGTCGCAGGAATACCTCGCGCTTGAGAGCGGTCTCGCGCGAAGTTACCTCGGGGGCGTCGAGCGCGGGCAAAGAAACGTCGCGCTTCTGAACATCGTTCGGCTGGCGCAGGCGCTGGGACTCCCTCCTTCAAAATTGCTCGAGTTCGACGATCGGAACGCCGTGGCTGCTGAGTCGGTCGCGAGCTAGAAGTCGGTCAACTCACCGCGCTCCGAGTCAAGACCAGTCGGTACGGGGGGCCGCGTTCTGTGGCCTTGTGTCGCTCGTCATCATCAACTTTGCAAGTACAAGCTCGTGGCCAAGATGGACTCGTGCCCCAAGTTGTCGCTGACGAACCGAGGATCGACCTCGGCGCCGGGCATGTTCGAACCGGCCGTGTGACGAAGCCAGTGCGCGGAGGCAGTGCTAAGGATGTTTGTGCGCGATCTGAGTTCGTCATCAAGAGCCTCCCCTCGCTTCGCAACACGCTCGAAGACCTCTTGCACGATTTTATGCACCGCCCTGCGCGTCAAGGCTCGACGCTACCCGCCTACTGGAGGGAGGAAGCGAGTCGCCTGGCCAGATAGGTTAGGGTGTCAATCCACACTCCCGACGGTAGGGCTCCGACTCCACGATCAGTTCGTCAAGTACATGAAGGCTCTCGTGTTCCCCGGCTCAACGCCAGCCCAGCCAACTTGGGCGGATCGGCAGGGGCTCGCTCGACGGCTGGCGCACCGGCGTGCTCGCATGCGCGAGCGGAAAGGGATGGGGGACGAACTTGCCCAGTGCCTCGCGCTGGCTGGGGGTCAGGCGCCGGTCGCCCGTGGATTGCGTGCTGATCATGGTGATGCTCCTCGCCCCCTGTTGAGCCGGCGTGACCGGCCTCGCGGGGGCGAAGAGGCGGTGACGCTTTAGCCGGTATTTTTCATCCGCCCCGGCAAGTTGTCGTTAATGCCGGCGGTTGGGCGCTGGGCGCCCGTGAGGTGCTGCAAAAAGCAAAAGACCCGATGGCCATGCAGGCTCAGCGGGTCTTGTGTGGCCGCTTTAGCTGCATTTATTAGGCGCCCGCAAGCTGTGTTCTCAAATCGGCGCGATGGATTGATTAAAACGGAGGCGGGCGTGGGCTGTCAACCCAGGGGTGGATCGGCGGGATCCAGTGCTTCGTCTTCGTGCTGTGGGCCATCAACGTACAACCACGCCCCCGGGCCGATGAACATAGCAGGGGCGGCATCGACACACCTGGAATGACTATCCAGCGGGTTTTCTGAGCACGAGCACATCGCCGCGCTGGGTGAACTCGAGGTGCTTGAGGACGCTCATGCCGAGCAGCACATCATCATCGCGCATCCCGGGGTTCAAATGCGCCGGCGCACCCGCGAAGCGAAATGGCCCGATATCCAGGGCGTCAATTCTGGTTGCGCGAACCGTCACCGCTCCGTTGGCCGTCGAGACCGTCGACGGGGCGCCTGGGCGCAGGCCGAGGCGTTGGGCCAGGTGCGCCGGCACGGAGGTGTGCGTCGCGCCCGTATCGAGCAGGAAGCGCACAGGCTGACCATTGATGAGCCCGGGGGAGAAGTAATGCCCGCTGCGATTGCGGCGGAGCACCCATTCGTCCACGCCGGGCGCGACGGTCAGCGCGTGGTTGGGGTCCTCGCGCTTCGTGATCGCGCCATCGAACGTCACCCAGCCGAATCCGAGGAAAGCCAGGGTCGCCAGGAAGCCCATGCGCCGTCCGAGTCTGCGGGTGGCTTGATCAGGGTTGCTCATCGTTTTTCGTCAGGGATGCTCGAGTGCCGTTCACTCACCTTCGTTCGTCGGGACGCTCGGAATGTTCCGCGTCTTGAATCGGACGACAGGATATCAAGCGACCGTCGGTCCGTCCTCGCACGGTCCATTCTCGCAGTTGTATAGAAACACCAAAGATGTATAAAATGACTGCATGAATACGGCTCGCACAGTGATGCCCGACAACCCCTCGCCCAGCTACCCGCTCGCCGATCTCTGCGTCCTGGTCGACTTGCCGCCTCGCACGGTCCGCTACTACGTGCAGATCGGCCTGGTCGACCGCCCGCAGGGCGAGACCCGGGCGGCCCGCTACGGGAGCAAGCACCTCGAGCAACTGCTGCTGATCAAGAAGTGGACGGCGGCAGGGGTGTCCCTCGAGCGCATCCGCGAGTTGCTGCACGGTGGCCCGCCGCCGGTTCCCGCTCGCGAACGCGCCATAGGCAGCGTGTCGGTGTGCAGCCATCTGGCGGTGGCCGAGGGCGTCGAGGTGGTGATCGATCCGCAGCGGGCGGGGCTGAGTCCCGAGGCGGTACGGCAGTTCATCCAGGGCGTGATGGCCGCCTTCAAGGCGGCGCAGGGCGAAGAAGACGGTGCTTCGCCGACGGATCCGGCGAACACGAACAAGAACGAACGACAGGCGAGAGAACCATGATGCAGCAGCAATCGGCACGACTCGAGTCGCGCGCGGGTGAGGCACTGACGCTCAAGGGCGTGCGCTTTGAAGGCAGCTTGCGCGGCACGCTGTTCGAGGCGAACCTCGAGCAGCGCTTTGCGAACCCCTTCGATCGCCATGTCGAGCTCGTCTACACCTTCCCGCTGCCCTGGGCGGCCGTGCTGCTCGGGGTCGAGGTCCAGATTGGCGATCGCCGCCTGTCCGGTGCGGTGGTCGAGAAGAAGCAGGCTGAGCAGGGCTATGAGGACGCAATTGCCGAAGGCAACACCGCCATCCTGCTCGAGCAGAATTTCGATGACAGCTACACCCTGAACCTGGGCAACCTCGCACCTGGGGAGACCTGTGTGGTGCGGCTACGCTACGCCCAGGTGGTCCAGTTCGAGCAGCATGGCCTGCGCCTGGTGGTGCCCACCGTGATCGCCCCGCGTTATGGCGATCCGGTGGCCGATGCCGGCTTAAAGCCGCACCAGGTGGTCGAGCATGACCTGATGGTGTCGTATCCGTTCGAGCTTAGCCTGCGCGTCGAAGGCGCCCTCGCACGCGCCCGGATCGGCTCGCCGAGCCATCCGCTGTCGATGCGGCTCGAAGGCGAGGGCGAGACGACGGCGATGGTCGTGTCGCTTGCGCGCGGTGGCCGCCTCGATCGCGACTTCATCCTCGTGCTCGATGAGGTCGTGCAGGATTCGCTCGCCCTGTGCGCGCAGGACACGGTGCAGCCGGGCGCGGTCAGCGTGCTGGCGAGCTTCTGCCCGCGTGTGCCGGCGTCGGCTCATCCGCTCGCGGTAAAGATCCTGGTGGACTGCTCGGGCTCGATGCAGGGCGACAGCATCGCCGCCGCGCGACGTGCGCTGCAGGCCATCGTCGCCGGCCTGCGCGAGGGTGAGCGGTTCTCGCTGTCACGCTTCGGCAGCACCGTCGAGCATCGCTCGCGCGCGCTGTGGCGCACGAGCCCCGCGACCCGGCTGGCGGGGCAGCGCTGGGCGGCGCAGTTGCAGGCGGATCTGGGTGGGACCGAGATGGAGAAGGCGCTGGACTCCACCCTGGCCCTGGCCGGAGACGCATCGGTAAGCCCCGGCGCTGGGGAAGGTGCCGCGCCGGTCGATTTGCTGCTGATCACGGACGGACAGATCCACGCGATCGAGCGCACGGTAGCGAAAGCGCGCGCGCTGGGTCACCGGGTCTTCGTCGTCGGTATTGGCAGCGCCCCTGCCGAGGGTGTGCTGCGCCGCCTGGCCGACGAGACCGGCGGGGCCTGTGACTTCGTCGCACCGGGAGAGGCCGTGGAACCGGCCGTCCTGCGCATGTTTGCGCGCCTGCGCTCGCAGCGCATGGCGTCCCTGGACTTGGTGTGGCCCGCAGGTGCGAAGCCCGTTTGGATGAGCGCGCTACCGGGCTCGGTGTTCGACGGCGACGCGGTGACCGTATGGGCACGCTTTGCGCAGGTGCCGGATGGGACGGTGCGTTTGGTCGGCACGCGCGCGCATGCCGAGGCGCCCGAGTCGCTGGGCGAGGCCAGCCTGACTGCTGCCGAGCATGATTCGGCGCTCAGCCGTATGGCCGTGGCCGCGCAGATCGAAACCCTACTCGCCGCCGAGGTCGCCCACTCGCGTCAGGCGCTGGAACTGGCCGTCGCCTATCAGCTGGTCAGCCCGCTGACGCATTTCCTGCTCGTCGAGACGCGTGCCGAAGCCGACAAGCCGGCGGACATGCCCGATCTCGTAAAGGTGCCCTCGATGCTGCCTGCCGGCTTTGGCGGGCTCGGCAGCCTCGATTTCTGCGTCGACCCCTGCATGGCGCCGCTCACCGTGAATGAGGCGCCGGAGCACTATGGCTCACCGGCTGCGGTAAGCGGTGCGTATTTCGACTTCGAAGATGCCTTCGATGCGCCCGTGGTGCTGCGCTCGGGACGACGGTCGGATCGCCGCGATACGCTCAAGAAAGCAGGGAACTATGACATCCCGGCGTTCCTGCGCCGAGGCTCGAACCAGGACGCTAGGCAGCCACCCCGGGACGATCCGCGTTACTGGCGTGCCGAACCGCATTACACAGGTCTTACCCCGCTGGGCCTGACACAGTGGCTGCACAGTCACCCGCAGGCCGAATGGCCGCAAAGTTATGCTGAGCTGAGCCGAATCGGTGTCGGTCCGGCGGTGCTCGACTGGCTCAAGTTCGTGCTCGCTGAAGGGGAGGGCGAGGCCTTGGTGGTCGCGAGCTTCATCCAGGCGATGGCGCAGCGCGATCTGCACGAAGCGCTGCTGTCGGACACCGGTACGCTGGGTCAGCTCAAGGCCTTGGCGAAACGCGTGGCACCGGGCGCGACGCTGAAGGTCATGCAGGACGATCCTGCAGCCGAGCCGATCGTCGCTCGCCTGCAGGTGTTTGTATGCACGCTCCGGGCAGAGCGCTGGCCCAACTGCGTGTTTGACCTTCGGGACGAGGTGACGGCGCTTGGTTAGCCGATTGCAGGTGTCACGCGTAGAAAAGGAATTGCGAGGAACGCCCCCATGCCTGTGAAGACCGTCCTCGACGGCAGCGCCGTACCGGTCAGGATCTGGACCGACGACATCGACGAAGGCTCGAAGGCGCAACTCGCCAACATCGCGAGCCTGCCGTTCATCCACCACCATGTCGCCGCGATGCCCGACGTGCATCTGGGCATCGGCGCGACCATCGGCTCGGTCATCGCAACCCACCAGGCCATCATCCCGGCGGCGGTGGGTGTCGATATCGGCTGTGGCATGGTCGCCGCGCGGCTGTCGCTCACCGCCAACGACATCGACGAGAGGCGGCTGAAAAAGGTGTTCGATCAGATCAGCCGCGATGTGCCGGTCGGCCGCGACCAGCATGCGGACGGCCGGGTACTGGTCGACGCAGTGCGCCCCTTCGAGCCAGGCCTCAAGGCCCTGACCGAGCGCCACCCGCAACTACTCAAGGCCTTCGGCAAGTTCTCCAAGTGGGCGAACCAGATGGGCACGCTCGGGGGCGGCAACCACTTCATCGAGGTCTGCCTGGACGAGCACGAGCGCGTCTGGGTGATGCTGCACTCGGGCAGCCGGGGCATCGGCAACGCGATCGCGACGTACTTCATCGAGCTTGCGAGAAAGGACATGGCGCGCCACATGATCCACCTGCCCGACCGTGACCTGGCCTACTTCGCCGAGGGCAGCGCACACTTCGCCGATTACGTCGAGGCGGTGCATTGGGCGCAGGAATACGCGATGGCCAACCGCCAGGCGATGCTCGATCTCGTGCTCTTGGGGCTGGCGCGCCACCTGCCGCCGTTTACGGTCACTACCGAGGCGGTGAACTGCCACCACAACTACGTCGCCCGCGAGCACCACTACGGCGCCGACGTGTGGGTGACGCGCAAGGGCGCGATCCGTGCGGGGCAGGGCGAGTTCGGCATCGTCCCTGGCAGCATGGGCGCGCGCAGCTACATCGTGCGCGGGAAGGGCAACCCGGAGAGTTTCTGTTCCAGCGCGCACGGTGCCGGCCGGCGCATGAGCCGCACGGCCGCGACCAAGCGCTTCACCGAAGCCGATCTCGCACGCCAGACCAAAGGGGTGATCTGCCGCAAGGACAAGGGCGTGGTCGACGAGATTCCCGGGGCGTACAAGGACATCGATGAAGTGATGGCCAACCAGCGCGACCTGACCGAGATCCTGCATACCTTGAAGCAGGTGGTGTGCGTGAAGGGGTAGACGTGGTGACCAAGGACGGGTGGGCTCGGCGCTTTGCGAGGTGCGCAACCCTGATTGAGCAGGCAGACGGCGTGCTGAATGCTCATCAAATGCAGCGTCTGGATGGCTGCATGGGCGATGTGTGACCTGCAGGTTCGTGGGCGCCAGGGGTCGATGAGCGCCGCCTGCATGCTGTTGAACGACCTGCGGTCCGGTGTAGAACTCCACAGAAGTTCGAGTGGCAGCGATATGCGAACGGTTAGCTTAGCCCCGGCGAATCAAGGGCACGAGGAGGTCAAGGTCAAACCGGAGCAGATCTACGAGGTCTGTGACCGACGCGCCAGCCGAAGTGCAAGCCGAGTCGATGTTCGCGCCAGCTTTGAAAGACATTAAAGCCGCTCGGTTGCGTGCCTTTCCAATGAGGCTCGCCGGTGGAAGATTCAGCCGCACCAAGAGTGATCTTATCCAGGTGCACGAGCCCCCCAGTAGCTTTGCCATCGCCGCGTTACTGAAATTCGAACGGAAATAGGCCTCGGCGACTTCAGTGGCCGTGTGAGCCCCGGCCGGTTTGCTCCCACTGGGACGCGAGCGCTTTGCGCGAACTTTCAGCGACTCTGGTGCCTCCTGCGCGTTGGTCAAGTCCGAGAGCGCCTCGTCCGCGTCACTGTAAAGAGCCGCCAGTGCGACGGCGTAGGCCTCGGGTCGGCAGATGGTCGCAGGCTTCATCACGCCGTCCAGGGACGCGGCAAAGACTCCTGGCCTTGTTTTCTGGCTGAGAAAGGACGGGAGAAGGCGAGCGATCCAGTCCCTCGGCGCTGTCTCGAGTACCAAGTCAGAAAGAATCTTCCGTTTTCCTGTTAACGCCCTCCGCAGCCCTTGCTGTTTCGCACGGGCCGCAATTATGCCGCTGGCTTGTCTCACGGGCATACT